>CAYLUS010000036.1:0-22552 GCA_964386975.1 uncultured Methylococcus sp.
CAACGCCGGCGAGTGAACTGAGTGTAGACATCCGCCCCGGATTTGTCGGCGGTGAGATGCCACTGCATGGTGACTTCCAGTTACGCAGTTTAGCGGCAGTCATCAATTTCGTCGGTAAAAGCATTTCAGAAGAGAAAGAGTACAACGTTACGAAAGATGCAAGAACCCCCAATGTAGCTGAGAACCCGCCGATCACGCTGGCGATCACCGAGACCGAAAGCAGCCCCGATAGTGATGATATTTCGGTTGAATACCGTGGCAAGCATTACGCGCTTGCATCTGATACCGGCTATCAGTGGAATCGGGAGGGTTTTGCCCTTCTTCATCAAATGTTTCAGATGACGGTAACCGAGCTACCCCGATCAGGGATACCAAGCCTTACCATCGCCAAATAAAACCCTGGGTTCAGCACCCTTGAGACATTACCTCGCGTGACCAGATAGCCTCTCCGGCCGTCGGGGTCTGCCTCATGCAACCAAGGGTGAAATCGCGGCCTGCGACTCCTGGAGTTCATGAACTTGGCCAAGGGTTTTCATTGGCTATTCAAAACTGGCTGTCAGCTCCCAACGATCATTCCTATAATCGCGCTTTATACGACAAGCATTCGGGAAAGGTCATCGTGGCATCCATTCTAAAGTCCTTGGGCACACTCCCCTTGGCTCGATTTCTAGTAGTCCTCATGTGTTTATCCTCTGGCTGTCAAGATGCCTCTGACTCTGCAGTTGGCGTTGGTGGCGATATTGGCCCGACCACGGTGCAACAGCAGATCAAACTTCTGGAAAAGTGGACTGGGCGTTGGTGTGCGGATTCAGCGTGGGAGCAGCTCAATCAATGTGAGGGCAGTCAGGCGCTGAATCAGCTCTATGGAGCGATCAGTGCTGCCAAGGGAGGGGATGGGCATAATCCGATGGTTCTTGATGGTTGGACTGCGACAATGGCATGTCTCGAGTCTCAACCAGGGGTGACTGCCGATTTGAACGGTTTGCTGGCTAATGGGGCAAAAGTCATTGTCTGGGGAAATCAAGTCAAGCAGTTCACGACCCGGACGATCCCTGAAGCTGAACAAAAGGACTATCACCTGGTTTTCTGTCACTACCGGGAGGTCATCCTTGAGGGTCCGCGTGACCTTTTAATTGGTGGCAAAACAGAGACCGAGACCGGGGAATAAGCCGCTCACCATCAGGGGCCTTGCGTTCAGTTTCCGGAGTGGATCAGGGCAAATGCGATCGCGAATGATCGGGCCGAATCCTTTTGGTGGCTATCGAGCCAGTTTTGCAACTGCTGCGTGAATTGTTTGAGGCTCTGGTTCGTGGTCAGCCCTTCGAAGGGGGTCTCGCCATTAAAGATGCGATCGGTAACGAGAGCGATCACCGCTTCATGACCCAATGGGCGTCCAATGCTCAGGTTTTCTGGGGGCCTTCCCAAGACCAAACCCCGACCGGAGTCTGAATCCTCTTGAGTGAAGCCGTTCCTCAACACCACAATGCTGCCATCTGCTTGAATGTAAAGAATCAGGATGTGTTTTGGCTGGCGTTCATAGTCCACAGAGATGGTCAGGGAATCCCCCTCTTTAAGGGCAAGTTCCTGCTGCCCATTGACCTGCACCTTGAGGTCTTGAGACTCTGTTTGGTGGTCCTTGATGGCCTGAATGAGCGGGCAAAGCGGCCAGGGATCGATCTGAATACTGAAATCTGCGGTTTCCAACTGGCCGAATTGATGCCGCCACGATTCAAGCCGTTCCAGATCTTTCTGGCTTCCAACACTGCCCTGAACGGCAATGTGTCCGATGGGTGATGCTGACCATGAGAGCCTGCTGCAGGGGATCTTTTGTTTCAATGCGTTGATCTGCGCGTTTATGGCTTCGCGCCTTTCCAACGGCAAGTGGCTGGGATCCGGACTGTGGGGAGCAAGTGGCTCTGGCATTGAGGGTGGTAATGGAGGATCCACCGACATCACGAACGCATTTTGAATGCGGGCCATTAGCGAGGCATAACTGATCCAGCCGAAGCCATGCTCCCCCCAGTTTTTGCCCCATGAATTGAAAATCTTGAAGGCCCCCAAGGCATCATCGTATCCGACGATAACCATGGCATGGCCTGCGGTGGTGTGCTCGGCCATGTCCGAGAAGACCCCGGATTTCAGGCGATAGAACGAGGGAGTAATAAACATCCCAAAGACGATGGGATTTCCCTGAAAGAGTTCGGCCTTCAGCGCATTGACCTCCTTTGTGTTGACTCTGGACCAGTCGCTGATCCGAAATCGTTTGGCATTAGCAAGTACCTCGGCTGAGGGTTGTTGCTCGCAATGGAGAGGGTCATAGGGAAAATCCGACCAAGGGGCCGCCCCCTGGTTTTTCAGCACCTCCAGTCCGGCCGAGATGGTGCTGCCTGCCTGACAATTCCCAATTTTACTCTGGTTGAAAATGAAGGCTGGGCTGAAGGGCTCTGGCCTCCGATCTCCACGTCGTCTGGCCCGCGCTGCGTAATAGGTTCGGGTTGCATAGGCAAGGGCCCAGCCGACACAGGAGGGCTGATTCTCCTGCCGTCCTGCCCGCGGAAAATCTGCCGAGAGATCCACCTGAGGCGGCAAGAGGTCTCGAAAGGATGGTCTTAGAGGAAAGCGTTCGTACTGTTCCGCCACTTCTGGAATGTAGCCACCGGCGAAGAAGGGCTCTGCCGTTGCCATGCCCGCATGTGAAAGGACCAAAAGGTAAGTAATGCCGATCGCTCGGAGGGAGCAACCTGAGGTTAGCAACGGATGAAACAAAACCGGCCCTCGATGGGCGAACTTGAAATCCAAGGCTGTTGCGCCCCGTTTGTTGTATCGGCAACGCGGAGCCCGACGGCATTAAAGGTCCCGAAAAGATCGAGGTCAGGTTCAACCAGTGAGGCAGCCAAGGCCTTAGCGAAGGGACTGTTTTGACCCGGCGGGCCATCCTGAGCAATGTTTCCGGGTTGCGTTGCATAGACAATCATTGAGCCCCGGGGAGCCTGCATCTGTGCCAGCCCTGTTGACGTCTGTCGGATACCCCGTCCACCAAAGGGATTGTTTCTGCATGCATCGAGTATCAGGATATTCAGGCCGGTTCGGCTGTCTTCCATCTCGGTCAAGAGGTGGGTTGCGTCAATCATTTGCCGGGGAAGATCCGCGGTTCTTGAGGGGTTCGCCTCGACTGGCATCAGGTAGTTCACGCCGTTGACCTGGATACCGTGTCCTGCGTAATAGACCAGTCCCACCGACCCTGGATGCCGACTGAGTTGTGTGCCGAAGTCCTGTATGGCCTTTTCCATCGCAGTTCGCGTCAGATCAAGCAATGGCTCACCACCAATCAACTCGAATCCAGCCTTTATAAGGGCTTGTCCGACGATTCTGGCATCATGGATCGGATTGATGAGGCTTGGTATTTGACGGTAGGTCGAGTTGCCGATTACCAAGGCAACGCGTCGCATCTCGAGTGAATGCGAATGCATCGGCGTTGGTTTTATTTTGGTCCCGCTGGGCTGCGGACCTAAATCCGGCGGTTGGGATTGGGAGTTGATGGGTTTCGGCATCAAGGGAGTCAGCGGCAAAGGCTTTACTTTCTCAGGTACATTCGCCGTTGTCTGAATTGCCGCAGATGGCTCTGGTCGATTAAAAGGTGCAATCCTATCCCCTTTGCATATGCCCTGTTCACGAAGCAGCGCGAAGGCCTTACTCGCTGTGGTTTCGGCGGCCAATGTTGCATGATGCAGCAACCGTTCGTTCTCAATCGCCTCTGTAAAAGAGGCTGAATTTCCTTCAAATACGGGCCGAGGCTGATCCTCAATCTGCTCATCCGAAGAGGCCATGACCTCGCCAGATGCATCATCGACCAGTCGCCATTTCAAGGCGGCGAGTAGTCGGTTGGAGTTCAAGTTGATGCCATAGCCCGCAAACCGCGATTGCAGCTTTTCGAGGCTGACCCCTGAAATCTCAAGTCCCATAAGCTGAGACCCACCCGCAGTCTGCGGAACATCCGGACGCAATACTCGGCAGCCCATTGCGAGGAAAGCTTCCTCCAGTTGCTGGCTAAGAATCTGGTCATAGGTGGAATGGCCCGCGGGTCTCAGGATCAGACCGTCATAGGCGTGAGCCTGAGTTATCAGCACAGCCTGAATCAAGATTAGCCAGAAAGACAGTCGTCGCATTCTGATCAGCGCGGGAACACAAACCAGGATCGGGTCATCGTTCAGAGGACTTTTTGAACCGGTCGGGAAGCGAAGCAATGACCTTTTCAGCCACCTCTTCGACGGTACCAGTAAGGTTAGAGGCCCCAAGAAGCCCGGAGAGGTCGTCAAGACCACCCGATGAGTAAGACGAAACCCACTGGATCGACCCGTTTTCGACATCAATCAGTCGTGCGTTAATACCCGCCGTATGAACCACATAGGAACCCGGGTGATGTTGGCCTCTGCTGTCGGTGAAGCTACTATCCCGACGTTCGGAATAGGCCTCTGTCAAGCTTACCAGCAGGATACCGCGTACATTCAAGATTTGGCCCAGTTTGACCCTATCGCCCTGAGTCAGGCCAGAGCCTTGGAATTGGATTTCACCGACAATTTGTTGCACATCGTTTCGCGAGACCACGGCGTAGCCTTTGTTGATCAACCCCATGATGAAGGCATCCTCAATGGTCCGGTCAAAGGCGTTGTGATCAACCAGGACGGCAAGCGTGCTATAGCGCTCGGGGGAGTAACTTGGGGAAATGCTTCTCTTGGGGCTGCCCATGCCAGAACAAGCTTGAAGACTCAGTCCCAGTATCCAAAAGCAAGCAAGGAATCCAATCAGTTTCACGGAGTTTTTTTCGAACAGCATCATCACGCACCGCCTCACTTTCACCGACCCATTGCTGATGCAAAACCTGAGATGAGAATATCAGGGGTTTTTGCCTCGGGGAACGTCATAATGCCTAGGCGCATCGCGCGGAAAACTTAAAGAATTCAGGCCAGATGAACCATAGGCCAATAGTCTAAGCACACGCATATTTCGAATGCCCGCCTTATCCAAAGGTTCAAAAAAATGAAAATCTCTCGCGTGCCTAAAAAAGTACGGGTGTAATTGCGCCGGTGATGTGAGGCATTAAAAGTTTTGAAGGCCACGACTATCATGGATTACGCACTTGAGAGGGATGTATGTGATCTTCGAACAGTTAACCGACCAGGAAATTCTGGCCCTGCTGGAACCGATCATCAGCGATATGATGGACGGCTCTCCTGAGAGGAAACACGACACACATAGGCGTGATTTCACGGGCCGATTGCTTCGTCTGGTAACCCCTGAGAACCTGTCTGGCATATATGAACACTGTAAGGAACAGTGGGGCTATTTGAGGAACGTGAATTTGTGGTCTTGTTTGGAAGGTCCGATTCTAATGCTGACGTCTAACGCCAATTCTGTGGTCCTAACCGAGATCAACGAGTCGCTGAAGCGGTGTTTGTACTCCGAGGGGAGCGGATCTTCACCGATTATGCGAAAGTCTCTTAGAGCGGAATGCAGATTGCCTCCCGCTAAAGGAATTGGAAAGCGAAAACCAGATCGATGGCAGTTAATGACCCTAAGACGCTGATCGGCATTTAAGTTCGGTCAGATTCATTCTCCGAGGCGATGCTAGTGGGGCAGGTAGGCCTCGAAGGGCAAAAGGGGGTCTCCATGGCGCCCATGGCGCCCGGTCGCGGGGACGGAGAGTAGGGTTTCTGTTTCACCGCCCGCTTCATTGATTCCATGTGGAATGGACAGTGAGGGGTGGTCAAAGGGCGCTCTTTCGTAGCGCACGCGCTCATCGGTCAAAGTCAGCAGAAAGGCCTTGAGTGCTGATTTCTCCTCGGCGGTAAAGGGTCTTGGAAACACCTGGCTGGCAAAGTGATGCGGGTTGTCGTAGTTTCCACCCCGGTCGTAAAAAGAAAGGACCTCATCCAAATTTTTAAGACTTCCATTGTGCATATAGGGGCCTGTCAACTCGATGTTCCTGAGGGTCGGAACCTTGAAGGCACCTTGAACCGCAGTGAAAAGTCGGCCCCTCTCCAAATGCTGGCCCTCGGCTTGGGCGACCTCAATACGGGGAAACTGCATCATTGCCTGAGGCTGCATGCAGCCTGGTACTTTCTCCTTTCTCAGATGGAGTTCTGAGGCGTTGAAGTCCATTCCAAATGGCCGTTGGAAAAAACACGGTGAGACCTTGACCGGATCGATCATTCGTTTTGAGGGGTCGAGTAGGGTTTCAAAATACTGCTCTGAATAAGAGAGGGGATAGCCAAATGGGTCCCGGCCACCAATCCCTGGATCCTCCTCGGTGGGGGTCACGCTGGTATTTGTAAAGCCGATGTCAAGAAAGGCTACCCTTAACCCCACCCCATCAAAATCAGCATTGATCTCGCGCCGGTCGACAAGGTAGAACGTGGAGGAGGCTCCCCGGGCGACCGATGGATGTGCGGCCGAAGTCAGGGTGGGACCTTGATGGCAGAGCATGCACTCGGTCACAAACACCTGGAGGCCCTTGGCTTCGATCGGACTGTATCCCTTGGGGATTCCGTTGTGATCTCGAGGGGCGTCGAATCGACTTTGATCGGAGATCAGCGTTGACTCATAAAGCTGAAGGGCGAGGCCGAAGAAGAGCGGAAAGTTGGCCTCGATCTGCCGCGGGGGAGTGGCATCGCCGGGCGATTGCAGCGGGACCTTGGGGCCTGACCAATAAGCAGGGTCGAACGCCTGACGAATCAATTGCTCATAGTTCACCTTCAGGCCAATGCCATCAACGGTCCGAAGATCAGCGAGGATGCTGTCATCGGGCGCTACCATCTGGCTAGAGAGAGCGGGAAGGGGCAGGAGCCTTCGTGCAAGCGCATCAAATCGAAGACCCTGACAAGCCATCTCGCGGTCATCGAGTGGGGGCGCAACGGCCTGCGATGCCAGTGAGGCATTCTCGAGAGAGAGTCGTGATTTCCGCAGACGGCCCTGCCTCCATTCCCAGACGCCTGCATCAGGGTCGCGGGGCCCAAATGCCGAACTACCGTTGAACCGGTTATTGGCCCGTCCGTCCCAAAAATTACGGTAATTGAAGACAGCATTGATCACCGTGGGCGTATTTCGGGTCGCGACGCGTCGGGTATTGGTCTTAGAAAGGTGAAAAATGGGATCGTCAAGGGGGTTACATGCCTGATGCCCCGTTGTTGATGAGTGGTCATCGGCATTGATGCGGGCGAGAGTAGTTCCTGCGGATGCAACCACATCATCGGTACGAAAAAGGATTTTGGACTCCTTGTTGTTCGAATCCTCCAGCCTGAACAAAGGAAAATCGCTGGCCTTCAGTGAATAATTGGGTCCCCCCTTCTCACCTGAAGGCATCGGTTCAAAGGTTTGTCCCGATGGCTTGCCAGTATGCCGGCTTCCAGGTTCCAGCTGATTTCGGAAGCGGCGATCGGCTCCCGCATGGAAGTGGCAGGAGCCACAGGCAATGCCATCACTACCGACGCGGCTGTCCCAGAAAAGGGCTTTGCCCAATTGCACGGCAGCCTTCTGGTTCACCACGATCGGTCCAATAAGTCCCGGTGTTGGTGGTGGCTTGACGCTGGAAAGCGGCGGGGGTGGAGCCGGGTTGGAGATTGCGATCGCGTCCGAGCAAGGGAAAATCAGCAGCGAAATCAGCGCCAGCGCATGCCATCGCTGTATTTGCGGACCCGATGGCTGATTTGAAAAACCCCTAAGGGTCGCTCTTGATCGTTGAGGGGTCATGGTGAGATTACGGCTGTAAAAGGATCTCTTCGAAGGATTGCAGAGGACCCTGTGCTGTCGTTCTGCCATTTTTGCCTACAGCAGGCAGCACTAAAAATTCATCACCCATGAGATTCGAACGAATGGCGTTTTGCTGATTACTGACGTTTTGAACCGGTATCGTGAGTTCAGGGTGGGAAAAGACGCCACGTTCCCACCGCACGTCTTCATCGGTCAACGATTTTAGAAAATCAATCAGGCTGGCTTTTTCTGCGGGGGTGAATGGTTGCGGGAACACAAAAACAGATGAATGTCCTGGGTTGGTAACATTCCCCCCGCGACCATAAAAATCGATCACCTCTGAGAGATTCTTGACGCTGCCGTTGTGAAAATAAGGACCCGTCAGTTCGACATTCCGCAAGGATGAAATCTTGAACGCGCCGGCCATGGCCGTGGCTGCCTTGCCATGATCAGGCTGCGCGCGTTCAGCCTTCAATGCCACGGGTCGGGGTACCAGTTCCAAATCTTTTGCGCCCTTACAGGTATTGCCTGGCGGCGTCCCCTTCGGGCGAATCAATTGTTGACGAGACCAGTCAGCCACAAATGGAACCTCGAAATCACAGGCATAGACCCGAACACCGTCAACGAGATAATTGCTGCGAATCGCAAGGGCGTTGAGATATTCCTCTGAGTAGGCAAGGGGAACGCCAAAATCATCGACACCGCCGGCGCCGATGTCATAGTCGGTTGGGACTACGCTGGTGTTGGCAAAGCCGACATCCTGTAGTTTTGGAACGCTGCCGGTGGGGCTTTCCGGGTCGATCTCGCGCCTTTGGACAAGCCGTGGAGCCGCACCCTTGGGTGTGTTGAGATAGGGCTCTGCGGCGGCGGTGAAGGCTGCCGTTCCGTGGCAGTTGAAACAGTGCCCATTGAGGAACACGTTTAGACCTTCGCGTTGGCTGGGGGTCAAGCCCGTTGGCACTTTTCCCGCATCTACAGGTGTGTCATAGGGCGAATGGTTTGAGATCAGTGTGCTTTCATAGGCCAATATGGAGAGACCGAAAAACATCGGCAGATTGGCTTGGATCATGGTGTAGGGAACACCACTTGGGCTGGTGCCGAAGTTCCCATTGCCTGACCAGTAACGCTTGTCAAACGCTTTTCGTATCAACTCGCCATAGGTGACCTGAAGGCCCTTGCCATTCGGATTGGCCATCGGACCCAGTTCATAGTCCTCCGGGCTGACGGTTTGGTTTTCCAGGGCCTTTCGATCCAGTATCTTGACGGCCACATCAGCAAAGGTCCGCTTTTGGCAGGCCATTTCAACATCATTGTTAAGCGGAGCAACCGCCTGGGATGCCAGAGAGGCATCAGCCAGATTCAGGTTACGCTTGACAACTTTGCCAGAGGCTAGCCGGACCCAAGCGCCTGCTTTGCGATCCCTGAGCCCCCAGTTGTTCTCCCCGTTGAAAATGTTATTTGCCCGTCCATCCCAGAAGTTTCGGAAGTTGAACACCGCGTTGATGACGCTTGGCGCATTCCGGTCTGTGGTTTGCCTTGAATTCAGGCTTCCGGAATGAAAGATGGGGTCACTCAGTTCGGTACATTGATCAATAGATGTCCCTTGCGGCTCGGCTTTCAGGAACTGGCCCATGAAGGCCCCGCCAGAGCCGACGACATCATCCGTGCTGAAAATGACTGGTGAATTCTTATCGCTTGGGTCCTGAAACTGCCAGGTTGGAAAGTCGGTGGGTTTCAACCGATAAGCGATGCCTCCAGTGCTTCCTGATGCGGTCAACTGGAAGGTCCTGGAGGTGGGTGAATTGACATGACGCTGGCCAGGATTCATCTGGTTGGTGGGCCGCGCATCGGCACCGGCGTGATAGTGGCATGTTGCGCAGCTAACGCCATCACTGCCCAGGTTCTGGTCCCAGAAAAACGACTTGCCAAGCATCCGGGCTGCCGCTTCATCGACAATGATGGGGCGTGGTCCCTTGGCCAGGCCTTTTACGGACGGGGGGCGAATGCCAATCAGATTGGCCGGCGGTTCGCCGTGCCCAAAGCTTGATTCGGATGCCAACGTCAGGATGCTTATGGCAATCGCTGTCCATCTGATTTTCAGCCAACCCGCTTTCATAGTCTGTTCTTCCCGAAAAAAAACGGGTCTTCAGCACCGTGCGGCACTGAAGACCCAAAGACTGCACATCATCGCGTCGGATGCGTTTGATTGCAGATCATGGAGCTCTATCCACAGATCAACGGACCAGTTCGACCTTTACTGAGATCGGAACATAGTTCGAATTGTTGTTGAAGCCACCGGCCAGTGTGGTGGACTTGTCGCCATTGGGGTTGATGCCCCCGAAAACGAACTGGTAAAGACCTCTTTTCGGGGCCTTGAACTGAACGACGACCTGCCCGGGAACGCCATCTGAAATAGGTTTGAATGACGGGTTTGACGGCCACCAGCACATTGCGGTTGCGCAAGGGGTACCCTGCATGCCGTCAGTGTCGAAGCCATTAGCCACCAGGTCCATCTCGATGGTACCGAGATTCTTGCCGGTGCTTTCATCAATCTGATTTGTCGCCTTGATGCTGTCGTACTGGATGTAGCTGTGTCCCGTAAACCAGTCGGAACTCGCATAGTTTTTGCCTGTCTTTCGTTCCCAAACGGTCACGCCCGGGTGCATCGCGGGATTGCTGGAGGTCAGGGTAATCTTGTAGGTTTTATTACGCATCAACGATACCCTTCCCCACTTGGAAAAATGGGTCCAGCCCGCGTTGCCAAACCCTGGGTTGTACCAGGATGAAGGTTGGACCGCGGTATTGACCGGAACCCCGAGGCTATAAACAGTCTGGATAGGGCCGCCGGTCACGTTGCGGGTGGTTGCAATCGATGTTGCGGCGTTTGCAGAAACAGAGAACATGGCCGCCGTAGCAGCAATGACAAAGACAAAGACCGGAACCGGTGCCCGTTTTTTCATTAGAAAAACATTCATTACTAATATTCCAAAAGGAGTCAATAAAGTCAACGCGCCAACCCCAACGGGGCTTTCACTGATAGTCAAGCGCCACGGTTGAGGCTTGAATCCGCCAAGTAACGAACCCTGTACCGAGCGCCATTAAATAGAGCCATGACTGGCACGCATGATGCCACTCATGACGAGAAGCTATAAGCAGGGTTCATGCCAGCGCGTCATTGGGCGGCTTGAAGGGGGGCGCGGTAGGGCGGGGCACTGCAGAATGAGGGATATCACACACCTAATATGTGTATTGACTCAATCATAGATGAGCGGGGACCTTGTGCTGGCTGGGGTTTTGCGACAGACCGCTTTCCGCTTTTACCCATGAACGGAGACGAACCCTGGCGCACGTTCTTAAAAACGAATTTCCGACTGGACATAGAAATAATTGACATTACTTTGGTCGGACGGTGCGCCGGGGGCATTCTTTGCAAAATCCCCCTTGATTAAAGCGGTCCATCCGCCTTCAAGGGCGATGTTTTCATGGGCGTCCCAGCGGGTTGCGAACTCGATGGTCTGGCCCATAAAGTCTCCGGCACTGCCGGTTGGATCGATCAAACCTGCCGGTTGCCAGCCGGCTTTTGAATCGGCCATCCACCAGGCCCGGTAGGCAATAAATGTCGAAAGATCGCGGTGGGGAACCAGAAAAAGCCGTGCCCCCGGCGAATTGATGTTATTTCGGCTAAAGGGGCCAAAGATGCCGGTAGGCCCGTATTCCCAGCGGCGTGCCCCATAGAGGGTATCAAATGAACGGTTGACGCCATTTTGGCTGCCTCCGGTGGCATAGTCATACTGAATCAAAAGCCTTGGGTCCAGCGGTGCATTGAATGTATAACCGACCTGAAGATGTTCGAAATAAGCCTCGACATCCATCTGTTTACCGGTCTGGGACAAGCGGGCCGATCCCGTCTGGCCGATCGTCTCGCCTTCAAAATCCCATTCCCCTTTGATTGGGTTTTTGAAAAACCGAAGACCGGGCGTGATCAGTTGCCGGTTGAGCGGCGTGTCCGAATTTTCTCCAAGGTAATAGATGTAGAGTTCTCCCCGTAACTTAAAGGGAAGCGCTTCGCTCTCCAGCAATCCACCCGCAAACACACTGCCCGGTAATTCAGAATCCCACGCCCAATCATTATTGACGAGTTGCGCCTTGTCCTTGGGAAGGCGCTGGACCGGTTGATTGGCAAACAATTGCAGATGCCAGTGCGCTTCGGGGTCTCTGAGCCTTATCAGAATGCCAGTAAAGGTGTTGGTGGTGTTGCGAAAGACATTACGGGCAACCAGACGTCGGCTGCCAAGGTCCAGGGTCATGCGGCCGGCCTTGGCCTCAAATCCAAGACCGGTCTCGCCAAGGCGTGTGGTCGAGAAGGCGCCATAGAGCTGGGCGAAGTTGCCCACGTTGACCATGGTATTGTTGACCGGCCAGCGCTCTGCAGCGCCGAATTGCCGTGCATCCCAAAATTCGAATCCGGCGCGAAATCCGCGTGTATGTGCCTCCATCCAGAGCACAGTCTGTAAGGGGATTTGATCTTGAGCCCCGGTCTGACCGCGTTGCCATGGGGTGTCAAAGGTCTCGTAGCGGGTCCTTTGCTCAAGTGCGGCATCAAGCCACTCGGGAAGACGAAGTGCACGCTTGGCATTGATGGCTTCGTGGATCTCGAAGCGTTCCTTACCTGTCAACCAATCGTGGCGCTGGCTCATGCCGGCCGTCAGTCCCCAGCGATTCGGGCGTTTATACTCCGGCGGTGTCGTGCCGCGCGGATCCTCCGGAAAACGACTCGTCGGGCCATTAGGGGGAGAGCGCTTGGTTCTGGCATCCTGTTTCACAGATGGATTCGGGTCCCGGCCCATGGCATCGGTCATGGGCATCTGGGGTTGAATTCGGGGCGCTACCAGTGATGGGGCGGGTTTCTGGTCTTTTGTTTCGCCTGTGGCATCCAGTGCTACAAACAGCAGCAACCCGATGATGCAGCGCGGCATCCAGGCAATGCTCCGGAAGGGGATGGACATCAACTGAGGTCAAAGTGGCGTTTATAGCGAGTCTCGAACAAGGATACACTGATTCAGAAAAGGTCCTGAAAGCCCCAAGGCAGAGGGGTTAAGCTCAACATCAAGGTCTGAGGCCAGCATCCATCGCCTGTGGGAGTGTCCGTCTGTTGCGAACCGTGCTCATCATTATCTTTGCGTTTGTCACGTTCAAAGTCCAATCGGAGACGGTTCGGATTGCTGTTGCCTCCAATTTTGCACGTCCTCTTGAGACTCTGACGCAGGCGTTCGAGCGTGTGAGCGGCCACCATACGCGGGTGTCTTCTGCAGCAACAGGCACGCTCCGGATTCAGATTCAAAATGGGGGGCCCTTTGACGTCTTCCTTTCTGCCGATAGGGCAGCGCCGGCTAAGATGATCGAGGCGGGATTGGCATTGCCAGAGAGTCGGTTCACCTATGCAATTGGCAAACTGGCGCTCTGGTCAATGGACCCGGATCTGATTGACCCACAGGGCTTAGTGCTGAAGGTCGGTCGTTTTCGGCATTTATCAATCGCCAATCCCAAAACGGCGCCCTATGGCGCCGCAGCGGTGGAGGTCATGGCCCGCCTTGAACTCCTTCAGGATCTTAAGAGCAAATGGGTTCAAGGCGAAAATATCGCTCAGGCCCATCAGTTCGTGGCTTCTCATAATGCAGATCTGGGTTTTGTGGCGCTTTCGCAGGTGGTTTTCCCGGGGGTGATACCCGCAGGGTCACTCTGGATCGTACCGCAGTCGCTCTATAGCCCGCTGCGCCAGGACGCAGTCCTTCTGTCTCAGGGGAGTCACAACCCGGCAGCCTTGGCCTTTCTCGACTTTCTTAAAAGCGATGTGGCACGCCGGCTTATTGCTTCAATGGGCTATGGCCTTGATTGACATCCTCTCTCCTTGAAGGATGAGGATTCCTAGGGGGCTCAGGCGGCAGTTCGTGCTGCCTGATTCGCTTCGGCAGGTTCTTGGCCCGTCGCCCCGATAGCGGGCGAAGTATCTGCACAAGCGAACCGAGCGCGTCCCGCCCTGAGACTATTGATCGCCCCGACCAGATCGGCGTCGCCTTTGAAATCGCATTCAACACTGGCCTACCAATCACGGCACGATCGTGCCACGCTAATCACCCCCGCCCTGAACGACGGGGCTTTTCGCGCATTTAGGTATTTAAACCTAAGTCGAGGTGGTGTGATTCAGACGATGAAAGTATCGATTCCCTCAAGAAAGAGATCGTATTGTTTGTCGATGAGTTCACGAAGCCCCAAGGCCACCCGGCCTTTGACGATCCGCCGTCTGGATCCCACCCAGCCAACAGCATCATCCGCACCCAGGCTGACGATGTAGCCCTTGTCACTGTGCAAATAAGGGCGAGGGATCGGTATCCGGCGTTCACTGGCCAGAATGTTACGGGCTATAAGCTTTCCCTTGCGTACGGCGGACTGGGCACTAACAGTTGAGGGGATCGGGCCTTTAAAGCAGGCGACATCGCCGGCAGCCAGAAGCCGGGGGTAGGGTTTACCCTGCAAGAGAAGTTGGCCGAACAAATTCACTTGGAGGACTTTCTGGGTGGTCGCGCCGGTCAGGGTGATCGTGACTCCGGATTGAAATTCATGTTGCTCTCCTTTGGAATTTTCAATTAGCAGTCTGCCCTTGCTCGTCCCCACCAGTCGCTTCCCCGGGTGATGATGAAGTCCTCTCGCGTCCATTTGCCTCAGTACGTACTCACCTATGCGCGGATCGAAGCGTTGGAGAGGCAATTGGCCTGTGTCTAGAAGATGGATCTGACGGGTATCACCGACTCGATCCAGATACTCTTTGAGCTCAAACGCGAACTGGATGCCGGTCGGACCTGCCCCTGCCACCGTGATAATGTCGCGGCCCCTGTTTCTGGGGGTGGATGCCGGTTCAAGGAGTGAATGCGGATCACCCACCAGAAATTCTCCAAGACCCAAGCAGCCGGACATGCGAACAGGTCCTGCAGGGTCGCTCAGCCCTCCTGCCAGAACGAGATAATCGAAGTCAAGGGTCTGGCCTGCGACTTCGATGTGTCGGGTGGCAGCGATCTCAGGAAATTTTCCGGCCGTCAGAGAAACATCCGCTTTGATGAAGTCAAAATCATAAACACTGCTCAATTCTCTGAAAGGGATCTGGATGAGGGGGCGAGGTGCTCTCAAGACCTCGTGCATGCGGGGTATCTTGACATGACAATCCCGGCGGTCGATGAGGGTGATCTTTGCCTCCGGTGCTTGTTTGCGAAGCGATATCAAGGCACAGAGCCCTGCGATTCCGCCGCCGATAATGACGACCCTGAGGGGGTCGTCTCCTGCTGCTGTTTGTTGGTGTGTCATGGATGTTCCCTCCGCACTCATCAGAGGGCCCTTAGGGAACGAAGTTCCAAATGGGTTGAAACTAAAGGTCTTTGCACAGGTCCATAAGGTATGGGGAATCACCTCTGACGGTTCAGCCACTCTCCCTCCCCCCCAGTGCTGTTCCGGTTGATTCCCCAACTTTCTTTAGACCCACGGCTTGGAGTATCTGATGTTATTCGGTCCGTCAAAGCCTGTAATCGGCAAGGCCTCTGTGGTGGTCGATGTCCCCCGAGAACAGATCTTTCAGTTTGTGGGTGAGTCCTTCTTTGAAAATTACCCCCGATGGTCACCTGAAGTCATCAAGCTTGAGGCAGTCAAGGGCGAAGGCATCGCTCTTGGGAACGTGATGCGACAGGTTCGTGTCGACCATGGTCACAAGTCCGAGTCAACTTTCAAGGTAGCCGAATTAGATCCGCCTCACAAACTGGTCTTTGAAGGCGTGTCAAATGCCTATCGCTGCATTTACGAGTTTGAGGAGGAGGGGGAATTGGGCGAAGCCACAAGGTTGAGCTTCACCTTTGTATTCCCGGAGCTTGAGATGATGCTGAGGCCGTTTGAAAAACTGGTACGTGTCGCTGTGCAAGAGGGTGCAAGTCGAACGGCACGAAATCTCAAGGGATTGATTGAAAGCCGATCAAAAGCGGCATAACTGGTGGAAAGCCAACCTCAAGGGAGACAAACAATATGTTCTTTATCGCAGAAAAAGATCCCGGGATCATTCCAAGTGTGCTCTCCCAAATCCTGGATGCCAGTGTCAACGGCTTAACTCTGGCCGATCCGGATCTACCGGACATGCCGATCGTATTCGTCAACAAAGCCTTCGAAACCATCTCGGGCTACCCGCGTGATGAGGTGGTTGGCAAGAATTGCCGTTTTCTTCAAGGCGATGATCGTGATCAAGAGGGACGCAAGGTCCTCCGCAAGGCGATAGAGGAATGCCAACCGGCAGAGGTGACCCTAAGAAACTATCGGAAAAACGGAGAGCTGTTCTATAACCATCTGGCCATTACCCCTCTGTTTGATCAAACCGGTACGTTGATTTATTACTTGGGCGTTCAATACGATGTCACGGTGCAGGTAAAAGCGGAGCAAGAAATCGAGCGATTGAGCAAAGCGCTGGAATCAGTTACCCGTTTGAGCTGATGCCCTAACCAGCTTGAAACATGCATTAGAGAGACCCGCATGCCAGAGATACGAACCAGCGTTTGCGTAAATTACACTGCTGAGGAGATGTACGCCCTCGTGAATGATGTGCGGGCTTATCCGAAATACATCCCGATGTGCAGTGATGTAAAGTTGCTCGAAGAACAGCCGGACAAACTCAAGGCCACGATCACCATGTCCAAGGGCATGATCCGTCTGTCTTTTACAACCCTGAACACGATGGTGGAGGGAGCCTCGATTTCCATGCAATTGGTCGAGGGTCCTTTCAAAAAGATGAATGGCGTGTGGCGGTTTGATCCCTCGGAGTCAGGCGGATGCGAAGTGGATTTCAAACTGCATTTTGAATTTGCAAGTGCGATGCTGAGCGTTGCATTTAACGGTCTTTTCAAGGAAGTCACTGAATCCATGGTCAGCGCCTTCTGTAAGCAGGCTGCTGTGATCTACGGTCCACGTCGCTGATGCTTCTTCTGTGACTGGTCAATCGAGGGAGCTTATCCGTCCCGTCGCTCCAGTATTTCCTTATGCAGAGACACCCTTCTTCACTTGATTGGCCTTACCTCTCCGGTTGCTGAGTAGCTGTGATCGCTGGTTGGCAGTTCGACTTCCCCATCGGCTGTGCGTTTGGGTCTTGGAATCATGAGTCGGGCCACTTGCCGGTTACGAATCCAGATCAGGATCCTCGCAAGAAACAAAAGACCGATGATCAAGCCATAGAACAGGGGGTCGGCCAGATTGCCTTTAAGTTGCATGACGTAGTGCAGGATGCTGACAACAGCAGCTACGTAAATCCAGCGATGCAGTTTCTTCCAGTTTTTACCCAATAATTTCTTCCCCTGTTTTGGGGAGCTCACCGCGAGCAGGGTCAAAATAACCGCAGAGAGAAGGCCGGGCCAGATGTAGGGCGTTTCGAGTATGTCCCGGCCAATGACCCGCCAGACCCATGCATGGTCAATCGACAGATAGCCATACACATGGAGACCTGCATAAAAGAAGGAAGCTAAACCAAACAGTTGCCGATAGGCGGCAACCCCGCGCCAGGCAGTCACGGCTTGAAGCGGCGTGATGAGCAAGGTGATACAGAGAAACCGCAAGCCCCAGATACCGGTGTAGAGATGAAACGATTCAACCGGATTTGCCCCCAGAGCACCCAAGGCGACCTCGGCCATCAGGTAGACCAGCGGCAGCGCACAGAGGAACAGGCAAAAATTCCAGGTATCGGACAGCCAGGACAATACGGTGACGAGGAGCGGTGAGGAAACCCCCATTCTGTCCAACTCGAGCGTTTTTTCTTGTTTCCGCAGAACGGCGGCAAAATGCCTCATGGATTCGAAGAGGGTGTCAGCACGCATCAGAAAAACCGTTTGAGATCGAGTCCGGCGTAGAGGTTTGCGACCTGGTCGCCATAGCCATTGAATAGCTGGGTAGCCGAGCGGGGTTGATTGAAGGCGCTTGCAAGCGGCCGCTCAGTTGCCTGACTCCAGCGGGGGTGCGGCACATCGGGATTGACGTTGGCATAGAAGCCATATTCACTCGGTGCCTGACGATTCCAGGTGGTCTTGGGTTGCTGTTCGGTGAGTTCGATCCGGACAAGGGCTTTGATGCTTTTGAAACCATACTTCCACGGAACGACAAGCCTTAGTGGGGCGCCGTTCTGGGGTGATAGCGGTTTTCCATAAAGCCCGGTGGCAATCAGCGTTAACGGGTGCATCGCCTCATCCAGGCGCAGGCCTTCCTGGTAGGGCCACTCCAGTAAACGGCCCTGCTTCTGATTAGGCATGATCTCGGGCGCCTCGACGGCGGTAAACGACACAAATCGCGCCGATCCCAGAGGTTGTGCTGCCAAAAGGACATCCTTGAGGGCGATGCCGGTCCAGGGAAGAATCGCTGACCAGCCCTCGACGCAGCGGAAGCGATAGATACGGTGCTCAGGTCTAAAGCGTCGAATCAGTTCATCGAGGTCCAGTTGCAAGGGCTTTTCTACAAGTCCACGGACCTCCAAAGTCCAAGGTCGGATTTTAAGTGCCGTTGCCAGGCGTGAGGGCGCCTCTTTTTCAAAAGAGAACTCGTAATAGTTGTTGTATTGGGTAACCGCCCGCTCGGGTGTCGGCACGAGTTGCGTCCCGGATTCATTATCGGGTGCGGAGCGGGACACGGAACCGACTTCCGATCGGGCTGAAGGTGCGAGTCCAAGCATTACCCCAGAGCCAAGAAGTTCCAGAAAGCGGCGTCGGGCTTCCCAGACCTCAGATGGCGTAATGTCAGGTTCTGAAGGCCCCTTTAGATGTTCCATATCGGACAGACGGGTGGACCCGCAGTTCGGAAAGTGACGATGAGGGATCAGGTATTCAGCAACTCGGTGAGTTTCTTGATTTCCTGGTCCGCATTGACCTTGTAGGTGATGTCATACTGCACCCCGAGGTAGTAGAGCAGGTTGCCCTTGTTATCGAACAGAGGGGTGACGGCAAGATGATTATGGAACAAAGTCCCATCCTTTTTGTAGTTTCGAAGGGTTACTGAGACCGCTTCGTGTTTTTTCAAGCTTTCCCGCAAGCGCACGATCTCGGGTTGGTCCTTGTCGCTTCCTTGGAGGAACCGGCAGTTTTTGCCAACAATCTCGTCCGGACGATACCCCGTCAGATCCTCGAACGCCTTATTGGCATATACGATAGGACAGTCTTCCTGATCCGGATCAGCCAGAGTCACACCATTGACGCAATGGTCGAGAATTGCACTGAGCACTTGGGGGATCAAGCCGGTGTCTTTTCTTAGAATCAGGGGCATCTTTTCGGTCTCCCGTTTTGAAGTTGGGGGCAGTTAAGGGGGTGGCTCAGGCCGTGGATTCGATCAGATCGGTCAGCGTGAGAACGGTGGCTTCCACTCCCTCGCTGATGGCAGATCGCAAGAGCTTCACAAACGGTCGCATGAATAACTCTACTTCGAGGAGTTCAAACCGGAAGGTAATACTGGATTCAGTGGGACCAGAGGCTTCGATGCGGTAGATCTGGCGGTAGGGCATATCGATCCCCTGAAAAGAGAACCGGTCGTATTTCTCGAGTTCGATCACTTCGAATGTGGAGGTGATCGGTTCTTCATTTTCCACACGGACCTGTCTCACCCGACTGCCTTTTCTCAACGGAACTCCATCAAGGGGTTCCAACTCGACCACGTCGGTCATCCATCGCTGGTAGTTTTCGTGAAAATTATCTGCGATGAACTCGAAGACTTTGGACTGTTCCTGAGTCACACGAGCCGTCATTTCGGCTGCGATCGGCTCTGACAGATTGGGTTTAAGTTTAAGTTCCATGCGTCGTAGTCCTGGCCTGAGTAACGGCCTCAAGAGCCTCTAGGAGTCGGGTCGAGCAGTGGCGAGAGTCATGGACCATGGCGCGATGTCTCTTACTTGCGGCCCACGTTGGGGATGATTTTCAACACCTTGCGAAAGTGATTTTCGGTCAAGAGCCCGATGCAGAAGAGCTGGATAAAGTTCTCAGCAATAATGATTTCAAGACCTATTTTTTCGGGCACAGCCTCAAGACGTGTTCCGAAGATGTGATCCCAGAATGCAAGGACAATGCCGTAATTACTGTCATGTTGCCCACGGGCGGCGGAGTGATGCGTGCGATGGAGCGACGGCGTGATTAAATAGCGGGAGATCTTGCTTTCATTGGGGATCTCCGTATTCGAGTGGTGAAAGAGGATGAAGAGAAACTGAATCGCCTCCATCGCCAGAATGATGTGTGCATCCACCCCGATCAGCATCACGAAGAGGCATTTGTAGGGAATTTCGATCAACAGATCGATCACATGGAAACGAAAACCGGTCGTGACGTTAAAAGCCTTGTCACTGTGATGAACCTTGTGGAACCGCCACAAGAAATCGTTGTGGTGGTTGATAACATGCCATAGGTATATAGCTAGATCGTAGATTAAAAAGGTCAAAATCCATTTCGCCGGGCCCTCCGGCATGCCACTGAGAAGGCCATGCCCTGCAAACTCTTGGGCGACAAAAAACAAAGAGGTGGCCCGGATCAGGGTCAGTACCACGTTGTTGAACAAAAAAGCGGTGAAATTGGTGAACATGGATTGTTTGTTCACCGTTTTGCTGAACACGAAGCGGGGACGCTTTTTCTCTAGTGTCATCAAGATAAAAAGCGAGACGAGCGCCAGAGTGATCGAGAGATTACTGATCGTCAGAGCAAATTCCTGCGTAGCCATTCATTGCCTCTGTGTCTGGTGTTTGCCCGGCTATTTCCAATGTCATGGGGAGTCGGACAGCATTCGAAAGTCGCGTTACTGATTGAGAAAGACCTCGGAAAAAGAACAAAGTTCAACCATGGAATTCGACCTTGACCCTGAGCGCGTGAATCTCTTCGCTGAAGAACATGCCCATCCATTTGCCCGATTGACGCCGGATCAGATTGTCATCGCTCTCCTCCAGCATGGATTTGAGGCCGATGGTCGGATCATGGCGCTCAACAGTTATGAGAATCGGGTTTTCCAGGTTGGTCTGGACCAAGGCGGGTTTCTGATTGCCAAGTTTTATCGGCCGGGGCGGTGGAGTGATGAGGCTATTCTCGAGGAGCATGCTTATCTGAATGCGCTGGCGGAGGCAGAGGTCCCTGTCAGTGGCGTGATTGCCAATCATGAGGGGCAGACGCTGTTTAAGGCCGACGGATATCGTTTCTCACTCTCTCCACGCATGGGTGGCAGAGTCCCGGAAATCGAGGACCTGGATACGCTTGAAGCGCTTGGGCGACTTATTGCACGCATGCATGCTATCGGCAAGAAGACCCCCTTCGTTCATCGTCCCGAAGTCAGCCCCCTCACTTATGGTCATCTGCCAGCAGAGCGGATCCTCGCCAGTGGCTTGATTCCCTCCAACCGGGTTAAAGCCTATGAATCAGCACTTCGTAGTGCCTTGATGCTGGTCGATGAGGCATTCAGTCGCGCACAACCGCTTGAAAGGTTGAGGTTGCACGCAGATCTTTATGCCGGAAATATTCTGGATACCGGCGAAGGTCCCTTGTTGCTTGATTTTGATGACGCCCGCATGGGGCCTAGGGTCCAGGATCTCTGGATGCTTGCGCAAGGCAGTGACCAGGAGCGCCAGATCGCCCTGATGACGCTAATCGAGGGGTATGACACCTTTGAGGCATTTGATCTTAAGGAACTTCGGCTGATCGAGCCGTTGCGGACGCTTCGACTGATTCATTTCACTGAATGGCTCTCCGCCCGCACGCAGGATCCAGCGTTTTTTAGCGTGTTTCCTCATTTTGGTTCCGATCATGACTGGATCGAGCGGACGGTCGAGTTGCAAGAGCAAATCGAGAGGATGCAGATCGAAGGCCTGGGTTTGTTCTAGAGGCATTCCAATGTCACCGGATTTTCATCTGGCAACAGGGGGGAGAGGACGGTTATAGAACCGCCTCGAGCCACTTGAGTACGGATAATGGCAGGTCATCAGCGCGCGGGCATCCACACGAATCAGTCCTATGGAGTTGGCAAGTACAAGCGGCTGTAGGCATGAGATGCATTGACCTCTAGGGTGAGATCGGCCTTTCGCGGCAGCATTTCGAGATTCCAGCGGGTCAGGCGCTCGTAATGCTGAATGAAGCGCTGAAGCGCTTTTGAATCCAGTACTCGCGCTTGTTTGGCGGCGTGGCTGGTTGCGACCAGTTTTTGTTCCTGCAAGGACCGCCATTCAAAAACGTTTGAGAAATCCGGGATCGCCAGGAAGATCAGCAGATCAAGACGGGAAAAGAGATCGGTATAACCGTTCTTGAGTGCGTCATTCACCGTTTTGCGCCAGATGCCCTGAGGGTCCTCAGAAGCTTCAAGGACATTCACGGGCGTTTGCAATCGACTCTCAGGCTCAGCGATGGATCCGACGCACCAACCCTCGAGAATGATGATGTCCGGTCGTCCCTCGTATCGACGCCACTCGGATCCTGGACAGCGGTCATCGAGGGCTTTGTTGAACCGAGGGATAAGAACCGTTTGTCCGGATTTGGCCCGGATAAGCGCGTTCAGGGTTTTCCGGATGAGGGGCAGATCATGGGTTCCGGGAACACCTCGGGTCAGGAAAAGCGGGTGAACCGTTTTAGCCAGATTTTCGCGAGTTTTGCGTTGGAGATAGAAGTCATCAATCGAGCACTCAAGGGTTGACCGCCCATACACCTGCTCCAGAATGCAGGCCAGTAAGCGAGCCATGGTTGACTTTCCAGCGCCTTGAGCTCCATTCATGCCGACGATCAGCGGGGTTTTT
>CAYLUS010000037.1:0-4889 GCA_964386975.1 uncultured Methylococcus sp.
TGACATCATGGCTGCCTCCAAGACTGACGAACACCTGTTCGACTCTTGGATCCAGAGCGCGGCACTCCCGATCGATCCGTTTGAGGAGTTCGATTTTTTCGATTTGCGAGAGGCTTTGCAGCGGGTCATCCGGTAAATAAAGTGAACCCGCCGGCTTCTGGGAGGCCATTGCGGTCGATCCTGCAACCCCGGTGCGGGCAACTGCACCGGCATTGCGGGCGGCTTCAGTTAGCGCCGCGATTGAAATCTGATCGCTGTAGGCAAATCCGGTTTTTTCCCCGGACACCGCTCTGATTCCCGCGCCCCGGTCGATGTTGTGGCTACCCTCTTTGACAATGCCATCCTCAAGCGACCACGACTCATGGCGGGTCGCCTGGAGATAAATGTCGGCGATATCGAGGCTACGGCTGCGAAGCGGATCCATGATCCGTTCAAGATCTGAGGCGGATAGCCCCTGACCATCGATCAGCGTCGCGGTCGCAATCTGGAGGTGGGTGGCGTTCATTTAGTGAAAATCCTCGTGGGCCGAATTGTGCGTTGGGCTTGGGCCCTCAATCAATCGTCGGTGGCTCAGTGCCGGAAAGCTTGTCCGGATGGTATGTAGCCGTCCAGGGTCAATATCAGCGATCACCGTCCCTGGGCCTTTGGCGAGGCAGGAGAGCACCTGGCCCCATGGATCCACGATCATACTGTGTCCGTAAGTCTCACGGCCGTTTTCATGGACGCCGCCTTGATTGGCGGCGATGACAAAGCACTGGTTTTCGATGGCCCGGGCGCGGAGGAGGATTTCCCAGTGGGCGGCCCCGGTTCGCTCTGTAAAAGCCGAAGGGGCGACAAAGAGATCCATGCCCCTGGATGCCATCTGTCGAAACAGCTCGGGAAACCGAAGGTCATAACAGACCGAAAATCCAAGCCGACCTGCCGGGGTGTCGACAATCAGAATATGATCTCCGGCAGCGATCGTGGCGGACTCCAGGTAGCTTTCATCGGTCTCCGGAACATGAACGTCAAAGAGATGGATCTTGTCATAGCGACCCACCCTCTGGCCCTGATCATCAAAAATCAGGCAGGTTGCACTCACTTTACCGTTATCGCTCTGAATGGGGATGGTGCCTCCGATCACCCAGATCTGGTGGCGACGGCTGAGAGAAACTGTTGAATGGGACCCTCGCGATCGGCTTCGGCAACGGCCAACTTGTCGGTCTCGTGGAGTCCCATCAGCGCAAAATTCTCAGGGAGAACCGCCAGCTTTGCGCCTTTCGCGGCCGCGTCCATGATCAGTCGCTCGGCTTCCTCAAGGTTCGCGCTGACCTTGGAACTGGATGTCATTTGAATGGCGGCAACAAGTGTCATTTTCGTCCTGGTGTTTGAGAGCCTTTCGAGCGAGATCAGAGGAACGGTTCGACCCTGTCTTCTGATTTTTGACGCTATTTTGTAGCCGTCATATTGAGGCTGATGGGAAAACCATAGGGTTTGTAATCGCTGGTGTCATTGAAGAGGCCAAAGGATTCCACCCTTTTCCATTCTTTGAAGCCTGCTTGACCTAGAAAGTCTGATAAGAAGAGTTGATTCCATCCGAAATAATGGAAATCAAAACTATCGACTTGCCCCCCAAACATCATTCGCATGACATGGAACTTAACCTGAGGTGATGCGATTGGGTTGATGAGGGTATGGGACAGAATGTCTAAATCCGGGACTGAGACATGAAATTCGCCCCCTTGCTTGAGAACTCTCCAAATCCCCTCTAATGTCGGGAGTGCCTGTGCTTGAGAGACATGTTCAAGCACATGCGAGGCATAAACTGCATCGATGCTTTCGGTTTCAAACTGACTTAAGTCACTAATATCGCCAATGAAATCGACCCCCGGCTTTTGTTGAGCATTCAGTATGCTCCAACCATTTTTGGGTTCCTCTCCGCCAATATGAAGCTTCAAATGATCCTCCCAGAGTTTTGCAATAATGCCGTATTTTAGATCAAGGGTGTGTCAAGTATCTTCAGCAACGGAGGCTAAGCGTATGAACCTACTCTGGTTCACAGTCGGCGTGACTCCAAAATCAGAGGATAACCACATCGTATTGCTCTTGGCTGTACTGCGCCTCGCTTCTGAACTTGATGCTGACGCCTGTAAAGGACTCAAGCTCTGACAGTGTATCGGACTCTTCATCGAGGAGTCGGGCGACCACCTCATTTGAAGCCAGAACCAAAAGCTCCTGGACATCGTATTGTCGAATTTCACGAAGAATCTCCCGGAAGATATCAAGACAAATCGTCTCTGCGGTTTTAAGGACACCCCGTCCGGCACAGGTCGGGCAGGTTTCGCAAAGGATGTGTTCAAGGCTTTCACGGGTTCGTTTCCGGGTCATTTCAACAAGCCCGAGACTTGAAACCTCGCTGATTGCATTTTTAGCGTTGTCCTTTTCAAGGCTACGCTGGAGCGCGCTCAAGACCTGTTTTCGGTGCTCCTGATCGCGCATATCAATGAAATCGATGATGATGATGCCGCCCAGGTTTCGAAGCCGCAATTGCCGGGCAATGGCCTGGGCCGCCTCGAGGTTGGTCTTGAAGATGGTTTCCTCCAGATTTCGGCCACCGACAAAGCCGCCGGTATTGACGTCAATGGTGGTCATGGCCTCGGTCTGATCAAAGATCAGGTAGCCCCCGGATTTGAGCGCCACGCGACGCTCAAGAGCGCGTTTGATTTCCTCTTCAACGTTGTAGAGATCAAAGAGGGGGCGTTCCCCTGAATAATGTTCAAGGCGAGCGGCAAGTTCTGGAACAAATTCCTTGGAAAATTTCGTGAGTCGCGCAAAAGTTTCTCTGGAATCAACGCGGACTTTTTCCACCCTTTCGCAGTGCATATCGCGAAGTACTCGCATCCCCAATGGAAGGTCCTCATGCAGGAGTGTCCGGGGTTTTGCGGTGCGCTGGCGTTGGTTAATGGAGTTCCAGAGTTTCAGGAGGAACTGCATGTCGGCCCGAAGCGTTCCCTCATCGACACCCTCAGAGGCGGTCCGTGCAATAAATCCGCCACTGCCATGTTCTTTTTGGAAGGTCTCGACAATGGTCCGAAGCCGGGTTCGCTCGCTTTCAGACTCAATCCGTTGGGAGACGCCACCGGTTTTGGAGTGGGGCATATAGACCAGATAGACCGAGGGAATCGCAAGTTCGGTCGTCAGCCGGGCGCCCTTGGCGCCAAGGGGGTCTTTGACCACCTGAACCAGAAGGTCTTGTCCGTCTTTGAAAATGACCTCGATCTGATCCTGATCCGAGCGCCCTCGCTCGTCAGGACAGAGGTCAGATACATGGAGAAAGCCGGCCTTTTCAAGGCCGATCTCCACGAAAGCCGCCTGCATGCCAGGGAGAAGCCGGCAGATCTTTCCCTTGTAGACATTACCAACCAGTCCCCTGCGACGGGTTCGCTCGATGAGGACTTCCTGGACGACGCCATTTTCAACGATCGCCACCCGGGTTTCCGGTGGCGTGATGTTGATCAGGATTTCATCACTCATGGGGCTGGCCGCTCTAAATCAATATTGAGGGGGTTGATGCCGAAGGCGTTCAGGAGTTGCCCGGTCTCCTCCAGAGGGAATCCCATGACTCCTGAAAAACTGCCTTCCAAACGGCTCACAAACAGAGCGCCGAGCCCCTGAATGGCATAGCCACCGGCTTTTCCAAAGGGCTCACCCGAGCGGATGTAAGCCTTGATTTCGCTGTCCTCAAGTGGTCTAAAGGTCACAAGGCTTCGGATGAGTCTTGATTCATGATGGAGGGCGTTGCGGACCGAAATCCCGGTCAGTACTTCATGAGTTCGTCCCGATAGCCGCTTGAGCATAGCGTAGGCCTCATCAGGACCCTCAGGCTTTCCGAAAATCTCGCCATCGAGGACCACCTCGGTATCGGCCGCCAGCACCGGGAGAGGCGGGATCGGCTGCTTCAGAACGCAAAGGGATTTTTCCTCGGCAATCCGAAGGACATAGCCCTCGGGTGATTCATTTGAGCCTGGAATCTCCGAAATATTGGCGGCCACGGCCTGGTAACGAACCCCGATTTGATCCAAGAGCGCACGGCGCCTTGGAGAGGCTGAGGCCAGGATCAATTGTGGGGTGGTCTCATCTGACATGGGCTAGCGATGGTAGGGGTGGCCCTTCAAGAGCGACCAGGCCCGATAGATTTGCTCGGCGACCAGGACCCGTACCAAAGGGTGAGGGAGGGTGAGGGGCGACAGGCTCCAGAGGCTGTTGGCCCGCTGCCGGATTCGGTCGGAGAGCCCTTCGGGTCCCCCGACGACCAGTGCCGGTTTCTTGCCTTCCCTCATCCAGTCTTCGATTTGCGCTGAAAGATCAGGCGTGGTCCAGGCTTTTCCTTTGACTTCAAGCGCCACCACCCAATCCTCCGGGCTGATCACCGCCATCAATCGTTCGCCTTCCTCGGTTCGAATTTGCGCCAGATTGGCGTTTTTGCTCCGCTTGGAGGGCGCGATTTCCCGAAGCACCAGTTCGCACTCTCTGGGGAGGCGCTTGGCATACTCAAGGTACCCCTCGCTCACCCAGCCCGGCATTCGGTTTCCAACGGCAAGCAGTTGAATTTGCACGGGGACTTAAGAAGTGATGAGGCGCCTGAATCAGGCGATGGCCAGCATCCGATCCAGGCTCAGTTTTGCAGGCGCTGCAATCCATTCGGGCACCTTGATGGGATTGACGGTATGACCTTGGACCAGGTTTTCAAGCACCCAGGCGAGGTGCTGCGGATCCGTCCGGAACATGGTCGAACACATGCAGACGGTGGTGGACATGAAGTCGACGATCACGCCCTTGGGCCGCATTTCTTCGGCCAGCCGGTTCACCATGTTGAGTTCGGTGCCGACCAGCCAGCGCGACCCTTCAGG
>CAYLUS010000037.1:4989-8058 GCA_964386975.1 uncultured Methylococcus sp.
TCCAGCGGGATCCCCATTCGGTAGCCGGTGTTGCGGCCCAAATGCTGATCCGGAAAGAACAGCACCTTGGGTCTTTGGGCAAAGCTCCAGTCGAGAATCTTTTCCGCATTACTGGAGGTGCAGACAATCCCGCCATGGCGCCCACAGAAGCCCTTGAGATCCGCTGCCGAATTGATGTAGGTGACCGGGGTGATTTCAGCGTCCGGGTCGAGCACTGTCTGGAGCTCCTGCCAGGCTTTTTCGACCAGTGGCAGACTGGCCATATCGGCCATCGAGCAGCCGGCGGCCAGATCCGGGAGGATGGCGACCTGATCCTCACGAGAGAGGATATCGGCCACTTCCGCCATGAAATGAACGCCACAAAAGACAATCGAGCGTGCATCGGACTGGGCCGCTTCCCGGGAGAGCCTCAAGGAATCACCGGTGAGATCGGCATGGCGAAACACTTCATTGCGCTGATAGTGATGACCCAGGATGACGCAGTCACGTCCAAGGCGTGCCTTGCTGTCGATGATCTTCTGGTGGCACAGCGCATCATCCAGAAGGGCGTAATCCTCAAAGGGCAGGGGGGAATTCGTCATAGGAAGGAGGGGGTTTATCTCAGCAAAGACCGGTCGGCTTCTGCCAGCGTGTAGAGGTGTTCATAAGCCCGGGCACTGCCATCCCAGGAGAAGTTCTTGGCCATGCCCGTTTGCTGGACTTGGGTCCAATCTTCTTTTCGCTCAAACAGGGCCAGCGCCCGCTCGATCGCCTCAAAAAGGGCAGATACCGTAGCCTCCTCAAAGACAATTCCCGTCGCTGTTTTTTGGGAAAGGGTCTCTGTGGAGGCATTGACCACCGTATCGGCAAGTCCACCGGCCCGTCGGACCAGGGGGATGGCCCCATAACGCTGGCTGTACATCTGATTGAGACCGCAGGGTTCGAAGCGCGAGGGCATCAGAAAAAGATCGGTGCCGGCCTCGACCAGGCGCGCCCGCGCCTCGTCATAACCGAGGCGAATGGCCAGCTGATCAGGAAACAGTTTGCCCCAGTATTGGAGGGTCTCCTCAAAGCGGCTATCGCCACTTCCAAGCACGGCAATCTGCAAGGGAAGTGCCATCAGTCGGGGCAGGCACTCGATCAGGAGGTCAATGCCCTTTTGCTCGACCAGTCGACCGACCCAGGCAAAGAGCGGCGTTTCGTCCGATTCAGGAAGCCCGAAACTGCGTTGCAGTTCGGCCTTGAGCTGCTTTCGGGGGCTGGGGTTTTCAAGGCTGAAGTGAACCGGGAGGTAGGGGTCGGTCTCAGGGTTCCAGGACGCATCATCAATCCCGTTCAAGATCCCTGAAAGGCGGCCACTTCGATGCCGCAAGAGCCCCTCAAGGCCGCAGCCAAACTCAGGCCCCTGGATTTCGAAGGCGTAGGTCGGGCTGACCGTGGTGATCCGATCGGAGAACACGAGCCCTCCTTTGATAAAGCTGAGCTGCCCATAGAATTCAAGCGCAGATGGGGACCAGAAGCGGCCCGGCAGTTTCAGTTGCTGGAAGGTCTCAAAGGGGAAGATCCCCTGGTAGGCCAGATTGTGGATCGTGAAGACCGTTGCCGGCCGGGTTGGCTCATCGCTCAGAAGGGCAGGGATCAGGCCCGTCTGCCAGTCATGGGTGTGAACGATGTCCGGCTTCCAGTCGAGCCCCAGCCGATCCATGGCCAGATCCACCCCGACATGACAAAAAAGCGCAAACCGTTCGGCATTGTCAGGCCACGGCGCGCCATCGGGCCCGAGATAGGGATTCCCTGGGCGGCCAAAGGCGGCCTCATCGACATGCGCGTAAACCGGTACGTCGGTGCCGGGCAGTTTCCCCGCATAGAGGGTAGGCAGCGACACGCCACTGGGAGGCGTGATGGGTTGAAAGTCCCCGGCGGAAAGGGCACTTGAATACCCAGGGATCAGGAGCCGGACATCGAAGCCCAGCGCCTTGAGGGCAATGGGAAGACTGCCTGAGACATCGGCCAATCCCCCGGTCTTGATGAGCGGGAAGACTTCGCTGGTAATGAAGAGAATCTTTTTCATGGCGAATCAGGCGAAGACCTTGGGTTCAGCTTCCATCTGCATCAGGTTTTGCGCTTGAGAAGAATGCCGCCCAGCGGCGGAATCGTGAGGTTCAGGGAAAACGGGCGCCCCATCCAGCCTTTGGCATCACTCTGAAGGGGCGGGTTGCCAAGATTGCTGCCGCCGTAGTAGGTCGAATCGGAATTAAAGATTTCTTCATACAGGCCCTCATCGGGGACGCCAATCCGATATTCATGCCGGGGCACCGGCGTGAAATTAAAGACGGCTATGACCACCTCACCGCCGGCCCTCCGAAGGTAGCTCAAGACCGACTGCGAGGCATCATGGCAATCGATCCAGTCAAAACCCTCATGCTCAAAATCATGGGCGTGGAGGCTCGGGAGCGACCGATACAGCCGGTTGAGATCGCCGATGGCCTTGGCAAGGCCCTGATGCAGCGGGTAATCGAGGGTATACCAATCGAGCGTCCCTGCCGCATTCCACTCCGTTCCCTGACCGAATTCGCAGCCCATGAAAAGCAGTTTTTTCCCGGGGTAGGAGAGCATGTAGGTCATCAACAGGCGCAAATTCGCGAATTTCTGCCATTCATCCCCGGGCATCCGAGCCAGAAGCGATCCCTTGCCGTGGACGACTTCATCGTGGGAGAAGGGCAGGATGAAATTTTCAGTAAAGGCGTAGAGCAGCCCGAAGGTCAGCTGGTCGTGATGGTAATGGCGATGGATCGGGTCCTTGCTGAAATACTCCAGCGTGTCATGCATCCAGCCCATGTTCCATTTCATCGAGAACCCAAGGCCGCCGGTCCAGGTCGGGCGCGTGACCTGCGGCCAGGCCGTGGACTCCTCGGCCATCACAAGGCTCCCTGCACACTGCTGATGGGTGACGGTGTTGAGCTCACGGAGGAAGGCAATGGCTTCGAGGTTTTCATTGCCACCGTACTTGTTGGGGATCCAGTCCCCCGCCTCGCGCGAATAATCAAGATACAGCATGGAGGCCACGGCATCGACCCGAAGCCCATCGAG
>CAYLUS010000037.1:8158-18844 GCA_964386975.1 uncultured Methylococcus sp.
AGGAGTTCGATGTGCGTGAACCCCAGCGGCCGGATGTAATCGACCAGCTCCCGGGCCAGGGTCCGATAGTCCAGAAACTGGCCATCAGCGCCGCGCCGCCAGGACCCGAGGTGCACTTCATAGATCGACATCGGCGCATGCAGCCAATCCTGACTGGCTCTGGCCGTGAGCCAGGCATCATCCCGCCAGGAAAACGTGTCTGCATCAACCAGGATGGAGGCGGTGCCTGGGCGCAACTCAAACCGGCGCCCATAGGGGTCGGTTTTAAGGAGGAGGCTGCCGCTCTGGCGGTTACGGATCTCGAACTTGTAGAGGGTTCCGGGGGAAAGGCCTGGAATGAAGAGTTCAAAAATGCCGCTGGCCCCCCGGCTTCGCATGGCGTGGCTGCGCCCATCCCAGCCATTGAAATCACCGACCACACTGCAGCGTTCGGCGTTCGGGGCCCAGACCGCAAAAAGATAGCCAGGGACGTCATCGACGACCTTGGGGTGGGCGCCCAGCACGTTGTAAATATGAAGGTGCTTGCCTTCACCGATCAGGTAAAGGTCGTAATCCTCAAGCTGCGGCGGGAAGGTGTAGGGGTCGATGTGCGACCCCTCGACCCCGTGCTTGGAGGTCCAGGTGATGGCGTAGTGCTGGGGAATCGCGTTTCCGTGCGGAAGGCACACTTCGAAGAGATCGGTCCCCGGGACCCTCTCAAACGGCGTGCCATCGGCTGCAAGCGCGGCCGATTCGATGCCCGGTAACAGCGCCCGGAAGCGGACGCAATCGGTCTCGGGATGACGGCCGAGGACTTCGAACGGATCGTGGTGGCGCGCGTCCAGCAGCCGATCCAGGCCGGTCCTTACGGATGATTCGGTCCCCGCGCTGTGGGGAGCGTGCGAGTCATGCGAGTTCACTTGAGAAGCCTCTGGTAGTAGAATGCAGACGGTGCGGACGCCCTAAGAAGACGGCGCAATCTTAGCAAATCTGTGCCACGATTGTCCGCGATGGCCACCCTTCCGGAGTATTTCTGATGCCTGAGTCCCTGCATAAGACCCGATTTGTCAGTCGCCTGACGCGACAGACCCTGGCGCTGGTCTTGGCCGGAGGCCGAGGCAGTCGCCTCAATACCCTGACCGAGTGGCGCGCCAAGCCGGCGGTGCCCTTTGGCGGCAAGTTCCGGATTATCGATTTTCCGCTCTCTAATTGCCTTAATTCCGGGATCCGCCAGATTGGCGTCCTGACGCAATACAAGGCCGACTCCCTGATTCGCCACATCCAGCAAGGCTGGGGGTTTTTACGAGGGGAGCTCGGCGAATTCGTCGATGTCATGCCCGCCCAGCAGCGGATGCAGGAGCGCTGGTATGCAGGAACCGCCGATGCGGTCTATCAGAATCTCGATATCCTGAGGCAGCGGGATCCGGAGTACATCGTGGTGCTCGCCGGGGATCACGTGTACAAGATGGACTATGGTCTGATGCTCGCCTACCACGTCGAGCGCGAGGCCGACCTCACCATCGGCTGCATCGAAGTGCCGCTCGAGGAGGCCAAGGGCTTTGGCGTCATGCATGTGGATGATGGCAAGCGCATCATCAATTTTGTCGAAAAGCCCAAGGACCCGCCGCCGATGCCCAACCGCCCGGATTACGCGCTGGCATCGATGGGCATCTACATCTTCAGTACCGCGTTTCTTTTCGAGCAGCTGATCAAGGATGCCGACAATCAGGCCTCCAGCCACGATTTCGGGCATGACATCATCCCCAGCATCATCAACACCAGCCGGGTTTTTGCCTACCCCTTCCGCGATGCCCAAAGCGGGGTCCAGGCCTACTGGCGGGATGTGGGGACAGTTGATTCCTACTGGGCGGCGAACATGGAGTTGATCGGGGTCGATCCCGAACTCAATCTCTATGACCGCGAGTGGCCGATCTGGACCTACCAGGCGCAGACACCGCCTGCCAAATTCATTTTTGACGATGACGACCGGCGCGGGATGGCGGTGGATTCGATGGTTTCCGGTGGCTGTATCATCTCAGGCTCTGAAGTTCGAAATTCGCTGCTGTTCAGTAACGTCCGCGTCAATTCCTATTCGATGGTGGAGGATTCGGTCGTGCTGCCGGAGGTCAATATCGGCAGGCACTGCAAGATTTCCAAGGCGGTCATCGATCGGGGATGCCACATCCCCCCCAATACTGTGATTGGCCAGAATCTGGAAGAAGATCGCAAGCGTTTCCATGTGAGCCCTGGGGGGGTCGTGCTGGTGACGCCCGATGATTTCGGGCAGCGGCTTCACTTCGCTCGCTGAACTTTAAATCCTCTGCCTGCGCGGGGCGGGTGGGGGTGCGATGGATTCGCTGGGAATCCATCCTGCGTGAGATCAACCGGCTACCCAGCGGGGCCGGATAACAACGAGGGGGCCTCAGTGCCTGGCCTCAAGACCTGTCGGGGGGACGGTCAGACGTGACGCACGCGAACAGCATTCTCGACCGCCGGCGGGCGGGCCTTCTTCTGCATATCACATCGCTCCCCGGGGGGCTTCATAACGGCGATCTTGGGCCTTCTGCCACCCGCTTTGTCGATGTGCTGGCATCAAGCGGCCTGACCGTCTGGCAGACCCTTCCGATCAATCCGACCCATGGCGATGGCTCCCCCTATCAGTGCCTCTCGGCGCATGCCGGTAATCCGCTCCTCATCAGTCTTGACGATCTGGTGGCGCGCGGCTGGCTGGCGGAATCGCTCATACAGCCCGATGGCGGGTGTGCGCTGGATCAGCGCCGAAGGGCCCTCAATGCCGCCTATGCCGGCTTCAAGGCAGCGGAAGGCCTCCATTCAGAAGCGTTTTTGCGGTTTCGCGCCGAAAAGGCGGTCTGGCTCGAGGACTTCAGTCTCTACATGGCACTTCGGGGCGAACACCGGGGCTTGAGTTGGCAGGACTGGCCCACGGATCTTCGGTCCCGGGTCCCGGCGGCACTGCGTGAAGCAAAAACGCGCCTTTTAGATGCCATATACCAAGTGGAATTTGAACAATTCCTCTTTTTCGAGCAATGGCATGCGCTTCGTCGCTACGCCAATCAACGCGGGGTTCTCTTTTTTGGGGATGTCCCCATCTTTGTGGCCGGTGACAGCGCCGATGTCTGGGCGCACCAGTCCGAGTTTGACCTTTTGCCCGATGGCCAGCCTCGCGTGGTGGCCGGGGTCCCCCCGGACTACTTTTCCGAAACCGGCCAGCGCTGGGGGAATCCCCATTACCGCTGGGAGGTCATGGAAGAGAATGGCTTCACCTGGTGGCTGGATCGGTTCAAGACCCAATTCGACCTGTTTGACTGGGTGCGCATCGATCACTTCCGGGGGCTCGAAGCCTATTGGGAAATTCCAGCGGAGTCCGAGACGGCCCTCGGGGGGCATTGGGTCAAGGCCCCGGGCGAGCGTTTGCTGGAGACCCTGTTTGAGGACCATGGCGGTGGGCGTCTCCCCCTGATTGCCGAGAATTTAGGGATCATCACACCAGAAGTCGAAGCCCTTCGTGAGCGCTTCGGTATCCCGGGGATGCTGATTCTGCAATTTGCCTTTGAGGGAGGCGCCAGTAATCCCTATCTTCCCCACAACCATGACCCGAACAATGTGGTGTATACCGGGACCCATGACAATGACACCACGGTCTCCTGGTTTGAGGACCTCTCGGGCGAACAGAAGGCCCACGTCTACAAGGTGCTCGGAAATCCCGCCTCGGTCATGCCGGATGTCTTGAATCAGGCGGCGCTGGCTTCGGTCGCGCGCCTGGCCATCCTGCCCCTTCAGGATGTCTTAGGCTCTGGCAAAGGCCAGCGCATGAATACGCCCGGAACGATGGAAGGCAACTGGGCGTGGCGATTTGAATGGAGCCAGTTGACCCCAGCGCTTTTGTCCCGACTGGAGGAGGGAGTCAGGCTCTATGGGCGGGCCCCGTAAAAGGGTCGGGACGGCCTGAGATCGCGGGCAATAAAAAACCCCTTACAGCTTGGATATCTGAGAGGGGTTTTCCAGGTGCAGCAGGGATCTTTTGATCCTCACGCAATCGATCTTCTTCTTATGAACAAACCTGCCGGTTAATGGGAACCGGACAGGCTTGTAGTCGTAATGACCTTACTTGGCCTTGCTCAGCTGCTTGTTGACTTCAGCCTTAGACTCTTCGATCGCGCCGTTGTCCCAGCCAGAGACTTCATTCTCTCTGGCCTTCAGCAGGAAGACGCCGATGATGGCTGCAACGATAACGGCGCCAATCCACATCCAAAAATTGTCTTTTTCCTGTTCCATTTTTGTTACCTCAACAGACTTCAATGATTATTGGGAACGGGACCCCAAAGGATCCGTCCGACTTTTTGTAGGCCGGGGCTTTCGACCCGTCCTCCCTCCGGCAAAATCTGCGTTCTGCTCAAGAAGGCGCAATCATTGTAGTTTTGATAAATATCAATTTCAAGTGGGTTGACAGTCATTTTTTCACTTTTACCCATGAGCGCTAACGCATTGATCTAAAAGTAAATGACAGTGATCGCTTTGCGCTCAGGTACTCTGGATGAGGGCAACCAGCAGGATCAGGATGCCGAAGCCACCGACGCCGAGCCCGATCGAAAAAAGGCTGGGGGTAAGGGTCAAAATGGCCCCTGCGACCAGGCAGCTTGCCCCGGTCAGGGTTCGCTGCAGCCGTTTTGAAGCCGTTTGCCTCTGCGTCAACAGGGGGTAAAGCTGCTCGATCTGGGTGTCGACCTTGAGGCGTCCCTGGGCGGTATCCGTCAGGATTTTGTGGGTCAGCATCGGCACATCGGCCCAGTGCTGGGCCCATTTGGGAAGTTCGTCTCGAAGTTGATTGAAGCCGGCCTTGGGTCCCATCTCGTCCCGGAACCACTGTTCGATGAAGGGTTTGGCGGTCTGCCAGAGATCAAGATCGGGATAGAGGTCCCGGCCCAGCCCCTCGATATTGAGGAGGGTTTTCTGTAAAAGGACCAGCTGCGGCTGGACCTCCATGCTGAATCGCCGGGCCACCTGGAAAAGACGCAGCAAGAGGTGCCCGTAGGAGATTTCCTTCAAGGGCTTTTCAAAGATCGGCTCGCAGACCGAGCGGATTGCGGCTTCGAATTCGCCGACCCGGGTGGTCCGCGGGATCCAGCCGGATTCAATATAGAGCTCCGCCACACGCCGGTAATCGCGGTTGAAGAACGCCCTGAAGTTCTCGGCGATGTAGAGCTTGTCCTCGTTGGAGAGGCTACCGACAATGCCAAAATCGATGGCAATGTAACGGGCATCCAGGGTCGCGAAGATATTGCCGGGATGCATGTCGGCATGAAAGATGCCATCCCGAAGCACCTGGGTGAAGAAGATCTCAACGCCCCGCTCAGCCAGGGTCTTGAGATTGACCCCGGCGGCCTTGAGCTGACTGAGATCGCCAATCGGAATCCCCGATACCCGCTCCATGACCATCACGTTCTGGCGGGTCAGGTCAAAGTAGACCCTCGGGATTTTAAGCACCTCCGAATCCATGAAGCGGCGGCGGATATCGGCGGCATTGGCGGCCTCCCGGATCAGATCCAGTTCATCGAGAAGGGTTTTCTCAAATTCGTCAACGACCTCCAGGGGCCGCAAGCGCCGGGTTTCGGGCCAGACCTTGAGGACCAGTTGGGCAAGTGTCTTGAGGAGATTAAGGTCCGTGCGGATGCGCTGTTCAATCCCCGGGCGGAGCACCTTGACGACCACCGCATCGCCGGTCTTGAGGGTGGCGGCATGCACCTGCGCCACCGAGGCCGAGGCCAGCGGCTGTGCCTCAAAATCGAGAAAAAGCCGGTCCAGTGGTTGCCCCAGCGCTGTCTCGATGGTGGCGATGGCATCAGCCGAATCAAACGGCGGAACGCGGTCCTGGAGCTTCACCAGTTCTGCCGCGACATCGTCAGGCAGGAGATCCCGGCGGGTCGAGAGGGTCTGGCCAAATTTGACAAAGATGGGCCCGAGGTCCTCCAGCGCCTCGCGGATGCGGACGCCTCGAGGGGTTTGTGCCGGGGATTTTCGGATCAGGCGCTGAACCTGGATCCAGCTCCGTGCCGGAAGGGGCAGACGCGAGAGGTCAATGAGTTCATCAAGACCCCTTCGGATGAGAACCGTCTGGATGCTCCGAAGTCGGCCGAGCGCGGCGGGTTGAATCACGGGATGGGTTTCTCTGGTAAGAGGATCAGGTGCGGCGCGCACGCTTCAGGCGATCGAGGCGCGCCGCCAGGCGGTCGGCAGCGGCCCGGACCTGGTCGACATCCCGGTTCAGGGCATCGACCTCATGGGCGCCTGGCAGCAGGCGGGATTCCTCCTTGAGGTATTCCCCAAGATCCGATTCCAGCGAGGTCATGGCCGATGCCAACCAGCGCTTGAGGCTTCCCAAGGTCTCGAGGGTCTGGTGGGTGACGGTATACCCCAGATATCGGGAGAGAAAGGCCTGCCAGTCAATTTCAAGGGCGTGGGTAAAGGCCTGAAAATCCTGGGCCAGTTCGGGGGATCCCACGATCAGCAGCCCCGAGCCTTTCATGGCCTGGGTATCCCCACCTGCATGAGCGGCCTTCAGAAAGGCGGCCAAAGGACCTCGAATGGCCAGATCCGAGGTGCTTGAGAGTTCGGTCAGAAAAAGCACCTCGCCCTCGCCGGGACACAGGTACAACGAGCGGTTCAAGGGAAGGAGCGTCAGGCTAATGACCTTGCCTTGCAAGGGCAAGAGTGCGGCCCGGGCGCGATCGGAGGACTCGAGCTTCAGACGGAACAAGGCCTCGAGGCTTCGGATGAAGCCGGTTTCCAGAACCGGGTGCACGGAGCTCAAATCCGGTAGCCCCGGTGCACAGAGACCACGCCGTGGGTCAGGTTGAAGTATTCGGGCCGTTCAAAGCCGGCCTCGGCCATCATGGATTTGAGCTTTTCCTGATTGGGGTGCATGCGGATGCTTTCTGCGAGGTAGCGATAGCTGTCCTCGTCCTGCGCCACCAGCTTTCCCATCAAGGGCAGGAGCTTGAAGGAATAGAGGTCATAGGCTTTCTTCAAAAGGCTGCCTTGCACTTCTGAAAATTCGAGAATGATGGCCCGACCGCCGGGCTTGAGCACCCGGTACATGGATTTCAGGGCTTCTTCTTTGTGGGTGACGTTGCGAAGACCAAAGGCAATGCAGACGCAATCAAAGGATTCATCCGGGAACGGCAGTTTTTCGGCATCGATCTGGGCGAAATCAACCCCGCTCACGATCCCATCGTCGATCAGTCGATCGCGGCCGCGGGTCAGCATTTCGGCGTTAATGTCGGAAAGGACCACATGGCCTTTAGAGCCCACCCGCTGCCTGAAGAGAGAGGTCATATCGCCCGTGCCGCCAGCCAGGTCCAGGACTTTTTCACCGGATCGAACGTGACTTAGCTGGATCGCCACCCGTTTCCAGATCCGGTGAATGCCGAGCGACATCAAGTCGTTCATGAGGTCGTATTTGCCGGCCACGGAATCAAACACGGAGCGGACCATGCGGGCCTTCTCGCCCTCCGGGACTTGCCTGAATCCGAAGTGGGTGGTGGGATCTGTCATGGGGGGGTCCTCGTTGAACGCCTCAGCTTTTAGGGGGCGTCGGGTTAGGGGTTCGGCTGAAGCCTTTGGCCTCAAGGCGAGCGAGATAGTCGTTCCAGCGCGGTTCCTGGGTCAGCCCCAGTTCATAGAGGTAAGGCCAGGTATAGATGCCGGTGGTGTGCCCATCGGAAAACTGGGGCGCAATGCCGTATTGGCCGACCGCCTTGATCTCGACAATGTCGACCTCTTGCTTTCCGACCTGAAGGACCGCCTCACCGGGCCCGTGCCCGGTGACCTCGGCCGAGGGCGAATACACGCGCAGAAACTCAAACGGCAAATGGAAACGGCGGCCATCCTCAAAGCCGATCTCCAGGATCCTGGAGGCCTTGTGCAGTTGAATTTCAATCGGAAAGGGATCAGACATTGGGTCCTCAGAGGATGTAGCGGCTGAGGTCCTGGTCCTTGGCGACCTCTCCCAAGGCCGCATCGACCATCTCGGGATCGATCCGGACGACATCGCCGGCCCGATCCGGCGCCTCAAAGGAGATGGACTCGAGAAGGCGTTCCAGGACCGTATGCAGGCGCCGGGCGCCAATGTTTTCGGTGCGTTCATTGACCTCAAAGCTGATTTCGGCGATGCGGGCAATGCCGGCCTGGGTAAATTCGAGGTGCACCCCTTCGGTCGCGAGGAGCGCCTGATACTGAAGGGTCAGCGAGGCATCGGGTTCGGTCAGGATACGCACGAAGTCCGCGGCCTCCAGGGGATTGAGCTCGACCCGAATCGGAAAGCGGCCCTGCATTTCGGGAATAAGGTCCGAGGGTTTGCTGAGATGAAAGGCCCCGGATGCGATGAAGAGAATGTGATCGGTCCTGACCATGCCATGCTTGGTGCTGACGGTGGAACCCTCAACCAGGGGCAAGAGATCGCGCTGGACCCCCTCGCGGGAAATGTCGGGACCGGAATGCGAGCCGCGCTTGCAGATCTTGTCGAATTCATCGATGAAGACGATGCCCTGTTGCTCCACCGCTTCAATGGACCGAAGCTTGATCTCTTCCTCATTCACGCATTTGGCCGACTCCTCCTCCTTGAGTGCCTTGAGGGCATCCTTGATCTTGAGCTTGCGTGCCCGGGTTCGACCGCTTTGGAGATTCTGGAACATCGACTGCAACTGGTTGCTCATCTCCTCCATGCCCGGAGGCGCCATGATCTCCACCCCCATGGGCGCCTGGCTGAGTTCAAGCTCAATCTCTTTATCATCCAGTTGGCCCCGTTGGAGCTTATCCCTGAATTTCTGGCGCGTTGGGGATTCCGCGGCCTCCTCCCCATCGCCTGCCCAGCCGCTGACCCCCGGCAGGAGCGCATCAAGAATTCGCTCCTCGGCGGCCGCCAGTGCCTTTTCTTTGACCTTTTCCAGCGCCGCCTCACGGGTCATCTTGAAGGCCACTTCGACCAGATCCCGGATGATGGACTCCACGTCACGACCGACATAGCCGACTTCGGTGAACTTCGTGGCTTCGACTTTGATGAACGGGGCATTGGCGAGCTTGGCAAGGCGCCGGGCAATTTCGGTCTTGCCAACGCCGGTCGGACCGATCATGAGGATGTTTTTGGGGGTGACCTCGTCGCGAAGGCCCGGCTCGAGCTGGCTCCTCCGCCAGCGATTGCGAAGCGCAATGGCGACCGCGCGCTTGGCTTCGGCCTGCCCGACGATATGCTTGTCAAGCTCGTGGACAATGTCCTTGGGGGTCATGGCCGTCATGGTTGTTTCAGGTCGAGGGTTTCGATCGTCAGCTGATGATTGGTGTAGATGCAGATATCGCCGGCAATTTTCAAGGAGCGCTCGACGATCGACTGGGCATCGAGATCGGTATTCTCCAACAAGGCGGTGGCGGCCGACTGGGCGAAGGGTCCCCCGGAACCGATGGCAATCAAGCCATTTTCAGGCTCGATCACGTCGCCATTTCCGGAAATGATCAAGGAGGCGCTGGCATCGGCCACGGCCAGAAGGGCTTCAAGGCGCTGCAGCATGCGGTTAGTCCGCCAGTCCTTGACCAGTTCGACGGCCGCCCGGGTCAGGTGCCCGCGCTGTTTTTCAAGTTCACCCTCAAAGCGCTCAAAGAGGGTAAAGGCATCGGCGGTCGCCCCTGCAAAGCCGGCAAGAACACGGCCATGATAGAGTCTTCGAACCTTCCGGGCATTGCCTTTCATGACGGTGTTGCCCAGGGTGACCTGACCATCGCCGCCGATGACCACCTGATGACCCCGGCGTACGCTGACAATCGTCGTTCCGTGAAACTGTTCCACCGTGATTCGGTTCTCTTTTTGTGTTTTTACTTTCGATGCACGCATTGTAGCTGAAACCGCTGTTCTGCCGGCCCCCCTCTCTCCGATTAGAATGAGGGATCCATTGACCCGATCCAGATACACCTCATGAATGATTTGCCTGTCATCCGTCTCAAGAAGAACGAAGACCGTCGGTTGCGGGCCGGCCACCTCTGGATTTTCAGTAACGAGGTCGATACCGCCAAAACGCCCCTGAAGGGGCTGGAGGGGGGCGCCCTGGTGGTCGTTGAGAACGCCCAAGGGGAGGGGCTGGGTACCGCCTATGTGAACCCGGAGTCCCTCATCACCGCCCGTATCCTCACCCGAAAAACCGGTGCCCCGATCGGTCCTGCCTTCCTTGCCGATCGGATCCGGAAGGCCCTGGCGATGCGGGCGTCAAGCTACCCCAAACCCTATTACCGCCTGATCCATGGCGAAAGCGATGGTCTTCCGGGGCTGATCGTCGATCGGTATTCAGATCTCCTGGTGGTGCAGTCCAATACCTTGGGCATGGAGCGGTTGTTACCCGAGGTCACCGCACAACTTCAAGCGATCCTTAAGCCGAATGCCATCTTGATCAAGAACACCTCCAGTCTTCGGGCTCTGGAAGGGCTTGAGTACCGAATCGAGTGGGCTTTTGGGCAACAGGCGGGTCTCCTTGAGATCGAGGAGAATGATTGTCAGTTTCAGATCGATCCGGTGAATGGACAGAAAACCGGCTGGTTCTTCGACCACCGCGATAACCGCGATCGCCTGAGGCGCTGGGCGCCGGGTCGGCGCGTGCTGGATCTCTTTGCCTACACCGGGGCCTGGAGCATTCCGCTCTTGAAGGC
>CAYLUS010000038.1:0-17519 GCA_964386975.1 uncultured Methylococcus sp.
ACCAGTTTCGACACCGTCACTTTGGGTGGATATTCCACCAGAAGATGGACGTGGTCATCCTCGCCATCAAATTCAACCCACTTGGCTTCAAAATCGACACACACGCTTGCGAAGATTCCTTGAAGGTCTTCCAGAATGGCTTTTGTGAATACGCCGCGTCGGTATTTGGTCACAAAGACCCAATGCACATGCATCTTGAAAACGCAGTGTCTCCCTTGTCTGATTTCATGATCATTGCTCATAGACCCGAGGATGATTGAATCATGCAACGGCTTCAAGCCTTTAAATTCGAATTGATGCCAAACGGCGAGCAACAGCGTGGTATGCGCCGTTTCGCCGGGTCGTGTCGATTCGTCTTCAACAAGGCTCTGGCGATGCAGCAAGCGCAGCATGCTGATGGTAAAAAGAAGTTGTCGTACGCTGATTTGTGCAAACAGCTGACGATTTGGCGAAACAGCCTGGAAACTGGCTGGCTATCTGAAACCCATTCCCAACCCTTGCAACAGTGTAGTGGTCTAATTGAAACGGACACCCTGATAGGTGGAACATACCCCATCATCAGGAGAAAGAGATGTCACGGACAAGACGGGATTTCACACCCGAATTCAGACTCCAGGTTGCCCGGATGGTCCTTGATCAAGGCTGGCGCTGGCTCAGAAAGGGTTTAGTTACAGAAAGATCATGGCGCAACAGCATTCACCTTATCCATTGTCATTTTCTGGCACGACCCATAGCCCGTCAATAAGCAAGTCCCTTAGCTGTTCTCCACATCACGCGTCCTAGAATTGGATTACCCGATCAGCACGAAGGGTCGCGTCAACCCAAAGCGCCAAGCCCCCTTCTTGAAAACCTGGCAGCGGTTCTGTATCGGGCTTCAGTCGTTCGGCTGCCGCCGAACAGTAGACCAAATCAATCCCATAGTTTGCGGCCAATTCCGACCACGCCAGATCGGACTGGCGCGATTCGAATGCGGCAAGGACCGCCTCTTGATAAAAGAACACCAGAAGGATCCGGTGACCCCTCTCACAGGCGGCTTTGATAAACTGGAATCCAATCTGAAAGCGGGTTCCTTTTGGATCCTCATTGAGCTGAATCGCGTAATCCATAGCCGTTTATTTCGGTTAGCGCGCCCCCACTATAGCTGAATACCTCTTTGGTTCGGAGATCCTGATCACCCCACATATGAAGCGTGCCATCCTCTCAATGGTTCTCATTTTGGCTCACCTTCTGGCGCTGGGCCAAGAGGCATGGGCCGAAATGCCCAACATTGAACTCCCGGAAATCGGTGACCCGACTGCAGTGATTATGTCCGCCCAACAGGAGCAGGAACTGGGCGCCGCATTTTTCAGGAATCTGCATGGCCAGATGCAGATCAATACCGATCCTGAAATCAACGATTACATCCAGTCACTCGGTGACCGGCTGACCATCAATAGTGATACCCCGGGCCAGACGTATACCTTCTTCGTCGTCAACGAGAACGTCATTAATGCATTTGCAGGTCCAGGGGGTTACATCGGCGTCAACTCGGGCCTGATCCTTCTGACCGAGGAGGAGAGCGAGCTGGCCTCCGTCCTGTCGCACGAAATTTCCCACGTCACACAACGCCATCTCTTTCAGACTTTTCAGGCCGCAAGCCGAATGGCTATCCCAATGGCCATCGCGATGCTGGGTGCTGCAATTATTGGAGCACAAGCGGGTGGTAACGGCGCCATGGCCGCGATGATGGCCGCCCAAGGGCTCAATGCGCAATACCAGATCAACTTCACTCGTGACAATGAAGTCGAAGCAGACCGCGTGGGCATGCAGATCATGTCAAAGTCCGAATTCAATCCGCGCTCAATGCCCGAATTTTTTGAGCGGATGCAACAGTCCACCCGTTTCGCTGGAAATCGTGTACCCGAATTTCTCCTCACGCATCCGGTGACTGTCTCTCGCATCTCTGACACCCGGGACCGCGCAGAGCACTTTCCCTACCGGCAGTACCCGGACTCACTGACCTATCAGTTGATGAAAGCCAAGATTCGGGTCGTGACTGCACCAAGCCCCCGGAACGCATTGGAATATTTCACTACGATGCGGGATCGGGGCACGCAACAGCAACAGGACGTCTACGCCTATGGCCTGGCGCTGGCCGAGGCCCGTCTCGGCATGAACGAAAAGGCACGCGCGACCCTGCAAAGGTTGGTCCAGCGCTATCCCGGCCAGTCACACGTCACCAATGCTCTGGGGGAAATCGAGATGGAGGCTAAAAACTTCCACAGAGCCACTCAACTTTACGAGGCCGCGCTGCAACGATTCCCCGACAATCAGGCCATGACCCTCAACTATGCAAGATCGTTACTGAACCTAAATCAGGCGCCAAAAACCAGGCGACTTCTGCATGACTACCTCAAGCACCATCGCCCCACGCCCGATCTTTATGAACTGATGGCGGAAACCTACAGCAAGCTTGGAGAGGAGGGAGAGTCGCACCGCTATTATGCCGAGGGCTATTACCTGCTTGGTCAGACCAAATCGGCCTTGCTTCAGCTGCAACTGGCCAAGCGTCAGTCCGGCACCAACTTTTATTTAAATTCGATCATCGATGAACGCATGGCCCAGTGGCAGAATGAGGAGAAAAGCCAGAAGGAAGAGGATTAGGTCTCTGAGAGATCCACTCCGCGCTCAATCTCACCCTGCTTGCGTAGCTCGCGCTTCATGATCTTGCCTGCCGCATTTTTGGGAAGGGCCTCTCGAATCTCGAAGCGCTTGGGAATCTGGTGCGTTCCTAGTCGGCTGCGACAGTAGTCCCGGAGCTGCCTTGCTTCAAGCCGTGCCAGAGGAGTGAGGGCGACATAGGCGACTGGCACCTCACCATGGCGTTCGTTACGCTCCCCGATTACGGCGGCTTCAAGCACGTCCGGATGCGCGTTTAGCACCTCTTCGATCATCCGCGGATAGACATTCATGCCATTGACGATGATCAGATCTTTCTTTCGATCGACAATGCTGAAATACCCGTCCTCATCCTGCATTCCAAGATCGCCCGTCAAGAACCAGCCATCGAGAAACACCTCGGAAGTCGCATCGGGTTGTCGCCAGTAGCCCTGCATCACGCTCGGCCCCCGGACGGCAATTTCCCCGACTTCCCCCACAGCCTGCTCATTGCCAAACGCATCGATAATGCGCATTTCAACATCCGGGACCGGCAGGCCAACGGTGCCAGGTTTGTTAAGCCCGCCAATCGGGTTCACACAGGTTACCGGAGAGCACTCGGTGGGCCCATCGCCCTCATAGAGGGTGATGGAGAAGCGCGCTTCGAATGCCTGGTGAACTGCCAAAGGCAATGCAGCGCCACCGGATACCCCGAAGCGCAGCGACCGAAACAGTGGCGTTCGATCGGGTTGGAGTCGAAGGAGGACCCCATACATACTGGGAACACCCAGGAAAATTGTGGCTTGAAATCGACCAATCGCCTCGGCCACCAGATCCGGCTCGAAACGGGCCAGAGGGACAATCGCCGAGCCATTGGTCAATGGGGTCAGCACCCCAACCGTCGCGGCAAAGGCGTGAAACATCGGCAGTACGACCAGAACGCGATCCTGCCCGGGTCGCCAGTCCATCGCCCGAGTCACGCTTGAGGTATTGCTGGCCAGATTGCCATGACTCAACATGGCGCCCTTGGGGAACCCGGTGGTTCCGGATGTGTAGAGGATCGCCGCAAGATCCAAGTCTGAGATGACCGGTGGGTCCCAATGCGCCGGTGCCTGAGCGAGAACAGCAGTTAGCGCTTGATCGATGTCAGAAGATCCGCCGACTTCCAAAGAGAATAAAAGATCAGGACAGGACGACAGATCCAGTCCCAATCGATTGAGGAGTCCCTGTGTCGAGAGCATCCCGCGGGCGCCTGAATCATTAAGCACATATTCGACTTCCGGGCGATTAATCAGGAGATTGACCGGAACCACGGTCGCACCGGCCTTTAGGATGCCAAGATAAAGGATCGGGAACTCGGGGCCATTGACGGCATAAAGTGCGACCCGATCGCGTGGCCGAATGCCTTGCTCGATAAGCCAGATAGCGACCCGATCAGACAGGTCTGCCACCTCCTGATGCGTCAGACAGCTCGACTCGCTGAGAATGGCATGATTATGACCGACACACCTTACGGTCTCGGCCAGTCGCGACAGGAGACTGCTCAAGGGCCCTCCGAATCGGGTCAACCCAGAAGGGCGACGCCTTGTGCTAGTTTCGGGAGGGACCCACTCAAGCCCATGGCATAGCTCATCGCCAGTTTCTTGGCCGGTCCGATCCGCTCGGCAAGTCCAAGCCCTAAGTTTCTCAGGAGTCGCAAAGGACCCACATCATTGCCAAAGGCACGGTAAAAGGCATCCATGACTGTCATCATCACCAGGTTATTGCGACGACGCATCGACTCATACTGGGCCAGTGTCTGTGCTGATCCAAAATCCCTGTCATCGGTCGTGGCCTGCAATAGCACCTCGGCGAGTGCCGCTGCATCAAGAAAACCAATATTTACGCCCTGACCCGCCAACGGGTGGATCATATGTGCGGCATCACCAATCAGCACCACGCCCTCTTTGGCATAACGCAGTGCATGCTGGCGCCGCAGCGGGAAACTACCTCTGGCGCTGATCCGAGTTACATCGCCCAGGCATTCGGGAAACGTGGCTTCAAGTTCTCTCAGCAACGCTTCATCATCCAGGCCGCGCAGCCGTTTGATTTCCTCGGGGGTGTTGTACCACACCAGTGAGGCATTTGAACCCGTTAACGGCAGCAGCGCCTGAGGTCCTTTAGGCGTAAATCGTTGCCAGGTAATATCCTGCTGACCCGAGACAGTTTCAACCGTCAGAACCAGAGCATGTTGCTCATAATCCCAGCCGCTGACCCCCATACCTGCGGCTTGGCGGACCCTTGAAAAGCCCCCATCGGCGGCAACCAGAAGTCGCGCGTGCAACACCCGACCATCCTCAAGCTCCACTAAGGACCTCTGTGCCCCGTAGGTGATGGATCTGGTTTTGACCGACTGAATGAGCTCAACGTTGGTAAAAGCGGCAAGCCGCTCAAGTGCGGCAATTTGTATCACGCGGTTTTCAACAATGTGGCCGAGCACCGGCTCATTGATCTCGTTACAGCGAAATTCAACATCACCCGCATCCTCCCAGACACGCATACGCCGGTATGGGCAGGCCCTGCGACCGATCACGCCAGACCATGCTCCGAGGGTCTTCAGAATATTCTGGGAGGCGACGCTGACGGCTGAAACCCGCAGATCCTGTGGCTGATCCGGACTAAAGGGTTCTGGCGGTGAGTCCTCAAGAACGGCTACTTTCAAACGGGAGTCACCCAACGCACACCCAAGTGTCGCTCCGACCATGCCACCGCCCACGATCACGACATCGAATTCTGAGTTCATAGCCTGCTTTAGTTAATTTTCTCAGGCCAATTATCACCCAAGGATCGCCGGATCACCACTTGTGCTCTGCCGGTTTGAGTGATCTTCCTCGTACCTGGCGGACCCTTACTCCTTGGCTGAAGCATCCTCCGTCTCGTCATCAGTCAGGTCAGAGGCCATAATCCCGGCGAAGGCACCCAGGAACCCGTTGACGACGACCCAGAATGGCATGGAGCCAAATCCTACGAATTGGCTACCGGCCACGATGGCAAAGACCATCGCAATCAGGGCGGTGATCACAGTACTAATCCCCCCGACTAGACCGCCATGCACAAAGCCGTGATGGCCTGCCATTTTGGCGGCCAGATAACCCGGGGCAAGACAGGTCAAGATACCCAGCCCCTGGCTCACGAAATACAGGACAACTTGCTCATCGCTACCCGCTGCTTTTTCACCAACGAGCCAGGGTAATGCCCCGATATGCAGAAAGTACAACAGAACATATAGACCAATACCCGAAAGAATGGCTCTACCGTTGAGATTGATGGCCATGGCAAACTATCTCCATGAAATGATGGGTTGAAATCCATAACCGCTTAGACGGCGATCGAATGAAAAATTCAATCCGGCCCGAAATTCAGGCCAGCAGACCGCTGGGTCTGCCCCTAAACCGCTCCGCTCAGGACCTTACCCTATAACCGATCGAATGAAACATTTCGCGCGTCAACTGGCTCTGACCTCGGCCCGTTCTCCCTGGATTACACTTGGAATAACCCTCGTCCTCTCCGGTTGGGCGTTGATGTCCGCCATCCAACTGCCGGTTTACACTTCACGGCAGGCCCTCCTGCCCCAGGATACGGAGGTAGCAAAACGTCTCGAACAGTTCCTGCAGCAGTTTGGCGCGGCATCGGATCTGGTGGTGGTTCTGGAGAATGCCCCAAGGGGCGATCTCGAGACCTTTGCGAGTACCCTGGCGGAGCGATTACGACAACAGCCTGAAATCGCACAGGCCACCGAACGACTGGACCGTCAGTTCTTTCTTGATCACGCCTATCTGATGACCCCGGCACCCACCTTGGAGAAACTCTCCTCGGCCCTGGATATCATTAATCACGCTTCACCAGAGCCGCTCGCTCAACTGATCAACACCGTCTCCGGAGCACCCCCGGCCACGCCAGATCTCGCACATGTTGATCTTGAGAATGTTCGTCAGGGACTCATGGCTTCTTCGGCACTGATTCAGGAGTGGTCTCGCTGGATCAAAAGCGAAACACCCCCTGCGTCCATTGACTGGAGCGGCGTTCTGGCTCCGGTCGGCGCACAACAGCTTGCCAACGATTATTTCGCCTCACATCGAGGAGATCTTCTTTTCATGTTTGTTCATGCCAAGGATCCCCGAGAGGACTTCGAGGTACTCAAACCCTTCAATGAGCGAATTCGACTGGTTGCAGACACGCTTGCTCTCGAATTCAAACAACAAGGGCGAACGCCGCCAGAAGTGACCCTGACCGGTCTCCCGGCAATCGAATATGAGGAATTTATCGATATCGAGCGCGATATTCGTCTGGTGATCATGACCTCGGCAGCCTTGATCGGGGCCCTGATTTTTTTGGTAGTCCGCAGCATCCGCTGGGCGCTGGCCATTTTCTTGCCCATGGGTCTTGGAGCGCTGTGGTCGCTGGCGCTCGCAGAGTGGACGGTAGGGCATCTCACCATCATAACCTCCAGCTTTCTCGCCATCCTGTTTGGTCTCGGTGCCGACTACGGCATTTTCACCTCCTCGCAGATTGCAGAATCAAGGCGCAAGGGGCAACCACTGCTCCAGGCTATTGGAGAGGGGATCGAGCATTCATTTCCCGCCGTTTTTACCGCCGGAGGCGCTTCACTGCTGATCTTTGGCATGCTCTCAACAGTCGATTTTCCCGGGTTTTCCGAACTGGGCCTGGTTGCCGCTGGTGGCGTCCTGATGATCCTGATCAGCACCTGGTGGGTCCAACCGGCGATCTACGCGCTATTTCCGCCCAAGATACGTGTGGAAACACCTGGAAGCCATACTGGACGGGTACAGGGACGTTATCCCCGCTTCCTCGCCCTGCTCCTGGTCGCAATTGCCGGGGGGACTGCGCTGATGGGGATCCTCGCAGCCCGTCAGATCCCTTTCGATTATGACGTCCTTTCGCTGCTCCCCAAGGATTCCAAGGCGGCGGCCTACCAACGCAAGATGGTAACGGATACTGACTACCAGGCCGAAGTGGTGATCTACACGGCCTCAGACCTGCAGGAACTCCGGAGAATCACTGCCGGTGCAAGCCGCCTCTCCTCTATTTCCAAGGTCCAGTCGATCGATGGCCTGTTTCCGGAGGATGCGGCGGCGCGGAGTGCGCTCGCGCAAAGGATCGCCCTGGACGCCGGACAAACTGGCGCCTCACGATGGCTGGACCAGTTGGAGCGGCAAGGCCTGGATACGGCCACGTTCGCTCAGGTTGTGCACCATCTTGAACTTGCCCGAGACCGAGTTGAGGAATTCGAGGAGCAGGCCTTCTCCACCGGTCAGGCATCCCTTGTGGCACCTATGGAATCCCTGCATGCCGCACTTGAGGATTTGCTAAAGGCCGCCAGAGAACAACCCGAGGCAACCCGACTCGGATCCGAGCAGTTCATGCGCGGACTTCTGGGCGAGGCCCGCAACGGTCTGGCTCTCCTCAAAAGCTGGAAGGCGGCAGCACCACTTGAGCCTGATCAACTGCCCTCAACCCTAAAGGACCGTTTTGTCGGTAAAGATGGCACGCTCGCGGCATATGCCTACCCGGCAAAATCTGTTTATAACGCCGAAAATCTCGATGAGTTGATGCGGGAGGTCTACAGCATCTCCACCCATGCAACCGGATTTCCGACCACCCATCAGGTGTTTTCTAAGACCGTGGTCGACAGCTTCCGTCAAGGCACTGTTCTGGCCGTGGTGGGTTGCCTTTTCTGGCTAGTCGTTGCCCTGAGAAACATTCGTGGCATCGTCTTGGCTGCCCTGCCACTGGTAATCGGTGGTGGCTGGATGCTGGGTCTGATGGCCATGGGTGGACTCAGTTACAATTACGCCAACATCATTGCTTTACCCCTAGTAATAGCACTTGCAGCCGATTACGGGGTGTGGTTTAGCCACCGCTGGAACGAACTTTCGGGTGAGAGCCCACTGGCAGTCACGCTAAATGCGGGCAAAGTCATCGTGCTAGCAGCCGGAACTGAGCTGGCTGGGCTTGGCGCGATCACTCTCGCCAGCTACCGGGGGGTTTCAGGTCTGGGTATCGACATTACCATCGGGCTTTTGGCCTGTCTTGTTGCTACACTTCTGATTGGTCCGGCCATCGGTCAACTGCTGAAGCGATCCACACAATCGACGCGTTGATCCACAGGTTCAGCGCGAGCGGAAACCACCGTTATTGGCCATCAACCCATTTCCAGAATTCAGAGACCTTTGTGAAGACCGGCCTTACCTACTCCCTTCTCGTTGCCCTGGCATTCCTGATGGGCATATACCCCAATAACGCCCCTCAGGCGGCGACCACCGCCGTGGTGGTCTGCTATCCCGGTGGCCCCATCAATGAAGCCGATGCCAACGCGGCCATGAACGCGATGCTGCGGGTGGTGGAACGGGTCGGCAATTGGCCATCGAATCAATTTTCCAGCACGTTTACGGTTGACACGGATCAATGCCGGGCCCTCTTGAACACGCAGAATCCCCCATTTGCCATTACCTCCCTTGGATTGTTTCTGGATCAGCGAAAGTCGAAACACCTCGAACCCATTGTTCAGCCTCGCATGAAAGGCCAAGTCTCGGAGCAATACCGGATTCTGACGCAAAAGGGTAAGTTTGCTTCGCTCGATGCCCTGAAGGGAAAATCCCTTGGAGGCAGCGTTTTTGGCGAACCGGATTTTTTGAGCCGGATTGTGTTCGCAGGAAAACTCGACCCTTCTGCCTATTTTGAACTTAAGCCCGGAAAACAGGCGCTTCGGTCATTAAGGGCCCTGGACCGAGGCGAACTGGATGCGGTACTGGTCAATGGCCAGCAGTATTCGGCGCTCAGCTCGCTTCCTCTGCAATCCACCCTCGAGACCGTATTCACGTCCGACCCGATCCCGCTGATGGGCCTGGTTGCCAACACAACGCTTGCCAGCGAGGATGATCGGCAGCGCTTTGAAAATGCCCTCGTAGCCACCTGCAAGGATCGTGAAGGCAAGAAACTCTGCGACCTGTTCGGGATTGATGATTTTGTGGCCGCTAACAAGGCAGCGATTGATGGGTCCATCAGGCGCTGGGAGCAAGCGCATTGAACATGGCCCAAAAAGCGAACCGTCTGGCGGCCCTGATCTGCCTGAGTCTCTCCGGTTGCGCCACACTCTCTGAGCAGACGGTCCAGTTTAAAGGGCTCTCATCCTGTTCCAACGAGAATGCCGAATCGCTTCTCAGAAAGGACAGCCAACTCGGACCGGCCACCCCAACGCATGATCTTCAATGCGCCCTGAAAACGGTCCGAACCAGCACAGATAGCGCACTGATCCGGTCTTCGCTGCCGGCCCGCCTGAGCCTGCATCTGGCGGAACGGGAAAATCCGGGACCCGATCGAGATGCCTTGGCTTCAGAAGGGGTTCGCTTTGCTGACCGCGCCTTGGCTCAGGGTGGGGCAAAAGATGGCGCCGTTCACTATTACCTGGCGGCCAATCTCGGCCTTGCCCTGCATGATCACCCCGTTCAGGCCGCTGAAAATCTCAACCGGCTTGACCAGGCATTACAGCAAGCACTGAGCCTCTCCAGAGGTGTTGATCAAGGCGGCCCCCTGCGGGTCCTGGGCATGCTCTACCTCAAGGCACCCCCCTGGCCCAGCGGCATGGGTGATGGCGATAAGGCCCTTGAACTTCTCAAGGCTTCCGTGACCGAGTTTCCCTCGCACCCCCTGAACCACGTTTTCTATGCCCGGGCCCTTCTGGAAGTGGATGAAAACGGCAAAGCCGCCCGTCAGGAATATGATCTGGGGCTAAAGGCGCTAAACAGCGGCTCATGGGGCTTCAATAAAGCCGTGTGGCAGCGCGAATTCCTTACACTTGAACAGGAGTTGGGCCCCGCCTCTCCTTGAGACCCGCGCCATACCGCCTTTCTCAACCGATCCCATCGTCAAAAACGTCATGCAGCCCAATGCCGCTCAAGAGGGTGCTCAGCGCGCCATCGATCACCTGTTGTCGCTCCAAAAATCGGGAGGTGACTTCGAGGGAGAGATGGTCTGGTGCACGATGATTCTGGCTCAGTCCATTGTTGTCAGGGGTATCATCGGCCGGCCCTATTCTGCCGATGAAAAAGTACAAATCCTCAAGCATTTTCAGGTCAATCAAGCCGCAGATGGTTCCTGGGGCATGCACCCGGAGTCTCAAGGCTATGTGTTTTTTACTACCCTGGGCTATGTCGCGCTCCGTTTGATGGGCGTGGATGCCTCCGATCCTACCCTCGTCCGGGCCCGGCAATGGATCCATCAACAACCCGAGGGCGTTCAGGGGATTCCGACCTGGGGAAAGTTCTGGCTGGCCATACTTGGGCTTTATGAATATTCGGGCCTGAATGCCATACCACCCGAGCTCTTCATTCTGCCGGAGTGGCTGCCCTTCCATCCCCGACGCTTCTACTGCCATACCCGACTGATTTACCTGGGCATCGCCTATATTTCCGGCAGACGCTATATTGCCCCGCTGGACCCCGCATGGGTTTCGGCTGTTCGTGCCGAAATCTACCCGCAGCCCTATAACACTATCCCTTTCCCGCGCCTTCGCCACAGACTTGCGGCGAGCGATGTCTATGTGCCGATCAGTCCGCTTCTGCGAAGGGTCTATGACCTTTTGGCTATTTTTGAGAGACACCACAGTAAGACCGTCCGAAAAAAAGCGCTGGCGACCTGTCTGGAGCGGATCCTCCATGAACAAAAAACCAGCCGACATCAGGGCATTTCTCCAGTCAACGGGCTCCTCAATACGCTGTCGATCTTTATCGAGAACCCAAACCATCCAGAGCTTGAGGCTAGCCTGAAAGGGGTTGAAGCATGGCGCTGGGAGGATCAGGACGAGGGTCTTCGTTATGTCGGCGCGCGCTCCAACACCTGGGATACGGGCTTCGTCCTTCAGGCGTTGACGGAAGTCCCAAAGCTGCAGCCCAACGCTAGGGCTTCAATCCAGACCGCGGTCGCTTTTCTTGACCGGGCGCAGCTGGTAGAAGAAATCCCGGATTTTGCGCGTCATTGGCGGGACTCTGCCGTTGGCGGCTGGTGTTTCTCGGATGGCGAGCATCGCTGGCCAGTCAGTGATTGCACGGCGGAGGCCATCACTGGTCTGCTGAGGGTTAAAGAACATGCGGACTTAAAGGAGATTCAGGGCATCTCTGCCGAGCGGATGGCGCTCGCAGCTCGCTTCATCCTTTCTCGCCAAAACGCCGATGGTGGTTTTGGCACCTATGAGCGTCGGCGCGCAGGTAAGCTGCTTGAAGTCATCAATCCTTCGGAGATGTTCGGGCAATGCATGACCGAACTTTCATATATCGAATGCACTGCCTCATCAATCGCCGCCCTCGCACACTTTTTGCACCATTACGATGACTTTGATGGCGGCACCATCCGCTCGTCTATCCAACGAGGCATTTCCCTGATTCGAGCAGCTCAAGGCGAGGATGGGTCCTGGCAAGGTTTCTGGGGAATCAATTACACCTACGCCATCTTTCATGTCGCGAAAGCACTCCGCATCGCCGGCGTGCCAGCCACCGACCCTGCCCTCATCAAGGCCGCAAACTGGCTGAAATCCAAACAACGCGCCGATGGCGGCTGGAGCGAACATTACAGCAGCTGTCTGGTGGGCCATTATGTTGAGCATCCCGACACGCAGGCGGTGATGACCAGTTGGGCACTGCTCGGGCTCATGGAGATTGTGGGCGCTGAGGATCCCAGCATCGACAAGGGCGTCATGTGGCTTTTAAGCCAACAACAGAGCGATGGCAACTGGCCTCGCCAGACTGTCAACGGCGTTTTCTTTGGTGCGGCAATGCTTGATTACCGCCTGTATCACACCTATTTCCCGGTTTGGGCGTTGACACGTTATAATCAAATGAATCGGCTTGATTCAAATGTCGCGTCATGACAACGTTTGTTGTAAGATGAAACACTACTCACTGTCGTGACCAAAAAGTGTCACTCGCTCCCCCCGAATCTGACGCTCAGCCGTATTGATGAGGTGGGCTTCAGGCCATGATTTACCAGTTTAGACAGGCAATTCCAGATAGATGATGGAAGAACACCCGATGAAGCAGATGGACGTCGATGTCCTGATCGCCGGTGGCGGCGTCGCCGGTTCGGCAACGGCCGCAGCACTTGCCCCGCTCGGCCTCAAGGTCCTCATCGTTGAGCCCAAATCCAGCCACGGCCGGAGGCTCGCTGGAGAACTAATTCATCCCCCAGGGATTGACGGACTCAAACAATTGGGGCTCCTGAGCGAGAACACTGACATCGGCTCAGACATCCGTGGCTTTTCAATCTTCCCATTCCACCCAGAGGCCGAACACGACGAGTCCATCGTCTTGCCTTACAACGAAGTTGATGGCCTGAATCACGGCGGTATGGCCATTGAACATCAAGCCCTGAAGGATCACCTCCTCGAAAAGATCAAATCCTTTGAAGGCGTTGAAGTCTGGATGGGTGGCCGGGTTACAGCGATCGAACTCTCGGAAGGCTCAGAAAACTACCATGCCGTGGTCTCTAGCGACTCAGGACAGGTGCGCGTCAACGCACGGCTGATTATTGGTGCCGATGGCCCCATGTCTCAGGTCCGCAAACTGACGGGCATCGCGCATGAAACTCACCGTTACTCCGGCATGTTGGGCGTTGAAGTCTCCGATCGACACCTGCCAACTCCAGGATATGGGAACATCTTCCTGAATCCCCTTGGCATCTCTTATGCCTACAGCGTCACCAAAGGCCGTGCGCGAGTCATGTTCGAAATCCTGCGTGGCGATGATTCCAAAGAATCCATTCGCGAGCATCTGAAGTCATTTCCCCAATCATTCCGGGAGGACATTGAGGAAGCGATGGCCGAGGACAAGCCCCTGGCCGCAGCCAATTACCGTATCGTTCCCAAAACCAACGTTAAAAGCAACGTGGCCCTGCTCGGCGATGCCCGGGGCTGCTGCCATCCACTGACGGCCTCTGGGATCACGACAGCCGTGAAGGATGCACTCTGCCTGCGTGACCTTTTGATTGCCCATGAGTTCGACGTGCAGAAGGCCCTGAAAGCCTACGCAACGGCTGCAGGACGCGTTCAGCTGACACGCAGAACGCTCTCAGAAGAACTTCGCGAAGCCTTCCTGACGCATACCACGGAGGCCCAACTGCTGCATGACTGCATCTTCTCCTACTGGCGCAATAACCCCAAGGGCCGTGCCCACTCGTTAGCTCTCCTGTCGACGCTCGACAGCAGCATTATCTCAATGGGGATTCAGTTTATTTTGGTCGTGCTTGAGGCATTCAGACTGCTTCCTGCCCAGGCCCGCGAGGGCAAAGCAATGGCATGGGCAAATTCCATGATCAAGCTTGCCGCTAAGAGTCTTAGCATCCCGCAGACGGCTGTCAGTCACTGGATTCGGGAACAGTACGCGCCGGCGAAGTAAGGGACGGCCAAATTCTGAAATTCTAAAGGGGCGCTTGAAGCGCCCCTGATTTTTTATCCGCTTAGGATTCCTGCCCCTCCAAGATGCGGATTGCCTGTGTCGGGCAGTATTTTGCGGCGGCTCTTGCCTTCTCCAGTCCACCGACCGGGATTTTCTCGCTTAAAACCGTGAGCTTACCTTGGTCATCGACATGAAAGAGCTCTGGCGCCTCTGTCATGCAGGTGCCATGTCCTTTGCACAGGTCAAGATCGACCTGAATGGAGGCGCTGCTGGATTCCCGCGCTGGCTCCTGAGCGGAGGAGGATTTTTTAGCGTCCAACTCCTTTGCTCTGGTACGCCGCCGATATCTCACTCGGCAAGGCGATTGAGGCTCAACCACCATCTTCGTGTAGTCATCGCGATATGAGGCCGGCTCACCGACTAGCTCAAACTCATAGCGCCTGAGCAGAATGCAGAAGATTGCCTTGATTTGGAAGAGAGCAAAGGCGTTCCCTGAGCATTTGTGACGACCGCCTCCAAATGCCTGCCAAGCGTAGAGGTTTCTGTCCTCCTGCCGTTCCGGAGAGTATCTGTCCGGCTCGAATGATTCTGGGTTCGGGAAAAGAGCAGGGATGCGGTGGGTAATCGCGGGAGCCGCACAGACGAACTTACCCGCCTTGATCACAGTGCCCTCGACCTCAAAATCCTGCAGCACCTTGCGCATGAGAATGATCAGCGGTGGATGCAGCCTCAGAACCTCTTTGAGCACGCTTTCGAGATGGGGAATCTGCCGAAGCGACTCAAAGCTCACTGGGGCACCCTCACCAAAGAGCTGATCCAGCTCTGCAACGACGCGCTGCATCCAATCCGGATGCCTTAGGAGTTCAATTAAGACCCAAGCCGTTGTGCCGGAGCTGGTGTGGTGCCCAGCGAAGATCGTCGCGATCAGCATGCCGGTGATCTCATGCGGTGTAAGCTTAGTCCCATCCTCATAGGTTGCATCAATCAGGGTCTGAAAGACGTTAGGACTCTGTGGGCGATCTTCGGCCCGTTTTTCCATGATCTCGGTTACGAGAACTTGAAGACGTGCCCGAGCCTTATCCCTCCTCCGAAAGACGGGCAAAGGAAGATTCGGAAAAACATAGGCTATCGGCTTTATACCTTGCTCCAGATCGTGATAGATCTCGGCAAATTCCTTATTCAGTTCGTGGCGAAATTCGGGCCCGAGCAGACAATGACTTGAGGTGTAGATTGTGAGCTCTTTGGTAAAAGCCAGAAGATCCAGTACCCCTTCGTCACCCCAGTCCTTGATGAGACCCTCGACCTCCTCAACAATGATGTCCGAATAGGTCCTCATCGGTTTGTCCCGAAGCGCCGGCATCAACATCTGAAGTTGCTGGTTTTTTTGCTTGATGGGGGCATCAAACACCACACCATGGCCGAAGATTGGGGTCATGATCTTGTAGGCCGCGCCTTGGTCCAGCATTTCATCAGCTGCCCTGTAAAAGGCCTCTGAGGCCTTTTCACCCGTCAGGAGGACCATGTCTTGATGAAACATCTTGAATTCAGCAACATCGCCCAAAGCGGCGCGCAAGCGCATCATGAAGTCGTGTGGATTTTTCCCAAAGTCAAGGATATGGCCAACCAGAGGGAATGCGCCCGGGAGGCGCGGCGGTACGCGCTCGTGCGAACTGTCTTTTTTGGTGTGATCGTTCATCTAAAGTGGCTTGGGCAGGAAGTGTTTTTCAAATCAATAAATTCACTGGAGGATCATAGCCGATGATGCCTGTCTCCATATGGCTGTATGGCCTATGCTTAATGAGGAAGCGATAGCGCTTGAGACGCCGGTATTGAGATCGGTTATCATTATCAGATGACTTTCTACAAGCGACCCTGCCGGTTCAAAGCACATCAGTTTCATATGATGTTTGCCTTTATCATGTTCATGCTGATCCCTTCGGCACATGCGACTACCCGCAATTACTTCATTGCAGCGGAAGAGGTCCTCTGGGACTACGCCCCCTCTTACCCCAAGAATCCGATGCATGACGGCGCGTTCACTGAAGATGAAAAAATCTTTGTCGAGGGGAATGGAAGAGATCGGATTGGCCATCGCTACTTTAAGGCTCGCTATGTCGAGTATACCGATGACTCATTCACACACGCCAAGCCGGTGTCCAAAGACTGGACCCACCTCGGGATTCTCGGCCCAGTAATTCGGGCGGATGTCGGCGACACAATCAAAGTAACGCTTAAAAACAAGCTCGAAACCCTCCCCGTCTCTATCCATCCTCATGGTGTCTTTTATAAAAAAGACAGCGAGGGAACACACTATGAGGACGGTACCCGAGGGCATGATAAGAAGGATGATGCGCTCCAGCCGGGTGCGGCATATACCTATACATGGGAGGTTCCTGAACGCTCGGGACCTGGCCCTAAGGATCCGAGCTCCATCATATGGCTCTACCACTCTCATGTTGATGAAGTTGCAGATACCAACACCGGGTTAATTGGCCCCATCATCATATCCAGGAAGGGAACCCTCCAAAAAAACGGCAAGCTCAAGGGGATCGATCGTGAATTCGTCGTTCTCTTCAGTGTGCTGGACGAAAATAAGAGCCTTTTTAGGGACAAAAACATTGAAAGATTTGCCCCTGCTGCTAAAGAGAAACCTGAAGATTCTGACTTTGTAGAAAGCAACCTCAAACATAGCATGAACGGCCTCATTTTCAGCAATCTTCAGGATTTGAAGATGAAGACCGGCGAGAAAGTAAGGTGGTATCAGATTGCGCTAGGCACCGAAGTGGACATCCACACGCCGCACTGGCATGGCAATACCCTAACAGAAACGGGACGAAGGGTTGACGTGCTGAACCTTCTACCTGGAACCCATGTGACCGTTGATATGCAGCCAGATAACCCAGGCATCTGGATGTACCACTGTCACGTTAATGACCATATCCAGGCCGGCATGATGGGCAATTACGTGGTCGAGTAGTGCCAATCAGCAGGGCCACGGGATCTACAACGCATCAGGTGTTGAAAAAAAACAAAGCGCCTATATTTCTTCTCTGAGACAAGAAAGACTATACTTAACTGTCAGCTTTGGGGGTGACTTGGCTTCGACGTGGATCGCAAAACCCAAGGTGCATGCCGAGGTGCAGTCAACCTCGTAAAACAGTCTGCATTCAATTAGTTGCCAACGACGACAACTACGCTCTGGCCGCTTAAGGCCAGTCTCCGATCAGGGCCTGCTTATTGGACGCTGTCCCGGGGATAACACAAGCATAAGCTCGCGATGAGGCACGTCCGGGGCCGATTCGCTAAAACCAACGGAATCGCCGAAGGTTCTCCTTCCAGTCGGGTAACCGTCGGCTAAAACCAATGACATGGATAAGCATGTAGATCCGAAGGCGGAGGATTTGCGGACGCGGGTTCAATTCCCGCCACCTCCACCAT
>CAYLUS010000039.1:0-17462 GCA_964386975.1 uncultured Methylococcus sp.
AGTCGACGAATTCTGTCATAAATGCGCGTGTGAATTAACGCTGCTAGAGGCATACTGTGAACGATCTTTTAAAACCGCCGTTATTTGATCATCTCCGGCCGAGGGCATATGACACCTTAGCGATGGTTTTTTCATGGCTGGGAAGGGGTCCTGATCTGGATGCAGACGAAAAAGCCCGCTAGAACACTGGCTTTAGAGAATCAGACCGCGCGTGACCGAATTCTATCTTGGCAGATGGCTCGGTGAGACGCTTCATACAGACGCCCTGGAGGGCGAGAGTGCGGGGCCATCAGCTTGACCGTATGCCCCATGGATCGAAACTTGCGGGCCCGGCAGGGGATCTGCCACAGGCTCCCATACCACTCAGGCAAGGTTCCAGATTCGCAAGGTAGGGGGTCGTCTCTTTTCGTTTGATTTTTTTCACTGAACGATCTTGCTGTGCTGATAGGCGGCATGGATCTGAATAAAATTCATGAAGGAGGTCAATACCGATCGTGCTAATTTTCATAACCTGGTCGCTCCCATGCTTTAGGTGATAAATGCATCACCATTTTGGCAGTCAGATGCCGTCAGGGTGGCAAGCGACCATCTCATCAGGTGTGGGCAGTTAGGGACAGATTCCAGCAGTTACAAGCCCTTCGGGCAGATCGGGATTGTCAACCAAGGCTATTTTGTGGAGACTCTCTTTCCATGATCATCCAAAACCGCTGGACAGCGACCTTCCTTACTGGTCTTTTCATCTTTCTTGTTGCTGGCAGTCAGTGCCTGGCTGGGGCGAGCCTTGAAAGTACGGATGCCCGCATCAGGGGGACCGTGAGCTATCAGGAGCGAATAGCGCTGCCATCAGGGGCGAAGGTGCGTCTCTCGCTCGTCGATGCCGCCGCTCCCGGTACCACCGGATTTCTGGTGGCCGAGTTTCCCATTAGCAAGATTCCTAAACCCTTTGATGTGTCATACGACCCGGGTCTCCTTGATGTCCGCCGCAGCTACCGGATCAAAGGTCAGATCACACACGAAGGCAAAATCCTGTTTGAAGGCGGTGAGAGGCCGCTTAAGGAGCCTAAAGTGCTTGAATCCCATGATGTGGGTGCACTGGTTCTGAAGAAGGTCAAGGAACCGGCTCAGCCGCATGAGGCACACCTCAAGGGCCATACCTGGGTCTTGCTTGAACTGCCGACCGTTGATCTCAGTCGACTCAAGGGGGCGCCCCCACGGATCATTTTTTCAAAGCACGACAACAGCGTCAGTGGCTTTACCGGTTGCAACCGCTTCTGGGGCGAGTACGCGTTATCGGGAGAACAGCTTCAAATCTTGCCGCCTGCGACCACACGCATGGCTTGTGTGGAGGTCATGGAACTGGAAAACCGTTTTGTGTCGATGCTGCAGAAAGTGGCCCGCTTCACATTCGCACATGATGAGATGATTCTGGAGGACGCCAACCGCACCCCACTTGCACGGTTCAGGCGTGACACCGGGATGCCTGGCACCTGATCAGTGGGTTAGGGGTCTGGGAACCCCCATCCGATTCGACTGTCCTAAATGGTGATACCCACCATTTCAATCCGGTCATGCCAGACATCCTCATTCGCCTCGGAATTATTATCATCCTCGGATTTGCCATCTATTTTGGCTTTAATGCGTGGCAGGAACATGTCGTTGTCTATGCATCCGGCTGCGAAACCGGTGGCGGTACACAACTACCGACCTCGGTCTGCAAGTGGATCATAGATTACCGTTATCAGCTCGATAATTGAGACTTTGCAGCCGCGATTGAGCGGTTCTTAAGGGCTCTCAAGACCTCTGCACCGGTCAATTTGGCCTCTTCCACCTGAATCTGGTTCTGGACCACATGGGGGCTTGCGTCTTTCATCTGGTGGTCGCGAAAATCCATGTCCGAAACAAAGGCATAAACCAGAGCCAGTAGGGTTATTCGTGCTGCATTTTTCATGGCGATCTCCCGATCAGAGTGATAGCTTTTGCTAACGTTCGGGGACAGCCTAATTGGCATTCTGCTAACTGTCAATAGCAGATGATAAATAATAGCGGGCGATTTGAATCTAAAGGCGTTGGCCTGCCCCCCTTGAATGAGGGTCAGGCCACAGGGGTCCGCCTTAGGTCGATTAGCGTTTTTCTTATTTGGCTGTTGCGGTCCAGAATTTGGTGGGTCCGCTTTTCTTTTCCTTCACCGCATCGGTGTGCTTACAGAAGGCGTCGGTATCCAGAAAGCTTTCAGACAGCAACATTCCAACGTAGGTCCCATAAAGGACCGAGGTCTTGACCGCATAATCCTGCATGGCTTCAGGGGTTGTACCGCCCCGCTCGGCCATCAACTGACTGAATACCTTGTTGGCTTCAGCGCCATTAAAGGTCAAGCCAGGACAGGCAGAACTCGCCACATTGGCATAGGCTGCATCTACCATCAGGCGCTGGTAATCCTTGCCAACCAATGCAATGGTTTTCTGTTCCAGCGAGAGGTAGCCCGGGCTCAATTTCTGAATCACTTCAGCATCATCTACAGCCCATGCAGATCCTGACAGGAGCGCCAGAAATGGAATGATTTTTTTCATAATTACCACCTGCCTGGATGATAGAAGCCACGACCACCGCCCCAGCCGCGATTGACATTGACAAAATTGTTATGGCCCCAGCCACCGCCACCCCAGCCACCGCCACGGTAGCCGACCACATTACCGGAATAACTGTAGCATCCGGCAAGCACCAGAGCTGCCAGAACAATCAGGCTTTTTTTCACAGTTCACCTCTCAGGATCAAACCACGCCCTGAATTGGGCAAAGCTATTGTATCGCTTGATTGGCGCGCGCGAGAATCGATGACGCGGAAGAGTGATCAGGCCGATTCGCTGAGGCCGATTCCGCTTTCAAAGCGAGGGTTGTTGCCAAGGAGGATTTCAGCCAGCTCATCACTGGAGATGCCCAGCATCATGGCGATCTTGGAAAAGCCCCAGACCGGCTCAATACCACCGAGCGTCGTCCCGTCAGACTCAGGAAGGCACCCCCGCTCAATCAGCAGGCGCACTTTCTTCAGGGTTTCCGCATCCAGATTTTCAGAATCATCTGCCATAAGTCTTCCAAGTCTATCCTTAGTGCCCGACTCCATGGGATCCGGTCCATGGGCAATGGAATATTGCCCCGATCCTTTTCGTGGGCGGGAAGATTTTATCTGAGCTACCTTCGAAATTCCAATCGGATCGATGACGTTAAAAGACCCTGATCCGAATTAATGCCAATAGGCAGAGCCTGTCACCCTGCACCATACTCGAGCCTGTCGAAGGAAACCCGCCCGGTGACTGATCATGCGCAGACCGTCTTATAAACACCTGCCCATTCAACCCGATTGATGCCATGGAGCGCCCGATCATGCCCCCTTTGAACGATCGCCCCTCTGCCCTCTCCGGGCTTTTTTATCCCGCTCAGCCGCTTGTCCTTGAACGCATGCTGGCCGGATGGCTGGATGATGCGCCGCAAAGTCAGTTCCCTTCGCCGAAAATGCTGATGGTGCCCCATGCCGGCTACCGTTATTCCGGTGCCATTGCTGCTGCGGGATTCAAGGCGCTGGGTGAAGGTGTGCGCCGCATCCGAAGAGTGGTGCTTTTAGGACCCTGCCATCGGGTTCCTGTCAGGGGGATCAGTTACCCGGAAGTCGATGCCTTTTCGACGCCACTCGGTCGGGTCGAACTCGATCATGAGGCCATTGTTGCTGTGCAACAGCTGCCGCAGGTCGAGGCCTCGACACAGGCCCATCGGGATGAGCACGCCCTTGAGGTGCAGTTACCGTTTCTGCAGTACCTGCTTAGGGGTTTCAAGATCGTCCCACTGATTGTCGGGGGGGCATCGCCGAGAGCCGTCATGGATGTCATCGAGTGCCTGTGGGGTGGAGATGAAACCCTGCTGGTGATCAGTTCCGATTTATCCCACTTTCACAGCCAACAGGAGGCCCTGGCGCTGGATCAGAAGACGATCCGGCGCATTGTTGATCTGGATCCGACCCTCGATGGTGAGGATGCCTGCGGGGCTTACCCCCTCAATGGCGCGCTGCAGGCAGCCCGACGCCATGATCTTGAGGCAAGGCTTTTGGTTCGCGGTGATTCTGCCAGGGAGTCCGGCGATGCCGCTTCCGTGGTGGGTTATGCGGCGATTGGTTTCTGGGCGCCGCAATGCCAGTCGCCGTCTTCCCTCTCGCATCCATCATGAACTCTGAGACTAACGGGAAAGGGCGCGCCCTTCTTGCCTGTGCGCGCAATGCCATCGCCCGGCATCTGGGGTTGCCGACCCTCCAGGACTTGGAGCACCCGGCCCTGAGGGAGTCCGGGGCCTGTTTTGTCACGCTTTATCGGCAAGGAGAACTGCGCGGCTGTATCGGCAGCCTGATCCCCCATCGATGCTCACTTGCAGACGATGTGCGCCAAAATGCACTCGCGGCCGCCTTCCATGATCCAAGATTCCCGCCACTGGAAGGTAGAGAATGGTCGAAGATCCACATCGAGGTCTCGGTTCTCGGCCCGCCATTGCCGATCGTATTCTCATCCGAGGCGGATCTCATTGCACAACTGGTTCCAGGGCGTGATGGCTTGATCCTTCGCTGTGGTCCTCACCAGAGCACGCTTTTACCCAGCGTCTGGCAAACCCTGAAGGACCCTCGTGAGTTCCTGCGTGCACTCAAGCGAAAAGCGGGATTACCGGCCGATTTTTGGGATACAAGCGTTCAAATCGAACGCTATAGGGTCGATGCTTACAGAGAAACGTCGGAGAGAGGCGATGAGCGAACTCATTGATCCAACGCAGTCGGGACTGATTCCGGCCCGTTGGTGGCATCAGCAGGAAGATGGGCGCATTCAATGCGATCTTTGTCCACGGCTGTGTCGATTGCATGAGGGGCAACGGGGCCTTTGCTTTGTGCGTGGGCGCCTGAATGATCAGATGGTACTCACCACTTACGGGCGAAGCTCCGGGTTCTGCATCGATCCGATCGAAAAGAAGCCGCTCTACCATTTCTATCCGGGATCAAAGGTCTTGAGTTTCGGCACCGCCGGCTGCAATCTGGCCTGCAAGTTTTGCCAGAACTGGGATATCTCCAAGAGCCGCGAGATGGACCGGTTGCAATCAAAAGCCAGCCCCGAGGCGATTGCGAAATCCGCCCAGCAGAGCCACGCCCGAAGCGTCGCCTTTACCTATAACGATCCGGTTATCTTTGCTGAATACGCTATGGATACGGCAAGCCATTGCCGTTCGCTCGGCATCAAGACGGTTGCGGTCAGCGCAGGCTATATCCTCCCAGAACCCAGAGCGGCGTTTTTTGCGCTGATGGATGCAGCCAACATCGATCTCAAGGCTTTCACCGATGACTTCTATGTCCACCAGACCGGATCCCATCTAAGTCCCGTACTCGAGACCCTGGAATACATCGCCCATGACACCGACTGCTGGCTGGAAATCACCACCCTTCTGATTCCAGGACTTAATGATTCAGCCACTGAAATCAAAAACCAATGCCGATGGATCCTGACCCATCTGGGTGATCAGATTCCCTTGCATTTCTCGGCGTTCCATCCGGCCTGGAAGATGCAGGAGATCCCAAAAACCCCGCCCGAAACGGTCATCAGAGCGCGAAGGATCGGGCTCGATACGGGCCTCAAGCATGTCTATACCGGCAACATCGATGACCGTGAGGGTGGCAAGACACACTGTGCGCAGTGCGCAGGCACGCTGATCGAGCGGTCCGGCTACCGAATCCTGGCAAAACGGCTATCACCGGGTGGCCTCTGTCCCGATTGCAGTCAGCCGCTCAAGGGCCGGTTTTTGGAAGGCTAAGCGACGTCAGTCTTCCAGGTTTAGGTAGAAGTTAAGCGCAATAAAGTCGACACTGAGATCCTGCACCAGATCACGATTGATGTAGTTGTTGAGATAGCCCAGTTCCAATCGATACTGATCATCCAGCCAGTAACCGGCGCCGAAAAACGCACGGTTTTGGTCGAAGCCCGCGATAGGCCCCCAACTTACGCTGTTAAGGTTCACAAAATATTCCTCAGCAGCGACCAGATAAAAAGACGGGGTCAAGGGGTAGTTGAACTGCAGAAGAAACCGGCTTCGAACGGCAGCCCCGGGCGCAAGGTTAATGGCCCGCTCCTCGAGGCGGCTGCTCAGCTTGAAAAGACCATACTCGCTCGAATGCTCGAAGGTGTATTGCTGCCATATCCGGTTTTCGAAGGTAGGCTGTGCAGCAAGGGGGGCCTGCACATATTGGAGGCCATAGCCCATGGAGACGGACTGCGTGGGGGTGAAACGATATCCGATCGAGTTGTAGGACCCGGTGACGGAAAAACGGAGGTCATCACTTTTCGACGTGGTTGATGGGCTGGCGGACACCGCCCCAACCAGGAGATCCGACTGAAAGGTCCAGCGCGACTTAGGGATCAGTGAGCCACTGATGGAAAGGTCGCCCAGAATGCCCAGATGCTGTTCAATCCCCAGCGCCGGGAAGGAAAGACAAAGGGGGAGGCTCTGGATCACGCCTCGAAACAACCAGAGCAACCCTCCTCCTGACCAGAGGGGCCGGGCACCCAGGGGCACCCGAAACCGATGACCGGTGGAATGTATGGGAGAAACCGCCGATGCGGATTATTTCTGGCTCAGAACCCACTCCACCAGTTTTTTCGCTTCATCAGGTGACACCGCATTGGGCGGCATGGACATGCTGCCCCAGACGCCGCCACCGCCCTTCATGACCTTTTGTGCCAGTTGGTCTGTCACGTTCTGACCCGCATATTTCTTGGCGACATCTTTATAGGCAGGGCCGACAATGGCTTTTTCGACGGAGTGGCAATTCAGGCAGCCTTTACTCTGGGCCAAGGCCTGGTCTGCATGGACTGAGGGAACTGCGGTGGTCGCCAGCGCGAGAGCGCCGAACAGGGACTTTTTCATCATGGTCATCTCCTCAAGGGACAGTGGGTGTCAACGGTCAAGGCAGGCTCGCAACAATCACGAATCCACCAGATTCAAACAACAGGATCGAGCAATAAAAGGCTCTGAAGATCAAAACGGTCGCCCTCTTTCGCCGTGTGACAGGTGAACTGGCTACCCAGCCGTGCCATCACTGCCTCCGCCTCCACCTGTTTGCGGTCAATGTCCCGATCCTCATGTTCGGGATCATGATGGAAGAGGAACAATTGTTTGACCTTGGAAAGCTCAGCCAGTTGCACCACCTGCCCAATGCTTGAATGACCCCAGGATTCACGCCTCGGGTATTCATCATCGAAATAGGAACAATCATGGATAAGCACATCCACTTCATGGAGAAATGCAGTGAGCACCTCCATGTAGGGATCGGTGGCGTCTCGTGCACCGAGTTCATTGTCCGTGATATACGCGACGGAGCGACCCTTGAAGTCCACCCGGTAACCCAGACAGGTCCCCGGATGATCGAGCTGCAGGGCCGAAACGGCAATGCCATCGAGTAGGTAGCGTCCTGGCATCAGGTCCTCATACGTCACATCCGCTCTGAAGCAGTCTGTTCCGATAGGAAAGTAAACGCCATTCATCTGGCCATCCAGAATGGCCTTGAAAGAGAGATCCCCCTGCGGAGGGCCCATCAGGTGGATCTGGCTTTCCGGATTGTAGAAAGGCATGAAAAAGGGCAGGCAGTTCAGGTGATCCCAATGCGGATGCGTAATGAGTATCCGCCCTTTGAACTCACCGCCCGCATGGCGACCCAGATGGTTTGAAAAATTTCTAAGACCGGTTCCTGCATCAAACACAAATTGACGATCAAGACCAAAACGAAGCCCGAGTGATGAGGTACTGCCGCCGTACTTGAGCGTCTGCAGCCCACTAACCGGCAAGGTGCCCCGCGCTCCCCAGAACTGAATTTCAAAGCGACGGCAGAGCGCTTCGCCTTCAGCGGTAGCCGCTATTACGTCGCTCCGGATCAGGACCTCATCGGCCCCCTGTCGAAATGCACGTTCGCGTAGGCCCGGTGTAGTCTCGCTGACCAGAAAGAAGACCGGGATCTCCCCGCCTTTGGCTGACTCGACCAGCTGCGTTAAGCCCGCCCGCTCTTCCTCCCAGAACGATTGATCAATAAGGATCGATCGGGCATCAGCCGGTGCCCTGCCGGTTTCCGGGAGGGTAGTAACCAGGGTCGCACCCACGCCATGTGCCTTCCAACCGTCCTGAATGACGGCAAACCAATCCTTGTCTTGAGTCAGTACGTATCGCATCAATCTGTCAGAAAATCCAAATAAAGAGGGAGGGATGGGAGGATCGGTAATGCACTAGTGCCGCTCTGGAAGCCCGCATGTGCCATCGGCCAGTCGCACGATACCGTCAAAATCCATGAAATCGTTGACCTCCGGGAGATCCAGGGTATGCACCATTTGCGCTTCCAACTGCCCCTTGAGCTTGAATTCACCCGCGGTAACGAATGGCCAGGGCTTCAGGGCAGATGACTTGACCGTTTCGCTAAGCGCCAGCCCCCGGCCAATGACCCGGGTCAGACCTTCAAGGCGCGCAGCCAAGTTAACGGTATCCCCCAACACCGTGTAATCCATTTTGGTTGAAGACCCAATGTTACCCTGAATCACTGTGCCACGGCTGATGCCGAGCCCGCAGTAGAGGAATCCTTGCAGTCGGCACTCACCCGCCACATTTCGAAGCGACTTGAGCGTATTGAGGATCTCAAGTGAGGCCGCAATCGCCTGATCGGCGGCATCGGCTTCAAAATGCGCGACGATACAGTCACCAATGTACTTGGTGACCTCTCCGCCATGCTTGACGATGGCTGCAGACCCGAGATCCAGAAACAGGTTGACGAGAGCGGTGACCTCTTCGACGGGATACAGGGTCGAGAGATGAGAGAAAGCCACGATATCGCCGAACAGGACCACCGAGTCTTTCTTGCGCACGGGCACCGTCAGCGGATTGATGCCTTCGGTCAGGAAATTGAGGACGACCGGTTGCGTATACCGTTCGATGATGCGGTGCGATTCGGTAATGTTCTCGAGCATGATGCGGATAGCCTGAATCAACAGGTCTCCGGTGGCATCCAGTCGGACGGTCTTCATCGACCACTGACCGAACAGGCGCCCCTCGACTTCAGGCTCACTCTTGAGTATCAAGACATCCTGGTGCCGGGGATCCTTACGGATGCGCTCAAAGGCTTCGTTCACCCGGTGTGGCTCCCCCTCGAGAATCTGGAAGAAAAATTCCTGAGCGGTCAGGAGGATGCCGGTGACCCCGTCGCGGGCATTGTTATGAATCGATTTTTCGCTGATGGATTCGATTTCCTCAGCAAGCAGCGGCCGCGATGCGGAGCTGATATACATGATGCGCTTCATAATGATCCCTCAGTTGCCGGTTTCAAGCCGGTTCTTGTTATTAAGCGACCTGAGCCGCTACCGGAGCTGAGGGCGATGACGCCCTATCAAGTGCAATTGGCTGGCGTGAGCGCGTGTCTTTAGACCCGTGTCATTTCGAGCAGTTTACTCCCCCTTAACCGGAGACCGCTTTCTTGCACCAGAGTTCCGACTCGCGGCCTGCTCGCGAATGGCTTTGGCCAGGGCGCTGGACCCGATCGAGAGCGCCTCGAAGTCTTCCCGCGCAAACACGGAGAGCTCGCAAGGGCCAAGGCAGCGGACCGTGGCCGTCCGCTTGGAGTTTTTCAAGAGCGCCACCTCTCCGAAGAAATCACCGGGACTCAAGGTCCCAACGGTCTTGCCGCTGCGGATGACCTCGAGTTCACCCGAGCGGACGACATAGGCGGTATCGCCCGTTTCCCCCTGACGAATGACCTCATCGCCCGCCTCAAAGTGCTGAACCTGCAAGCGACTGGAAAGTTCGGGCGCAAGCACGGCGATATCTGCCCGGAAAGGCACGTCGAGGGTCCAGTCAATCAGAATGCGAAGATTCCGCTCAAGACCTGGCATCGTCAGAAGATTGCTCATGCGCGAGAGGAACCAGGCAGGTAGCCCCGTGAGGGTTACGGCTAGCACCCGGGCGATCGACTGACGGCCCATATTGAAGGAAATCACCAGCCGCTGCTTGAAGCTGAAGGCCTGACGGTCAAAATCCTGTGAGGCAGCCCAGGCATTTTGCCCGGCCATACGTCCAAGATCCATCCAGTCCGAGGTGGTGAGATAACGGCGGCGCTGACCTTCGCGATCAACCAGGGATGATGGGGCCGAGGCAGCAAAGATGTGTTCATAGTCCAGAACCTTGAGCGTCGAATCCGTTGGAAGCGGCCAGATACGAACGTCCTCATCGATCCGGATACTCGGCATCATGAAGCAGCTATTGACCACATAACCGACCGGAATTCGCTCCCCATCTTCAAGCACCACGCTGTCCTGCGTGATGGCCTTGACGACCTGATCCTTGCAAATGGTGACGCCTGCCTTTTCAAGGGAGGCCTCGATCTTGGGCCGGATATCCGCTTCAAAGTCGCTGAAGGGAACGCGTGTATCTTCAAAAAGATAAACCCGCCAGCCATGGCGCGTCAGAACCGGATAGGAGGTAGCAGCGACATTCAGCATCGCCGCAATCTCTTCAGCGGTACCACAGGCCCTTTGCCCCGAGCCGATCACCGCAAAAGACAACAGGCGATCGAGCTCCTTGGTTGAATCCTCAAGCTCGGCCTGTTCCACCCGATTCATGATCTGCTTACGGATATGCAAGGCATCGCCGACCGCGTTAATCGGACTGGCATGCGCCATGAGCCCCGGGTAGCGATTGAGGTTCGGAATCAGGAACTGGGCAAGCACCAACTCATCGTAACCAAGGGTTCGCTCGGTGCCTTCGGGCGTCTTGAAACTAACCACCCGTTGCTGGCTATCAATGGCATGCACCTCACCCAACAGAACCCGGGTCTGCGAGAGGATGCGACGAATCGGATTGACCGCATTGCCAGGCTGCATGGTGCCGCCGATCACTTCGGGCAGCAAGGGATAGAAAAGGACATTTGGCTGATCGGTGACCAGGGTCAATTCCACATGGCTGTAGGTCCCGATCAGGCGTTCAATTTTGATGGCCGCGTGAATCCCGGCCACCGTTCCGCCGAGGATGACGATCCGCGCTTTCTTGTCTTTGGCTTCTGGCATGGCAAACCGCCCGGCTCCATTAAAGAGAAAGGAAAACATGACCCCGTAGAACAGGGCGTGGGACATCCAGCTCTCTGGCAGGACGGCCGCAAACATCAAAAAGGCACCCAGCAGGAAAAGGGCCAGAGGGCGCAGCAAAATACCGGCCATCATCAGAATGCCAGCCGTGAACTCCACCAGCGTCATGACCAGGGTTGTCACCTCAAGGGGAAGACCAAAGAAGCTGATGTGATGAAGGGTCAGGATGGCGATGGTGAGGTTCGGCTGCATGACCTTGAAGGCCACCGCCAGATAGAAAATGTTGATCCCGGTCAGGATCCGCATGATGGCCTGGGCCCTGGATCGGGGGACCTCGCTCAGCGACTTCTGCATCTCCAGAAATTCAGGGTGGGTCGGAAATGGCAGGTAATAGCTGCCGGCCCCCTGAAACAAAAGATACAGCCCGACACCAACCAGCGCTCCGCCGTAGGCATAGATGGCCGACTGAAACAGGAGCGCACCCAGAAAAGTCAGAAACAGCAATATCGCCGCACAGAGACGGACATAAATACCAAGCAGGAAGGCAATGCCAAGCCCGAACTCCAGCCATCGCAGCCAGAGCATCTTCGGGAAGGTCATCGACAGTTCAAGATCCGGCGCGAACAGCGTCGGCGATGTCATTGGCTCGATACTGGCGCGAGGCTCCAGACCAAAAGACGAGGAAATCAGAAGCCAGGCCAGACAGAAGCGGATGATCGGCGCGACCAGATAGCCGTAGGAGGAAAGTCGCGCCTGAAGATCGGGAAACAACTCCCGGGCGCCGGTAAACCCGAGCCAGATCCAGCCCGCGGTGAAGAAGGAAAATCCAAACAGCAAGACACCGTTGATCCAGCCGATTTCCCGCCACAAGGCCGGGTTGGGTTTTTCACTCCACTCAAGGATTTGACCATCGCTCAGGATCCAGCGCTCATGCGCAAGGGCATCCAGAGGCAAGAGGCAGGACACCAGCATCCCGATCAGAGAGAGGACCGGCGGCAGCAAGACGAACCGAAGGCCCTTTTCCATCCAAACGGGCAAACCGGCCCGATCGACAGGGGAAGCGCTACCGGGGAAGAGGACGTGCATGCGAAATCATCCGGTTCTTGTTGTTGTTTATTGGACGATGCGGGCCAATCAATATCCTCATTATTATGATTGGAATTACGCGTGAGCGGTATCCCCCCGGTGGTGTTAGTCCCGTGCTCCAGAGGAGGTCAGCCGAGCCCTTCCATTGATGCAGGCGCATTGGCCTCCTCGACTGGGCTCAGATCAATGGCGGATTGTTTGGCCTGTCCCCTGTTGGCAGGACGCCGGTGTACTGCCGCGATCCGGCGGCCCATTTTGATGACGGTCCGCTGCCAGAGAAAACTGCCCTGGGCTTTCTGCCGGTTGCTGAACACCCCATACAGCCAGAGGGCATCGAGTCGCACCATCAGTTCGTCGTACTTCATCACCAGACAGAGATACTGGCCGATCTGAGGCGATGCGATGCGAACCATCCGTGTCCGGGCGTCCGGATAGCTGGGCAGTTCAGTGATGCCATGGTCCTCCATGAGTTTTCCAAGGCGTGAATACTCCCGGTCCATCAAGCCGAGGCAATCGCTCATCAGTCGGCTGACTTCAGACTCCATTTGAAAGACCGTCTCTGGTGTGCCGATGATCTGCTGAATCACATCGAGCGAATAGAGGCTCGATTCGACACGCTGAAATTGCCGTTCAATGATCCGGCGTGCACTTTCGGTGCGCATCAGCACCGTCTTCTCAAGGACTGCACGGCTGTAAGGTCGTTTGCTCTCACTCATGGCGGTTGGCTCTCCTCATTCAATGTCCTGAACCAGCCTATGGGTATCCCCGCCTTGTGAAGCATCTGAAGCTCCTCACTTTGGCAATCTTCCACGGCCAAGCTTGGAGGCGAGGGGCTTCACAATCAAGTCTGCCTGATGAGGACCTGTGGATCGCCTAAAGCGCCTCGAAACAGCGATCGACCAACCGCCTCATCGTGAATGACACAGTGGCGTCCATGACTTGGCACGCCCTGCCCGCCCCTGCCGTACTGGCAGGCGTTCCATCAACGGATGGCGAGAACGGAACCGTTTTCGAACCGGCTGCGTCAATGCCGGTCACCGGGATCTAGGGTCCGTGGTTGACGTCTCCATGAAGAGCCAACCGCTTTGACTTGTGTATCCCCACCCCCTTCGGGACCCGATTTCCCGCGGGGGATCTGGGCCTCAAGGGTTTATCCCCCCTTTTAAGGAGCAATACATGACCCACCACTATGCAATTTCCGAGACCTTCGGAATCGAAGCCCCCGGGCATCTCACCATTGAAGGCCTTGGCGATGGAACGCATCCCCGGATTCCGCCGATCAAAGACTATGTTTTTCGGCGCGAAGCCTTGCGGGATGTTCTGGCATTTCTTGAATGTCCAGAAGGCGATGGCCTTTTTGTCACAGGACCTACGGGGTCTGGAAAGACATCCCTTTTGGTTCAGGTCGCGGCACGGCTGAAATGGCCGATGCATGCCGTGACCTGCCATGGTCACATGGAATTGAGTGATCTCATTGGCCAGTTCACGCTGGTGAATGGCGAGATGGCATTTGTGCATGGCCCCCTGGTTCAGGCCATGCGTGACGGTCACATTCTGCTGTTGAACGAGACCGACTTGATGAACCCCAGTGAACTTGCAGGACTTAATGATTGCCTTGAGGGGCAATCACTGGTCATTGCCCAGAACGGGGGTGAAATCATTGCACCGCATCCTCGCTTCCGATTGGTCGCAACCGGCAATAGCCGGGGCGCCGGAGATCAAAGCGGACTTTATCAAGGCGTCCTTCGACAGAACCTCGCCTGGATGGACCGGTTTCGTCTTCTTGAAATCGACTATCCCGAAAAAGCGATTGAAATGGCATTACTGGAACGGCTGGTTCCAGCGATTCCCTTACCCATTCGGGAAAAGATGATTCGCGTGGCTGGCGAGATCCGGACGCTGTTTGCCGGTGGCCTTGATGGGACCGGCATCCTCAGCGTCACGCTCTCGACCCGGGGCTTGATCCGCTGGGCGCACCTGACGGTGGCCTTTAGCGGCGCACCCAATGCTCTGGCCTACGCACTGGATCGGGCACTGACCCTTCGGGCCGAACCCGAGCAACGGATCGCCATCCACCGGATCGCGGCCGATGTCTTTGGTCTGGACTGGGATTCCTTGCCATGAAACGCACGGCACCTTGCTTGTGAGGCCTCGGCCTTGGCAAGGAGACCTGCTTCCCAGAGCCGCTTTCATCACCAGAGATGAGAGATCGGATCTGGAAACAACGATAACCGTCATGCACGTTGAAGGCGCCTCCTGGGCATCCTTCTTTGCGTGAAGACGGTTTTCTTTAACCCCCAAGGGGCGCTCATGGCCCCTTGGGGGCGGACATGACGCTCCTTTTTTTTATTTTTAGGAGTAACTCATGAACGAAACCCCACTCATTCTGGATCGCCTGGTTGTGATTCGGCTGGATGGCACCCTTTGGGGTGGTCGCAAACGACTTCGCCGGGAAGACCTCATTCTCGGCGATGGCAGCCTGCTGCCGCCAGAGAGCCTGGCATCACTTGGTTCCAAGCGCATCGCCGATCCGCGGGACCTTTTGGTGTTTTCCCGCTTGAAAAGGGAGGCTGAGCGCATCTGTCTTCAGGTCGGATCGCGTTTTTTGGGTGGCATTGCCATCCCGGAATGTGACGTGGGCTGGGTCCGTCTTGAACTGGAGCGAATCCGCTCGGAATTCGAGGCGGCCAAGGCCGGGTATCTCGCCCGTTATGACGAGCGGATTGATGACTGGGTCGGACAACATCCGGATTTTGCGCAGGCGATCCGCCGCGCCGTGGAACCGGTCGATGTGGTCCGCCACCAGTTGCAGTTCGATTACGTCGTCTTCCGACTGAAATCATCCAGAGACAGTGCCGATGGACTGGACCGCCGGGTCGATGGACTGAGCGCACAACTCCTGGATGAAGTCGCGGTGATGGCTCGGGAACTCGCTTCTGCATCACTGAACGGCAAGGACCGGGTGACCCGCAAGGCACTCAGTCCGCTGAAAAAGATCCGGAGAAAGCTGGATGCCCTGTCATTTCTCGATACAGGCATTCAGGCCCTCGCCGATCGCCTCGGCGATGTCATTCAAAGGACGCCGAGGAGCGGTGAGATCAGCGGTCCCTTTCTTAAGGAGATTTGCGACATCACCGACCGTTTGAGCCTTAAGGGCGCCGCTTTACAAACGCATGAAAGCGGTGCCACGACAAGCGCAAGCAGGCTTTTCATGAACGCAGCTTCCGCTGAGAGGCCCCTTCCCGATGGAAATCTTCTGGCGGGGTTGGAGCCCAGCCAAGACGGAACGATCACCGGGATGGATCAGGAATTGTCCTTCTCCATTGATTCGATCGTTAAGGCCGATGAAAACCGGATCGAGAGCCGGAGTTACTGGTTCTAGCTCCAACTTTTAAAACCCCAAAGCGGTGCATGGCGTAAAGGCCATGCACCGCCCTTTTTTCATATCACACATGGAGATCACAGATGAACGGACCACTGAATCAGGCTTTCCCGATTGTGGCGGCTGCCCTTGGCAACCGTCTGGGTGTCAAGGTCATGGTGACGGGCCAGACAGCCAAAACCGATGGCGAGAGAATCCTGATCCCGGCCTATGACGGCAATGCCCCGGATTACAGGGACATTGCCTGGGGTTTCCTGGCCCATGAAGCCGCTCATATCCGCTATACGGATTTCAGCATCTTCGTGGAAGCCAGCAGCCATCCGATCCGAAAAGCCATTCTCAATATCCTTGAGGATGTTCGCATTGAGCGACTGCTCATGAGGGATTATCCGGGAACCGCTTTGACCATCCATCGAACCCTCCGACATTTGGTGGATCAGGGCGATTTTTGTCTTCCTGAGAAGGATGCCCATCCGGCCTGTCACCTGCAGGCCTGGCTGCTGATCCGGCTGCGTCTGAAGCTTCTGAAGCAAGACGTTCTCAAAGATCTGGCCACGCCTTCACACGCGATGATGAGCGCCTGCCTTCCAGAAGCGGTTCTGGATCAATTGGAACGGCTTTGTGAAGAGGTCAATGGGTTGGATTCGACCCGGGACGGATTGGCACTTGCAGACCGGATCCTTGAGGTGTTGAAAGCTCATGAAACACCTTCTTCCTCAGGGAAGGATGCAACTGCGACGTTGAAACCAGACTGTGAAATTACTCAATCAGGCTCTCAAGGGCAGCTGACCCAAGCACGCCCGGAGGATTTAAAGGAAGCTGATGCAAACGGCATCGGCTCACCCCGAGCTGACGCGACACAGTCTGACCATTCTGCCAAAGACCCCATTCAACGGATTCTGGACGTCGAGGATGGGACTTTGCAGAGGGATCTTTTTGAAATGGTTCGGGAGGGGCTTGATCTTCAGCGCCACGAGGCGCAGGCGATGACGCTCCCGGTGGGCGATGATCCGGATGCGGACTGGGAGCAAGGCTTTTGCCGTTACCAGCAGGCACTGGAGGGTTCTGCGCGACTTCGCGCTGCCCTTCAGGGATGGGTCCAGACCACCTCCAAATCCACCCTGAAGGTCACGCGAGCCGGCCAGCGGATTGCAGGGACCCGACTCTCACGGCTTGGGTGCAAGGATACCCGTGTGTTCGAGAAAAGAACCATCGGTATCACACCGGATACCGCAGTGCATCTTCTGCTGGATCGCTCGCCTTCCATGTCTGCGTTGGTCAGTCATGAGGGAGCGGTGCTCGGTCGGCGCATGGATCTCGCCTGGGATGCCACTTTGGGCCTTGCCATTGCCCTTGAAGGGATTCAGGGGGTTAATGTGGGCATCACGGCCTTCCCGGGGCGGGATGGCGAAGCCAACAGTGTCTATCGTCTGGTGCCACATGGTGTCCCCATTCGAGCACGAGCGGGTGCATTTGCGGGCGATCTGGATGGCAGCACGCCATTGGCCGAGGCGCTTTGGTACGCAGGGGCACAATTGCTGCAACAAAGGCAGTCGCGTCGGATCCTTCTGGTGCTCACTGATGGTGTCCCGGATGACCTTGAGGCCGCGAGGTCGGTCCTTTCAAGGCTTAAGACTGCCGCAATCGACGTGACAGGCATCGGTCTTGGCATCGATATCGATCGCGTCTTTGAGACCAGCATCTGCGTTCAACGTCTGGGTGATCTACCGGTACAACTGAACGCGCTGTGCAAGCGTCTTCTTTTTGCCGCCTGACCTAACGCCGGCTCTGATCGAGTCGGCGTCCTTTTCAGCTTGATCGGGAAGCGCGTCAAACCTCCCCATTCATGGGGAGGAAGGAGAGCGCGAC
>CAYLUS010000040.1:0-10801 GCA_964386975.1 uncultured Methylococcus sp.
ACTTGCTCCAAAGGCAGAAACTCATCCGGTTGATGGGCCTGGGCAATGTGGCCGGGCCCGAGGATCAGGGTGTCGTGACCCAGATCATGAAAGAACGGACCTTCCGTCCCAAAGGCAACGGCGCCTGCCGGATGTCCGCTCAAGTCCTCGCAGGCCCTCACTAGGGGACTGTCCTTGGGGGTTTCAAAGGCCGGTAGCCCCGGGAACAGTCGCACCACTTCCAAGGTGAGACCCGGAATCGCCTCCAGCGTCTCTTCCAACCGTTCGGTCAGGCGTTGGTGCAGATGGTCAATGTCCATCCCGGGCAGGGGCCTCAGATCAATCAGTGTTTCACAGTGGCCACAGATGCGGTTGGGGTTATCGCCCCCGCGAATGGCGCCAAGGTTGAGAGTCGGCGTCTCGACTTCAAATGCAGGGTTCCGGTGCTGGGCGGCGAGTTCGTCCCGAAAGGCGATCAATGCCGAAAGGACCCGGCTCATTCCGTCCAGCGCATTGACCCCAAGGCGCGGGTCACTGGAGTGGCCGGATCGTCCATGAATCCGGATGGCCTCCATCATCATGCCCTTGTGCATGCGGATGGGTTTGAGACCCGTCGGCTCGCCAATGAGTGCCGAGCGCCCCAGGCGCCGATTTTGGGCAAGGAGCTGCCGTGCCCCGGACATGGAGCTTTCCTCATCGGCCGTGCCGATCAGGACCAGAGGTGCGGTGAGTTTTTTCCGATCCAGCCCTTTGGCCGCCTCCAGTGCCAGGGCCAGAAAGGACTTCATGTCGCAGCTGCCAAGCCCGAAGAGCTTTCCATCGCGCTCTTTTGCCTTAAAGGGGTCTTGTTGCCAGAGGTCCGGGTCGCAGGGGACGGTGTCGGTGTGGCCTGAGAGCACCAGGCCGCCCGGATGGAAGACATCCTCAGATGGATTCAGGATCGCGATCAGGTTGGCCTTGCCCTCTGAAATCGGATCGATGCTGACCTCAAAGCCCATCGACTCGGCCCATTCAGCCAGACGATGGACGACCCCGAGGTTGCTCTGGTCAAGCGCCGGATCTGCCGAACTGATCGAGGGAAGACCGATCAGTTCGGCAATCATGGTCTTGAGCGGCGGGGATGAATGCATCATCGGCTCCCCGGGTCACTCAAGGGCTAGAGGTTGGAAAGGTCCTTGTCGGTCACAGCGCCCAGTGAGGCGGATGAGACCAGGGCGCCGAACTTGGCGAGCACCCCCTTGGTGTAGCGCGGTGCAGGCCGCTGCCAGCCTTTAAGCCGCGCAGCGATCTCGGCAGGGCTGATGCCCAGTTCCACCGTGGCATTCTCCGCATCAATGGTGATGGGATCGCCCGTCTGAACAATCGCCAAGGGACCGCCGACGTAGGCTTCGGGCGTGATATGACCGACCACGAAGCCGTGAGTGCCGCCGGAGAAGCGGCCATCCGTGATCAGCGCCACGTCCTTGGCCAGCCCCCGACCCATCACCGCAGCGGTGGGTGAGAGCATCTCCCGCATGCCAGGTCCGCCCTTGGGCCCTTCATAGCGAATGACGATGACATCGCCTTTAACCACGGTGCCATCAAGAATCGCCTGAAGGGCATCTTCCTCGCATTCAAACACCCGAGCGGTACCGACGAACTGGAGACCTTCCTTACCGGTGATCTTGGCGACGGCGCCCTCCGGCGCCAGGTTGCCGCGCAGAATGACGAGGTGGCTGTCTTTCTTGATCGGATGATCGAGCGATCGGATCATGTCCTGGTGAGGGGGATAGTCCGGCGCCATGGCCAGGTTTTCTGCAAGCGTCCTGCCGGTCACGGTGAGGCAGTCCCCGTGCAACAGGCCAGCCTTAAGGAGGGTCTTCATCATCGGCTGGATACCGCCGATCTCGACCAGCTCGGCCATCGCATATCGACCGCTGGGCTTGAGGTCAGCCAGCATTGGCACCTTTTTGCCAATCTTCGAGAAATCATCGAGGCTCAGGTCAACCCCAGCCGCATCCGCCATGGCCAGGAGGTGCAGGACGGCATTGGTTGAGCCGCCCAGGGCAATGACCACCGTGACGGCATTTTCAAACGCCTTGCGGGTCATGATGTCGAGCGGCCGAATGCCTTGCTCGATGAGCTGAAGGACCGCCTTGCCGGCGTCTTCGCAGTCGCGTTGCTTGTCCTTGGAAATGGCTGCCTGGGCAGAACTTCCCGGAAGGCTCATGCCCAGGGCTTCGATTGCCGAGGCCATGGTATTGGCCGTGTACATGCCACCACAAGACCCCGGGCCCGGGATGGCCTTGGCCTCGATGGCCTTGAGCTCCTGATCATCGATCAGGTTGTTGGCGCGGGCGCCGACGGCCTCGAACACCGACACGATGTCGAGCTTCTTATCGCCATGGCAGCCGGTCAGGATGGTGCCGCCATAAACAAAAATGGCCGGGCGATTCAGGCGTGCGATGGCGATCATGCAACCGGGCATGTTTTTGTCGCAGCCACCGATGGCCACCAGGCCGTCAAAGCCCTGACAGCCGACCACGGTTTCGATCGAATCGGCAATGACTTCCCGGGAAACCAGCGAATACTTCATGCCTTCAGTGCCCATCGAGATGCCATCGGAGATGGTGATGGTGTTGAAGATGACCGCCTTGCCACCCACCGCATCCACGCCCTTGGCGGTGTCGTCCGCGAGCGTGTTGATGTGCATGTTGCAGGGGGTGACCATGCTCCAGGTCGAGGCAACGCCAATCTGGGGTTTACTGAAGTCCTGATCGGTGAAGCCAACGGCGTGCAGCATGGCGCGGCTGGGGGCCCGCTCCATGCCATCGACAACCTGGGAGGAAAAGGGACGCTTGGGGTCTTTGGGAGTGCTCATGCGGTCAATATCAAAGGTGTAATCAATGCCGGGGCGAAAGAAAGGGGCGGGTGGGCTAGAAGGACCCCCAGTTGTTTTTGCGGCGGATACTGATCCTTGGAAGGACCACCCCGAGGATGATGCCTGCAATCAAGACCAGACCGCCAACCATAAACCAGGATTGCTTCTGGTCTTCATTCAGGGCGTTCTTTTCACGGGTGATGGTATCCAGTTCGCGTTTTAAGGTGATGACGCTGCCTTGCAGCTGGTCACGCTCGGCCTGGATCCGAAGCACGTCCGCAGAGGCCTGACGGACGGCGACCAGTTCGGTCTGCAGCCGGCTGACTTCCTGCTCCAGTTGCTCCGGTGTCTTTTTCTCAGGCTCGACCAGCAGTGGCTCGATCGGCGCTTTGGGCCGAAGGGGAGCTTCCTGACTCAGGAATTTGGCAACAATCCAGCCGGTTTCTCCCCCCTCCAGCTGGATCTTCGCATAGCCGAGTTTGTGGTTGTTCTTGAGGACCTTGACCGGTGTCCCCGGCTCGAGGTTCCGAATCAACTTGTCTTGTGCGGAAAGTCCCGACTTCATTTCGGCAGGGCCATTGGCGCCAATATAGGCCGATTCTTCTTCCGAGAACGCCGTTGCAACAAAAAGACTGAAAGTCAGAAAGAAAAGGATCCGCAAATGGCGCATGGCTTAAGTCCTGATGGATGGAAGATCGGAGGCACGCCCCATCAAGAGGTCAAGCTTAGGCGCGGTCCCCCGACACGCGTTAACAGGAGAATGGTATAACACTCAAGGCTTCCTGCCCATTCCCGTTCAGGCCCTTCAATGGCCTCAAGGGGCGGCAGGGATTGGATGGATGTTCATCCCCGAACAGAGAGGGGATGTCCTCGACGCGTGATGGTTTCATGAAAATTCTAGTGACCGGTACGGCCGGATTCATCGGTTCTACACTTGCCCAAGCCCTTCTGGATCGGGGGGATGAGGTGATCGGCATTGACAACGTCAATGACTATTACGATGTGACGCTCAAGGAGGCGCGCCTTGCTCGCCTGAAGCCGCGTGAGGGCTTCACCGAGGTTCGCATTTCACTTGAGGATCGGGAGGCACTGTTTGCAAGTTTTGCCCGCCACCGACCCGCGCGCGTCGTTAACCTGGCTGCCCAGGCGGGGGTCCGTTACTCCCTGACGCATCCTCAGGCCTACATCGATGCCAATCTTCAGGGGTTCTGCAACATCCTCGAGGCCGCAAGGCATCATGACATCGAACATCTGGTGTACGCCTCTTCGAGCTCGGTCTATGGGGCCAATACCCAGATGCCGTTCTCGATCCATCACAACGTCGATCATCCGGTCAGCCTGTATGCGGCCACCAAGAAGGCCAATGAGTTGATGGCGCATACCTACAGCCATCTCTTCGGTATTCCGACCACGGGGCTTCGCTTCTTTACGGTCTACGGGCCCTGGGGCCGGCCTGACATGGCGCTCTTCAAGTTCACCCAAAGCATTCTCAAGGGGGAAGCCATCGATGTCTTCAACTTTGGTAAGCACAAGCGCGATTTCACCTACATCGATGATATCGTCGAAGGCGTGGTGCGGGTTCTGGATCGACCGGCCACACCCAACCCCGACTGGAACGGGGATCATCCGGATCCCGGTACCAGCCGGGCGCCCTACCGGCTCTACAATATCGGCAACAATGAGCCAGTCGAATTGATGCGATTCATCGAACTGATCGAGTCCTGCCTCGGTAAACAGGCAGAAAAACGCTTCCTTCCCCTTCAAGACGGCGATGTGCCGGCCACCTTTGCCGATGTCGAGGACCTTCGCCGAGATGTGGGGTATGCGCCAAAAACCCCCGTAGAGACCGGCATCGCCCGCTTTATCGAGTGGTACCTTGGGTATTACGGCAAGGCCTGATGACCGCCTGTACCCGCATCACGCACCACTTTGGGGTGCCAGTCATTGGCTGGGTGGGATTCAGTGGCGCGGGCAAGACCACGCTTCTTTTGGGGATCTTGAAGGCGCTCGGTGAGCGCGGTCTGAAAGCGGGCCTGATCAAGCATGCCCATCATGAGGTGGAACTCGATCAGCCGGGCAAGGACAGTTTTGAGCTCCGTAAAGCCGGTGCCAACCCCGTGCTCCTGACCACGGCTCGGCGCCGGTTTCTGATGCAGGAACGGGCGCAGCCTCAGGATCCGATCCTTTTAGAAGAGCTGGCATTTTTAAATCCTGCGGGTCTTGATCTGATTCTGGTGGAGGGGTTCAAGACGGCCGCTTACCCCAAAATTGAAGTGCACCGGAAGGCCCGAGGCGGACCCTATCTCTTTCCCGAGGATCCCGATGTCTTTGCCCTTGCAACCGATCGCGCCCCGGCACTCCCTCATGCACCCGAGGTTCTCGATCTGAACGCGCCCTGGGAGGTCGCCTCGTTCTTGATCCAGCGATTTTGTACCGATGGCCAGAGACGCTGACCCCTGTGCGGCCCATACGGGGCTACTTAGCCTTGAAGAGGCGCTCTCGCGCTTGCTGATGAGGGCCAGGCCGATTGAGACCTCCGAGACGGTCGCCGTGTCAGTGGCTGCCGGTCGGGTGCTAAAAGAACCGGTTCTGGCCCCCATGCCTTTTCCACGATTTGATCAGGCCGCGATGGACGGCTACGCCGTCCGCTTCCCGGAAATTGCCCCTGCCGAAGGCTATCGCCTCGAAGGCGAGTCCGCGGCCGGTCATCCCTATGAGGGGGCCTTGCTGCCGGGTGGCTGTATCCGCATCTTTACCGGCGCAAAGCTTCCGGAAGGGGCCGATGCCGTCATCATGCAGGAAGCGGTCGAACGGGTCGGCGGGCGGATCAAGGTGCCTGCTGGAACCCCAATACACCCTGGCGATCACATTCGACGGCAGGGAGAAGAGCTTCAGGCCGGCGATCTCCTGGTGCCTGCCGGTCGGCGGTTGAGGCCGGCTGATCTGGGGCTGCTTGCTGCGGCAGGTTTTGGCATGATCCCGGTTTTAAAACCGCTGCGGGTGGGTGTGATTGCAACCGGGGATGAACTCAAGCGCGAGGGGAGTTCCCTGGCACCTGGTGAGATCTTTGAGAGCAATCGTCCGGTCCTCCGGGCGCTCCTTGAGGCGGAAGGGTTTGCGCCGGTGGATGGCGGCATCCTGCCGGATCAGCCCTCCCGGATTGTGGAGGCGCTGGAGCACCTTGCCCCTGAAGTGGATGTGATGCTGACACTGGGGGGCGCTTCCGTCGGTGACCATGATCACCTGGCCGGGATTGTCGGTGCCCGGGGACAGCTGGGGTTCTGGAAGGTCGCCATCAAGCCGGGAAAGCCGTTTCTGTATGGTGAGATCGGTGGGGTACCGATCCTCGGGCTTCCCGGTAATCCGGTGTCGATGATGGTGACATTTCTGGCGCTGGCCCGCCCCTTCCTGCAAAAATCAGCCGGGCGGACACCCCAGAGGCCACTCCGGGTCCAGGCGCTGACGGAGACGAGGATCCGAAAGGCGCCGGGGCGCCTTGAATTTCGTCGTGGCCTCCTATTTGGGACGGCGGAGGGGCTGAAGGTCCGCTGCCTTCCCGGGCAAGGGAGCCACCAGCTGACCTCCATGAGTCAGGCCAACTGCTTTGTCTTGCTGGCGCCTTCGATTACGGACATTCCGGCGGGTGAGGCGGTATGGGTTACGCCCTTTCCGGAGGCGCTTGAGACCCCTCTGAACCCGGGAGTGATGGGGGAGTGACTGCGGTTTCCATGGATCCGATGGCGATGGGGCTTTTGCTCTCCTGCCGTCCCGGTTTTGAGAAGGAGTGTGCCCAGGAGATTCTGGCGCGACAGAGCCAGCGGGGGATCCCGGGTTTCGTCAAGGTCCATGAGGGCTATGTCCGTTTTCTGCCGGTCGATCCAGAATCAGCCGGGCACCCCGACGAGGGCCTGGACCCGGACACGCTGGTGTTTGCCCGCCAGGTGATTGCTCTTTTTTCGGGGCTTTCAGACCTTCCGACCACGGATCGGCTGACCCCGATCATCGATCAGCTTCGGGCCATACCGACCGGCTTTTCGTCCGTTTTTGTCGAAACGGCAGACACCAACGAGGCCAAGTCGCTGTCGGTATTCTTGCGAAAATTCAGTCCCCCCTTGAGAAAGGCAGTGGAGGATGCGGGTCTTCTTCGGCCGGCAAAGGGCCCCCGGCTGCATCTTTTCTTTATCTCGGGAACTTCGGTCCTGATCGGTACCTCGGAGGCCCGAAAGGGATCTCCCTGGCCCATGGGCATTCCTCGGCTCCGATTTCCCAAGGGCGCACCCAGTCGTTCGACCCTCAAGCTGGATGAGGCCTTCGGCTTTTTCCTGAAAGCCCCCGATGCGGCCCTGTTGCCGGGGATGCAGGCAGTGGACCTGGGGGCCTCGCCCGGCGGCTGGACCTATCAACTGGTTCGCCGACACCTCCGCGTGGTGGCCGTCGACAATGGGCCCATGGATGCCGCCCTGATGGACTCGGGACTGGTCATCCACCTGCGCGTCGATGGCTTTCGTTACCGTCCCGATCAGCCGGTCGACTGGCTGGTTTGCGACATGGTCGAAAAACCCTCCCGCATCGCCAAGCTGGTGGGTGAGTGGCTTGCACGGGGTGGATGTCGTTATGCCATCTTCAATCTCAAGCTGCCAATGAAAAAGCGCTATGAGGCCTGTCTTGAGGCACAGACGATTCTTGAGGCGCAGCTGGCCGGAAGTCCCTTTCACTACCGGTTGCGTTTTCGCCAGCTCTACCATGACCGGGCCGAGGTTACCGGTTTTGCAGAACGCCTAGGGGAGAGGGAGTCGGGACACTTTTCTCCGTGATCGCCTGCAATTGGCGTATAATTAAACAATCGAAATCCGGTCGGATTTTCCCCTCCTCAGTGCGGCGCAGGGCATACCATGACCACAGCAGTTGATAACGAAGGCGATCTCAGCCATCACCACATCTCCAAGCAGTACGATCACGAGTTGCTTGCGATTCGCAATCGGGTGTTGACCCTCGGGGGCTTGGTCGAAGCCCAGGTGGAATCGGCGGTCAAGGCGTTTTTGGAAGGCGATACGGACCTTGCCGAACGGGTGATCAGCGACGACTACAAGGTCAATTCCTTGGAAGTGGCGATCGATGAGGAATGCACCCAGATCCTGGCGCTGCGGCAGCCGGCGGCGCGCGACCTGCGGCTGGTGGTTGCGGTGATCAAGACCATCACGGATCTGGAGCGAATCGGCGATGAGGCGAAGCGGATTGCCCGGATCGCGGTCGATCTGGTCGATCATTATCCCAAGCGCAATCAGCTTACCGATTTGCAGCAATTGGCCCAGCATTCCCGCCAGATGTTGCGCGAGGCCCTCGATGCCTTTGCCCGTATTAACGTCGAAGCCTCGCTCCGGGTCGTGCAGGAAGACCGCCAGGTCGACCAGGAATACGAGAGCATCATGCGGCAGCAGATTACCTACATGATGGAAGACCCGCGTTCCATTCCGGTCTCGCTTAACATCATGTGGGCGGCACGGGCCATTGAACGCATCGGTGACCGGTCCTGCAACATCTGCGAGTACGTTATCTACTATGCCATGGGCAAGAACATTCGCCACATCAGCATTGACCAGGTCGAGCGCGATCTGCGCACGCTCTGATCTCTCGGTGCAGGGTTTGGCCCTGCACCCCCCTTCGCCTTCTACACGTGTCCATGCCTCGGTCCCTGATCTGTTTTCTGCTGGCGGCGTTGCTGGGGTTGTCGTTCGCCCTCAGGGCGGCGGAGAACTTCACCATCGAGGATATCCGCATCGAAGGCCTGCAGCGGGTCTCGCCGGGCACCATCTTTAACTACCTGCCGGTCAAGGTCGGGGATGAGTTCGATCAGCGCCTGTCCGCTGAAAGCATCAAGGCCCTTTTTAAAACCGGCTTCTTCAAGGATGTCCGGCTGGAGCAGGATGGCAACACCCTGGTGGTGGTGGTCGAGGAGCGGCCCTCGATTGCGAGCGTGACCTTCGATGGCAACAAGGACATTTCCACGGATGATCTCAAGAAGGCGCTGAAGGGGATCGGACTGACCGAAGGCAAGGTCTTTGACCGGGCGCTGCTCGACAAGGTCGAGCAGGAACTGCGTCGTCAGTACTATGGCCGCGGCAAGTACGGCGTCAAGATCGACTCGGTCGTCACCGAGCAGGCCCGTAATCGGGTCGAGGTGACCATCAAGATCGCCGAAGGCAAGGTCGCCACGATCAAGCAGATCAATATCACCGGCAACCATTCCTACAATGACGATGTCCTTCTTAATGAATTTGAGCTGAGCACCGGCAACCTGTTGTCGTTCTATACCAAGAACGATCACTATTCGAAGCAGAAGCTGTCAGCCGATCTGGAGCGCTTGCGTTCCTATTACCTGGATCGCGGTCACATCAACTCGCAGATCGAGTCGACCCAGGTGGCGATGACGCCGGACCGTAAGGAAATCTACCTGACGGTCAACATCAAGGAGGGGGATGTCTACCGGGTTTCCGATGTGCAGGTCACCGGTAAGCTCATCATCCGTGCCGAGGAAATCACCCCCCTGGTACAGATCGGTCCCGGCGATGTGTTTTCACGGAAGCTCGCAACGGCGACCCAGAAGGCGATCTCTGATCGCCTTGGGGATGAGGGCTACATTTTTGCCAACGTCAACATGGTGCCGGATATCGACGAGACCAAGAAGACGGTCAGCATGAGTTTCTTCGTTGATCCCGGGAAGCAGGTCTACGTCCGGCGGATCAACATCAAGGGCAACACCAAGACCCGCGACGAGGTCATCCGCCGGGAAATGCGGCAGATGGAGGCGGCCTGGGCTTCTAGCACCAAGATCGAGCGGTCGAAGACCCGCCTGGAACGTCTCGGCTACTTCCAGGAGGTCAACGTCGAGACACCGGCGGTCCCCGGCACCAGCGATCAGATCGACGTCAACTACACGGTTACCGAAAAATCCTCCGGCAACATCATGGCTGGCGTTGGCTATTCACAGCTACAAGGCATCATCTTTAATGCCAACATTACCCAGGACAACGTCTTTGGTACCGGCAAGCGCGTCGGTTTCAACTTCAACAACAGCCAGATCAACACGATCTACCAGATCAATTATTTCAATCCGTATGCCTCGCTGGATGGGGTCAGCCACGGTTTCGACATCACCTATCGTCAAACCAGCGCCTATGTGGTCAATCTCGCCAACTACTCCACCGACGTCGGGGATGTGGGAACCAACCTTGGGATTCCCTTGAGCGAATTCGACAGCATCCGGATGAACCTCAACTACAACTACACCAACCTCAAGACCAACGCCCAGTCATCGGCGGAGATTCTGAACTTCCTGCATTACTACACCAAAAACCTCACGGAAACCAACTACGGCTTCAGCTATATCCCGGTCTCCGTCGGTTATGTGCATGACACCCTCAACCGCGCCCAATTCCCGACCGATGGCGGCTCTGCCCGTGTTCAGCTTATGGGAACGCCGCCAGTGTTCGGACCCGATTCGGTGGCGTTCTATAAAGCCAGCGTCCGCTCCCAGCATTTCTTCCCGGTCGCTAAGGATCTGACCCTGATGCTCTCGGGCGAGGTTGCCTATGGCGATGGCTTCAACGGGACCCCGGGGCTCCCCTTCTGGGAAAACTACTTTGCCGGGGGTCCGCAGGTGATGCGCGGCTTCTACCCAAGCTCTTTAGGTCCCAGAACCCTTCCGAATGCGCTGGGCGCAGGAGGCGATCTGTCCTTGGGTGGTTCGAGCAAGATTGTCAGTTCGGTCGAGCTTCTGGCGCCTATGCCGTTTGTGACCGACAGCAAGGCCATGCGGATTGGTGCATTTGTTGATGTGGGTAACATCTACTGCGGTGCGTTCCAGGTCGCAAGCCCCAAGGGCATTACCCAAGGTGGCAGGGACAGTAGCTGCTTTGCACAAACCAAGGGGGACTTTCTCCGAATTTCGCCCGGGATTCTGGC
>CAYLUS010000040.1:10901-17085 GCA_964386975.1 uncultured Methylococcus sp.
GGCGTCACGGCGACTTCGATGAAACGGCCACAGGGCGCCTCTTGGAGCGCCTTTGGGTGTTTGATGAGCCGCTCTTCAAGCACCGCTGAAAGATCCTCGGAGGGCGTGAAAGCGGCGCCGGGTCGCCGCATGAAGGCGATGTGGGCCAGCTGCGGCAGCGACAGCCAGCGCGACCAGGTCGGTAGCCCCAAGAACGCATCCATTCCGAGAATAAGGACCAACGGCGTATCGGGAACCTCGGTCCGGATCGAGGCGAGGGTATCCACCATGAAGGACGGCCCTTCGCGCGAAAGCTCCCGGGAATCAATTTCAAAGTCCAGCGCCTGGTCCTGAAGGGCCAGTTTCAGAAATTCAAGGCGCAGCGCGGGGGAGGCGCCGGGGGTTTGCCGGTGTGGGGGGATTCGTGAGGGGATCAGGCGGATCTGATCGAGCTGAAGTCGCTCCCGGACTTCGCTCGCCGAGCGAAGATGACCGAAATGGACGGGATCGAAGGTCCCTCCGAAAATCCCGATCATGCCGTCACGCCCTTATTCGCGGATCTGCCCGTCCCCAAGCACGACAAACTTCTGGGTGGTCAGACCCTCAAGGCCGACAGGACCTCGCGCATGCAGCTTGTCGGTGGAAATGCCGATCTCGGCGCCGAGGCCGTATTCGAAGCCATCGGCGAAGCGGGTAGAGGCGTTGACCATGACCGAACTGGAGTCCACTTCCCTCAGAAAGCGTCGGGCGCGGGTGTAGTCCTCGGTCACGATGGCTTCGGTGTGCCCGGAGCTGTGCCTGCGGATATGCGCCATGGCCTCATCCAGTCCCTCGACCACCCGGATCGAAAGGATCGGTGCCAAGTACTCGGTATCCCAGTCGGCATCAGTCGCCGGAATCGCCGCTGCCACCAGCTTTACCGTGGCCTCGCACCCCCGGATTTCAACCCCTTTCTCGATCAGCTGACGGGCCAGCTCGGGGAGCAGGATGGGTGCGATGCGGCGGGCGACCAACAGCGTTTCCATGGCATTGCAGACCCCGTAACGCTGGGTCTTGGCGTTGAGGGTAATGCGCTGGGCCTTGTCAAAATCGCAATGGTCATCGAGGTAGACATGGCAGATGCCATCCAGATGCTTGATGACCGGGATCCGCGATTCGGAGAGAATCCGCTCAATCAAGGCCTTGCCGCCCCGGGGAACAATGACATCCACCAGGCGGTCCTCCTGAAGCAGGGCGCCAACGGCGGCGCGATCGGGTGTGTCGATGACCTGGACGACATCCTCGGGGAGGCCAGCGGCTTTGAGCCCGACCCGGATACAGGCGGCGATGGCACGGTTGGAGTGAATGGACTCGGACCCGCCGCGCAGGATGCAGGCATTTCCGGATTTCAGGCACAGGGCCGCCGCATCGGCCGTGACATTGGGTCGCGACTCATAGATGATGCCAATCACCCCCAAGGGGACCCGCATGCGCCCGACCTGAATGCCCGAGGGACGATAGGTCAGCCCCTCGATTTCGCCCACAGGGTCCTTGAGCGCAGCGACGGCCATGACTCCCTCCGCCATGGCCTCGATTCGGGCCGGTGACAGTTCAAGCCGCTCGAGCATGGCCGTATCCAGACCCTTCTCGCGTCCGGCCTCAAGATCGAGACGGTTGGCTGCGATCAACGCGTCGGCCTGGTCCTTGAGGGTGGCGGCGATGGCGAGAAGCGCCGCATTCTTGACCGCGGTGCCGGCGATTCCGATCGCGTTCGACGCCTCCCGCGCCCGGAGGCAAAGGTCATGGATCATCGGCTGGATGGCATCAGTCATGGGGCGTCCCTCTGTTTCCATATCGTCAGTTCAATGGCGGCTTTTCGGTCGTGCCAGGCGTTCAATCAATTCCAAAAGCGCATGCCAGCTCTCGCCCGGATGCAGTCCCTTCAAGGTCTGGTCGGCGCGGAACGCCATCTCCAAGGCATCTTCCAGATCGCGGCTGCTGAGCCGCTCCAAGGCACGCTGGATCGAGCGCAGGCGGGTATCCCAGAGCCTGTAGCGGCTGGCCAGGGCATCCAGCCGTTGGCCACGCGCCATCTCGCGCTGAAGGTTCATCAGCAGGCGGACCTCGCGGGTAATCGACCAGAGCACCACAGGCTCTGCAATGCCTTCGGCCTTGAGCCCCTCAAGCACCCGGATCGCCCGGGCCAGATCGCCTTTGAGCCACTCCTCGGAAAGGTCAAAGACATCATAGCGTGCAAGGTCCGCAACGGCTTTGAGGATATCACTTTCCTCCAGTTGGCCCTTGCCATGGAGAATGTGGAGCTTTTCGATTTCCTGAGCCGCCGCCAGGAGATTGCCTTCCACACGGGCAGCCAGCAGCCTCAGTGCCCCCTGGCTGGCCAGTAGCCCCTTCTGGTTGAGGCGCCGGTCCAGCCAGCGGATCAATGCATCGCCATCGAGGGGCCAGACCTGAATGAACACCCCGAGCTGCTCCAGCCCCTGAAACCACTTGGCCTTCTGGTCGGTGGCTGTGAGCCGTGGAAGGCTCAGCAGCAGCAAGGCATCCTCCGGCGGGCGCTCGATGAAATGGGCGAGGGCATCGGTGCCGGCCCGATCCGGTTTACTGCTGAGGCGAAGGTCGATGATCCGCGGCTCCCCGAAGAGGGATCGGGCTTGAAGGGCCATTTTAAAATCCCCCCAGTCAAAGCCGATCTCGCTTTGAAAGCGCTCGTGACCTGAAAACCCCTGCGATCGGGCTTTTTGGCGGATCGCATCGGCGGCTTCAAGGCACTGCAAGGGTTCATCGCCGCTGACGACATAGGCCTTGGCCAGTTTGCCTTCGAGATGGCGTCCCAGCTGGTCTGCGCCGAGCTTCACGGCGAAGGGCTTGCGGCGGCAGCGGTGTTGGGGTTCTTTGCCTCGGTGACCGGATTCTCGGCCGGCGGCGTGGCCGCTTCACCCGACTTCGGTTCGGGCACCTGGCTTTTCCGATATTCCTCAATGCGAATCAGGGCTTGCCGAAGGACCACTGCCGCCGCTTCGACCTGCATTTCGGCGCGGATGGTCTGCTCCTCATACCCCTGAGCCAAAGGCACCGTCTGGGTGTTGTAGTACTCGCGCCGGATCACGACTTCCTTTTCCGGAAGAATGGTTTTTCCCTTGGGATCGAACACTTCAAAAATCACGATGAAGTCGAGGTCGAACATGTTGGCCTTGCCGACCGAATTGAGGGTGATCGGCCGGCGGACATGCCGGGCCTTGTTGATATGAATGTTGGCAGAGGCCTGTTTTGGCGATGCGGCCAGATACCCCCCGGCGATGGTCAGCTTGTCCACCAGATCCTTGTAGAACGGGTTGCCGGTTGAGATCCCCGAAACCAGAAGGGTCTTCTCTGCCTTGGTTCCCGGAATTTCGCCCCGAAGGTGGAAGCCGCAGCCCGCGAGAAGCGCGAACAAGAGCAAAAGAGGCAAGCCGACTCGCACCGAACGCATCTCAGATGACGATATTGACGAGTTTTCGAGGCACCACGATGACTTTCTTCGCAGGCTTTCCTTCAAGGAAGCGCTGCACAGTCTCATCGCCGAGCGCGGCCGCCTCCACCGTCTTGGTGTCGGCGTCCGGCGCCACGCTGATCTTGCTGCGCAGCTTGCCGTTGACCTGAACCACCAGTTCCAGGCGATCCTGTACCAGCGCCGTCTCATCGACCTTGGGCCAGGGGGTAGTGGCCAGAATGCCCGTGTGACCCAGCGCCTCCCAGAGCCTCTGGGTGATATGGGGGACAATCGGGCTGAGCATCAGGCACACCTTTTCGAGGGCTTCTTGGCGAATGAGGTGGCCCTCGGGTGAGTGATCCTCGAATTTGGCCAGTGCGTTCAACAGTTCCATGTTGGCGGCGATGGCCGTGTTATAGGTATACCGGCGGCCCATGTCATCGGTGACTTTGCGGAGCGTCTCATGCACCTGCCGACGCAGGATTTTCTGTGGCTCGTTCAGCGCCTTCACGGAGGGATTGGGTACCACTCCCTTTTCGGCATGGAGCGCCACCTGCCGCCAGAGTCGTTTGAGGAACCGGAAACCGCCTTCGACGCCGGAATCCGACCATTCGAGCGATTGTTCGGGGGGAGCAGCGAACATGGTGAACAAACGGACCGTATCGGCCCCGTAGCGACTCACCAGATGTTCCGGATCAACGCCGTTGTTCTTTGATTTGGACATCTTTTCGATGCCGCCCACCTGAATTCCGAGCCCGTCGGTCTTGAGCGTGGCGCCGAGGATGCGGCCGCGCTCATCGGTTTCAACACTCACTTCGTCGGGGCCGTGATAGACCTTCTTGCCATGGGTCTCACGGTAAAAGGTGGGTGCCACCACCATGCCCTGGGTCAGAAGGTTCTTGAACGGTTCATCGGAGTGCACCAGGCCCTGATCCCGAAGCAGCTTGTGGAAGAAGCGGGCGTAGAGGAGGTGCAAGATGGCATGCTCGATGCCACCGATGTACTGATCGACCGGCAGCCAGTAGTCGGCCCTGCCATCCAGCATTGCCGAGGCATTGTCGGCCGCGGTGTAGCGGGCAAAATACCAGGACGATTCCATAAAGGTATCGAAGGTGTCGGTTTCCCGCTGGGCCGGCTTGCCGCAACAGGGGCAGGGTACGTGGATGAAGTCATTGAGGCGGGCCAGGGGCGATCCGATGCCGGTAATGTCGACATCCTTGGGCAAGAGGACCGGCAAGTCCTCATCAGGGACCCCGACCGTTCCGCAGTCCTCGCAGTAGACCACCGGCACCGGGCAGCCCCAGTAGCGCTGGCGCGAGACACCCCAGTCTCTGAGGCGGAACTGGGTCTTTTTTTCACCCAGCTGCTTCTGGCTCAGTGCCTGCGCGATGGCATCCACCGCCGCTTGATGATCCAGTCCATCATAAGGACCTGAGTGGATCAGGACCCCGAGGGTCTTGTCTCCATACCAGTCCTTCCAGAGGCTCGGGTCAAACGAATCGCTCGCATCTTTCAGCGCGATGACCTGGCGAATGGGGAGGCCATACTGGCGGGCAAAGTGAAAGTCACGCTCGTCATGGGCGGGGACCGCCATCACGGCACCTTCACCGTAACTCATCAGGACATAGTTGCCGACCCAGACGGGGATCTCCTCCCCGGTCAGGGGGTGGGTGACGGTCAGGCCCGTGTCCATGCCGCGCTTTTCCATGGTCGCCATATCGGCTTCGCTGGTGCCACTTTGTTCACACTCGAGAATGAAGGCCTCAAGCGCTGGATTGTGGGCGGCGGCGTGGCGGGCCAGCGGGTGTTCCGGCGCGACGGCACAGAAGGTGACGCCCATCAGGGTGTCGGCACGCGTGGTATAGACCCACAGGTGTTCCTTGACGCCCTTCAGGGTGTAGGGAAAAGCAAAACGCACGCCATGGCTTTTGCCGATCCAATTGGCCTGCATGGTGCGGACCTGATCGGGCCAGCCCTGAAGTGAATCGAGGTCCTGAAGCAGCTCCTCGGCATAGGCGGTGATCTTCATGAACCATTGGGAAATTTCCTTACGGACCACCGGGGTGTCGCAGCGCCAGCAGCAGCCCTCGACCACCTGCTCATTGGCCAGGACCGTGTTGTCGTTGGGGCACCAGTTCACCGGCGAGGTCTTCTTGTAGACCAGTCCCTTTTCCAGGAGGCGCAGGAAGAACCATTGCTCCCAGCGGTAATACTCAGGCGAACAGGTGGCAAGTTCCCGCTCCCAGTCATAGCCAAACCCCAGCGCCTTGAGCTGGTCCTTCATGTAGGCAATGTTCTGGTAGGTCCAGTCGGCCGGGTGCACCCCCTTGGCCATGGCTGCATTTTCAGCCGGCAGTCCGAACGCATCCCAGCCCATGGGTTGCAGCACGTTCTTGCCGAGCATCCGCTGATAGCGGGCCATGACATCGCCGATGGTGTAGTTGCGGACATGGCCCATGTGCAGGCGCCCGCTGGGGTAGGGGAACATCGACAGGCAAAAGTATTTATCCCGCGCGGGGTCCTCTACCGCACGAAATACGGCATGTTCATCCCACAGACGCTGGATCTCGGGTTCAATCTGGGCGGGCTGGTACTGATCGTCCATAGGGGGGAAGCGGTGGGGAAGGCGAGGAGAAAGCCATCAAGCATACTAAAGGCGTGGCGTGAGGAGCAAGGCGCGGGACAGGCAAGCGGACGGCCATCCAAAAAGACCCTGCAATCCGGCTCCGGAGCCGT
>CAYLUS010000041.1:0-16918 GCA_964386975.1 uncultured Methylococcus sp.
CCCGCCAGAACCTCCAGCAAGGGCTTGGCCCATGCCCTGAATTGGGGGGTTGCATACTCTGAAAGATAAATGGCCGACAACAACCCGATCGGCACCGAGACCGACATGGCGACCATTGAAATCAAGACCGTGCCAACCATCAGTGGAACTGCCCCGAATGCACCGGAGGAGCCGACCTGATCCGGCCGGATGGCTATCTGCGGACTCCACTTCAGACCAAACAAAAACTCGGTAATCGGTACTTTGCCGAAGAAACGGATGGATTCAATGAGGACCGACAGAACGATGCCAATAGTTGTAAGAATCGCGACTCCCGCAGATGCCACCAGCAGGAGACCCAGAATCCCTTCCACTTTGTTTCGCGCGCGGCAGGTCGGCTCGACCTGCCGCATCGCCAGGGCGCCGCCCAAAATCCCCACGCCGACGACGGTAAGCGTCCTCAGCCAGCGGCTATAGTTCTCTAGTTGCTGATAACGTTCTGCTGCTTTACGGATTTCCGGACTCTCCCCGCCGGCACTGACCCCCCCCACATAATTCAGGAGATCGTTCACCACCAGACTGAGTTGCTCCGATGACACATCCGTCATGGACAGGGGCAAGGTTGCCAACGCGCCTTTCGTGATAAACCAAGGCTCAAAGCTCAACCACAGAATGGCCCATGTCAGCGCGGGCAACAAGCTGCTTAGGGCAACAAAATACCCGTAGTAACCCGGCAAGGAATGCAGCCGAACCCCATCGATACGAGCCAGTCGGTTAGCCCTTGACCGCCCAACATTGAAAGCCAAGACTGAAAGTAGCAGCAGGAAAAGCAGGAGTGTAGTTCTATCCACGAGGTTTTCTCGTCGTCAGATTGCGCGCGGCCGCGTCATTCGGGCTCAAAGCCCATGATAATGACAGCACCCACCTTCAAATGGCCGCAAAGTATACCTTGCCAATGCGAAATGATTGTGACTTTAAAAAGCGGGGGGTCAGGACATGGACCGAGCCGCGGACGTGACCGGGCTGGTCGATGAATCAACCTGAGGTGTAGCGCGCCAGATTCTTGGCCATCTGGATACGCTCACCCAGGGTTTCCGGTAATTGACTCAGAGCTTCAACATGGCGAAGCCTTGGCAAGACACCCAGCCGATTGGCCAACTGAATACTCAGTCCCGGCCGCGCATTCACCTCCAGCATCATCGGGCCCTGGGTCTCATCGAGAACCACGTCGACACCGATAAAGCCAAGGCCAGCAAAATCATGACACCGCGCCGCCATCGCCAATATTTCATCCCAATAGGGAATCGTGCGACCTGAGAGCGCACCCCCGGTATCCGGGTGCTGGTCGATAAGTCTTTCGTTCCAAACGCCTGAGAAGGTCCGGCCTGTTGCCAGATCAACCCCCACGCCAATCGCCCCTTGGTGCAAGTTCGCCTTACCATCGGAGAGACGCGTCGGAAGACGAATCATGGCCAACACCGGAATCCCCCGAAACACCAGAATGCGGACATCGGGCACCCCTTGGTAGCTGATATTTTCGAGGATAGGATCAAACTTTACCCGGTATTCAATGAGAGCGGCATCTGGTCGGCCCGCCAGACTGTACATCCCTCCTAGAATGTTGGCGATGTGATGACCCAGGTCGTCCTCATCGGCCAGCTCTCCATTTGCCTTCCGGTAGCGTCCCTGCTGCCGCCCTGTGACCACCAGAATGCCCTCTCCACCCGCGCCACGACAGGGCTTGATCACAAAGTCCTCATAGGGCCCAAGGATCATTGGCAGCTCCTCTACCTGATGCACAATCTCAATCACGCCGTACAGTTCCGGCACCAGAATCCCTGCCTCTACGGCAAGGGCCTTGGTCAGCTGCTTGTTATCTACCAGAGGAAAATTGGAGCGCGGATTGTAAGGGAGAATGAAATCGGCATTGCGCTCATTGAGACCCATAATTCCGAGTTCTCGCAGTCGCCGCCAAGGCAACCAGGATTGCGTTTCCATCCGCTATTTCCGTAGCGCTGAGCGGAACCGCCAAAGCTCGGTCAACCTGTATCCAGTGTAGCGCCCGAGCAAAAGCGTCAGGGCGAGGAGCACCAGGAGAATCTCCGGAAATACAAAAATCAAGTGCTCCAGATAGCGGCTACTCATGCATGAATAACCCAGGGCCGCAACGGCCAAGCTGCCCAGCCCCTGCGAAAGCGCCTCCTGCGGACCCATCTCCTCCCAGACCAGAGACATTCTTTCAATGGTCATGGCAAGAATGACCATCGGGAAAAGGGCAATCGAGAGCCCCCGATCAAAACCCAGCTTATAGCTGAAGATACTGATCACCCCCATCAGAAGAATCACGATGATGACCACGGAGGCCAGCCGCGGAACCAGAAGGAGCTTCAGGTACTCAAGATAAAAGCGAATGAGAAGGCCCAGAAAGATGAGCAGGCAGAACAGGATCATGCCCCAGAGCAGCTCTGTTTCACGAAAGGCCAGGGCAATCAAGATGGGCATGAATGTCCCAAAGGTCTTGAGTCCAACCACATTTCTCAAGATCACGATCAGAAAGGCACCGACAGGTACCATCAACAACACTCGGTAAACATTCTGAACACTGACAGGCAGGCTAAACAAGGAGTAATCCATGAGCCTTGAGCCCATCTGCCGCGCGCGTTGCTCGGCTACTAGCGTCCGGTCCTGCTCGCGCTGCGAGACCGAGAATTCGACCTTAGGGTTGCGTCCCCCTGTCACCGCAAGCACCGGCTCATTTCCGAAATGCCAGAGGATGCCGCCCTCAGGCAACCCAGGCTCCCCAGTTCGCGGATCCAGCGCCACCCAATGCTTGCCGTCGTAGACCTCCAACCAAGGACGCAATACGCCATGGCTGATTCCATCCCTCAAGATCAGGATGTGCGCCAGTCGCGAGGACACGTTGTTCTTAGCGAGAAGGTCACTGATGAGACGGACCCACTCTTCCTCATTACTGATCCCCTGACGTAGCGACATGACGTTGGGGTCGGCGGTATGTGAATTGAGCCGCACAAGCAACTCCCTCACAAAGGTCTTGGCATCGGCCGAGCGCTGCAACACTTCCGAGGTCAACCCCTTTGCAGCCGAATCAAGCGCTTCGGGCAAGGCCGGAACGGCTTGCTCGCCAGGGGATTCGGATAACAGTGCCGCTGGCTGGCTCGGATCTCGGGCTAGGCGGATCCGGTAATAGAGAACCTGGTTACCATTCACCTGCCTGACTGCCCATTCAGCGGCGCGATGCTGACCATCGTCCTCCGTGGTCAAGCCGTACTGTCCGGACACAAAACTTTCATCAACAACGGTGTAGCCCACCGGTTGCCTTGGTATATAAAAGCGGAGCTTGACGGCCGCATCATGTTTGGCCCTGAACTCTATGCGAGCCTCAACGGTCCATACATCGGCCTTTTCGGTGGGCACCAGCGGCAAACCCAATCGTGCCACCTTGAACCAGCAGACGCCCAGACCTACGGCTACCAGTATTAAAGCGAGAATTTTAACGTGAAGACCGCGCATGGTGACTGCTCCACGACTTCTTCAGAGATCTGAGGCGCGGTTCATACAAACCTAGGACTTGGGTGAGGGCTCAACGACGGCCTTGGCACAGGGGTCCGTCTCCGCCTTGAACAAGAAGGTTTCAGATGCGTCGACCAGCGCCACATCCTGCAAGAAGCTTCGACCGAGCAAAATCGGGTAGTTAAAGTTACTGCGATCGTAGAGGGTGAATTCGGTCTCGTAGTTTTTTCCGTTTTTGCAAATCTCCAGGCGCACCACGTCACGCTCTGAAGAATGTGCCTGTCTCTCCTTGATGATCGCGGTCCTGACCAGAGGGCGCTCCATGCGTATGGGGTCGGCCCCCTTGTCCGGTACAAAATTGAAGCGGACCCACTCAACCCCGGAGCGCTTGAAGTGCTCCACATTACCTGCATGGAGGGACGAGGTCTTGGCGCCTGTATCCAGCTTGGCGGTTACCCGAACATTACCTGGGAGAACGAAGACGCTCTCCAGCCATCCCATGACTAACTTTTCACCTAAGACACTGCCTGGATCTGCGCCGGCTGTCCCATGCGCGAGAACCCCACAGATTCCGAGCCGGAGCATCAGGGCCGCTCGCATGGGCGCTCCGACTGACCGGCTAGCGGTCCTGCGGGATCGTGAGCCCCCTTTTCTGACTGGCGTAGTAGGCAGCCACATCCCTAATGTCCTCCTCCGAAAGCATCGAGGCAAAACCCATCATCATAGGGTTGGCCCGGGCGCCTGACTTGTACTCACTCAAGGCTCGAATCAGATAGCTTTCGTACTGGCCAGCCAGACGTGGAAACATGGGGTTCTCGCTATTTCCGTCCTCCGCATGGCAGCTGGCACATGCCGAAGACTTGCTACGTCCAGCGGCGGGGTTGCCCGAGATGGGATTAGATGAATTCATTCCACGAAACTTAGACACATACGCCGCAATATCCGCCATGTCCTGATCGCTCAGGTTAGCGGCATTGCCTTGCATACTGCCATGCTTACGCTCTCCTTCCTTGTAGGCCTGCAAGGAAGAAATGACATAACCCGGATGCTGACCGCCAATGCGCGGAACATGATAGGTGGGGTATGTGTTCGTATAACCGACGACGGAATGGCAACCTTCACAGGTGTAAAACTTCCGCTTGCCCTCAATCGGATCGCCCTCCGCATGTGCGATTGACAGCCCTAAACCGAAAATGCCCACCAATGTGCCTACGATTAACCTTTTCATTTCGACTGCTCCACTACTCATACTCTTTGGACGCCGGACTTATCCCCCTCGAGATTGGGGGCCTGCCCGATCGATCCGCGAACTGGCAAACACCCCTCTCTGGTCCTTACTGACTCAGGGCTTGCTTCAGTGCTTCCTCGACTTCGCTTGCGTCGATCGATTGGTCTTCGACATCCTCAACGAGGTCGTCCTGCTGCGCCCTTAGCTTCCGCTCGTGGTGGTAGGCAAGACCCGTACCTGCAGGAATCAGGCGACCCACGATGACATTCTCCTTGAGCCCCATCAGACGGTCACTCAGTCCACGGATTGCAGCTTCGGTCAGTACGCGCGTGGTTTCCTGGAAAGAGGCCGCTGAAATGAAGGACTCCGTGGACAGTGATGCCTTGGTAATACCCAGAAGAATCGGTTCAAAGTTAGCCGTTACCTTACTCTCAGCCTCAACACGGTCGTTCTCCTCGTGAAGACGGGCGCGATCAACCTGCTCGCCCCTCAGGAAGGTCGTGTCACCCGGATCCGTAATCTCAACTTTCCTCAGCATCTGACGAATGATCACTTCAATATGCTTGTCGTTGATCTTTACACCTTGCAGGCGGTAGACGTCTTGGATTTCCTTGACCAGATACGAGGCCAATTCAGCGACCCCCCGCAGGCGCAAAATATCGTGCGGGGTCAGATCACCTTCAGCAATCGTCTCACCCTGTTCGACATGTTCGCCTTCGAACACCGTGATATGGCGCCACTTTGGAATCAGAACCTCATGTTGCACGTTGTGCGCATCCGTCACTACGACGCGGCGCTTGCCCTTGGTTTCCTTGCCGAAGCTGATGGTACCCGTGGCTTCGGCCAAAATAGCCGGATCCTTGGTTTTGCGAGCTTCGAACAGATCGGCAACTCGAGGCAGACCACCGGTGATATCACGGGTCTTACTGGACTCTTGCGGAATTCTCGCCAGAACGTCCCCGACCTGAACCTGACCACCATCGTGGATACCGATGATTGCCCCGGCAGGCAGGAAGTACTGAGCCACAATCTCGGTCGTCGGGATGAAGATGTCATTTCCATTTTCATCGACCAGCTTGACCATAGGACGCAAGTCCTTACCTGAGCCACCGCGCTGTTTGGGATCGATCACGACCATTGAGCTCAGACCTGTAACCTCATCTGACTGCTCACGAACCGTGACACCTTCGATAAAGTCAACCAATCGGGCATAACCCTGTACCTCGGTGACAACGGGGTGGGTATGCGGATCCCAGGTCACAATGACCTGTCCTGGCTTGACTCGATCCCCTTCCTTGACCGTTGACACCGATCCATAGGGAATCTTGTAACGCTCACGCTCGCGGCCATGCTCATCAATCAGGCTGACTTCTCCCGACCGGGACACCGCAACCAGATTGCCATCCTTGTTGATGACCGTCTTGATGTTGTTGAGCTTGATCGTTCCCGCCGATTTGACCTCGACATTACTGATGGCTGCTGACCGCGAGGCCGCTCCACCGATGTGGAAGGTCCGCATGGTCAGCTGGGTTCCCGGCTCACCGATGGATTGCGCCGCAATGACACCAATCGCTTCGCCATTATTAACCTTGTGACCTCGACCCAGATCACGGCCATAGCATGATGCACAAACACCGTAACGGGTTTTGCAGGTGATCACCGAGCGCACGCGGACGTTGTCAACACTATGGGCTTCAAGAAGCGCTACTGCCGTCTCATCGAGCATGGAACCCGCCGTCAAAAGCAATTCCTGCGTTGCTGGATCCAGGACATCCTCAGCCACAACACGCCCGAGAACCCGCTCTGCCAATGGCTCAACCACATCACCCCCTTCAATTAAGGGAGACATCAGAAGCCCTTCGGTGGTTCCACAATCTTCTTCTGTAATCACCAAATCCTGCGCAACATCCACCAATCGGCGCGTCAGGTATCCTGAGTTCGCTGTCTTGAGGGCGGTATCAGCCAAGCCTTTACGCGCACCGTGCGTGGAGATGAAGTACTGGAGGACGTCCAGACCTTCGCGGAAGTTAGCCGTAATGGGCGTCTCGATGATCGATCCGTCCGGCTTGGCCATGAGCCCGCGCATTCCGGCGAGCTGGCGAATCTGGGCGGCCGAGCCTCTTGCACCCGAATCGGCCATCATGAAGACGGAGTTGAACGATTTCTGTTCTGCTACGGTGCCATCGGCCATGGCAACATCTTCGGTACCAAGTCCGTCCATCATGACCTTGGCAACCTGGTCGTTGGCATGTGACCAGATATCGACCACCTTGTTATAGCGTTCACCATCGGTGACGAGACCCGACGCATACTGATTCTGGATCTCCTTCACTTCCGCCTCAGCCGATGCAATGATTTCCTCCTTGCGGTCGGGAATCGCCATGTCATCGACGCCGAAGGAAACACCCGCGCGCGTTGCATTGGAGAATCCGAGGTACATCAGCTTGTCAGCAAAAACCACTGAGGCCTTGATGCCCAAGGTACGGTAGGAGTGATTGATCAGTCGCGAAATGGCCTTCTTGGTCATGTCGACGTTCACGAGGTCAAAGGGCAGACCTTCAGGAACGATCGTCCAGATGATGGCCCGTCCCGCTGTGGTTTCCACACGGCGCCGATGCGTCGAGAAGTGGCCCTCCTCATCAATGAGCGTCTCGTTCAAGCGGACGGTGATCTTGGCCTGAATGTCGATCACCTTATTGTTCAACGCACGCTGCACCTCGTCGACATCGGCAAAGATCATGCCCGTACCCTTAGCTTCAATCCGTTCGCGACTCATGTAATAGAGCCCGAGAACGACGTCCTGGGTCGGGTTGATGATCGGCTCCCCATTGGCAGGAGACAGGATATTATTGGTTGCCATCATCAGCGTTCGCGCTTCCAGCTGCGCTTCCAGTGAAAGCGGCACGTGGACGGCCATCTGGTCGCCGTCAAAGTCGGCATTGAATGCGCTGCACACCAAGGGATGCAACTGGATGGCCTTGCCCTCGACCAGAATCGGTTCAAATGCCTGAATACCCAGACGGTGCAGGGTCGGTGCGCGGTTGAGCATCACCGGATGTTCACGAATCACCTCATCGAGGATATCCCAAACTTCCGCACTTTCCTTCTCAACCATTTTCTTGGCGGCCTTGATGGTGGTGGCCAGACCTCGAAACTGAAGTTTGCTGAAAATAAAGGGCTTGAAAAGCTCCAAAGCCATCTTCTTGGGAAGACCACACTGGTGCAACTTGAGTGTAGGACCAACCACGATGACAGATCGACCGGAGTAATCGACACGCTTACCCAGAAGATTCTGGCGGAACCGCCCCTGCTTGCCCTTGATCATGTCGGCAAGCGACTTCAGGGGGCGCTTGTTCGAACCGGTAATTGCCCGACCGCGTCGACCATTATCAAGCAGGGCATCCACTGATTCCTGCAGCATCCGCTTTTCATTGCGGACAATGATATCGGGTGCATTCAAGTCCAAAAGCCGCTTGAGACGGTTGTTTCGATTGATGACACGCCGATACAGGTCATTTAGGTCTGACGTCGCAAAGCGACCCCCGTCCAGTGGTACCAGAGGCCGGAGTTCAGGCGGCAGGACGGGTAGAACCGTCAGAATCATCCACTCCGGCTTGTTATTGGAGGTGATCAGTGACTCGATCGCCTTTAGCCGCTTGGTGTATTTCTTGATTTTTGTTTCAGAACTGGTGCCCTCGATGCCCTCCCGCAGCAATTCAACTTCGCGCGGTAGATCCATGGTTCTTAGAAGCTCATGAATTGCCTCTGCGCCCATCTTGGCAACAAAATCTTCGCCATACTGCTGCGAGGCCTCGTAGAACTCCTCTTCGTTAAGCAGACGGCCCCGCTCAAGTGGGGTCTGCATCGGATCAATGATGACGTATGACTCGAAATAAAGGACGCGTTCGATTTCACGCAGCGTCATGTCGAGCAACAAAGCGATCCGGGAGGGAAGCGACTTCAGGAACCAAATGTGGGCAACCGGGCTGGCCAGTTCGATGTGCCCCATCCGCTCGCGGCGAACTTTCGAAAGCGTGACTTCAACCCCGCACTTTTCACAGATCACACCCCGGTGCTTGAGCCGTTTGTACTTGCCGCACAGACATTCATAGTCGCTTACGGGTCCAAAAATCTTGGCACAAAAGAGCCCGTCGCGCTCCGGCTTGAAGGTGCGGTAGTTGATCGTCTCAGGCTTCTTCACTTCACCGAACGACCATGAGCGGATCATGTCGGGTGATGCAAGGCTGATGCGAATGTTGTCAAAATCCTCAACCTGATTCTGGCGCTTTAAATAACTAATTAGATCTTTCACGGGGTCCACTCCTAATTTCGTAACAGCATTTGCCCGGAGCATGCGCTCCGGGCACGCGGTTCAACGCCTTATTCCTGTTCGAGCTCGATATTGATGCCGAGAGAACGAATTTCCTTAATCAGAACATTGAAGGATTCCGGCATTGCGGCTTCCATCCGATGATCTCCATCAACAATGTTCTTGTAGATTTTCGTTCGTCCCGTGACATCGTCCGATTTCACGGTCAACATTTCCTGCAAGGTATAGGCCGCACCGTACGCCTGCAGCGCCCAGACCTCCATTTCTCCGAAACGCTGCCCACCAAATTGCGCCTTGCCGCCCAGCGGCTGCTGGGTCACGAGGCTGTAGGGTCCAGTGGAACGCGCATGCATTTTGTCATCGACCAGATGGTTCAGCTTAAGCATGTACATGCAACCAACGGTGACATCTCTTTCGAATGCCTCACCCGTGCGTCCATCGTAAAGTCGCGTCTGTCCACTCTCGGGCAGACCGGCGAGCCTCAGCATCGTCTTGATATCTCTCTCGCTGGCGCCGTCAAAAACAGGGGTTGCCATTGGGACGCCGCCCTTCAAGTTTGCGGCCAGCTCGAGAATTTCGGCATCGTTAAGCTGCGCCAAATCCTCTGAACGACCACTCGCGTTATAGACCTCATGCAGGAACTTTCTTACATCGTCGACCTTGCTTTTGGCTTCAAGCATTTTTCCAATCTTGATTCCAAGGCCCCGGGCCGCCCAACCCAGATGGGTCTCTAGCACCTGCCCGACGTTCATTCGTGAGGGAACGCCCAGAGGATTCAGGACAATATCGACCGGCGTTCCGTCCGCACTGAAGGGCATGTCTTCAACCGGGACAATCTGGGAAATGACGCCCTTGTTCCCATGGCGACCGGCCATCTTGTCACCCGGCTGGATTCTGCGCTTGACGGCGAGGTAGACCTTTACCATCTTCAAAACGCCCGGCGGCAGATCATCACCAATAGCGATCTTGCGCTTCTTCTCTTCCAATCGCTTGCCCATCTCTTCGCGCTGTTGCGCGATTTGCTCGGCAATCGTCTCAAGCTGAACGTTGATATCCTCGTCTTTCAACCGGATCTCAAGCCATTGAGACGGCTTCAGGCTCTCGAGATACTCGGCATTGACGGTCGTTCCAGACTTCAGTTTGGATGGCCCCGACTGGGCGACCTTACCCACTACCATCGTCTCTACCCGCTGGTAGAAGTCCATCTCGATGATGCGCAGCTGGTCGTTGAGATCTTTCTTGACGCGCTCGATCTCCGCCTGCTCGATCTGCTTTGCACGCTCGTCCTTCTTGACGCCATCGCGGGTGAAGACCTGAACATCAATGACGGTGCCATCCATACCTGAGGGCACCCGCAGCGACGTATCCTTCACATCGGATGCCTTCTCACCGAAAATAGCTCTTAGCAGTTTCTCTTCAGGCGTCAGTTGCGTCTCACCCTTCGGCGTCACCTTGCCAACCAGAATATCGCCGGCCTTGACCTCGGCACCGATGTAAACAATGCCCGATTCATCCAGCTTTGCCAGCGCCGCCTCACCCACATTGGGAATATCGGCGGTAATTTCTTCAGGACCGAGCTTCGTATCCCGGGCGACGCATGATTTTTCCTCGATATGAATGGTCGTGAAGCGATCTTCCTGAACTACACGCTCTGAAATCAGAATCGAGTCTTCAAAGTTGTAGCCATTCCACGGCATAAATGCCACGAGCAAATTCTGTCCAAGGGCCAGTTCACCCATATCTGTCGAGGGACCGTCCGCCAGGATATCGCCCCTGGCAACCTGGTCCCCAGGCCTCACCAGCGGCTTTTGATTAATACAGGTGTTCTGATTCGAGCGGGTGTACTTCGTGAGGTTATAGATGTCGACACCCGGCACACCGGCTTCGGTCTCCTCATCGTTTACACGCACCACGATCCGGCTGGCATCCAGGAATTCGATTGTTCCACCGCGCTTGGCAACCACCGTCACACCGGAGTCCCGGGCAACAATGCGCTCCATTCCCGTACCCACCAGAGGCTTTTCGGTTCGAAGCGTTGGCACGGCCTGACGCTGCATGTTAGAGCCCATCAAGGCGCGGTTCGCGTCATCATGCTCCAGGAAGGGAATCAAGGAGGCAGCAACCGATACGATCTGTTTGGACGAAACGTCCATATAGTTGATCTGTTCGGCTGTTGATAGCGTAAATTCGTCCTTGTGGCGGCATGAGACCAGGTCATCCACCAGGCGACCGGTCTCATCAACCTTGGCGCTGGCCTGAGCGATGAAGTATTTGCCTTCCTCAATCGCTGAAAGGTACTCGATTTCATCCGTGACGCGACAATCCACCACCTTACGGTAGGGCGTTTCAAGGAAACCGTACTGATTGGTCCTTGCATACACCGACAGTGAATTAATCAGTCCGATATTGGGTCCTTCCGGTGTCTCGATCGGGCACACACGGCCATAGTGGGTCGTGTGCACGTCGCGCACTTCGAATCCAGCTCTCTCGCGCGCAAGACCACCTGGGCCGAGGGCTGAAACCCGACGTTTGTGCGTCACCTCGGAAAGCGGATTATTCTGGTCCATGAACTGCGACAACTGGCTGGAACCAAAAAATTCCTTAATCGAGGCCGCCACCGGCTTGGCATTGATGATTTCCTGCGGCATCAGGTTTTCGGCGTCCGCCAGTGACAGCCGCTCCTTGACCGCGCGCTCAACACGCACAAGCCCCAGCCGGAACTGATTTTCCACCATCTCGCCCACCGAGCGAACGCGTCGATTACCGAGGTGATCGATGTCATCCACCGTACCGTGGCCGTTGCGAATATTGATCAGTTCTCTGAGAACATCAATGATGTCATCCTTGGTCAGAACGCCCGGCCCAATGACATCGGGCCGACCCAGCCGACGGTTGAATTTCATCCGCCCAACCGCTGAGAGATCGTAGCGATCGGCCGAGAAAAACAGATTGTCGAACAGGGTATGAGCCGCTTCTTTGGCGGGCGGCTCACCGGGACGCATCATGCGATAAATTTCAACCAACGCATCTAGTTGCGTCTCCGTTGAATCAATCCGCATGGCATTGGAGATGTACGGCCCCCGGTCAAGGTCATTCACAAACAGGGTATCAATGGCCTCGATGCCGGCCTCGATCAGCCTTGCAATGGCATCTTCGGTCAATTCGTCATTCACCTTGGCAACCAGCTCACCGGTGTCCTTGGCAACGATGTTTTGTGCCAGGATCTTGCCGTAGAGATAGTCCCTGGGGACTTCCAGCAAGTTCAATCCGGCCTTTTCGATCTGGCGGATATGGCGTGCCGTGATGCGATGCCCCTTTTCGACCAGAACCTTGCCATCGACACTGATATCGAAGCTGGCGATGTCCCCTCGCAGACGATCGGGAATCAATTCCAGCATGACCTTGTCGTCGTTCAGTACGAACCGATTGGTCTCGAAGAACTTACCAATGATCTGTTCGTTATCAAAGCCCAACGCCCTGAGAAGAACCGTTGCAGGTAGTTTGCGCCGACGATCGATACGAACGTAAACACAGTCCTTATGGTCAAACTCGAAATCGAGCCAAGATCCCCGGTATGGGATGATCCGGGCATTAAACAGCAGCTTGCCGGATGAGTGCGTCTTGCCGCGATCGTGATCGAAGAAGACACCGGGTGAGCGGTGCAGCTGGGAGACGATTACGCGCTCGGTGCCATTGATGACAAAGGTACCGGTATCCGTCATGAGCGGTATCTCGCCCATGTAGATTTCCTGACGCTTTACTTCTTTGACGACCTTGGCTGATGCCGGAGATTCCTTGTCATACAGGATCAACTGGACCAGAACCCTCAGGGGCGCCGCGTAGTTCGCGCCGCGCTGTTGGCATTCCTTGACGTCAAAGGTGGGTTCACCCAACCAATAATCCACATACTCCAGTACTGCATGCCCCGAATGACTCGTAATCGGAAACACGGACTTCAATGCGGCATGCAAGCCCTCATCAACGCGCTGCTTGAGGGCGACCTCAGTCTGCAGAAATCGTTTGTAGGAATCTACTTGCGTCGTCAGCAGATACGGAACTTCAAGCACGTCGCGGCGCTTGCCAAAACTGTTCCGGATGCGTTTCTTTTCGGTGAAAGAATAGGCCATATCGATTCCTTACCCTACGGTTCAAAACTGTTTACAGAAGGACTGTGCCTTACCTTCCAAGGCTCGGCTGCAGAGCAGCCTTCAATCCGACGAAACCGACCAGACTCCAATCAACGGAGAGGGGTCTGCATTCAATTAATTCAGGCGCTTACAGCGCCAAAAGGCCGGCAGCATTTGCTGCCAGCCTCCGTACTGACGTATCAGCAGGTAAACAATCAATTACTTGATGTCTACCGTCGCGCCAGCCTCAACCAACTGCTTCTTGACGTCTTCAGCTTCCGCCTTGCTGACGCCTTCCTTGACGGTCGCGGGCACACCCTCAACCATGTCCTTGGCCTCCTTAAGACCGAGACCGGTCACGGCACGAATGACCTTGATCACGTTGACCTTATTGTCACCAAATCCGGTCATGACCACGTCGAATTCAGTCTTTTCTTCAGCTGCGGCAGCTCCGCCGCCTGCTGCTGCAGCCGGTGCCACGGCAACTGCTGCTGCAGCCGATACACCAAACTTCTCTTCCATTGCAGAAATAAGGTCAACGACCTCCATTACTGACATGTTTGAGATTGCTTCCAGAATGTCGTCTTTTGAAATTGCCATCGAATTTCTCCGAAATTTTGATTACGTGCGTTAAACGGCTATGCCGCCTGCTTCTGATCGCGGATAGCCGCGACGGTCCTGACCAGCTTCGCATGAGGTTCAGCCAGGGTGCGAACGAACTTCTCGACGGGAGCCTTCATGGTTCCCATGAGGATCGCAATCGCCTGATCCTTCGTCGGCAGCTTCGCCAACCGATCGAGTTCAGCTGCTCCATATTGCTTGCCACCGATTGCGACTAGCTTTACGACCAGCTTGTCGTTAGCTTTGACGAAATCGGCAATAACCCGGCCCGCTGCGCCCGGATCTTCCAGCGAGAACGCCAGAATCAACGGACCTACCAACCCTTCCTGCATACAAGCGAACTCGGTTCCCTCGACGGCACGTCGCGCGAGCGTGTTCTTCACAACACGCAGGTACACACCAGAGTTCCGCGCCGTTTTGCGCAGTTCGGTCAGTTTCTCAACGGATAATCCACGATATTCCGCGGCTACCGCTGAGTGAGCCTTAGCAGCAATAGCAGAAACCTCTTCGACGACAGCCTTTTTGTCATCTAGTCTCAGCGCCACTCTTCTTCTCCAAGATAAATCTGAACAGTAAAACCATTCAGAGCCACAACAACATCACTCATCATGCAGTGATGTAAGTTCACGGCTCCTTTCGTCGGTTGCCGACTCAAGAACACCGTCTGCGCAGGCGATCTCCATTAAGCACGCACGTGCACCTGCGGTCTTTGACGGTCACCGGCCCTGAGGACCGGCAACCCAAAGTCACTAGGCCGAAAGGGTGGCCTGATCGAGCGTCAGACCGGGTCCCATCGTGCTGGAAACTGTGATTTTTTTGAGGTAAACCCCTTTCGAGGTTGAAGGCTTGGCTTTCTTGAGATCCGCCAGAAGCGCTTCAAGATTTTCCTTGAGGGCATTGGGATCAAAATTGACCTTGCCAATTGTGCAATGAATGATGCCTTTCTTGTCCGTGCGATAACGCACCTGGCCTGCCTTGGCATTTTTCACCGCCGTTGCGACATCAGCTGTCACCGTACCCACCTTCGGATTCGGCATCAATCCACGCGGCCCCAATACTTGGCCCAATTGACCAACAACACGCATGGCATCCGGGGTTGCAATCACGACATCAAAATCCATTTCACCGGCTTTGACCTTGGCAGCAAGATCATCCATGCCAACGATATCTGCGCCTGCTTCAGTTGCCGCATCCGCATTCGCACCCTGGGCAAATACAGCTACACGCGCTGACTTGCCGGTACCGTTGGGCAGAACCGTTGCGCCACGCACAGCCTGATCCGATTTACGGGGATCCACACCGAGGATGACTGCCACATCGACTGCTTCGACAAACTTGACCGTTGAAACGGACTTCAACAAGGTGAAAGCCTCTTCCGCCGCATAAAGCTTGCCGGCTTCAACCTTCCCGCTGATCAGTTTTTCTCTTTTGGTCATCTTAGCCATCTTACAACCCCTCTACGTCGAGACCCATGCTGCGCGCACTGCCAGCAATCGTTCGAATGGCCGCTTCTTCATCAGCTGCGGTCAGATCCGGCTCTTTCAGCTTTGCAATATCAAGCAGCTGAGCGCGTGTGATCTTGCCAACTTTCTGGGTATTGGGCTTCGGGCTTCCCTTACCAAGGCCGATGGCCTTCTTGATGAGCACGGTTGCAGGGGGGGTCTTGGTGATGAACGTAAAGCTTTTGTCCGCATAGACCGTGATGACCACGGGCAACGGCAGCCCTTTTTCAACGTTCTGGGTCGCTGCATTGAATGCCTTGCAGAACTCCATGATATTGACACCACGCTGACCGAGCGCGGGGCCGATCGGAGGACTCGGATTGGCTTCACCAGCCTTCACTTGCAGCTTGATGTAGCCTGTGATTTTCTTTGCCATGATTTACTCCAAATTGTGGGTCAAACGCCTTATCAGCTCCCCATTGCCTTTGCCCCACACGGGGCATCCGTCAGGCTTTTTCGACCTGACCAAAATCCAATTCAACCGGTGTGGATCGACCAAAAATCAGTACGGAAACGCGTAAGCGACTTTTCTCGTAATTGACCTCTTCCACAACACCATTGAAATCCTTGAATGGGCCATCATTCACGCGTACAACCTCGCCCACTTCAAACAATACCTTGGGCTTGGGCTTCGCCGCCCCTTCTTCCATTCGCCCAAGAATCACTGCGGCTTCGCGCTCCGTAATAGGCGCTGGCTTATCTGATGTTCCACCGATAAATCCAAGTACTCTTGGCACTTCCTTCACCAAGTGCCAAGTCTCCTCGTTGAGCTCCATCTGAACGAGAACATAGCCCGGAAAAAATTTTCGCTCGCTTTTGCGTTGCTGACCCATTCTCATTTCGACCACTTCTTCAGTGGGAACGAGAATCTGACCAAAATACTCACCCAGGCCCGAGCGCGCGATCCGCTCTTCAAGGGAGCGCTTTACTTGATTCTCGTAATTTGAATAGGCGTGAACGACATACCAACGCAACGACATCGATTAGTTCCCCTGGCCGGTGAGCAGGCTGATCCCCCAGAAGAGTCCGGCATCGAGCGTCCAAAGAATGAGACCGACCAGGAACACGAGCGCGACTACCACCAGCGTAGACTGCATGGTTTCCTGACGTGTCGGCCAGATGACCTTACGCACCTCAACACGCGACTCGACCAAAAAAGAGGTGAACGCACGACCCATTGCTGTGGTCAGCATCAAAGCCACACCCGTGAGACCCGCAGCCAAGAGGCCGAGAACGCGATAGACCAGTGATTTATCAGCGAAATGATAAAAACCGACAATACCGGCAATTAGCAAAGCAACAGCCAGTACCAGCTTGACAGTGTCCAACCCCGATGAGGTTGATTCAGCCCGAGCACTCATGGGAATTCCCTATGGACAGATGTGGTGTTTCGACAGAGGAAAGGGATGGCAGGCCAGGAGGGTCTCGAACCCCCAACCTGCGGTTTTGGAGACCGCTGCTCTACCAATTGAGCTACTGACCTAAACCCTTTTATTTGAGTGGCCTTTTGAGAAAAAGACCACTCATTCTAACGCTTACTCGATGACCTTGGATACCACGCCGGCGCCGACGGTACGTCCACCTTCGCGAACCGCGAAAC
>CAYLUS010000042.1:0-16558 GCA_964386975.1 uncultured Methylococcus sp.
CCTTCCCAAAACCGTATGACCCTGGGAAGCCCGCCATTATGCGTAGATCAGTAGGATAGGTCAAGAGGTAATTTAAAGAAATTGTAACTTTAAGTTGATTCAGGTTGCTCTGCCGCCCTCAGCCACGTTCCGTGCGCACCTTGGCGAATTTACGCTTACCCACCTGAAAAATGTGTGACACGCCTGCCGGGAAGAGTATCTTGGGGTCTTCAACCCGTTCTCCATCAATCTTGACCGCGCCTTGCTGGATCATTCGTATCGCTTCGGAGGTGCTTGGCGTTAGCCCCAACTCCTTGAGAAGCGTCGCAATACCCATTCCAGCTTCGGGGACTTTGATGCTGACTTCCTGCAAATCGTCCGGCAACAGTCCTTGCTTAAATCGCGCTTCAAAGCTTGCAAGCGCTCGCTCCGCAGACATACGATCATGAAAACGAGTAATCATTTCCTGGGCAAATGCGACTTTATAGTTCCTTGGATTCGCACCCGACGCGCATTCAGCCCGCCATAGGTTGATGACGGACATGGGTTCCGCGCTCAACAACTCCATATACCGCCACATCAACTCATCCGAGATTGACATCAGCTTTCCGAACATCTCCTCAGGAGGCTCTGTAATCCCTACATAGTTGCCGAGTGATTTAGACATTTTCTGAACACCATCCAGGCCTTCGAGGATAGGCATGGTCAACACCACTTGTGGCGCCTGACCGTAAGCCTCCTGCAACTGCCGCCCAACCAGAAGGTTAAACTTCTGATCCGTTCCGCCTAGTTCGACATCAGCACGCATGGCAACCGAGTCATAACCCTGTATCAAGGGGTACAGAAACTCATGGATGGCGATGGGCTGCCCCCCCTTGTACCGGTTACTAAAGTCCTCGCGCTCTAGCATCCGGGCAACCGTATGCTTTGCTGCCAGCGCGATCAGATCAGACGGGGCCATCGCCCCAATCCAGGCGCTGTTGAATAACACTTCCGTCTTATCAGGATCCAGAATCTTGAAGATCTGCTGTTCATAGGAGCGAGCATTTTCAATCACCTCCTCCCGTGTGAGCGGCTTGCGAGTAACGTTTTTGCCGGTAGGATCACCGATCATCCCCGTGAAATCACCGATCAGAAACAGGGCCTTATGACCAAGATCCTGGAATTGCTTCAGCTTGTTCAACAGCACGGAGTGCCCAAGATGGAGATCAGGGGCAGTCGGGTCGAACCCCGCCTTAACCCGAAGTGGCTTGCCCTCTGACAGCCGCTTGATGAGCGCATCCTCAGGAATCAGCTCTGAGGATCCACGCTTGATAAGTTCCAGTGACTCGACTACCGTCGCTGACATGCCATTTCCTGCTAATTGAATTCGCTGAACAAGACACCTTCTGTGTTTGTCAGCATCTTGAGCGCCTACCCAAAAATAAGAAAGCCCGGCTCCGGTCGCGGAGCGGGCTCGATGAACGGTCCTGACCAGGGTCAGGCCGGGACTTTATACCGAGAACGAAGATCCACAACCACAGGTTGTAGCAGCATTCGGATTGCGAATGACAAACTGGGACCCGGACAAACCCTCGGTGTAATCAATTTCTGCACCGCCAAGGTACTGAATACTCATCGAATCGATGAGAACCGTCACACCACCTTTCTCGATCTGAGTATCGTCATCGTTGATCTCCTCATCGAAGGTAAACCCATACTGAAAACCTGAACAGCCGCCGCCTGTCACATAAACCCGGAGCTTGAGATCCGGATTACTCTCCTCAGCGATGAGTTCACCCACCTTGGCGGCCGCACTGTCCGTAAAAAGAATTCCCGCGTCACTCATGATTAGCCTCTGAATCGGTGGTTATGCCTGTAGATTATTCAATTCCCGTGTATTTTGGTCAAGATTTAAGGCTCGATGCGGGCCTCTTTGAGGACATAGTCAAATCCTGAAACCCCATTGAGGGCATCAATCACATTGCGGGCAAAGCCATTATAGGTTTTGACTTTCATTGCAGATGCCAGCTCCTGTCCCACCGCCGTATATTTGCGATAGGAAAAGCCCTGATGGCCGGTCGCAGTGACTGCAACCGTCTCAGGCGTTTGTGATGCGGGGCGGATTTCCCATCGCTTGTCCCCATAGCCGATTTCAAGACCCCTCAGGGAGGCGACCTGCGCATGCAGCGTGTCGGTTGCCAAAAGCCCCAGCTCGGCCCAATGGTGGGTGAGATCAGATTCCCGGCTGTAACTCCACATCTCTCTCCTGACCTTGTCCTCTTCAAAAACGAAGCGCCAACCGGACTCAAATGCGAAGGCAAAAGCCGAAAACTGGCGAAAAAGATCAAGTTCCCAATCCTCAAGTCCGGAGAGCATCAGGAGGGTTCGCTTGCCAACGCTGCCGGGCGCTGCAACTTCGAAGCCGAGTACTTCACCCCAAGCCCGCTGCTGTGACTCCGTGGCTGCTAAACCTGCATGCGCCATGAAGAACATGAGCCAGCCTGTCTCGGGTAGTGTGGCGGGCACCTCTTTTGGCCTTGGAGATTCTGCCGCAACCTTAAACACCGACTCCAGATTTCGCTGAGTCAACTCCCCCCAGATGTGCTGGTAATCGGCCCTCCGACTTAAAACTCCCTCATCGGTCTCTTTAGATTCCAAAATACCTGACGAAGCCGGCCCCAAAGCCGAGGGTATCAGCCGCTCGATCAGATCCTTTATCGGTTGTTCCAATCCCCTTTCAGCCGATGGCGCCTCACCAAAACCCGGGAAGAACATATTCATCCGATCAATTCCTGCCCACCCATATAGGGTCTGAGGGCCATCGGAATCGAGATTCGACCCTCCGCATCTTGATAGTTTTCCAAAATGGCGATGAGCGTTCGCCCCACAGCCAGTCCTGAACCATTGAGCGTATGCACCAATTCTGGCTTACCCGTTTCAGGATTCCTGAAGCGGGCCATCAGCCGCCGTGCCTGAAAGTCCCTGAAGTTACTGCATGAAGAAATCTCGCGATAGGCATTTTGTCCCGGCAGCCACACCTCAATATCGAAAGTTTTGGCTGATGAAAATCCTGTATCCCCTGAACATAGGAGCATCCGCCGGAAGGGCAAGCCCAGCCGCTTCAGGACCTCTTCTGCATGTTGAGTCAATTTCTCATGGGCCTGGCTGGACTCGGAAGGGCTGGTGATCTGGACCAATTCCACTTTTTCAAACTGGTGCTGACGGATCATCCCTTTTGTGTCCTTTCCGTAGGAGCCTGCCTCACTCCTGAAACAGGGGGTGTGAGACACCAGCTTGATCGGAAGCTTTGCCATCTCAAGGATTTCGTCACGAACCAAATTGGTGACCGGCACCTCAGCTGTTGGGATCAGGTAGTAGGGAGGGTCGACATTGATTTTGAAGAGGTCAGATTCAAACTTTGGCAACTGCCCGGTTCCCCGGAGAGAATCCGCATTTACCATCAGCGGAACATAAACCTCCGTGTAGCCATGCTCCTCCGTGTGAAGATCGAGCATGAATTGGGTCAGCGCCCGTTGAAGTCGACTGAGCGGCCCTTTCAAGGTGACAAAACGCGAACCCGCAATTTTTGCGGCGGACTCAAAATCCATGGCACCAAGCAGGCCCCCAAGCTCCACATGGTCCTTCGGCTCAAAATCGAATTGTCTCGGCTCGCCCCAGCGATGAATTTCCTGATTCTGGTCTTCGCTCTTGCCATTGGGGACCTCGGCATCAAGGATATTTGGAATACCGAGCAGGAAATCATCCAGACCTAACTGAATTTCACTCAGGCGGTCCTCCATCTCTTTGAGGTCCTGACCGTATGTGTCGATTTCAGCCAATAGAGGGGCAATATCCTCACCTCGCGCCTTGGCCTGACCAATCAATTTTGACCGGGTATTGCGCTCGCTCTGTAAGGTTTGCGTTCGTGCCTGAATATCGCGTCGACTCTCTTCAAGCGCCATGAAGGTCGGCTTATCAAAGGGAAACGATCGCCGAGCCATTTGCTGTTCAACAAAATCAATTTCGGCACGGACAAGTTTTGGATCAAGCATATGGGGTCAAACTCTCTCAAGAATCGGCTTGGGAACCCTTTAGTGGGTCAGTTTCAATTCACTCAGTAACAGGAAGGGTTCATGCCGGAAGGCCATCCGGCAGCCAAACCCTAGAAACCTCAGCGGAGAACCGCCTGCATGGTCTCCATGGAAGGCTTTTTGACTACGCCTTTTTCTGTCACGATGACATCAATGAATGCGTGGGGCGTGACGTCAAAAACGGGATTCCAGGCGTCGATTCCGGCGTTTTTTTCCCGATAAATCGAGGGGAGAAGCTCGGCGGCATCCCGCTCTTCAATTTCAATACCCTCGCCGCTCTCGATGCTCCAGTCGATGGTTGAAGTGGGAGCGACGACCATGAACTTGAGTCCGTGCTGCTTTGCAGCCACTGCAAGCTGGTAGGTACCAATCTTGTTCGCTGTATCCCCATTCGCTGTAATTCGGTCGGCCCCGACGATGACCCACCCTACCTGTCCGCTGCGCATCAGCATGGAGGCGGCAGAATCGGCAATCAATGTCGCGGGAATCCGATCCTGCGAGAGCTCCCAGATCGTCAACCGCGCCCCCTGATTCCACGGGCGAGTTTCCGTTGCAAATACGGCGTGCGGCGAACGTGATACAGCGGTTCTGACCACGCCCAAAGCGGTACCCAGCCCTCCGGTGGCAAGCGCCCCCGTATTGCAATGGGTCAAAAGGCCCGTATTGGGTTCGATCAAATCAGCACCAAGGATGCCCATTTTGAGATTCGCAAGACGATCCTGCTCATGAATATCGAGTGCCTCACGAATGGTCAGCGCGGGGGCATCTGACCATGATGCATCTTCCAGCACCTTTTCTATTCGCTCAAGTGCCCAAAAGAGATTAACCGCCGTCGGTCTGGAGCGCGCCAGTTCGTCAAGATCCGACTGCACAGCGTCCTTCCAATCGCTGCCACCCGTTTTGGCTCTCTCAAGCACGGATAGCGCTGCACCATAAGCCGCTGCAATGCCAATGGCCGGGGCGCCGCGAACCTGCATCGAGGAAATAGCCTCTGCAACTTCATGAGACGATGCATATTCCCGATACTCCACGTGCTCGGGAAGGCATCTTTGATCGAGCACCTTGAGGGTTGATCCAGTCCAGATCAGGGGGTTTACCGACTCTGCAGGCGCACGTGCTGCCATGATGCTCCAATAGCTTATGGAAAGATGAACGCGAGAAAGGCGAGATTCTAAGATGTGCGAATCAAACGAACAAACGGCAGATTTTACGGATTGACGTTTTATGCCGTCGTGTCAGCCCCTTAGATTAGCGCGATGATGACGCTGACCGTTGTCTTAGCGCCTCAAATAAAAGCACACCGGTCGCAACCGATACGTTCAAGCTTCCGACTGATCCCTGCATCGGAATTTTAACGAGAAAGTCACAGTTTTCGCGGGTCAAGCGCCTAAGACCCTTCCCTTCTGCCCCCATCACCAGGGCAATCGGCATGTTGAGGTCAACCTCATAAACCACTTGTTCGGCCTCACCCGCAGCACCAACAATCCAAAGTCCTGCTTTCTTCAGCCAATCCAGCGCCCGCACGAGATTCGTCACCCGATATAAAGGGACGGTTTCTGCAGCCCCACAGGCCACTTTCGCCACCACTGGCGTAAGGCCCACCGATTGATCCTTCGTCACTATCACCCCATGGACTCCTGCCGCATCGGCTGAACGCAGACACGCTCCAAGGTTATGGGGATCCTGGACATGATCCAGAACAAGAAAGAAAGGATGCCGGATGGATCCAGCCAGGGCGGTCTGAAGGTCTTGATCACCCAATTCCGGCGCCGGCATGATCTCCACCATGACTCCCTGATGAACGACACCCTCAGCCAACTCCCCCATGCGTGCCCGATCCAGGGAGTGGATCGGAACCCCCAGGAAGCGAAGCTTGGCGGCAACCTCCTCCGCTCTTGAATCGCTGCGCTTGGCATCTACCCAAGCCATCAAGATACGCTCGGGAAAATGGGTTAATGCAGACTCGACGGCATGAATCCCGCCAATCGTCCGTTTTACCTTCATGTAGGGAAGCGCCTTTTGCGTCTGGCTCCGGTTTTTGTTTTCTCTTTTGGCGCGGCTGGCTTGACCAGCTCAAGGTCGATCTTTCGGTCATCCAAATCGACTCTTGCGACCAGGACACTCACCACGTCTCCCAGACGATAGGCAACCCCCGTTCGCTCCCCTTTGAGGCTGAGGCCGGCCGGATCATAGTGAAAATAGTCTTTATCTAGAGTGCTCACATGGACTAGACCCTCGATAAAAATATCCTTCAGCTCAACAAAGAATCCGAAGGCGGTCACCGCAGAAATGACCCCCTTAAATTCCTCTCCAAGTTTGTCCTGCATGTATTCACATTTGAGCCAGGCGACGACGTTACGCGTCGCCTCATCCGCCCTGCGCTCGGTGAATGAGCAATGTTCGCCCAACTGGATCATGTCCTGTTCACTGTAACCAAATCCGCCTTTTTTCTTGCTTTCGAGAGCGTGGCGGATGGCTCTATGGACCATCAGGTCGGGATAGCGGCGGATGGGTGACGTAAAATGTGTATACATTTCAAGCGCGAGACCAAAATGGCCTTTCTGCTCCGGGCTATAGACCGCCTGCGACATGGACCTTAAGAGCACCGTCTGAATCAGGTGCTCATCGGGTCGTCCGCCAATTTCGTCAATCAGTCGAGCATAGTCCTTGGGGCTTGGCTTCTCGTCCCCACCCAGAGAGAGCCCCAATCGCCCCAGAAGCTCTCTTAAGTCCGATAATTTTTCAGGACCCGGGCCCTCATGAGCCCGCACCAAGTGGGGAATCTTGCGCTTTTCAAGGAACTGGGCAGCGGCTGTGTTGGCTGCCAGCATGCACTCCTCGATCAATTTATGCGCGTCATTGCGCACCAAAGGGACAATCCGGTCGATCTTTTTCCCTTCACCAAAAACGATCCGAGACTCCTGAGTATCGAAATCAATCGCCGCCCGATCTTCACGCGCCCTTCGGAACGCCTTGTAAAGCGCGTGTAACTCCTCGATTCCCGGTATCAGTTCCCGGTATTTCCGCCGGAGCGGTCGGTCACCCTTGAGGATTTCGGCGACCTCGTTATAGGTTAGCCGGGCATGTGAGTTCATCAGCCCCTGAAAAAACCGGTACTTGAGAATGCCGCCATCAGTGCCGACATCCATCTCGCAGACCATGCACAGACGGTCCTCATGGGGATTCAAGGAGCATAGTCCGTTCGAGAGCACCTCCGGCAACATCGGAATAACCCGGTCCGGAAAATAAACTGAGGTGCCCCGCTTCTGGGCTTCCGCATCCAGTGCCGTCCCAGGCCTGACATAAGAAGATACATCGGCGATTGCGACCAAAAGGCGCCAGCCTTTAGCTGTTCGCTCGCAGAAAACGGCATCATCGAAATCGCGCGCGTCCTCACCATCAATGGTGACCAGCGCCAGATCGCGAATATCCTCGCGTCCCTCTGTGGATTCCTTGGGGATTTTTTTGCCCCATTTCGCGATCTCTTTTTGAACGACCTCCGGCCACTCACAGGGTAGGTCATAGCTTCGGATCGCGACCTCTATCTCCATTCCAGGCGCCAAGTGCGCACCCAAAACCTCAATGATTCGCCCGATCGGATCTCTTTTCTTGGTCGGCTGCTCAATAATTTCGACCACCACGATCTGTTCGGCTTCAGCGCCGCCCAGATATTCGGCAGGGATCAAAAAATCATGAGTGATGTATTTGTTATCCGGGACCACAAAATAGAGGCCGCGCTCCTCAAACAAACGCCCTACGATGCGTTGCGTTTTTCGCTCGAGGATCTGCACCACACTTCCCTCGCGGCGACCCCGTCGGTCAACACCACGGATGCAAACTACAACACGATCGTCATGCAGCAACGCCTGCATTTCTTTCGAGGAGAGGTACAGGTCTTCGCCACCGGCATCCGGCCTGAGAAATCCAAAACCATCCGGATGCGCAATCACGCGACCGGGAATGAGGTCGGTCTGATTGATGACGCAATAGCAGTCCCTTCGATTGCGGAGCAGTTGACCGTCCCGCTCCATCGCGTTCAGACGCCTTCGAAGTGACTCAAGATCCTCCTCGTGTTTGATACCGAGAATGGCGGCAATTTCCTCACCAGCCAACGGGGTACCCAACTTGTTCATCTCGGCCAGAATCAACTCGCGACTGGCGATGGGCCTCTCATATTTTTCAGCTTCGCGCTTGGCAAAAGGGTCGCTGGGTCTGGAATTGCGCTTGGATTTTGAAGTCAATCTAATGTCTCTGAATGGGTAAGCAGGAATCTGCTTAAGAGCTAACTGAACAGCCTTGATCGGAGCAGGCTACTGAAGAGGGGGCAACATCGAGTCTGCCCGACTTCCTTCAACAATGGGATCTGATGCGGGTCGATAACTACCGATGCCTGACAACACCGGGATGCAGAGCGATCAGGAGCCTCATCGGAGGTCAGTGAGTCATCCCCGGCATCGCCACATACAGCCCCTGCTTGTAATCGATCGGAGGGCTACAGTTGGCTTGAAATCTTGCGCCTTGGGGCGGGAAGTCCTATTGACAGTCCAGCCTTAGCTTGTAAAATCACTAGCTCAGCTTACCACGCTCAAACACGCCGAGGTGGTGAAATTGGTAGACACGCATGTTTCAGGTACATGTGAGGCGACTCGTGGAGGTTCAAGTCCTCTCCTCGGCACCATTTCTCGGGATTTTCATCCCTTCTGCATTTCGGGCTAGTGCCCTGTCTTGGATCGACTGGCACATCATCACTGCCTTCTTCTGACTTCAAGTCTGTCCGGAATACGTTAGCGGTTAAGGAACCCGACCGAGCACCCGCAATTGTGCAAGAGGACGGGAGCAATCCAATTACTCCCGCCCTCATCGTTTTCTACTTCAGTTTCGCCCAGACGCTCGCGGATGAGCCTGCACTAATATTTAGGCTGACACAGGCGCCCTTAACTGCCTTTGTCGGTGCGTTCCAGAGCAGGTCAAAGGATCCCCTGATGAATCTGACTTTGGTCCCCTGGTATTGATAGGTCGGGCTGGCCAAGGGGTTGCCCGTGTTGCAGTCAACCGCAGTTACGGTTTTGCTGACCAAATTTGGGTTTCTGACAAGGGTGGATCCATCTTGCACCTTGAAGCTGACCCTGACATTTTTACCCTTACTGACGCTGTACCAATAGGGTGCGCCCTTGGTGCCCTTCACGAACGTAATCGTGGTCGAGGGTGCGCCTGGATTCGTTGCGGGAACCGTGGGCACCGAACCGGGAGTGGTTGGGTTAACACCAGGGATGCTTGGAATATCTGTTGGCACCGACGGGTTGGTGGAAGGAATCGCAGGGGGGGTAGGGGCTGCCAGTGTGGTGCCGGCAAACAGGGCAAGTACGGCTAGGGCTGCAGGCCGTTTTGATTTAAGGAGTTTCATGGCTCATATCCTCGTGATTCGATCGTGTATGACAAAGAAATACTGATTGACGTAGCCTTTGCATCAGCATTCAGGTCTTAAGAGTTCGGCACCCTCCAGCCGAGCGATACTTGGAGCCTTTTCCAAGTTCTCAACCTAGCTTTAATGCATCGACTCCGCAGAGCTTAAAAATTCTGGGCTCTCACCCGACCAGTATATCGCAAGATGTCCACGCAGATCGGTATGAAATAGCCCCACGATTAAACCCCAAAAAAATACCGCAGGCATTATGAAGCTAGATGGGCCCGTGACATTTCGATCTCAAATCAGAGCAACTGATCTTACAACCTATATTAGGTAGGGCGAAAAATTTAAATAATGCGCTCACATCAATGCCTGCAAATGAAGCCGCATACTGAGCGTTCACAAGCGTGATTTGAGGCTGATCCGTAACAAGAAGGCTTTATCTATAAATTTCGGTTGACACTTTTCCATGAATCAGTAATGCTGAAATCGCCTGATTACAGGCAGTGCTGTTGTTCCTCCATATTTGACGCGACGAATCTATTCCCGAAATAAGTTCAAGGGGGACGGATTCCTAATTCTTCTATCAAATTAAGGGTAGTAGATTCGTTGCGTTTTTTTGATCCGCCCAACTTGATGTCTTCGGTCGATTCATTGTCAGGGCGCTCCTGATTCCTCGCACCGAAATCTGGCCGCATAGCTGGAAACAGCTATAATCTCAGCATCACATGACAGCATGTGACATCCGTTGGGGTTGGCATCTGTTAGCCCCCTCAAGAACCAATCCATTGGCAAAAATCCCATCCATAAGGGTGGTCCCCTCATCAAACACAGAAGGAGAAACTCCGTGAGCAACGAATCCAGCTTCGATCCCGCAGCATTTATCGAGTCGTTGGTCAAAAGCTTGTTGACCATCGATAATTTTGGCTGCAAGGACTACCGAAATCACTTGCCACGTTGGGTTTACCTGTTGCTTTTGATTGGATTGACTTGGGCCGCAGCCTGACGCTGTTGCCCTGCCTTTAAGGGGCCTGGGGGTGCTATCTCGTCCGCCCGTAAATGGAAAATATGAAGGCAGGGAGCCACGTAAGCACCTCCGCAATAAAGGCGAAAAGGGAATGCCTGGCATTATGGGTCGAAAGTTGGTCGACCAGGTCCAAAAAGTCCACCAGCGATAAACCGACGCATACAAGCGTGATGGGAATCAGATAACGCATCTGACAGCCTCTTGACCAGGCAATCACTGCTGGCAACCAGATCAACGTCTCGACCAAAATTTCAGGCGTCCGCACCATGTATCACCCCCGGAAATCCGAAATAACCCGACCCTCAAGCCGGTGCGGGTTGTAATGTTTCCTCTCCAGAGTAACATGCACAAGTCGGTCTGACCGACGCTAAAACAACTATAAAGTCACCAGGAGAAAGCCGATATGTCGGAAGAAAAAGAAAAAGGCTGCTCGAAGCTTGAGTGTACGATCAAATGGCTAAAGACCGTTGATGAATGGTCGGTAGGCGGCTGGAAAAACACGTTCCCAAGGCTCTACTATACGGTCGCCGGACTCATTGTCCTTTTCGTGCTGGTCTAGTCCGGATCCGCCTGGGTCCCCGTTACGAATGGGGGCCCAGGCGTTTTCACGGAGAAACAATAAATTATTTGGAGGCCTCGGGTTTGGGCGTAGGGTTAGACGCCGGCTTCGCGTCCGAAGTGCTCGCACCTTCTGATCCGCCGGATGTTAACTTGGAGGCGGGTGCAGTTTCTCCCGCGATATTTTTCTTCTTATCCTTCGATCCCTTAAAGTCCGTCTCGTACCAACCGCCTCCCTTGAGCCTGAACCCCGCGGCGGATATCAATTTATTAAGGGCCAGATCTCCGCAAGATGGACATTGCTTTAAAGGATCATCCGACAGCCGTTGAAAGGCCTCGAGTTCGTGGCCACACGATTTACACTGGTACTCATAAATAGGCATCAAAGGCTCCAAATCTCAAGATGCTTCGACTCCTTTCCCACGCCCCTAAAGGACCAAGATCAACAGGAGAACACCCCTTGATTCTACACGCCCTCGGACGTTTCCATTGGCTAACATGCCATGCGCGGCCATCAAACTGAAGCCAGAGTTGGCGTGAGCGGCCTTGTCTTTAACGACAGGGGCGAAATCCTAATGATCCAGCGATCTTCAGCACCCCAAGCGGGGCTCTGGCACATTCCTGGCGGCAAGTTGGAACCCGGGGAAGATCTGAGCGCATGTTGTGAGCGTGAGATCCTCGAGGAGACCGGGCTCAGGGCGCGGGCAGGTCCCATCATCGCCGTGGCCGATCGAAAAATCGAGGGCTTCCACTACCTGATCGTTGATTTTCTTGCCTATCTGGAGGAATCGAGTGAGCGTATACCCAGCGCCCAAAGCGATGCCGCCAACGCCCAATGGATTTCAGCCTGTGATCTTGACCAACTCCCGCTGGTGGAGGGCATTCAGGAGGTCATTGCGCTCGGTCAAGCAATTCACAACAAGTCCCACGATGGCGGATTGAACCCCCACAAGCAAATTCATTGGCTTTATTTGGCGGCATCGAGAGCGCCTAACGAATAAATTCAAATCTTGATGAAACTCCGAACCTTGATCGCGGACTAACACTGGTTGAAACTGAACAGATCCCTCGTGGGATGTATTCCCTATTGACCCGGGACAAAGAGGATAGAACGATGGTTGAATCATTGAGTTGGCTCTTTCTTCAACAACTCCCTGGTATTCATGGTGGACATGATGGTGGAGCGGGTATTGTTGGCGTGATCGATCACCTTCTTTCGACGGTGACTCAGGAAACCGTTCTGACCTGGGGTATGCTTGACGGAATAAAGACCCTCGGCGCGAATATCCACCCCCTCCTCCTTCACTTCCCCATCGCATTCCTCTTCGGTTTCATCCTCATCGAAGCGGTTGGCATAACGTTCAGAAAGCCCGGCTTGCGTCAAGTGGCGAGTTCTCTGCTCTATCTGGGAGCCATATGCTCCCTGGCCACGGTCGCATCCGGTCTATATGCATCAGCAACGGTTGTACATAGCCATTCAGTGCATGACATCATGGAGTGGCACGAACGGGCGGGTATTACCGTATCCGCGATCGCGATTGGCATGGCACTGTGGCGCAAATTCGGGGGGATCCCACGATCAACCATGGCCGAGGCACTCAGTCTTATGTTGAGTCTGATCATGGGTGGCGTCCTCTTTCTGGGCGCGGACATGGGCGGCATGATGGTCTACAAGCACGGCGTTGCCGTTCAGAGCCTTCAGGATTTAAGTGCAAGCCGAGTTCACCAACATGACGGTACCGAGAAGTCAGCCCACTAGGCCAATACAATCGGTCAATAGTATGACTGATTAGGACGCGGATACCACCGCCGGAGCCCTTGTTATGGCGCTGGAGGAATTTCATCCGTCCGTCAAATGCTGGTTTTTAAAGCGCTTTGAAAAACCATCTGACTGCCAAAATGACGCGTGGGCGTCGATCCGGCAACACAATGACACGCTGGTTGCGGCTCCCACCGGGTCCGGGAAAACTCTTTCCGCATTTCTCTCGGCCATCAACGACCTGGTCGAAGAGGCCGTCAAGCAGCCCCTCCCGTGTGAAACCCGCATTCTTTACATCTCGCCACTGAAGGCCCTCAGTAACGACATTGAGCGTAATCTGGCGGCTCCTCTTGAGGGAATTCGCAAAATTCTTGTCAAGAATCAGGGCATCGATGCCCTGATCACGACCCATGTTCGAACTGGGGACACACCTGCACACATTCGCACTCAGATCAGCAGGAAGAACCCCCACATTCTGGTAACCACTCCCGAGTCTCTGTTCATTCTTCTGACCAGCGAGAGTGGTCGAAAAATGCTTTCATCCGTGAGAACCGTGATCGTTGATGAGATCCATGTTCTGGTATCCGGCAAACGCGGTGCGCATCTTGCCCTGTCTTTGCAGCGCCTTGATCGGCTAACAGCCCAAAGACCCCAACGTATTGGGCTCTCTGCAACCCAACACCCCATTGATGTGGTCGGGAATTTTTTAACGGGTGGCAGAAAGGTTGTCATTCTTGATAAAGGCCGCAGACGTGCAATCGACCTTGATATCGAAATCCCGACGTTGCCGCTTGAATCGGTCCTCCCGGGCGAATCACTGGCCGAACTCTATGACCGCATCGCAGAACTCATCCGCCAACACCGGATCAGCCTCGTCTTCGTCAACACCCGACGGCTGGCTGAACGCATTGCACGCGGGCTGACAGAACGGCTTGGGGAAAATCAGGTAGCGACCCATCATGGAAGTATGTCCAAAGAGCAGCGACTCTCCGCAGAATCCCGATTGAAATCAGGAAAGATAAAGGGTCTTGTTGCCACCGCATCCATGGAACTCGGAATTGATGTAGGCGATGTGGATCTGGTCATTCAGTTCGGAAGCACACGCTCAATCGCGACACTGATTCAACGGGTGGGACGGTCCGGCCATAAGCTTGCAGCAATCCCCAAGGGCCGGATTTTCCCTACCAGCCGGGATGAACTGATGGAGTCGCTTGCGCTAGTGAAAGCCGTCCGCGAGGGGGACCTGGATCGGATCCAAGTTCCTGAGGCCCCAACGGACATCTTGGCGCAACACGTGGTGGCCATAGTGGCCTGCGAGTCAATGTCGAAAGCGGAGCTGTTTGAGATGGTGAAGGGCGCCTGGCCTTACCAAAACCTCGCTGAAGAGACGTTCAATGCCGTTATCACGATGCTGGTCAATGGCTATTCAAGTCGCTGGGGAACCCGTGGCGCCTACCTCTATGAGGATCTCATCAACGACCGGTTAATTGCCCGAAAAGGGGCACGACTGACTGCGCTCACTTGCGGCGGCGCCATTCCTGATACGGCTGAATATCGGGTGATCGTCGAACCCGAGGGTGAGGTTATCGGTTCGGTGGATGAGGATTTTGCAATCGACAGTATGTCAGGCGACATTTTTCAACTCGGGAATTCAAGTTGGCGGGTGCTGCGAATCCAGGAAGGCACGCTTCGGGTAGCAGATGCAAAGCATCTCCCGCCCAGCATTCCTTTCTGGTTTGGTGAAGCCCCCGGGCGTTCATGGGAGTTGTCATCCGTCCTGTCAAGCCTCCGACAAGCGCTCTCCGATCGGCTGGTTACGGACCATGAGGTAATTGACACCGCTGAGGCGGAGCATTTCCTTCAAAGCGAGCTTCAGGCCGGACCTGATGTTGCGAGACAGGCAGCTAACTATCTGGCCATCGCCAAAAAAAGCCTTGGTGTGTTGCCGACCATGGAGCGAATCGTTTTCGAGCGCTTTTTCGATGAATCCGGTGGAATGCAATTCATCATTCACGCACCTTTTGGCAGTCGTATCAACCGTGGCTGGGGCCTTGCGCTTCGAAAACGCTTCTGTCGCTCTTTCAATTTCGAACTGCAGGCAGCAGCAACTGAGGATGCCCTGATTCTATCCCTGGGTACAGCCCAAAGTTTTGAGCTCAAGGAGGTTGTCAACTACCTTTCATCCAAAACCGTAAAAGCGCTCCTGATCCAGGCCCTACTGGACGCACCCATGTTTCTTGTTCGATGGCGCTGGAATGCCGTTTGCTCACTCGCCCTCAAACGTTTTCAAGGCGGGCGTAAAACGCCACCCCACCTTCTACGCATGCAATCAGAAGACCTGGTTACCGCTGTCTTTCCAGAACAGCTTGCTTGCCTTGAAAACATTGTCGGTGACCGGGAGATCCCCGATCACCCCCTCGTCAACCAGACCATCCGCGACTGTCTTGAAGAGGCCATGGATATCGACCGTTTGATTCTGATCCTGGAAAAAATCGAGTCTGGATCCATCGAAGTCGTTTGCCGGGATCTGGTTGAACCCTCCCCTCTGGCTGCCGCAATCCTGAATGCCCGCGCTTTTAACTTTCTTGATGGGGCTCCCCTTGAGGAGCGTCGCACTCGTGCAGTGTCCAGTAGGCGTTGGCTCAACCCGAGGGAAGCCAGGGACTTGGGTCAACTTGATGCAGACGCCATTGCAAGAGTTCGACTGGAGTCAGAGCCTGATTTGACCAGCCCCGACTCGGCTCATGCTGCGCTTTTGACTCTTGGAATCATGCGGGAATCACTGATACCGCTCGAGGATCGTCTGCACCTGGAGGCGCTTCGTGAGATGGGTCGTGCCAAAATCCTGCCGCTCACTGAGGCCGATGCCCTCTGGTTTGCTACCGAGAGAGTCACTTGGGTTCAAGCGCTGATCCCGCTCGGCACATCAGACCTCTTTCCCTCATCAGTGGCGGCAACTGCTTCTCAACTGGAGGATGCCGTGAAGGCATTACCTGCCTCGATGCAAGACGCGGTTCCACCCGAGGAGGCCATCCGGAAAATGATTGCAGGACACCTGCAGCACCTGGGCCCAACGACCCAAGAAGTTCTTGCAGCAAGACTTATGCTCCCACTTGGGGTTATTTCAATGGCCCTCCAGGCTCTTGAAACACAGGGCTTCCTATTCAAGGGCCAATTTACAGGGGACGATCAGGAGGAGTTCTGTGAAAGAGGCCTGCTCGCAAGAATTCATCGGCTCACAATCAATCGACTGCGGCGGGCGATCGAGCCTGTTTCTGGCGGAGAATTCATGGACTTTTTGCTGCGCTGGCAAAAGGTTCACCCAGACACCCGACAGGAAGGTCCTCAGGCGCTCTCCGGCGTTCTTGCCCAGCTTGAAGGTTTCGACGCTCCAGCCGTTGCCTGGGAGCGCGATATTCTTCCTTCACGCATTGCGAACTATGAACCTGAGTGGCTGGATAATCTATGCCTGACTGGGAAGGTGGCCTGGGCTCGCATCATCAGACAAGAGACCTCGGGTCTGAGTCCTGTAAAAACGACGCCTATCACCTTCTGCTCGAGGCGCAACTTAAGTCGCTGGTTGAACCCGGCGTTAATCGATACAACGCCCTCCTCCCTGTCTCAGCAAGCAGGATTGATCAAGGATCTGCTCTCACAGCGGGGTGCGCTGTTTCTGGATGAACTGATTGAAGATTCGGGTTTTTTGCGATCCAGTGTTGAAGCATCGCTTGCAGAATTAATTGCCCGCGGGCAGG
>CAYLUS010000043.1:0-16550 GCA_964386975.1 uncultured Methylococcus sp.
ATGTCCAAGAACACCCACAAGCGGGAGGCGTCCCTTGCGGCTTAGAACTGATTCGTCGTGTGATGGTCCGGCTTTAGTTGACGCAGATATCCCTCCCCCCCACAATACTGGGCTACACATCGCTTGAGCTTTCCCTCCCAGTCAACCCTGCATGTCCAGTCACCTCTCCCCAAATGACACCCTGGTTCGGGTGCGCGGGCTTTCGTATGCGTTTGGGAGTCGGGTGATTTTTGATCACGTGGATCTCGATATCCCGCGAGGGAAGATTACGGCCATCATGGGGCCCAGCGGTACAGGGAAAACGACACTTCTGAAACTGATCGGCGGTCAGCTCAGACCACAGACGGGCACGATCGAGGTTGATGGCCTGGACGTTCATGCCTTGCCCGTGCGTGAACTCTATAAGCTGAGAATGCGGATGGGCATGCTGTTCCAGAGTGGGGCGCTGCTGACGGATCTCTCGGTATTTGACAATGTGGCATTCCCCTTACGGGAGCACACGCGTCTTCCGGAAACCATGATTCGAACCTTGGTGCTGATGAAGCTCGAGTCCGTGGGGCTTCGGGGTGCGCGACATTTGATGCCTTCAGAGCTTTCCGGCGGCATGGCACGAAGAGTGGCGCTGGCTCGGGCCATCGCCCTGGATCCCATGATGTTGATGTATGACGAACCCTTTACCGGACAGGATCCTATCTCGATGGGGGTGTTGGTCAAGCTCATCCATGACATCAACCACCGTCTGGGTTTGACCGGAATCGTGGTCTCGCATGATGTCAAGGAAACCCTTTCCATTGCCGATTGGGTCTATGTTATCGCCGCCGGGCATGTGGTGGCATCCGGCACACCCAGTGATATCGCGCAATCAGGCTCAGATTGGACCGACCAGTTCATCAATGGAAAACCGGATGGGCCGGTTCCGTTCCATTATCCTGCCAAGGACTATCAGACCGATCTCCTGGGCGAGGGGCAGGGTCTTGAGAGGTAATCCGTTGACAGAAAAGTTATCCATCCTGCTGGCAACGCTTGGGCGCGGCACACTCAAATCGCTCAGCAAGCTGGGACGTTCAAGTGTTTTCCTCCTGCACATCGTGGAGGGATTGCCTTATCTCCTAAAAAGGCCTCGCCTTTTGATCGGCCAGCTCTACTCTGTGGGCGTTTTAACAGTACTGCTGATTACCTTGTCTGGACTTTTCGTCGGCATGGTTCTGGCTTTGCAGGGCTTTAATGTCCTATCCGATTTCGGGGCTGAACAGTCGCTCGGGGTCATGGTGGCCGCCTCCTTGGTCCGAGAGTTGGGTCCTGTGGTCACCGCGCTGCTTTTTTCTGGACGGGCAGGTTCTGCTCTGACGGCTGAAATCGGCCTGATGAAGGCCACTGAACAGTTATCTGGGATGGAAATGATGGCGGTCGACCCGGTTCGGAGAATTGTGGCCCCCCGGTTTTTTGCCGGACTGATCTCGGTCCCTTTGCTTACCGGTCTGTTCACGGCGGTTGGGGTTATTGGTGGTTATTTTGTGGGGGTCGGTCTTTTGGGTGTGGATCAGGGTCCCTTCTGGGCGCAGATGCAGGCCAACATTGATTTTTTCGATGATGCAATGAATGGATTGATCAAAAGCATCGTGTTTGGTGTTGTCGTGACCTGGATTGCCGTATTCGAAGGATATGATGCCCGGCCGACTGCCGAAGGCGTCAGTCGTGCAACCACACGATCGGTCGTGCATGCCGCGTTTGCCATACTCGGCTCTGACTTTGTTTTGACCGCTTTAATGTTTGGGGATTAGGGGATGCAATCAACCAGAACGACGGAAATTTGGGTAGGTGCGTTTGTCGCCATCGGGTTGCTCGGACTGTTCTTCGTGGCAATGCAAGTGAGTAACCTTGGAGAGTTCCAGACCGAAAAGGGCAGCTACCAGGTTCGCGCCCATTTCGGGAACATCGGAGGACTGAAAGTCAGAGCTCCCGTTTCGATGGCGGGCGTGACGGTCGGCCGGGTCGAGAAGATTTCCTTTGACGATACCCGCTACGAAGCCGAAGTCGTCCTGCGCATTCATCCCGACTTCAAGAAGATTCCCGAGGACAGTAGCGCCAGTATTCTGACGGCCGGCCTACTTGGTGAGCAGTATATTGGCCTTTCGGCGGGAGGCTCCGATGACTACCTCAAACAGGGGGATGAGATCGAGCTGACGCAGTCCGCCATGATTCTTGAGCAGCTGATTAGCCGCTTCCTCTTCAACAAGGCAGAGGAAGGCAAGTCTGACAAGACCGCCCCGGCAGCCAAGGCCCCGGCCACTGATGATGCGGATGCAACGACACCGGTTTCTCACTCGACGGCCTCAGTGCCAGTGAAAAAAGCCAGCCTCAAACCACAGGCGAGTGCCAAGACCGCTGAAAAGAAGGGGCAAAAGCCGGATCATGCGGCGCAAAAATTGCGGGCGGATCGGAAGAGCCGATGAGCCAGGCTCTCTCAGAAGGTCTCCGTTTCGAACCCAACGACAAGGGGACGGTATATCGTCTGGTCGGTGATCTCACATTTGCCAGCGCACTCGCGGCCTTGAGAGGGGCAAGTCAGGTCCTCGATTGCCAGGTTGGAGGCATCGGCTTCGATCTCTCCGGGATCCGGCATGTAGATAGCGCGGGCGTTGCTTTGTTGATTGAATGGCAGCTTATGGCCAGAAAAAGTGGGTGTCATCTGACCTTAAGTCATGTCCCGCAAAGCTTGCGTGCCATCATGCAGGTCAATGGGGTTCTCGAGTTGGTGCCTATGGCGCAAGAGACCGAAGCGACCATGGCCAACTGAATCTGAAAGACGAAGGAAATCGAGATGGACAAGCTAATGATTACCGGAGGCACCGCACTGAGCGGTGAACTTCGCATTTCCGGGGCTAAAAATGCAGCGCTGCCTATTCTAGCTGCAACGCTTCTGTCAGACCGGCCGGTCAGCGTTGGCAATGTGCCACACCTTCTCGACATCACCACCACCCTTGAGCTCCTGGGACGCATGGGCGTGGGTCTGACGGTCGATGAAAAGCTCAATGTTGAGGTGGATACCGGACCCATTCAAAGCTTCATGGCGCCCTACGATCTGGTCAAGACCATGCGTGCCTCCATTCTCGTTCTTGGGCCCTTGCTGACCCGATTCGGGCGGGCAGAGGTGTCACTTCCCGGAGGCTGTGCGATCGGCGGTCGTCCCGTTAATCTGCATTTGCAGGGGCTGGCGCAAATGGGAGCGGAGATCAATGTGCGCAATGGCTATATCCATGCTAGCTGCAAACGGCTGAAGGCTGCTCGTCTGGTATTGGATCTGGTGACGGTTACCGGTACGGAGAACCTTATGATGGCGGCGGCCCTCGCGGAGGGCACCACCGTCATTGAAAATGCAGCGCGTGAACCTGAGGTCGTTGACCTGGCCCGATTCCTGAACATGATGGGCGCAAAGATCCATGGTGCCGGCACGGACATTCTGGAGATCGAGGGTGTCGAATCCCTCTCCGCAAAAGATGAGAGTTACCGTGTCATGCCCGATCGCATCGAGGCCGGCACCTATTTGGTGGCCGCCGCGATGACCGGTGGGCGCGTAAAGCTCAAAGATGTCCGCTCGGACATCATGGATGCGGTCCTGCAAAAACTCAAAGAGGCCGGCGCCGACATCACTCTGGGTGAGGATACGATCGAACTCGACATGGGCGGCCGCCGTCCCACTTCTGTATCGCTGAGGACGGCCCCGTATCCGGCGTTTCCCACCGACATGCAAGCCCAGTTCATGGCCTTGAATGCGGTCGCAGATGGCGTGGGGGTGATTACCGAGACCATTTTTGAAAACCGGTTCATGCACGTGCAGGAAATGCAACGAATGGGGGCTGATATCACCGTAGAATCCAATACGGCGATCGTTCGCGGTAAACCGGTGCTTAATGCCGCCCCGGTCATGGCGACGGATCTCAGGGCCTCTGCCAGCCTAGTACTGGCTGCTCTGGTGGCTGAGGGGCAAACTGTGGTCGACCGGATCTATCACATCGACCGTGGGTATGAGTGCATTGAGGAGAAACTGGCACAACTGGGTGCTGAGATTCGTCGGGTTCCGCAATAAGCACCGGGAGCGCTGAGATGTTAACCCTCGCACTGTCCAAGGGCCGTATCTACGATGAGGCGATTGCCTTGCTCGCTCGCATTGGCATCGAACCGACGGTTGACCCGGACAAGAGTCGCAAGCTCATTCTCCCCTCCAACCGGGACGGTCTGCAGTTCCTGATCATTCGTGCGAGTGACGTTCCGACTTATGTGGAATATGGCGCCGCCGATCTTGGAATTGCTGGCAAGGATGTATTGGCGGAGTACGACACGACCGGACTTTATGAACCGTTGGATCTTGGCATCGCGCGCTGTCGCCTGATGACGGCGGGCCATCCGGGGTTGTCTTTTCCCCCTGGAAGCCGTCCGCGCGTTGCGACCAAGTACGTCAAGACGGCCCACCGTTATTTTGCCAGTCGTGGCATTCAGGCCGAAATCATCAAGCTTTATGGCTCGATGGAGTTGGCGCCTCTCGTGGGTCTTGCAGACTGTATCGTGGACGTGGTGGATACCGGTAAGACCCTCAAAGCTAACGGACTGGAGCCACATGACCTGATCATGGAGGTTTCGAGCCGCCTCATTCTTAACAAGGCCGCCATGAAAATGAAGCACGCGGAAGTCAAAGGCTTCATAGATGAGCTGCGAGTCGCGATGGCCGCGGAGACCTGCTGATGGGATTTTTCATGCGCCGTCTGGATTATCAGGCCCCAAGCTTCACCACCGACCTTAAGAATCTGATTGCATTCAGTGAATCCGATGATTTGGATGTGAATGATCGGGTTCTCTCGATCATTCGGGAGATTCGTGAGCGTGGGGACGAGGCCCTCATTGAACTGACTGCCCGTTTTGATGGGTTTGAGCCAGGTTCTGCAACAGATTTAGCCTTGTCTGCTGATCAATTGAAGTCGGCCTGGGACCAACTCCCGGTTGAGGTTGCCGAGGCGCTCAAGCGGGCAGCCGGGCGCATCGAAGCCTATGCGGCCCACCAGAAAATCGAGTCCTGGCAGTTCAAGGAAGCGGACGGAACCCTCCTTGGACAACAGGTGACGCCGCTGGATCGTGTGGGTATTTATGTGCCGGGTGGAAAAGCGGCCTATCCGTCTTCTGTTCTGATGAATGCGATACCTGCCAAAGTCGCGGGAGTTGCTGACATCGTGATGGTGACACCTACGCCAGGTGGTGAATTAAACCCACTGGTCCTGGCGGCGGCCCATCTGGCCGGGGTCGATCGCGTCTTCAGAATTGGTGGCGCCCAGGCGGTAGCGGCTCTTGCCTATGGGACGCAAACAATACCCCGTGTGGATAAAATTGTAGGTCCGGGAAACATCTACGTTGCAACCGCCAAGAAGCTGGTTTTTGGACAGGTGGGCATTGATATGGTCGCCGGACCCTCCGAGATTCTGGTGATCTGCGATGGCGAGACGGATCCGAACTGGATTGCGATGGACCTGTTTTCTCAGGCTGAACACGATGAGGACGCACAGGCCATCCTGGTCTCCCAGGATTCCGGCTTCCTGGACGCTGTTGAAGCCAGCATTCATCGCCTGCTGCCCCAAATGGAGCGTCGGCAGGTGATCGAAGCCTCGTTGCGGGCCCGGGGGGGCATGATTCGGGTTCCTGACCTTGCCGCAGCCGCAGACGTTGCCAATCAGATTGCCCCCGAGCACCTGGAATTGTCGGTGAAGGACCCGCAAAACCTAGTCGCCAGCATCCGCAACGCCGGCGCTATTTTTATGGGGCGTCATACCGCTGAGGCGCTGGGAGACTACTGTGCAGGTCCAAATCATGTGCTGCCGACATCCAGTACGGCGCGCTTCTCATCCCCGTTGGGGGTCTATGACTTTCAAAAGCGTTCCAGCCTGATCTTCTGTTCACCCGAGGGGGCAAGCCAGCTGGGACAAACAGCCTCTGTTCTGGCGCGCGGAGAGGGGCTTCAGGCCCATGCCCTGTCCGCTGAGTACCGAGTCCGGTCTCTTGGATAAGCGCCCTTACCGGATTGATGAGCTTGTGCGCCCTGAAGTCAGGGCGCTTTCGACTTATCACGTCCAAAATGCCCGCGGCCTGGTAAAGCTCGACGCCATGGAAAACCCCTATGCTTGGCCGGAAGAGATGGTTACGAGATGGCTGGACCGTCTCAAGTCAGCCGAGCCTAATCGTTATCCAGATCCTGCCTGTCAACAGCTGAAGGCGCTTTTGCGAACATCGGGAAAAATCCCGGATGGCGCTGAACTGCTTCTTGGCAATGGCTCTGATGAGATCATTCAGATCCTTTTGATGGCCCTAAGCCCAGGTGCCTGCGTCATGGCGCCGGAGCCGACCTTTGTCATGTACCGACAGATTGCAAGGAGTCTGGGGCTGCCTTTCGTTGGCGTTCCGCTGCGAGCAGAAGACTTTGAACTGGATGGTAATGCGATGCTCCGAGCGATCGATGAGCATGATCCGGCCATTCTCTTCTTTGCCTACCCGAACAATCCGACCGGCAACCTGTTTAGTCGGGATCTGATTCACGCAGTTATGCAACGTTCGCGTGGACTGATCATCCTTGATGAGGCCTATGCGCCCTATGCCAATGACAGTTTCATGGCGGAAGTGGGCACGCATCCCAATCTTTTGGTGATGCGGACCCTGTCCAAGCTCGGGCTTGCAGGCCTTCGTCTGGGTTACATTGCAGGCCCGCCGGCCTGGATCGAGCAACTCGACAAGATTCGTCTGCCCTACAATATCAATGTCCTTACACAACTCAGCGCCGAGTTTGCCCTGACCGAACAGGCCGAACTGGATGCGCAAGTCGCTCGCATTCTTGCCGATCGGGGTTGGTTGATGCAGCAGCTCGCACAAACAAAAGGTGTCAGGGTCTATCCCAGTCAAGCCAATTTTGTTCTGATCCGGCTGACTGACGGGGATGCAACGGCTGTCTTCGAAAAGATGAAAGCGCTGGGTGTTTTAATCAAGAACCTCGATCCGCAGGGAGGCGCTCTGAAGGGTGTGCTCCGAATTACCGTAGGCACGCCTGAGGAAAATGAACGATTTATGCTGGCATTCAGGACAGCGACCCGCGCCTGAGCCGCTTTAAAACAGCCGCTGCTCAAATTTTTAGGTGGTGTTCTTGAGCGCCCGAACCCCTTTGAACGCCGGGTTTTTCTTGACCCTCGTGCTGTAAATCTTCAAAATCCCCCTTCCAATTCATGGAAACAGTTTGTTTCAAACTTGGGTTGTTTGGTCCTTCCAAGACCTGGCCTCAGGGTTCGGTCGGGTTTCAACCCGTTACGGAGTAGTTGAATGATGAGTGGCGTGGATGCTGAAAAGCGCCGGTTTCTGACCAAGGCGGCCTGTGCGATGGGCGCCGTCGGGACAGGCTTTCTGGCCGTCCCTTTTGCTGTTTCCATGAAGCCCAGTGCCAAAGCCGAAGCGCTCGGGGCCCCTGTGGAAGTGGACATCGAGAAGCTGGAACCGGGCCAGCGTGTGGTTGTTCTATGGCGCGGCAAGCCGGTTTGGGTCATGAAGCGTACCGCTGAGGCGCTCGCGACCCTGCAAAGTCTGGATGACACCGTCGCTGATCCGGCGTCTGAGATGTCGATCCAACCCGCCACGAGCAAAAACGAAGTGCGTTCGATTCGCCCGGAGATCTTTGTGGCGGTCGGGGTCTGCACGCACCTGGGTTGCTCGCCCGTCTATCGACCGGAAGTAGCACCGGCTGATTTGGGTCCGGAATGGAAGGGAGGCTTCTTCTGCCCCTGCCATGGCTCTAAATTTGACATGGCTGGCCGGGTATTCAAAGGTGTCCCGGCGCCCACCAATCTCGAAATTCCACCGTATCACTTCGCCAATGACAGCCGTATTGTCGTCGGCCTTGATGGAGAGAAAGGATAAATGAGTCAGCATCAGAAGGGCGAGTCGTTCCGCGAGTGGCTGGATGAGCGTCTGCCGATCGCCCGTTTCCTTGAAGACCAGCTCATCAAGTACTACGCACCCAAGAACTTCAACTTCCTCTATTTCTTTGGCTCCCTTGCGCTGTTGGTGCTGGTCAACCAGATCGTGACCGGGATCATGCTCGCCATGCACTATAAGCCGGATGCCAAGTTGGCCTTTGATTCCGTCGAGTACATCATGCGCGACGTGGATTGGGGCTGGTTGCTGCGATACCTGCATTCGACCGGTGCCTCCCTGTTTTTCGTCGTGATCTACATGCACATGTTCAGGGCACTCTTCTACGGGTCCTATAAAAAACCCCGTGAATTGTTGTGGCTGTTCGGCATGGTCATTTTTGTCATGTTGATGGCTGAAGCGTTCATGGGCTACCTGTTGCCGTGGGGCCAAATGTCCTACTGGGGCGCGCAGGTGATCATCTCTTTGTTTGGCGCCATCCCCGTCGTGGGTGAAGACCTTGCGACCTGGATCCGCGGTGACTATGTGATCGCGGATGCGACTCTCAATCGCTTCTTTGCCCTCCATGTGATCGCCGTTCCTCTGGCGATTCTGGGACTGGTTGTCCTGCATCTGGCTGCCTTGCGCACCGTTGGTTCCAATAATCCGGACGGCATCGAAATCAAGAAAAACCGTGATTTGGTAGGTATTCCCAAAGATGGGATTCCTTTTCATCCTTATTACACGGTGAAGGATCTTTATGTCGCAGGCCTCTTTCTCACGATCTTTGCCTGGATTGTGTTCTACAGCCCTGAGATGGGTGGCTTGTTTCTGGAACATCCCAATTTTGATCCGGCCGACCCCATGAAGACGCCGGAGCATATCCAGCCGGTTTGGTATTTCACGCCGTTTTACTCCATCCTAAGGGCCATTCCGAGCAAAATCGGGGGTGTGATCGGCATGGGCGCATCCATTGTCGTTTTGTTCCTGCTGCCTTGGCTTGACCGTTGCCCGGTCAAATCGATTCGGTATCGAAGCCCTCTTTACAAGATTGCTCTGACCGCGTTTGTCGTGAGCTTCCTGGGTCTTGGAGTTCTTGGAACCAAGCCGGCGACAGAAACCTATACGATGATTGCGCGGGTGCTTTCGGGGGTTTACTTCGCATACTTCCTGCTCTTGCCCATTTTCTCCTCGGTCGAGATCACCAAACCGGTTCCAACCCGACTGACAGAGCCGGTGGTTCCGCTTTCCAAGCGGGAGGGTGTCCAGTGGCGGCTGATCGAGGAGGGCCTGAGTGCGCTCCAGCATGCGCCGATCTGGCATTCGATCAAAAACCTGCTGGCCAGGTTGCGAGTAAAAATCTAGGGAAGACACATGAGCATGATCAAGGCCTTTTTTGTTCTGTTTCTGTGCACGGCCTCCTGGTGCTCTTGGGGGGAGTCCTCGGCGTCCCTTGAAAGCGCCGATAACGACCCGTTTGATCAACTATCGGTAATCCGGGGTGCTCAGTATTTCGGGCAGTATTGCCTTGGGTGTCACGGACTTAAGCAGATTCGCTACTCAAGGCTGGGCAAGGACCTCAAAATCAACGAGAGCGGCATGCGTGAGGTGCTTCTGTTCGGGGATGCCAAAATCCATGACCCCATCCAGACCGCCATGGATCCGGCAGCAGCAACGACCATTTTCGGGGTCGCACCGCCCGATCTCTCCTTGGTGGTGCGCTCGCGGGGGGCGGATTGGGTGTACAGCTACCTGAAGGGTTTTTACGAGGATGCCAAACGCCCCTTCGGCGTCAACAACACGCTGGTTCCCAATGTCGCAATGCCCAATGTCCTCTGGGAACTGCAGGGCAGTCAGGCGCCTGAAATCGAACATCATGAGGGTCAGGACCTTGTGGTGGGTGTGCGGCGCATGAGCCATGGCACCCTTTCGGAGCGGCAGTTCGATCAGGTGGTCAACGACCTCGTAAATTTTCTAGCCTACGTCGGTGAGCCTTCTATCCTGCAGCGGGTTCCCCTCGGCAAGTATGTGATTGCCTTCCTTCTATTGCTGACTCTTATTTTCCATAAGCTCAAAAAGGAATACTGGAAAGACATCGATTAAAATATTGTCTGCTCAAGGGCCTGCGCGAGGAGCCCACGGCTTCCGTTCAGGCCTTTTGTTTTTTGGCGTTTGCGCTTTCTGCCCCTCGTAACACTGGATCTCCTTATGAGTTCACTCAAGCCCTATCTGATTCGGGGTGTCTATGACTGGATCGTGGATAACGGATTGACGCCCTATCTGCTCGTCAACGCCGAGATCGAGGGCGCCCGGGTTCCAAAGGCCTTCGTAGAAGAGGGACGCATCGTTCTTAACCTGCGTCCTGAGGCAGTCAGCGCACTTGAGCTGGGCAACGAGTTCATCTGCTTCAGTGCCCGATTTGGGGGCAAGCCCATGCAGGTAGATGTTCCGACTACCGCGGTGATGGCGCTCTATGCCAAGGAAAACGGGCGGGGAATGGTCTTCGATGAAGAGGAGGAGGGTGATGCGCCGCCCCCGCCCCCGGAGCCAAAGCCTGAGACCCGTCCCCCGGAAACCAAAGGTCGGCCGACGCTTCGGGTGGTGAAGTAGATCCTGGAACCCTTCTCAACACGGATCTGTCATAAATAAGGTCTACAATCTGGGATGCGGGCATCAGCCCGCCTGATAAGCATGCCTTTCTGGAGACCGACACAGTGACGTGGGACTGCACTTGCTTCAAAAAACCGAGTCCTGAAGAGCTCAAGCAATTGCTCTCTGAAGAGCAATACCGCATTACGCAGGGCGATGGGACGGAGCGTCCTTTTTTCAACCCCTACTGGGATCACCATGAGGAAGGCATCTACGTGGATGTCGTCTCCGGCGAGCCCTTGTTCAGTTCAACCGACAAATTCGATTCTGGAACGGGTTGGCCGAGCTTCACGCGCCCCCTGAATGAAGATCACCTTACGCTTAGGACGGACCGTAGTCTCCTGAGGGTCAGGACCGAAGTCCGAAGTCGACTTGCCGACTCTCACTTGGGACATGTCTTTGATGATGGCCCCGAGCCAACCGGAAAACGGTTTTGCATCAACTCGGCAGCCATCCGTTTCGTGCCAAAGTCCCATCTCATTGAGGCCGGTTATGGGGACTATCTGCCCCTCTTTGAGGCGAACTCCGACCGCACGTCCCATTCCTCCGCTCAAGGGAGTTCCTTTGACAACGACGCTTAAAATCAAGGGTATCGGCAAAAGCACCCGTAGCATTCTTGCAGAGCGCGGTATCTTCTCGGTCGAGGAATTAGCCAATGCTGATCTCGACCAACTCCTGAAGATCCCGGGCCTTGGGCATGCCAAGGCCACGCGTATGGTTCGTGCGGCAAGGCATATGGTCGGTGAGGCGGCTCATCGTGCTGAAAACAATGAACCCCAGTCGGCGGCCAATAGGCGTATCGAGGGTGAGGTTGATCTCAACGATGGCCGCTACTTCATCAATCAGGAGCTGAGCCTTCTGGAATTCAATCGGCGGGTACTGGAGCAGGCAAAGGATTCGAGGACCCCTTTGCTCGAGCGACTCAATTTTCTGTGTATCTGCTGCTCCAACCTGGATGAATTCTTCGAGGTAAGAGCTGCGGGTCTGATTCAGCGTGCAGAGTTGGGTGCCTCGAGAACCGAGCCGGACAACCTCTCCCCTCAGGGTGTCTTGAATGCCATCTGCGAGGGGGCTCATGGGCTGGTCGGGGAGCAGTATCGGGTTCTCAACGAAATCCTCTTGCCGGAACTGGAGTCTGAAGGGATTCGCTTCCTGAGGCGCAGCCAATGGTCCGAATTGCAGCAAGCCTGGCTCAGGGGGTTTTTTAATGAGCAGCTCCTTCCAATATTAAGCCCCATCGGTCTTGATCCTGCGCATCCCTTCCCGCGCATTCTGAACAAAAGTCTCAATTTCATTATCTCCCTGGCCGGCAAGGATGCGTTTGGTCGTGAAATTGATCTCGCCATTCTTCAGGCGCCCAGGTCACTGCCCCGGATCATCCAGCTCCCCGCCAAGGAGACGCAGAGCGGCCGCCATGATTTTGTCTTCCTCTCCTCCATCATTCATGCCTTCATGGGTGAGCTCTTCCACGGCGTCAAGGTGCGAGATTCCTATCAGTTTAGGGTGACCCGCAACAGCGAAATGTATCTCGATGAGGAAGAAATTGACGATCTCTTGCGCGCACTGGAGGGTGAGCTGAGCAGTCGCAATTATGGTGATGAGGTCAGGCTTGAAGTCGCGGAAAACTGCCCCACCAAAATCATCAATTACCTCCTGGCCCAGTTTGGCCTGGGTGAAGATCGCCTTTACAAGGTCGATGGTCCGGTGAATTTGGGACGTCTCCGCGAAGTTTTTGATCTCATTGACCGGCCTGACCTTAAATATCCTCCCTTTACCCCCGGATGCCCTCCGGAACTGCAGGGCGGCCATGACCTCTTTGAGGCCATGCGCAAGCGCGATATCTTGCTGCACCATCCTTACGAGACCTTTGCCCCCGTAGTCGAGTTGTTGCGTCAGGCGGGTGATGACCCGAATGTCGTAGCCATCAAACAGACGCTGTATCGAACCGGTGCCAACTCGCCGATCGTCGATGCACTGCTCAAGGCCGCCAAGGCGGGCAAGGAGGTGACTGTCGTTGTGGAACTGCGTGCCCGGTTTGATGAGAAGGCCAACATCTCCCTTGCCAACCGCCTGCAGGAAGCCGGTGTCCAGGTGGTTTACGGGATCGTCGGCTACAAGACCCATGGCAAGATGATACTGATTCTTCGCAGGGAGGGGCGACGGATTCGCTATTACACCCATATTGGCACTGGGAACTACCACCTCAGCACGGCTCGCCTCTACACGGACTACGGGCTTTTCAGCGCTGATCAGCATCTTGGTGAGGACGTTCGCAAGATCCTCGTGCAGTTAACCAGCCTCGGCAAGGTCGGTAAGTTGCACAAACTCCTGCAGTCGCCCTTTACGCTGCACCAGTCCTTGCTCAAAAAGATTCAGCGCGAAACCGAACATGCTCTGGCGGGTCGAGGGGCGCGGATTGTGGTCAAGGTCAATGCGGTGGCAGAGCCGCTCCTTATCCAGGCGCTTTACAGAGCCTCAATGGCGGGCGTTCGCATCCAGTTGATTGTGCGGGGCATCTGTTGCCTAAGGCCCGGAGTGCCTGGAATTTCCGAAAATATCGAGGTGCGCTCAATCATCGGCCGCTTCCTTGAACATAGCCGGGTCTTCCTTTTTGAAAATGACGGTCAACCCGAGATTTTCTGTGCCAGTGCGGATTTTCTCCCGCGTAACATGTTCCGTCGCATCGAAGCTTGTTTTCCGATCGAGGGCAAGAAAATTTCGGATCGTATCCGGGATGAGCTTGAGTGTTATCTCCGCGACGACATCAAGGCCTGGCTCCTGCAGCCAGATGGGACCTATGTGCGTGCTGATACAGGGGAGCACCCTTTTGATGCACAGAGCACGTTGCTTGAACGGTTAAGGCGCTGAATCCGGATCTTGGCATCAATTCTGCCTTAAAATTCTGTGACGGGTAAGCATCGACGGCGCAAGCTCTCGTGCCGAGGTCCCTCTTCAGATACAGAATCAATCACTATCATCAAGCACGCATGCTCCAAGAGTACCGCACACACGTCTCCGAACGCGCCGGGCAGGGCCTGGTTCCTCAACCGTTGACCGCCGAGTGGACCCAAGGGTTGGTCGAACTTCTGAAATCGCCTCCCAAGGGCGAAGAGGATTTCCTGTTGGATCTTCTCACTCATCGAATTCCGGCTGGGGTCGATGAAGCGGCGTACGTCAAAGCCGGATTTCTTTCGGCCATTGCCAAGCATCAGGCGGTTTCACCCATTCTCTCTCCCAAAACGGCTGTCGAGTTATTGGGAACCATGCTGGGTGGTTACAATGTGGCGCCCCTGATTGATCTTCTTGATGACCCTGAACTTGCCGAGACAGCGGCGCAAGGCCTGTGCCATACGCTGTTGATTTTTGATGCATTCCATGAGGTCAAGGAGAAGGCGGACCATGGCAATCCATTTGCCAAAAGAGTCCTCGAATCCTGGGCGCAAGCGGAATGGTTTACCCATAGAGCCCCGCTGGCTGATTGCATTACGGTTACTGTTTTCAAAGTGCCGGGGGAGATCAATACCGATGATCTCTCGCCCGCCCAGGATGCTTGGTCCAGGCCTGATATTCCTCTGCACGCCAAGGCCATGCTGAAGGTACCAAGAGAGGGTGTGACTCAGGCCGAGCAACAGATCCTCGCGCTCAAGGAGAAAGGTTACCCCATCGCATTTGTGGGCGATGTCGTCGGCACCGGGTCTTCACGAAAATCGGCCACGAATTCGGTGCTTTGGTTCATCGGTGATGATATTCCTTTTATCCCCAATAAGCGGGCAGGGGGGATCTGTCTTGGCGGCAAAATCGCGCCGATCTTCTTCAACACCATGGAGGATTCAGGGGCGCTGCCGATTGAATTGGATGTAAGTCTTTTGAAAAGCGGGGATGTCATCGACATTTTTCCCTATCAAGGGCTTGTCCGTCGCCATGGTACCGACGAGGTCGTGACGCAATTTACGCTTCGCAATGAAATTCTTTTGGATGAAGTTCAGGCAGGGGGACGGATTCCCTTGATCATCGGGCGCGCCCTGACCGAGCGGGCTCGCCGTGCTCTGGGGCTTTCTGCCTCGGAGGTCTTCCGTCGCCCGAAAGTGTCTGAGGACAGCGGAAAAGGCTATACCCTCGCACAAAAGATGGTGGGGCGGGCCGTGGGTTTGCCCGGCGTCCGTCCGGGCGTTTACTGTGAACCGCACATGACGACTGTAGGATCACAGGACACCACGGGCCCCATGACCCGAGATGAACTCAAGGATCTGGCCTGCCTCGGCTTTTCTGCCGATCTTGTGATGCAGTCGTTCTGCCATACGGCAGCCTACCCCAAGCCGGTTGATGTCAAGGTCCATCACTCGCTGCCGGATTTCATCATGAACCGCGGGGGGGTCTCGTTGCGTCCAGGCGATGGGATCATTCACTCCTGGCTAAATCGCATGCTATTGCCCGACACCGTTGGGACCGGGGGCGATTCGCACACCCGTTTCCCGATTGGGATTTCTTTTCCCGCGGGTTCAGGTCTGGTCGCGTTCGCGGCAGCCACAGGCGTCATGCCTCTGGATATGCCCGAGTCGGTGCTGGTGCGTTTCAGGGGATCCATGAGGCCTGGGATTACCCTTCGGGATCTGGTCCATGCGATTCCCTATTTCGCCCTGAAACGCGGGCTTTTGACGGTAGAGAAAAAGGGCAAGAAGAATGTCTTCAATGGCCGCATTCTTGAAATTGAGGGGCTTCCTGACTTGAAGGTCGAGCAAGCCTTTGAACTTGCCGATGCATCGGCCGAACGTTCGGCTGCGGCATGCACGGTCCGCTTGAACCCCGCCCCGGTGATCGAGTATCTGCAATCCAACGTCAGTTTGCTGCGCTGGATGATTGCTGAGGGCTATGGCGATAGCAAGACCTTGTCCCGCCGGATCGAGGCCATGGAGCAATGGTTGCAAGATCCGGTGCTGCTCGCGCCGGATGCCGATGCCGACTATGCCGAGGTGATCGAGATTGATCTTGACGAGGTGACCGAGCCGCTCCTTTGCTGCCCCAATGATCCCGATGATGTAAAACCCCTCTCAGAAGTTGCCGGTACACCCATTGATGAAGTCTTTCTGGGTTCATGCATGACCAATATCGGCCACTTCCGGGCAGCCGGCCAGATCCTTGAATCGTCCGGCAAAGCCGTTCCAGGAAGGCTGTGGGTCGTCCCGCCAACGCGGATGGATCAGGCAGAGCTCACGGAGGAGGGCTACTACGCAACCTTTGGCAAGGCGGGTGCACGAACGGAGGTGCCTGGCTGTTCACTGTGCATGGGAAATCAGGCGCGGACGGCAGATGGGGCGACGGTGGTATCGACATCGACTCGCAATTTCCCGAATCGCATGGGTGCCAACACACAGGTGTATCTGGCCTCTGCAGAGCTTGCCTCTGTCTGTTCGGTACTTGGGAAAATTCCGGATCTTTCCGAATACCAGTCATACATGCAAGGTCTGATCGAAAGCGCCGATCGTACCTATCGCTATATGAATTTCAACGAGATGCCCAAGTTCACAGAGACGGTGTAGCTACAGGGCCGAATGCATCCAACCCCGATCGATTGAAGAGCCTCTGGTACATGGATAAAAGAAACGCTGTCGAGGGAGGGGATTTCGATGGCGTCTGATCATGCGGGGATTTTGCTGCGCTCAATGGACGTCTTTTTTTAAGGTGCCAATACAATGCTCCATGGAGCCTAGTTCGCGCGGGTAGGGCGCGATTCGACGCTCCAACGACTTGCTTTCACAGCAGTCACAAGCGGTTAAACTACGTTTCCGAGATCCCTGGAAAATCCTGAAAATGGAGGACTGCTATTGCCTCATTAGAAGGACTCTACAAGTGATTTCAATGGGAGATGAGAAGTGAAGGGTAGAGACAATCAAACGTTGACATTCGGGATGGTTCATTGACATCCTCCTCTGCCTGAAGGCAGGGGATTCCTACGGCATCTGAAACGATGT
>CAYLUS010000044.1:0-16515 GCA_964386975.1 uncultured Methylococcus sp.
TCGCGCTCTCCTTCCTCCCCATGAATGGGGAGGTTTGACGCGCTTCCCGATCAATCGCGCGAACCCCAACATCAATGGGAGTGAATCAGATTGAATGGCAAGAATGTTTGATCCGTCACGCATAAAACGTGACGCTGGATCTGCGCGGATTACGCATAAGTGGTGACGACAGGACAAGCGTTTCAGCTGGAGTGAGTCTTGATGCCCCCTTGAGGATAAGCCTTGAAGAACCGATTCATCCCTGATAGGGTGCTAAAAATGATGCGGAATTGCATCAATAACTATGCTGGAGAAATATAATGCGAACGACAGTTACCATAGAGGATGAACTCTACGAAAAAGCCTTGGCGATGGCTGAACCGGGTATGGAGAAATCTGAACTCTTCAGGGAAGCGATCAAGACATTTGTCCGCATTCAAGCGGCAAAGCGGCTGGCTGCCCTTGGAGGTTCAATGCCAGATATAAAGGATGTTCCCCGTAGACGAGAACTCTGACCTTGATGGATGTTCTCGTCGACACCTCTGTATGGATTGACCATTTTCGTAACGGCAACGGAGGTTTGATTAAATTGTTAACGCTTGATCACGCGCTCACCCATCCTATGGTGATTGGGGAAATAGCATGTGGCACTCCTCCAGCACCTCGAACTCAAACATTGGCCAACATCGGCTTACTCAGGCGCAGCCATCAGGCGAGCATTGCGGAGGTCTCAGATTTTATTGAGCGAGAGAGGCTCTACGGTCTTGGATGTGGGTTGGTGGATTTGTCTCTCCTTGCCTCAACCCTTATCACACCCAAAACCCAGCTCTGGACACTCGATAAGCGACTAGAAGAGATAGCGGCCCATTTCAACGTTTCTTATGGTCAGTTATGGCACTAATCCAGACTATAAGTCAGAGGCTGATCTCTGTGACGATGACCTCCAGCATCTCTTGAGTCGCTATCTGGCTGCGAAGGGGTCAGAAGCTGATCCTGAAGGAAGGGGTCTGGCACATCCGATGCCTATCAATCGCCATACCCGGTCGGGTATTAGGATGTGGCATCAGTTCCTTGGATCGTCGGACAGAGGTAGGTGACTACCTGGGAGTCCAGGGCGAAAAGCAGAAGTGGGGCAATGGAAAGTTTCACGGGCGGCTCCGGTTGAGTTGCGGGGTGCGTTCAACCTGACTTCTGGGGATGGCCCCAAAAATGACCCAAAATCTTATGAAGGCCCAGCGTTTGCTGGTGATTGTGGTGCCGGAGGTCGGAATCGAACCGACACTAGGTTTCCCTAACCAGATTTTGAGTCTGGCGCGTCTACCAGTTTCGCCACTCCGGCCCAAACGGACATCATATCCCAATTAGCGTGATCGCTCTAGTATCGAACTGGAACCGTGGGCGCTGTCGGAATTTTCTGGTGTCTTGAACTGCCACTGACTATGGCATGATAACGGCGAGATGCTAAAAAGTGATTTTGATTTTGATTTGCCGGAAACCCTGATTGCTCAGGCGCCGCTTGAGAGTCGGAGCGACTCCAGGCTGTTGGTCCTCGAGGCTGGGCAGCCCTTGCGAGATCTTCACTTTAAGAGCGTGCTTGAACTCTTAAACCCGGGAGACCTGCTCATCCTCAATGACACCCGAGTCATTCCCGCGCGACTTTACGGCAACAAGGTGAGCGGTGGCCGAGTTGAAATTCTGATAGAGCGGCTCCTGGATGCGCATTCGGCACTGGTTCATCTCAGAGCGAGCAAATCACCCAAGACCGGTGCCCGCATCTTGCTTGATGGGGGCTTTTGCTGCGAGGTGATCGACCGCAAGGATGCATTCTTTGTGGTCCGGTTTGATATCGAAACTCCCGTTTTACAGGTTTTAGAGGCGGTCGGGCACATGCCTTTGCCGCCCTACATCGATCGAGCGGATACTGCGACCGACCGCGAGCGTTATCAGACCGTGTTTTCGGCGACACCGGGGGCGGTGGCCGCACCGACCGCAGGACTTCATTTTGATAGGAATCTCCTTGAAGCAATGCAAAAAAAGGGGATTGACCAGGCCACCATTACTCTGCATGTTGGCAGTGGCACATTCCTTCCGGTGCGCGTGGACAATCTGGATGAGCATCAGATACATGCAGAAATCTGCCATGTATCGCCTGAAACCGTCAGCCGGATTGGGGCGGTCAAATCTCGCGGAGGACGGGTGGTAGCGGTCGGGACAACCGTGGTCAGGGCACTTGAGACTGCGGCCGGTGGCGGTACCTTGAGCCCCTTCCATGGGGAAACTCGCATCTTCATACAGCCGGGCTATGAGTTCCAGGTAGTCGATGCTCTTGTGACCAATTTCCACCTGCCTGAATCCACCTTGCTGGCTCTGGTTTCGGCATTTGGTGGCCATCGGGCGGTGATGGCCGCGTATGCCCATGCCGTCCGTGAAAAGTATCGATTTTTTAGTTACGGTGATGCCATGTTTCTGACGCGCCAGAGGATGCCCTGATGAATAGGGGTTTTGAGCTGCATCCACGTCTGTCTGCAGATACGCTTGTTCTTGGCGATTTTCCTCTGTGTCGAGTCTTGCTGATGAATGAGCGGCGTTACCCCTGGTTCATTCTGGTGCCAACGATTCCTGATTTGGTCGAAATCACCGATCTTTCGAACGACGATCAGTGTCGCTTGATCCTCGAGGCATCCGCGCTGTCACGGCAGATCCAAGCAAAGCTATTGGTTCATAAGGTCAATGTTGCCACCATCGGTAACCTGGTCAGCCAGCTTCACCTTCATGTGATCGGCCGGTTCCGAGAGGATGCTGCCTGGCCCCATCCGGTATGGGGCCGTTTGCCGCCTGAGCCCTATGTACCAACGGAACATGTGAATTTCATCACTCGACTGGAACTCCATTCGATGGACGGGTTTTCCCCCAAGGACTGGCTCTGATGGAGTGTCGCCCACAATGCGGGGCCTGCTGCATTGCGCTTTCGATATCGAGCCCGATCCCGGGGATGCCCAATGGCAAGGCAGCCGGCCAACCCTGCAGTCAGCTTTCAAGCGATCATCGGTGTCTGATCTTCGGTCAGCCGGAACGCCCCGCATGCTGCTCAGGGCTCAAGCCAGAGCCAGAGATGTGTGGGGAGGACCGACACCATGCGCTGCGCTGGATTGCTTGGCTTGAAGAGGTCACCCAGCCTTGATCAGGTTTCTATGACCTGAACGCGGCGGGTAATGCCGCAAACCAGATTGTAGGGGATGGTGTTGGCATATTCAGCGATCAGTTCCACCGGGAGTCCCTCGCCCCAGAGGGTAACCAGATCCCCGATCCGCGCCTCAGGGCAGTCTGTAAGATCGAGGGTGATCATGTCCATGGACACCCGGCCTGCGAGTGGTACCTGTTGCCCCCGCACCAAAACTGGAGTTCCGGAGCGTGCCTGGCGTGGGTAGCCATCCCCATAGCCAATGGCCGCGACGCCGAGCCGGGTCTTACGTCCAGCCACCCAGTCACCACCATAGCCAACACGGGTCCCGGACTCGATGTCCTTGATGCTGATGAGACGAGATCTTAAGGTCATGACCGGCTTGAGCCCCTCTTGCGGTCCTGTTTTTCCGGGAAAAGGAGAAATTCCATATAGAATGATACCCGGTCGGACCCATTCCGAATGCGCTTCTTCCCATCCCAAGATCCCGGCTGAGTTGGCAATCCCGCACTCACCTTCAAGGTCCTCGGTCAACTCTCGAAAGCGGCTGATTTGCCGGATTGTTTGAGGGTCATCCAGGCAATCGGCATTTGCCAGATGTGACATCAGGGCAATGGGTCCTTGAACTGTTTTGCAAGCGTTCAAGCGTTTGATTAGGGGTCCGACTTCCTCAGGATGAACTCCGAGTCGGCTCATGCCGGTGTCTACCTTTAACCAGACCTTGAGGGGATAGCCACGAACCCGGTTTTCAAGGAGTTCGACCTGCCAGGCGGAGTGAACGACGGGTTCCAGTGCCAGCCGCCCATAGATTGGCAACTCATCTTGGTCAAAGAACCCCTGAAGCACGGCGATGCTCTGCGTAAATCCGGCTTTCCGAAGTTCAATGGCTTCCTGTGTTCTTGCTACGGCAAAGGCGTCTGACTTCTGAAGTCCGCCAGCGACCCGAATCAGACCGTGCCCATAGGCATTGGCCTTGATGACGGACATGACCTTGGCCCTAGGCGCAATTGATTTGACCTTGCGAAGGTTTTCCCTCAGGGCACCAATGTTGATCAGCGCATGCGCGACCCGGCTGGGGTCAGTAAGACTCACCGGCATAAGGGTCGTGAATAAAGTTCTCGAAGCGGGTGTACTGGCCAAGAAAGGTCAGACGCGTCGTGCCGATTGGGCCATTACGCTGTTTCGCAATGATGATCTCGGCCGAACCTTTGTCCGTAGTGTCCTTGTTATAGACCTCATCGCGGTAGATGAAGACAATCAGATCCGCATCCTGTTCGATGGCTCCCGAGTTATGACTGACGATTCCATCGGCCAGCCAAGAGGCGGGTCCCGGGACAGTCAGGTCAAAGACATCTTCCTCGCCAGCAGGTTCGATTCGGATCAGGCGGTCCCAGTAGAGTTCGGTGGTGGGTTCAGGGTGATTCGGTGTCTTGGGGGCGGAATTGCACACGGACTGAGTCACCCTACCGATCGCCTGATGGGTAAATCGCTGCTCTGATTGCTCAGACCGATGCCTCATCTCACGCAGTAAGAGCGCGCTTACTTCAGGGCCGCGAGCGGCGAGGAACCAGCTAAGATCGCCGCTGGATGTGATGAAATGCGCGACTTGCGCCACGATTCCGAGGCGGAGCCAGAGTGCGGCCAGATCCATGATCAGCGTCTGACTTGGGCTTGTGAAAAGAAGGTGATCGGCGAAGGCGCGATTCTGTGCCCCGCAGAGCACCTTGAGGTAGAGTGCAATCTGGCTTCTTCTGAGTCGAAATACAGTCTCTGGAACATGGGCATCCGGGCATTGGATTTCCAGTCCTTCTGCAGTTGCGATGACCGTCTGATCTGTCCACTCGGTCGGCTGTCGAGTTTCGGGGAGTTGTCGTGAGAGGGCAATCCGATCCCCCGCCTTTAGCGCCCCGAGCATTTTCCAACCCGTGTCGGTGTAAACCCGGTGTTTTGCGGTTGCCCTCAGGCTGCGCCCGCTTGCCAGTGAGATTTTCAAAAGCGGTTTGGGTCCGACTTTCCAGACCACCTCGGCTTCCGCCTCGACGATGGTCTGATCCGCCGACATTGCAAGGACCCGTGGGGATGTTCCTACCAAATCCCGAATCGGGATGCGGCTGCCGTTGGCCAGGCAGACGAGCGTATCGCCCGTTACACACTCTCTTAGATCCGACATGATGGGGCGCTTGTTGGGTCGCTGCTCCAGGCTCCGGTTCAACTGCGAGAGCGCGACAACCGGCGTGTTGAGCTCTTTCGCAAGGCCTTTGAGTTGTCGTGAAATATCCGATATTTCGTTGACGCGGCTCTCAGAGCCGGGTGACTGCATGAGCTGCAAATAGTCGAGAACGATGAGGCCGAGTTTGCCATTGTTTTCCCGGGCCAAGCGGCGACAGCGAGCGCGCACCTCGGTGGGAGTCATCGCCGGAGTATCATCGATGTAGAGTTTGGTCTCGGCCAAAATCGCGAAAGCCGAAGTCATTCGGGGCCATTCATCATCCTCAAGCTTCCCCGTTCTGACCCGATGCTGGTCAATCCGGCCGAGCGAAGAGATCATACGCATGGCCAGTTGCTCTCCGGGCATTTCCATGCTGAAGACCGCGACCGGGAGTTGTTCCTTGATGGCCACATGTTCGGCAATATTCATGGCGAATGTGGTTTTTCCCATCGAGGGTCGACCCGCGACAATGATCAGGTCGGAATTCTGAAGGCCCGATGTCATCTCATCAAAATCGGCAAACCCGGTGCTCGCCCCAGTAATGTGGCCATCCTGCTGGAACAGTGTTTCGATCCGATCGATGGCCTTGGCAAGCAGGGGCTTGATAGGGCTGAAGCCGCTGCCTTTGCGCCGATACTGATCGGCGATCCGAAACACAGTCTGTTCGGCAGATTCAATCAGCTGAATGGTTTCCCGTCCCTGCGGGTGATAGGCCAGATCGGCAATTTCACTTCCTGATGTGATCAACTGCCTCAGGATGGATTTCTCCCGGACAATATTTGCATACGCCTCAATGTTGGCCGCACTTGGCGTTTCTTTGGCCAGCGTTGCAAGGTAGGCGAGTCCCCCGCACTCCTCAAGCCACCCCAACTGCTCAAGCGCTTCTGAAAGCGTGATGACATCCATTGGCGACTGTTTGTCGGAGAGAATCCGGATTCCCCGATAGATCAACTGATGATCGCGTCGGTAGAAATCCTCCTCGATGAGTATCTCCGCCACCTTATCCCAAGCCAGCTTGTCGAGCATCAAGGCGCCGATGACCGATTGTTCCGCCGATATCGAATAGGGCGGAATCTTCAGTGACTCGAGATTTTCCTGAGACTTGCGGGATCGTTCGGCCATGGTGGGTATTGGATCAGACGTGGGCTAGGTCCGGCGTTCCCGCCTGGCATTGATTTTTTCGATCAGGCCGGTAGTGGAGTGGCCCTCGATGAATGGAAGAATCTGGACTTCACCGCCCCGGGCCAGGACATGATCGTGACCTGCGATACTCTCGATGGCGGTATAGTCGCCTCCCTTGACCAGGATATCGGGTCCCAGGAGCCCGATGGCATCCCGTGGGGTATCCTCATCAAACGGGGTTACCCAGTCAACGCACTCAAGCGCCGACAACAGGGTCATGCGATGATCGAGTGCATTGATCGGACGCTCCGGACCTTTGAGGCGCTGAACCGATGCATCGCTATTGACCAGGACCACCAGCCGGTCGCCGAGGGCGCGTGCTCTTTGCAGGTAATCGACGTGTCCTGGATGCAGGATGTCGAAGCAACCGTTGGTCAGGACGATACGCTCCCCTTTTTTTTGGGCGGATTCAATCAAGGGCTTCAGCGCTTTTAGGCTGAGCGCCCCCCGATCGGGGCTTCTCTGGCCGTGCAGTGCCGCCATCAGTTCTGAGGATGTCGGGGTTGCCGTTCCGAGCTTACCAACCACGATACCGGCTGCAGTATTGGCAATACGCGTGGAATCTGCCAGATTGAGGCCTCCTGCCAGACAGCTTGCAAGGCTTGCGATGACCGTGTCGCCGGCACCAGTCACGTCATAGACTTCTTTCGCCAATGCCGGAAGATGCAGAGCCGGCTGATCTTTTTGAAGCAGCGTCATGCCTTCGTCGCCCCGGGTAATTAAAAGGCCCTCAAGCTGCAGTTGGTCACGAAGTTGCACGCCTTTTTCAACGAGTGCAGCGAGACTTTCGCAACGACCTGCTACGCGCTCGAATTCAGATCGGTTCGGCGTCATGAGTGTTGCATGCCGGTAACGCTCAAAGTCCGTGCCCTTGGGGTCAACCAGAACCGGCTTGCCACAGGCACGGGCAGCGCTGATCAGATCGGTCGTATCCTCAAGTGTGCCTTTGCCATAGTCCGAGAGGACCACGACTTGCGCTTGCTCGAGTGATTCCAGGTACAAGGCCTTCAGATTTTCGAAGTCTTCACCCGCAAAGCCCTCTTCAAAGTCAAGGCGAATCAGTTGCTGGTGACGGCTTAATACCCGAAGTTTGGTGATCGTGGGGCGGTTGCCTGATTTTCGAATTCGGCAGTCAACACCGGCGTTCGTGAGGAGAGTGATCAGGGATTCGCCCGCCTCGTCATTGCCGCTGTGCGCGACCAGACGGACTTTTGCACCCAGCGCCGCAATATTGAGGGCAACGTTGCCTGCACCACCGGCACGCTCCTCGATCTGTTCGACCTTGACGACCGGGACCGGGGCTTCTGGCGAGATGCGGGAGGTGCCGCCATGCCAATAGCGATCAAGCATGAGATCACCGGCCACGAGCACGCGACAGTCCGAAAATACGGGGAGTTTCATGTTGGAAGGGGCGCCTGAATACACTCTAGAGCATATCATAGGCGCCCCTCGGAAACAGGGCCTCGGGGGCCCCATTCGTGAGCTTCAGCGAGGGTCAGTCATCGCCTTGAAGGACCCCGAATAGATGCAGCAGACTGGTGAACAGATTGTAGATCGTTACATAGAGGCTCAGGGTCGCCAATATATAGTTCGTCTCACCGCCATGCACAATCTGACTGGTTTCGAAAAGAATCATGCCAGACATCAGGATCACAAAAAGGGCAGAGACCGCAAGAGATAGGGTGGTCAAACCCGGGATGAAGACCGCCGCAAGTCCAGCCAGAAACGCAACCAAAATCCCGGCACTCAACAGGCCCCCCAGGAAACTAAAGTCTTTGCGGGAGACGAGTGCGTAGGCCGAGAGGCCGACAAAAGTAAGCCCGGTGCCACCGAGGGAGAGCATCACCAGCGTGCCGCCATTGGCGTAGTGGCCGATGTAAGCGTTCAATATGGGGCCGAGGGTCATACCCATGAAACCGGTCAGGGCGAACAGCCAGACCAGACCCCATGCCGAATTTTGATAGCGATTGATCAGGTAGAAAAGCCCGAAGTATCCGACAAGCGTGACAATAGCACCCGGGTAAGGCAGTTCCAGGACCATTGAAGCTGCAGCTGCAAAGGCGCTGAACAGCAAGGTCAGGGACAGCAGGGCATAGGTGTTGCGAAGGACGCGGTTGGTAGCAAGTGCATCGCTGATTGGCCGACGTCGCGTCAAAATGGATGTATTTTGCATATGATGGCTCTCGAAAATTGAACTAGTAATTACTATGACTCGTCCATACTAACGTAAGTTCGTTGGCCTGCGAAAACAACCCTCAGTGCTTATAGGACTTGAATTTTTGGTCCAACGACTCAAAATCAGTGATTGATTTCGGTTTCCGAGTGACAGCCTAACTTAAAGACCTCTATGAAAACTCAATTCAGTCTAATGCTCCTGACCTTGCTGACCCTGACGCTCAGTCTCGGGTCCTGGTCTGAAGCCTATGCGGCCCGAATGGGTGGCGGCAAATCCTTTGGCAGTCGCCCTTCCTACAGTGCCCCTTACCAGCGCAGCACTTCACCGACCAGTCCCGGGTATTCTAGACCGGGCACGGCTGCCCAGCAGCCGGCCATGTCACCGGCCCAGCAGCGTAACCAGTCTCTCCGCGATGGCCTGGCTCAGCGGAGTGGATTTGGTCGCTTCCTTGGCGGTCTGGCGCTCGGTGGTCTGCTCGGTGCACTGTTCATGGGAGGTGGTTTTGAGCATATTAATTTCCTCGATATTCTGGTCTTCGCAGGGATCGCCTTCCTGCTGATGAAGATGTTTGCCGCTCGCAGGGACCGAGCGCAAGGTGTGTTCTCGACCCCACAGCAGGCTCATTTTGAGGGCGACCGGCAGGACAATAGCTATCAGCGCCAGTCCAATTCGAACCCCGCTGGGTTTGATACCGACATCTTCGCTCGCAAGGGAGGAGCGCCGCAGTCACCCGAATCAGTAGTGATGCCGAGTGATTTCGATGCGCCAGCGTTCATTGATGGGGCCAAAAATGCCTACGAAATGATGCAGAAAGCGTGGGATCTCGGTGACCTTGCGGATCTACGCGCCCTGACTACAGACAAGGTGTTTGCCGAACTTCAAGATCAAATCCGAGCAAGGGGCCAGGTAGCCAACAAAACGGATCTCCTGAAGGTCGATGCTGAAATCCTCGAAGTTCGTGATGTCGGTCCGGATCGGGAAGTTGCGGTCCTGTTCGATGTGCTGATGCGCGAGGATCCCAGCGCACGTCCCTCCCAAGTTCGGGAGGTCTGGCACTTCACCCGGGCACATGCAAGCCGCCAGCCGACCTGGTTCCTTGATGGGATCCAACAGCTCGAGGATTGATGGATCCGATCCGCCCATGGGGCCTGCGTGTCATGTTTGATGGGCAGGCCCTTCGGGTTCGTGGAGGCCAACCATGTGGCTGAAAGCCTGGCATCTCATTTTTATGGTGACCTGGTTTGCTGGCCTCTTCTATCTGCCACGGTTGTTCGTCTATCACGCCATGGCTAGCGATGCGGTTAGTCGGGAGCGCTTCAAAATCATGGAGCGAAAGCTCTATTGGGGCATCACAACGCCGGGCATGATCCTGACCCTCCTGTTCGGCGGCTGGATGCTTCTGGACTATGCATGGGATCTCTATGGCCAGTCGGGTTGGTTGCACGCCAAGCTCAGTCTTCTGGCTGTCCTGGTGGTGTACCATATCCAGTGTGGTTTTTGGCTTCGAGATTTTCGGAATGACCGGATCCGTCATGGCCATGTCTACTTTCGCTGGATGAATGAAGTGCCGGTCTTGTTCTTGGTCGGTATAGTTTTACTGGCGGTACTCAAGCCTTTTTGACCGATTCGGCAACCATGCCGGTTCCCTGTAAATTCCTGAAAGAGGGTTCTCATGCCTACTTATGATTACCAGTGCAACGCATGTTCAAAGCCGTACACGGTGATGCACAAGATCAGCGAGACAGCCCCTGGTTGCCCCGAGTGCGGCAGCTCCGACATCCGAAAGCTGCTTTCGGCGCCGGCCGTTCACGGAAAATCCAGTGCGTCCTCCTATGAACCTGCCTGTGCATCACCCAGTTTTCAATCGGGTGGCTGTGGCTCTGGAATGTGCGGTCACAAGCACTGAGAGGGGCAGCGGTGGACAGCCCGCTGTCCACCCGTGCTTATCAACAAGCCAATGCCATCGGGATCCAGGTTCGCTCGGCCTGATCAGGGATGTATACACAGCACTTTCATTTAAAGGAACTGCCGTTCTCGATCGCGCCGAATCCCCGCTATCTGTATCTCAGCCCAAAGCATCGCGAAGCGTTGGCGCATTTGCTGTATGGGATCGGTGTTGGCGGTGGTTTTGTCGTTTTGAGTGGCGAGGTAGGGACCGGCAAGACGACGCTGTGCCGGGCGCTTTTGGATCAACTGCCAGAAGATGTCGATCTTGCCCTGATCTTCAATCCGCGGCTCAACTCACGTGAGTTGCTGGCCGGTATTTGCGACGAACTGCATGTTCCATACTCAGGCCCCAAGGCAAGCCTCAAGCAACTTATCGATGCGCTGAACCAGTTTCTGCTTGAAACCCATGCGCGAGGTCGGCGGGTGATCGTTCTGATCGACGAGGCCCAAAATCTTCGTTTTGATGTACTCGAGCAAATCCGGCTGCTGACGAACCTTGAAACCAACCAGGCCAAATTGCTCCAGATCATTCTGGTTGGCCAGCCGGAATTGAATCAGGTCTTGGACCGGCCCAATCTCCGTCAGTTGGCACAGCGGGTCACAGCACGCTATCACCTTCAGCCGTTGTCCCGGAGAGAGGCGCAGGACTATCTTGAGCACCGGATGCTGGTGGCAGGTAGCAGTGAGGATGTCTTTACGCCGGGGGCGGTCAGGACCATTCACAGGAAATCCCGGGGAATTCCAAGGCTCATCAATCTCATTGCCGATCGGGCATTGCTTGGCGCCTACACGCAGGGAAAATTTCGCGTTGATGCGAGAACGGCCTCAAAAGCGGCGGGAGAACTCTTGTCTCGGTCCTCGGGGAATGTGGGCCTGAAGAACGTCAAGATGGCGACTGTGGTAATCAGCGTGCTTTTGGGTGCGGTGTTGCTCAACACGGGCGGCCTTGAGCAGATACTCGCTAGGTTCGGCCAGCCCATGATGGAACTTCAGCGGCCGTCAGACCGAGGCCAAACCGATCCCCCGTTGCCGTCTCCGCTGGATGGTGCAAGCCAGAGCGAGCGGTTGGGGGTCTGGCTTGGTGGTCCTGATATGGCGCGCCGGCCAGCCCTGGAGGAGGTGATCCGGCTTTGGCTGCCGGATTACCGTCTCGATGCCCGTGAGCCCTGCAGCGACAGGGAGCGGCATGGACTTTCGTGCTACCAATATCATGGTGCGTGGAACGATTTGGTCCGCTTGAATTTGCCGGTGGCGGTGGAGTTTGTCCAGCCTGGCGGGGGCCGCCGCTATGCGGCTTTGGTCGGTGTAGAGGGTGATGCCGTGCGTTTGTCTCGACGTGGGGTCGCCGCGAAATCCTTCCCGAAGGTCGAGGTTCTCTCAAATTGGAGCGGCCGGGCGATTGTGATCTGGAAGCCTCCTTCGGGTGCCGATCATCCCCTGAAGCCCGGTATGTCCAGTCCCTTGGTGTCCTGGGTCCGACAGCAACTCGGCCTCGCCGAGCAGGCGGCTTCAAGCTCGATCTACGACCCTGAACTCGAGAGCCGGGTGGCTGCTTTTCAGCGTGGCCTCGGGCTGCGGGCCGATGGGGTCATGGGGACGCTGACCTTGATCGGTTTAGAGGGTAACGGTTATTTGCCCGGAATTCCTCATCTCATTGAGTCTGCATCTGAGTCGGGGGGGAACTAGGGTATGTCCTATATTTTGGATGCGTTGAGGAAATCCGAAAGAGAGCGGCAGGCAGGGCAAACGCCGGGTTTGCCCCATCTCATTACCGAGACTCGATCCCGATCATCTCGAGGCTTGATCTGGGTAGTTATCGGGCTGGCGGTTATTAACCTTCTCGGCGTCGGTTATTGGGTCTGGGCGACCTGGCTGAGATCACCTAATGCGCCTGAAACCCCTATTCCTGACAGGGCCGGCCGCCCAGAATCCGGTGAAAAATCGCTTGACCAGGCTCCGGTTGCCGCCCCGATAGTGACCCAGCCACAGACTTTGCCTCCCCCGCAAGTGATAACGCCGACGGCGCCACCATCTTCTACCCAGCCCAGGCCCGCGATTCTAACTCCGCCTGCACCGTCCTTGGAACGACCGCTCAACCCAATGCCGATGCCTTCGAATTCAGATGATGATTTTGATGAGGTGGACCGGGAAATGGAGGAAGAGGGCGGAGGTCAGAGAAATGCACCGGTGGTGCTCAATCGTCCCCACCCGGGCGTACGGGCCGGCGCACCAGCACTTCGAGACCTGCCACCGGATTTTCAAAGCCGCATTCCCTCGTTCAGGATCACCATGTTTGCCTACACCGAAAATCCGGAGGATCGTTTCGTGATCGTCAACATGAAAAAGGTTCGTGCCGGTGAGATGCTGCCTGGTGGGGTGCTCCTGCTTGAGATTCAGGCCGAGAACCTGCTGGTGGAATACGATGGCCAGAAGTTCCTCATTCCGCGATTCTAAATCCGATGCACGATCCTAAAGTTCCGCTCAAGGCACCTTCGGTCCGGCTGGCGCAATGGGTTGCGCTGCAGACGATCCTTGCCAAGGAAATCCACCGTTTCATGCGCATCTGGCCGCAAACGATTATTCCAGCAACGGTGACGACCGCTCTTTATTTCCTGATCTTCGGAAAGTTGATAGGCAGTCGTATCGGCCCCATGCAGGGCATTGGCTACATGGATTACATCGTCCCAGGGATTGTCCTGATGTCGGTCATCAACAGTTCCTTCAGCAATGTAGTGTCATCGTTTTACTCCAGCAAATTCCAGCGCAACATCGAAGAATTGATCACGGCCCCGGTCCCGAATTGGGCCATTCTGGTGGGTTATGTGGGCGGTGGTATTTTCAGGGGCCTGTTCGTCGGCGTCTGCGTTGCGGGGATCGGCTACCTGTTCGTGGAGCACCCTGTAATTGCGCATCCGCTGGTCGTTGCAACCGTCTTCTTCCTGACCGCCTCCTTGTTTGCGCTGGCCGGCTTCATTAATGCGATTTTTGCCCGTAGCTTTGATGATATTTCAATCATCCCGAACTTTGTCATTACTCCACTGGTGTATCTTGGCGGCGTGTTTTACTCGATTGATCTTCTCCCGAGTTTGTGGCGAAAGGTCTCCTTGGGTAATCCAATCCTGTATATGATCAATGCATTCCGCTATGGTTTTCTGGGGGTCTCTGATATTCCGGTCATGTCTTCACTCGCCATCATTCTCGGCGTTGCCTTGGTCCTTGCGGTATGGGCCCTCTGGCTACTCCGGCGGGGGACTGGGATCAAGCAGTAGAACGACTTCGATCAGCGCTTTGCGAATCAGCTTTTCGCGACCTGCTCACGAACGACCCATAGTTCCGATTGGACATTTTTCAGTCCCCCGGGCGGCCTGGGCCTTTGCCGGAAGACTAGTGCAGGCATGGCCGCCAAAACGCCTTCCTCGGGGGGGCGGAAAGCTGCAAGCCTTGTGATTTTTCCATCAAGCATCGGCCTTTCATAACCCCATGCCCGGTTGCAGATGCTCGTTGATCGGGCAAGATGCTCTGGAAGCCGAAAGAGGTATGGCATGTTTGCGAATCAAAAAAAATTGACATGCATGATGGGGCATCCGGTCGCTGAAAACCCCATTGACCTGATGTTTGATGCGGTCTATCGGCACTATGGCTTGAATTGGCAGTTCTGGAAAGCCGATGTCGGCAGTGAGGCTGAGGTTGGGGCAGCAATTGCCGGAATTCGCGCCCTGGGATTCGCGGGTGCATGTATCACGGTGCCCTACAAGGTCGCATCGATCCCATTCCTTGATGAGATTGACGGTGATGTCAAAGCCATCGGTGCCGCCAACTACATGACCATTCAAAACGGTCGCCTGATTGGGCATAACAATGATGGAAAAGGGGTCGTCAAGGCGATTGAGAAGGTGACTCCGATTAAAGATAAGCGCGTAGTGATGTTGGGTGCAGGTGGGGCTGGGAGAGCCATGGCGGTTGAACTTGCTTGGGCAGGGGCTTCCAAAGTGACCCTGGTGACTCGCCGGGAGTCACAGGGCCTAGAGGTCGCGCAACGGGTAATCGATGCTTCGGGAGTGACCTGCGAATGCAGGATCTGGAGCGGCGAGTTAGAAGTGCCCGAAGGCACTGATATTTTGATGAACGCCACCCACCTCGGCTGCGCCCCGGAACGTGAAACGGTCCCTGTGAATTGGGATTCTATTTTGCCGACCACGACGGTTGTGGACGTCATCACCAATCCGAGAATGACACCTTTTCTTGAATCAGCTGCTCAGAGGGGATGCCCGATCGTGGATGGCGTGGAGATGCTGGTCCAGCTCGCGATGCAGATTTTTGAAGAGTGGACGGGGATTCGACCAGACGAGAAGGTCTTCCAGCAGGCTGTCGCTAGGGCTTTAGGTGAGTGAACCTTTGGGTCTTCGGGGTATTTTAATAAAAGAGGCCTCAGGCTCTTTCGACCCCAACCACTCTCTTGATCAGGAGAAATTGGTTGGGGTCGAGGTTGGCCGTCTACTTAGGCCCTGGGAGCAAGAGGATCTGCTGTTTTCCGCCAGTATTCAGAGGCCGCGGCGATGCCGCTGCCAGGGGTGACATTGATGCCCGCATCGCGCATGGACATTTCCGAACCGGTGATGGCACTGGCCAGCATCAGCTCATTGAGATCTCCAAGGTGACCGATCCGGAAGACCTTACCGAGAACTTCTGAAAGGCCGGCACCCAGCGACAAGTTGTAGCGGTGGTAGGCGTAATGCATCACATCCCGCGCATCAAAGCCTTCGGGGACAACGATAGCGGTGACACTGTTTGAATACCACTTGGGGTCCTTGGCGCACATCTGAAGGCCCCAGGCGCCAACGGCCTGACGAACACCTTCGGCGAGGCGTGCATGGCGAGCGTGGACATTGTCCATGCCTTCTTCCAGCAGTAATTCAATCGCCTTTTTAAGTCCATAAAGCATGGGGACCGCCGGGGTATAGGGGAAGTAACCACCGGGGTTGTGAACCATATGATCATGGATGTCGAGGAAGGCGCGGGGGCACTTCGATGTCTTGCGCGCGGCCAGCGCCTTTTGGCTAAAGCCCAGTAGCGCAAGACCTGCAGGAAGCATGAAGCCCTTCTGGGTGCCAGCAAGTCCAACGTCAACGCCCCACTCATCCAGTCGGAATTCCAGAGAGCCAATCGAGCTGACCCCATCGACGAAAAAGAGGGCCGGATGATGGGTGGTATCCAGCGCCTTACGAACCCCGGGGAGGTCGCTGGTGACCCCAGTGGCGGTCTCGTTATGACAGATCAGGAGTGCCTTGATCTCATGGTTCTTGTCCGCAGCGAGCCGGGCCTCAAGATGATCGAGTGGGACACCCTCACCCCAGGGGATTTCGTAGAACTCGACGTCCATGCCCAGGCGCTGGGCTAAATCGATCCACAGATGGGTGAATTGGCCAAACCGGTAGGCTAGGACCTTGTCACCGGGAGACAGCGTATTGGTGATGGCGATTTCCCAACCAGCAGTGCCGGTTGCAGGGAAAATGAAGCACTGCCCCTTTTCAGTTCTAAAGACCTTCTTCAAATTTTCAAGAAGCGGGGTGACGAGTTTTGGAAAATTGGGCGAACGATGATCCTCTGAAGGAACATGCATGGCGCTGAGGACGGAATCCGGAATATTGGTGGGGCCTGGAATGTAGAGATGATTGCGACCTGGCATCAGGGTTACCTAAATTAAAGTGTCAAGTGAAGAAGACTTCCCTTGAATTGGGAAGGATTTTGCCGTCTGGCAAAGTAAGGCGTAGATATGCAAGAAGTTAGCGCTCTATCATGCCATAGTGGGATCATCCCGCTCAACAATCGGGGGGTGTACTC
>CAYLUS010000045.1:0-16311 GCA_964386975.1 uncultured Methylococcus sp.
CGCGCTCTCCTTCCTCCCCATGAATGGGGAGGTTTGACGCGCTTCCCGATCAAAAGATGCATGGCAGCGCTTGGTTTCCAATAGTTCTTTATGAGGCCTTTATCAGTTGATGCTCAACTGATAAAGGGGAAGAGCTCTGATCCGCGCATCGATTTCCGTTTTCATGGCATTAAATTCGGGACTGCCGACACCGTTGAAGCGATTCTCGAATTCGGCAGATTTCATGCTTTCGGGAAGATCCCGAAGCAGGGGTACAAATCGATTTTCCTCACTGCTCTCGCTCAAGAGGGCCTGAAAATGGCGTGCCATGATCGGGGAAGCAATCGCGCCTTTTCCAAAGAAAGCCCCGGCTTCATCAGCCGCCAGGTCAATAAAGCTGAACCCGCTGCCACTGTGGGTGTCGTGCAATTCCTTAACCAGGCCAATCATTTCAACAAGCGTGCCCTGTCCTGACATGGACATAACCGCTGCGGCCAGGAAGTGCTTGGCCGTATCCATGCGTCGGTTCAAAAGCACGTTCCGACGTTTGGGGTTAGCGCTACTGCCTAGCACCTGTGAAAGGTCCTTGCCGTTGGCATAGGCGCTGAGAACCAGAATGACGGCGCGATTTTCCTCTATCGGATTGCCGTCCTGCTGAGAGCGATCAGCAGCCAGCGCAAACAGCGGCTGCGTCAGGTTTCCAAGGCTGACAAAGCGAGTTTCGGTGCCGTTATCCAGGACTTCGACCAAGCGGTCTTGATAGGCCCTCATCCGGGTCTTGTCGGCAATATCGGTCAGGAGTCCCCGAAGTTCGGTCAACAGCTGCCGATCCCATTTCACTCTGATCAGCAGGCGCCCCTCGATGATCCGGACCTCCTTTAGAAGTTGATCCAAAAGCAGGCCATAACGTCCAAGCGGGGGGAGATGCAGAGCTGCTTTGACAAACCAGTCCGACCATGGCGCATTCAGCGACAGATGCCCGATTCGTAAGCCAAGCAATACTGCGCCTGACGGGCGATCTTCAGCCTCTGCATGCACATTGAGGTAAAGAGGCCACATTGAGACAGGAAGTTTCAGGCTTGCTCTGGCCACGATTTTGTTTGCAGCCAGCCGAACGAGGCACCTGCCCTGGATTTTCCGGTGTTTGAGGCCAGCCACACAGACTTTATTAAGGTCAGACTCCGTCATGACAACGCGTTTCTCAAGGCCTTGCCCAAAGGCGGTCCTGATCCGCTGTTGAAAGGATTCCTCAGGCTCGCCCGCCAATGGATGGCTGATTGGCGTTGGAACCCCGACAGGATGTGAGTCCAACATCAGTATCAGGCAGGTGGCATAAACAAGGAGGAATAGGCCAACAGCCAGTCCCACCCATCTCAGCGCCGATGCACATCCGTGCCTGCTGCCCCAAGAATGCAGTCGATGGGGGATCAAGGATTAGGGTCCGGTGTAGACGTTCCAGGTATTGATGGCATGACAACCATCCTCACTCATCGCACTGACCTTGATCCAGGCTCGCCCCTGAGAGATCGGCTCTGGAAGCAGGACCTCGACCGAGTGGTAGCCGCTTCTTTCGGTCCTGATCTGTGTCTTCATCACCTCAAGGTTGACCCGGACCTCAATAGAGCTGGGGTCGGTGTTGGCAGAAGCTAAAAAAACAATGCGCTCAAGGCGGCTGAGATGCTGATCGGGTGGTGGGGTTTGATCATAGAAGCTGGGGTCGCTGCACTGCGTGATTAAACCGCCATGATGGCCCAGCGGCATAGCGCTTACAGGCAATGAATACGAAATGGCGACGGTCAGGGCGGCTAAAACGGGGACGATGCGGAAGAGTCTCATCGCAATGATTCGATTCGGTGTAACAGGGTAATGAAGATACCCCGATTCAGTCTGCAAGAGTAGACAGAAAAGGGATTGAGTGCCTGTTTGAATTTAACCTGACTGCAACATGGCATTTTTAAAATGAGTAACGCCTTGTCAACAAGACTCTAAGTTCACTGCCATGATCACCAGTCGACCGCTCCATTGCGCCCACTTCATGAATAGGATGAGTCGGATCCTGATCATGTTAGGAACATTCCCGGCTTATCTGGCCTATAGAAAATCCTTCTTGGCCTCACCCTATGGTGCACTTGCAATCGGCACGGGTGCCCCTTCACTCTTTCTCAGAAAGTATTCCGCGCCCTACCTTTCCAAGCGCCTGAGCGCTAAGCATCGTCTTTTAGGGCTTGCGCATCATGTCGCGTTCGTCAACGCTCGCTTTCCCCAAAATAGCTTTGAGTTGCTGCAGTCTGGCAGCATTTCCCTTGGGCCCGGTAACTCGCCGAGCTGCGCCTATACCTTCAAGCTGGATCTTCCCTTCAGAGGCCAGTTAAAGGGCTCTTCCTGCTGGGAGGGGGACTTGAGGCTTGAGTGTGTCCACCGGGATGAGAAACTGCACAGCATGACATTTTCGTTTCTTCCCTCGACGATATTTGATGGTCAAAACGAGCCTGTCCTTTTCATCGGTGGCTCGCAATCCTCTGCTGATCGGATGCTCAGGCGCGAGGCAGCGCTGATGAATCAGGACATCCACCCCTCTACAGCGACCCTGATTGCTCTCAAGGGCTTGGCAGAGGTGCTTGGAGTTCGACGGATACTGGCGGTGAAAGCGAAAGATCAAGTGACCATTCACCAAAGACCGGGTCATCATGAGGTTGCTTATGATGACTTCTGGCTTGCTCAGCACGGCATTGATCAGGGTAAGTATTTTGAATTACCGCTCGCTCCAAGTCCCGACAGGGCTGCTGCAGTGGCTGGAAGTCATGGCGCTAGAACGCGTAAAAGGCGAATGGCACGCATGACCCTCAAGCAGTCCTTAGAGAGCCAATTTCGTCTGCTGTTGGCGGATCATGAGTCCAAATTTGTGGGTAAGAATGCGGTTAGCGATTCGCTTGGCGCCGCGCATGTGTTAAAATTTCCTACTATTCTAGGTGGGATATCCGGCCCGTGATCGGGCGTGATCGGTACAGCCAATCGAGCTAAGGGCCTGCCTTTCATTGCTTTTGAATTATTTTTAGGTACCCGTATGAAATTGGATCAGGCCCTGGCGAAGGTCTTCAAGTTTGTCACCTTTGTTTTTTTCACATTTATGGCGCTCTGCTACTTTGGTATCTTGATCCTGTTGCCGCTGGATGTGCTTTTCCAGGTCATTCGTGTGATCCATGCCATCGGTATGCCGACGGTTGTTGCTGCGACCATTGGTATCTCCCTTTTGGTTTATCTGGGGCTTGCCGTTTCCAAAATGCCGCAATTGTGTGAACTGATCGTTGATATCGGCAAACAGTTGATTGAGTTCGGACATTCCCAGATCAAGCGCTGTGACCAGCTTGTGACCAGCACGGGCGAGGGGAGTGCCTGATCGAGTCGATGCCCTGTCGGGCACGATGGATGGAATACAAACCCCGCTCTTGCGGGGTTTTTGCTTGTTAGGGGCAGGTGAGCAAATGAACAGTTAAGAAGCAGTCTCTAACATTCAAAGGACATAACATTCGGGTATCAAGAGTCGAGGGCAGGCTTGATGTGGAGCAACAAGGAACAGTCACTAGCGGATTGGCGCCAACTCGCGCTTCAGTTCGAATCTGAAATTCAGCGGGCGGTGATTGGGATGGATTCATCCATCCGTCTAATCACCATCGCGACTTTCTCCCGTGGGCATCTCATGCTTGAAGGTGACGTGGGGGTTGGCAAGACCACCTTGCTCAGGGCAGTCGCGAGGGCGCTGGGTGGGGCCTATGAACGTATTGAGGGAACCATTGACCTGATGCCGGGCGACTTGGTCTACCACACCTATATCAATGACCAAGGGAGGCCACAGGTTGATCCGGGGCCGCTCCTGAAGCATGGAGAGGTGCTCTCCACGTTCTTCTTTAATGAAGTGAATCGGGCACGGCCTCAGGTTCACGCCCTCCTTTTGCGGGTGATGGCAGAGCGCAGCGTTACCGCTTTCAACCGCGAATATCAGTTTCCCTACCTTCAGGTCTTTGCAGATCGTAACCGGGTGGAACGCGAGGAAACCTTCGAGATTCCCTCCGCCGCAAAAGATCGTTTTTTGATGGAACTGCGGATCGAAATGCCAAGCGATCCTGGGCTTCAGAACGAGCTGATGTTCAACCCGCGTTTTCATGATGTGGATCGGCTCATTAAGGGGGTATCGCCCGGGGTTTTGCCGTTTCGGGACATCGCGCCTTTTGCGGCGCTGGTTCAATCGGAGGTCCAAGCCTCACAAGCCCTTCAAAACTATGCACTGGATCTCTGGGCCGCTACCCGGAACCCGCATGCATTTGGGATCGAGATCGACGGCGTGGATATGAGGCAGATGGTGCTTGCCGGCGCCAGTCCACGGGGTGTCAGCATGATGATGCGCGCGGCACGGGTCCATGCTTGGCTGGAGGGCAGGGGCCATATGATTCCTGAAGATATTCAGGGCGTCTTTCGAGAGACGATTGCGCACCGTATTTTCCTGACACCGGTCTATGAGTTGCGTCGGGAAACGCTGATTCCGGCCCTGATGGAAGGGATCTTGCGCCACGTTGCGGCCCCGTGATTGACGAATTTCATTATGTCGTGGGTTGGCGGGCCGCCAGCCCGCATCCTGGGAGTCATTCGAGTCGTCTCAAGGGTGGCATTGAGGAATTCGCAGGCCATGTGCCGTTCATGTCAACGCCTCATGCGCGCCATATTGATCTCAAGGCCAGTTTCACCAACCCCTTTGAAACGCTGCTGGTCAGAAATTTTCACCAAAAGAGCAATATCCCCGTGGTGGTGCTGGCCGATTTTTCCGCTTCGATGGGCTTCAACGGTCAGGTAGACAAACGGGATCTTGTCGCCCGCTTCATCATTTCCGCCGCCTGGTCGGCATTTCGTCATGGGGATCGTTTTGGCGCTTTTATGGGCGATGACGCGCTCATTGAGGGGCTCAGCATGCCCATTCGTCATTACAAGGGCGGACTTCCGGGTGACTATGAGCGCTTTCTAAACGCGCCCCGCAAGGGCAGGAGTCCTCGGGGTCTAATCGAGGCGGCGGTTCGCCTCGGGCGCCAGAAATCGCTTGTATTTCTGGTCTCTGACTTCCATCTGCCAGAGCAACAGATTGAAGCATTGTTGGAGCCGCTGGTGCGCCATGATGTGGTGCCGATCATCGTTTGGGACAGTGCCGAGTACAGTCACCTTCCAGATTATGGGTTGGTGCTCGCAGAGGACCCGGAAACGGGGGCAACGCGACGCTATTTCATGCGTCCCGCATTACGCGATCGCATCAAGGAGCGGTTTATCGAAAGAAAAAAGGGATTGGAGCATTTTTTCAGGACCCGAGGGATTTCCCCTTTTTTCATGGTGGATCACTTTGATCCTGAGGCCCTGACCCGGTTTTTTGTTGGAGGCCGCTGATAATGTCCGGCCTGCGTCGAATTCGGGTTGAGGCGCTGAGCAAACGGTTCGGCAGCTTCTGTGCGCTGGATTCGGTGAGCCTCGAAATCGAGCCGGGTGAACTCTTTTTTCTGCTGGGGCCAAGCGGCTGCGGCAAGACGACCCTGCTGAGGCACCTTGCCGGGTTCATCCGGCCGGATTCCGGGCGGATCTGGTTCGATCAGGAAGATGTAACTGCGTGGCCGCCTCATCGAAGAGAGACCGCCTTGATGTTTCAAAGTTACGCGCTCTGGCCGCATCTGGACGTTGATGAGAATATTGCCTTTGGGCTGCGTGAGCGGCGCCTGCCCGAATCCCAGATCCGGGAACGCGTGCGTGAGGCTCTGGCTCTCGTGCAATTGGAACACCTCGGCAAGAGACCGATAGGCAGTCTTTCAGGGGGGCAGCAACAGCGCATTGCTCTGGCGCGGGCGCTGGTCGTCCGACCCCGTTGCCTCTTACTGGATGAGCCTCTGTCAAACCTTGACCCCCAGCTGCGCGTCGAGATGCGCGAAGAAATCCGCAGAATCTGCAAGACCCATGGCGTTACGGCAGTCTACGTGACCCATGACCAGGACGAGGCGCTGTCTATGGCAGATCGGATCGCCCTCATGGGCCAGGGTCGGATTCTTCAACTCGATACCCCGGAGCACATGTATCGCCATCCCAAAAGTCGTGAGGTTGCTTCCTTTATCGGAGAGGCCAATTTTCTCAAAGGGGAGATCCTGGATGGGGAGATGATCGATGACGGTATTCCCGTGAAGCTGGATGCCGGACAAATCATCCAATGTCCCCGAGTCAGAAGTCAGTATTTGACGCCTGGCCAGCCTGTTGAACTTGCTCTGCGACCTGAATCCCTGCGGCTCGAGCGTGCCTTGGAGGCGGATGTTGAATTTGAAGGAGAGGTGATCGAGGTCGTCTATCTGGGGCATCAGGCGATTTACGGGTTGCGCCTTGGCGACGGCGAGCGGTTGAAAGTCTCGGTTTCAAATCCCGTGTTTCCGCTGCGGCCCAAAGGCGAGCGGATCCGGGTTTGGGCTGACCCGGCTGATTTGACGGTCCTTACAGAGTGAGTCTGCCTCGGATTTCGAAGGTATCATGGCCAGAGTCCTCATGAAGGCCCTTCATGCTCAAAGGCTGCTGCTTGGAGTTGCCTTACTCGGTCTCCTGCTCGGCCCGTTTTTGCTTCGTCCACAATCGGAACGAGCGCCGCATTCGGATCTCCAGCGCCCCCTGATTATCCTGACACCCCACAACCAACATATCAGGGACGAACTGGGGCGGGCCTTCATTCGCCACTGGAAGGAGCGGACCGGAGAGGATGTCGCCATCGACTGGCGCATTCCGGGAGGTGCCAGTGAAATCATGCTCTATCTCAAGGCTGAATTTGCTCAGGCCTTTGATGCCTATATAAAAAGACAAGGCCACGTGCAGGGCGGTGTGGCGCACGAGCAATTTGCCCGACCCGCAGAGGGCACCCCGTCTGCAGAAAGACAGCTCTTTTTGGCATCAAACGTTGGCATAGGCATAGACCTTCTATTTGGTGGTGGTGCCTTTGAATTCGCCCAGCTCGCCCGGTCCGGTTATTTTGATCCCGGTGATCCCCTCAAAGGAACCGGTATCCGAGAGGTTCGCCGACAACACCCGGAGTGGTTTCGGGAGGATGTCTTTCCGGAGCATTTCGGTGGTGAAACCTTTCGGGATCGGGATGACCTCTGGGTGGGTGTCGTGCTGGCCGGATTTGGAATCCTCTATAACCAAGACAGCCTCTTGCGCATGGGGGTTGAGCGTCCACCTTCGCAGTGGTCGGATCTTGGCCATCCTCAATTTCTTGGGGAGATCGGTCTTGCGGACCCCAGTAAAAGCGGCTCGGCGGCAAAAGCCTTCGAGCTGATCATCCAGCAACAGATTCAGTTGGCGATGCGCACGCTGAAGGCAAGCCCGGGTTCTGTGGCCGAGCAGCAGGCCATTGAGGTCGGCTGGCAGGAGGGCTTCAGGCTGATTCAGCGTCTTGCTGCCAATGCCCGGTATTTCAGTGACTCTGCCACCAAGATTGCCCTTGAAGTGTCACGTGGCGATTCTGCGGCTGGCATGGCGATTGATACCTATGGCCGAACCACGCAGGATTTTGTGCGTGATGACAAAGGCCGATCGAGAATTGGATTTCAGGTCCCTAAAGACGGGAGTTCCCTGAGTGCGGATCCGGTTGCCATGCTGAGGGGTGCGCCTCACCCTGATCTTGCAACCGGCTTTATTGCCTTTGTGCTTTCGCCCGAGGGTCAGGCCCTCTGGGGGCTGCGACCGGGAGTGGCGGGCGGGCCTCAGCATGCAGCACTGAGAAGACTTCCCATCCGCATGGATTTCTATCGGGATGCGAACCGGCTGCTTCGGAGCGACCCGGGGGATGATCCCTATCGGGACATGAAGGGCTTTGTCTACCACCCCGAGTGGACGGCATCCTTGTTTCCGGTGATCCGTTTTCTGATCCGCAATGTGTTTGTCGATGCGCATCTGGAGCTCCAGTCAGCCTATGCTGCGCTCAAGGCGAGTGCAATGCCAGCAGAGGCTGTTGCCGTTTTTGACGATCTTGATGCAATTGGCTTGAAGGTAGCCCGGAACGAGATTTTGCCGGTGCTTCGACATCGAGACCGGTTGTCCGAAGTTCGTCTTGCAAGAGCTCTTTTGAAGGCCAGTCGGGAACGTTACCTTCGTGTTGAGCGCATGAGCCAATTACGGAGGAACTGATGCGACAACTCTGGGCATCGCTTTTCATGCTGGTCGCCATCGTCTTTTTGGTGTTGTTTTTTCTGATGCCCGCTGCGGCGACCCTGCAGGGGGCTGTCAGGGATGCTCAGGGAAATCTCACGCTTGCGTTCCTCCAAGAAGTTTTCTTGAACCCGATCTGCCGCGAAGGGTTTATCAACGCCGGTCTGATTGCAACCGCCTCGACATTTGGATGTCTTCTGATCTCGATTCCCTTGGCCAGTTTCAAAGTCCGTTTCTTCTTTCCGGGGCGTAATTTGTTTCATGCTCTGGTCCTTGCGCCCTTACTCCTACCTCCCTTTGTCGGTGCACTAGGGGTACAGGCGCTGATGGGGCAGATGGGGGCCTTTAATAGTCTTTTGGCGATCTTTCATTGGATCGATCCCCTAAAGCCGCCGGATTGGCTGGGTGAGGGCCGGATGCTGGGCGTTATTTTGATGAATGTCCTGCATCTTTACCCGCTGACCTATATGAGCCTTGCCAGTGCCCTTCAGGGGATGGATCCGGCGTTGGAGGAGGCTGCTGAAAGTCTGGGCGCACCGCCCCTGCGACGGCTCTTGAAAATCACGGTTCCTCTGATGATTCCCAGTCTTTTCGCCGGTGGCTCACTGACGTTCATCTGGTCATTCACGGAATTAGGGGTGCCGTTGATGTTCGATGTCGAACGGGTTACCTCGGTGCAGGTTTTCAATGCGTTAAAAGACCTTGAGGACAATCCGTTTCCCTTTGCTCTGGTGGTTGTACTGCTAATTTCGACAACGCTGATGTTTCTCCTCAGTCGACTTGGATTCAAGGGTCGGCAGGCCGAAGGCGGTGGACGAGGGGTACAGACAAGGCCCCCGCAGATGCTTGTTTGGCAGAAGGCTTGGAGTCTCTCGCTGATTTTTGGATGTGTATGGATGGTCTCATTGTTGCCTCACATGGGGCTTGCCGTTCTCTCCTTTTCAGCCGATTGGTATCAGACGGTCCTGCCGAAATCACTGGGTCTCTCCAATTATCGGGACGCGCTGGGCAACGAACTGGCGTTGAGCTCGATAGCCAACAGCCTGCGCTATGCCAGCATTTCGGCTCTCATTGATATGGGGCTTGGGGTCGCGATTGCGTGGGTATTGATTCGAACCCGAATACCGGGAAGAGGGCTCCTCGATGCCTTGGTGATGATGCCGCTGTCGGTTCCGGGGATCGTCCTTGCTCTGGGCTATCTTGCCCTCTCCAGGGAGGGGCAACCCTTGGCTTGGCTCATGCTGGGTGATGATCCGCTGTTTTTGCTTGCGGTGGCCTATAGCATGCGGCGTTTGCCTTATGTTGTGCGATCGGTCAGCGCCGGATTGATGGAGGTCAGTCCTACGCTGGAGGAAGCGGGGGAGAGCCTTGGCGCCTCCCCCTTGAGAGTTTTTCGCCGGATTACCCTGCCACTCGTCCTGCCCTCGGTGATTGCTGGTGGAATCATGGCATTCTCATTCGCTATGCTGGAAGTCAGCGATTCAATGATTCTGGCACAGAGAACAGTGTATTTTCCTATTACCAAGGCGATTTATACCTTGGCTGGAGCCATTGGAGACGGACCGCTTTTGGCCTCGGCATTGGGCGTCTGGGCGATGTTATTTCTGATTGCGATGGTTGCCGGACTCAAGTCCTTTTTCGGCAGGGGGGTTGGGCGGTGGATCAAGGATTAGCCACGTGCGGCTATTCCCTAATAACGAAAAATGGCGGGTAAACCGCCATTTTTCATGATCAACGCTATAAGGTGCGGATCAGAAGGACTTTTCTGCCGCCTTCAAATGGGTCGCCGCCGCATCAGCAGATTGACCTGCGATGTCGGCATGCCCCATTTTGGCGTGTTCAATCGCCTCCTTCAGATTTTTGATTCCTGCTTCAACGTGTGGATTGGCTTTTTCCTGTTCGGCTGCTTCAGCATGCACGAGAGCAGCTTGTGCATGCTCGCCCACAGCCTTCGCATCTCCCGCCTTGCCACTCTCTGCAGCAGCAATTGCATGCTTGGTGGCCTCAGCCTTGTGATCTTCGGCCCATGCAGGACTTATAGCCATAAGTGCTCCGACCAAGATACCAGCGGCCGTTGCCAATTTTTTGTTAATCATTGATGTTCTCCTTGTGTGGATTCGGAGATCGTAACCCCCGGGTCTAAACGGTATTAGTGTTTAATGAATACCGTACCTGACGGGTAAGACAGGTAATGGCCAGTAAAGGTTCAGCGGCCGAGTAAAACGATTCGGATCATTGCGAACAGGGCCTTCAGATGATGCATGACGCCCGCATCCGGGTGAATTGGATAGACGCCGGGGAGTTTCAGGCCCCAGGCCAGACGTCTGAGTTTGTGCTTGACCGGCGGCTCCAGTTTTCCGTCTGCAGCAAGTTCCATGAACAGGCTTTTCACATTGCCGAGGTCAAAAAAATCCTTTTGCCAGCACCATTGATAGTTTCCGCCATAGCGAAACCATGATCCGCCCAGCCCCGAAACTTCATAGTCGGATCCGTCATCGCGTTTGACCGGAGCCACCTGACGCCAGATGCCGATCACCTCTCCCTGGACTTCATCAATGATGATTTTGTCATAGGGGTAGCGCCATTTTTCAAAACCTTCCATGTGTGCGCCGAGTGCCCACTCCATGATTTCCTTTCGACCCCGTGCAATGAACTCGCGGTTCGGACCCATGTTCCAGCTGTACTCCGCATCCTCGCTGTACATCTGACCCAAGTGGTGGACCCAGTCCCCTTGTTTCTCCGAGCTCTGATTGGCAGCAAGCCACCGTTTGACCATTTCTTCAATTTCGGAGCGTGGGTATGCAGGCATGGGAATGAGGCTACTGAGTGAATGGATGGCGTTTTCTGGCTTCGGTGTACCCAATCCTGAGGGGGCGGATCCTCCCTCAGGATTGGGGCCTCGGGATGGGTTCGCCTACTTGGTAGGCGTGGTGGGTTGGGCCGGCGCCTGTGTGCCCGAGGGGGTCGAGCTTGAACTCGAGGTTTTGGGGGTGCTCTTGTTATCGGCGTCCGAATTGGACTTCTCAGAGGCGGCTTTTGCCACTCGTGCGGCCATCATGACGGGGCACCCGGTCAGGTTCAACATCAGGCCGATCAGCGCTAGGGAGGTAATGAGTTTGCGGATAGACATAAATGATTTTCTCACACGGAGTTGCAGTAAAAGGCTTTCATGATCCTTGGCCGGTTGAAGTTCCCCCCAAGGATTGCTCTAAAGTATACCCTTGAGCCGCTTCAGGCGGCATTCTAAAACCGAAGGGGACCACTATGATGAACACACGTTCGGCATTCTCAGACGCAAGTCATACGGCCGGATTTTATTGTTGTGAAACCGATGCCTGAGGCAATCCAATACCAGACAGCCACAGTGGAAGACATTGAGGCAATTCGAATCCTTGCGGAACGGGTTTGGCATCAAACGTATACCCACATGGTGCCTCAGGGTCAGATTGAACACATGCTGACTCAGCGCTACGCTCGAAATGTGCTTCAAGAACAGTTGCAACGCGGTGATTTGATCAAGCTGGCTCGACAGGGCAAGGTTCTCAGGGCTTTCACCCATGCCACGGTTGGTGATTCGTCTGAATGCCAGCTCGATAAGCTTTATGTGGACACAACCTGCCAACGACAGGGGATCGGCGAGGCGTTGGTGCTCGCAGTCAAAGAGTGGGCCATCGATCGTGACCTTCAAACGCTCGTCTTGCGGGTGAACCGGAACAATAAACAGGCCCTTGCGGCTTACCGAAAATATGGATTTCGCATTGTTGGTGAGGATCAGAAGCCGATCGGTTGTGGCTATGTCATGGATGACTTCATCATGGCCCTTGAGATCGGGGGCTAGGTAGAAGATGCGAAGTTTTTCGAGTCCGACCATACGCATCCTCTTGGCAACGATGGTCTTCTTTCTTGTTGTTTTCTTGCTGTATGACCCGTCCTCAGAAGAGGAGACGCTCTGCCAAGATCAGGAAGGCCGCTGGGATCCCCGGGCAAAGACCTGCGGTCTTGAACCGAGGCAAGGGCTGGATTGAGAGCACGGTTTTGCCCAGAGACTAAAGGCCCAGAGCGCTGAGGCCCGGGTGGTTTTCGGGGCGAGCACCACCCGGCCAGTGAAGCTTGCGATCTGGCAACTGGATCGGCAGATCGTTGATGCTTGCATAACGCGTCATCATCAGGCCCTCAGCCGAGAATTCCCAGTTTTCATTGCCGTAGGAGCGAAACCAGTTGCCTGAATCATCGCACCACTCGTAAGCAAAACGGACCGCGATTCGGTGGCTGTCAAATGACCAGAGTTCCTTGATCAGTCGGTATTCCAGTTCCTTTGCCCATTTCCGCGCAAGAAAGTCACGAACGGCCTTGCGACCCCTGATGAACTCGCTGCGATTGCGCCAGACGGTATCCTCTGTGTAGACCTGAGACACGCGATCCGGGTCTTTCGAGTTCCATGCATCTTCTGCAAGGCGGACTTTGCGGGTTGCAGAATCGAGGGTAAAGGGGGGCAGGGGTGGTTTTGTCGCCATGCGCTTGTGTTGGTCGTCCGCTCCGGGTTCCTGCCAAATTCCTACTAATTCGCTAAGGAACTTTGAGCCGTTGATAGAAGTCCTATTAGCCGCTACATCTGAGCTTTCTTGCCGTGCCACACCTCTTCATTACCTAACCCCCCACTCGTGGCACGGTCTTTTTATTTTATATAAACCGTGCGTGTAAGGCCCGCTAGCTCCGGTGGTCTCATTGACACTCGAGCTTGTAGGGGTGGCAGTACTCAGGAATTTTGTTGGGACAGTACTGTTCGACCTGCGCTCGATTTGTAGGATCAAATGGAATCGGAATCTTAACGAGCTGCTGGCCAATGGGGCAGGGGCCAGCCGGGGGTGCCCCCTTGGTGATGGGGGAACCCAGTCGAAGGATGTAGTTGTAATCGGTCAGGAGCTCATCCGAAGGATTTGTCGTTGCCCCAAGATTCGTAGGCGTGACGGAGACCGAGAGGTAGTAGGTTCCCGAAAGATTCGGCATGTAAAGCCGCGTCCTGAAATTCCGATTGACGCACTGCTGATTACTGATGCTGTATCGGCTCTGAAGGTTGCCAAACTCATTGTAAAGTGCGATCGAATAAAGGTTGTAGTTACCCGATACCAACGGCACTGTGCATCTGAAAAAAACATTGATGGCATTCACGCCACCGGGTTTGAAGCGATAGAAATCACTGTCCAGAGCCGCATAGAGTTGACCGTTAACGTTTGTATTACGACGGATTGCGTTGGCCACCTGTAGCGCATTGTTGGGTTCAACCTCGTATTGGTTTGCTTGTGCATGGGCTTGAATCAAGCAGCCGAACAAAAACAAAAAAGAAGCCCGAAGACGCATGGTTGATGATCTCCATCAAAGGTCGAATGACAATGGCGCAGAACCTAAGGGCAAGGGGAATGTGCGCTAGAAGTTTCTGATTGGAACCACGCCGGTGACGGGTGAGGGAGCAGCGCCTATCCAGGGCAACCCAGATTTGCTGGACTGAAAACTCTGGCTGTAGGTCAGTTGATTTGGGCCTGTTCCCGTCGCAAAGCTATTCCAGTACCAGGCCCAGGCAGTGAGCGGTGCGGCTTGGGAGGATGTCCAGTAGCTGATTTGGAACTGCTCAACAAACGGCATCAGAAGGCCCATCTCATCTTTGGAAGCAAGGTACCAGTCGCGGAACCCGTTTTGTGCATAGCTGCTAGCGACCTGCGCGGCCGAGGTCGAATCAGGGCAGGCGGCCAAAATACGCCGGGTGTTGGCCGCACCGGTGCCGATTTCAGTCAGGGTATCTGGAACACTGATTGCTGGGCATCCCCAACTGGCGGCATATTGGGGTGCAAGCGCCGCTTCAAGACCGTGATGCCCGCCCGGAGCAACATAAAAAATCAAACCGCCCGCAGGGCCTTTCTCTCCAACAGAGACGGTGGGACTTAAGTCATCTGGGTATTGAGCCGACCCATTGGTAACAGCCTGACTAAAATTCGCAGCAGTGGTGTTGGCTCCACTCAGATTGGCGCCGGTCAAATTCGCAGCAAACAAGTCAGCCCTTCGCAGATCCGCGCCGAGGAGGTTGGCATGGTAGAGATCGCTGCTTTTGAGGACGGCCCGGAACAGACTTGCCCCTTGGAATGAAGTGAACTGGAGTGCTGCACCCGTCAGGTTCGCTTTGGACAGATTGGCGCCTGAAAGATTTGCTTGTTTGAGCAAGGCCCCCGCCAATTTGGCAGCCTTAAGATTCGCCCCTGCAAGGTTGGCTCCTCGGAGGTCTGCCCCAACCAGGTTCGCCTTTCGAAGATCCGCCCCGGCGAGATTGGCATTGACGCAGGACGCATAGGGACCTGGGCTACATCCGTTGAGGGCTTTAGCCTCACCCAAGATCGCCAGGGTGCCGATCCAGAGTAAGCATATCAGGGCGATGCGAAATCGTGTTTTCATCGGTTAGCCTGTCAATTGAATGCTGCGCTGCAAGTGACCCGGGTGACGGATTGCGCTGCAGATGGTGTTGTCGCCGAATTTGATCGACTTAAAACCCATCGTACTCAGAGTCAATGGAAATGTTGATGTCCAGAGTTATCCTGACCCGAATCAGCCCCTCTGTCCAATCGACATTTCAAAAAAACGCCTTATCACATTTTTATTGGTGTTCCGTCTCCAAATGGAGCACGTTGGGGATAAACAGAGTCAGGGTTGCGAGCGACACGAACGCGGCACCAAGCACCCAGTAGGCGGGTGAGATCGGATTGTCTGTCGAGGAGACGAGCCAAGCAGCAATCAGAGGCGTAGTTCCCCCAAAAAGACCTGTTGATGCATTGTAGGCAAAGGCAAGTCCCGTACAGCGAACCGACTTTGGGATCAAAGAGGTGTTGAGAATCAGGATGCCACCGCTGCCCATGCCAATTAGAAGGGCAAATCCGATCTCACCCATGAATATGCGTTCGGGATCCGGCGAATGGATCAACTGGAACAGGGGGACCGCAAATACGCAGAGGAGGCCGAGTGCCCATTTCAGCACCTTATGGCTTCCCCAGCGATCTGCGAGCCAAGCGGCCATGGGCATGACCATCAATAAGAACGCCATGGAGACCGAGTTCAGTTCAAGGGCCAGACTTTCGGGCACTTGGTCAATATTGCGGATATAAGTCACGGCGTAGACAAACGCCGTGTAGTACGCAACAGCGGTGCCAATGTTGAGCAGGGCGACCCGCACCACCGGCCAGTGGTGGCGCCTGAGCACCTCCCGCACAGGACTTTCCGTTCGCGCTTCCGGGAGATCGTGGTCAAGTCCCCGACGGATGAGCCACGCGCTAAGGGCAATAACGCCACCAATTCCAAACGGGATGCGCCAGCCCCATGCGTTGATGTCGGGCTCTGACAGAAAGTGTGTCAGTAACCAGCCGATAGCTGAACCCAGGAGAATTCCCGAAGTAGCCCCCCAACTGCCCCAAATCGCAGTCAGTGACTTTCGGCCGGGAGGTGCATTTTCAGCCAAGAAGATCAGAGAACTGGTGTATTCCCCGCCCACCGAAAGCCCTTGAATCATGCGAAGTGTGACCAAAAGAATGGGCGCGGCAACGCCAATGGTTGCGTAAGTCGGAATGGCACACATCAGAACCGTCGGGATCGCCATGGCGAGTACCGAGATCATCATGGCCTGATGGCGTCCCAGTGAGTCGCCGATCTGGCCAAAAACCAGCCCACCAATTGGGCGCATGAGAAAGCCTGCAGCAAAGGCTCCAAAGGAGGCGATCAGTGAGGTTGAGGGGGAGCTGGAGGGAAAAAACTGATTGCCGATGACCGAGGCAAAATAGCCAAAAATGGCAAAGTCGTACCACTCAACGACATTGCCAATCAGGCCGATCAGGATGATCCGGGTCAGGGAGGGAGGCAATGAGGGCTTGTCGATGGTTGCCGGAGTATGTTTCATGTGTGTCATAGCAAAATTTTATGAGTGGCGTTCATTGAAAGCAAAAAACCAGTCTCGATAACACGGCTCGCTTTCAGTGCGTACGCGCCTTGGTCATTGGTAGAGACTCCGAATGGTCTAATGAAGCCGGATCGATCGGTTGACATCCTCCTCTCCCTATAAGGAAGAGGATTCCTACGGCGCTCAGGCAACTC
>CAYLUS010000046.1:0-16061 GCA_964386975.1 uncultured Methylococcus sp.
TCGCGCTCTCCGTCCTCCCCATGAATGGGGAGGTTTGACGCGCTTCCCGATCAACACCATCATCGCGCGTCAATCTCCATCACTCGCCGGACTGCAACAGCCCCCCGCCGATGACTGCATGGGCGGACACCTCACCGTACCCCACGAACAGAAGACACAACAGTCCCCCGACTTGGGTCTGATCAAGGTCCCACAGGCCTTGCAGTCATAGAAAAACTGACAGGCATCGACCGGCATGACCTCCTCCGCCAGAAAGCCGCAGACGGGACAGGTGAGCACTGATCTCAATTTGGGACCTTCAGCGAGACGATTTTTTTCCACCCGCGACTCCTCCTTCAAAGCGCAAGGATAGACTAGGCAACTTGCTTCACCTATCGTTTCTTTTTATTCCTTCCTTATGCAGAAAAAGGCCTCAAAACGCCATGGATCCCTTTAGCTATCTCTCCGTCCTGATCGGCTTGATTCTCGGATTGGGCATCGCTCACCTGATGGAGGGAATCGGTCAGTTCGCCCGATACCGAGGTCAGATTGCCTGGCATTGGCCTGCCAAGCTCTGGGTCGGTGTCCTCCTGGCACTCCATATCCAGTGCTGGTGGGCCATGTACGAACTCCGGCACATCGAATCCTGGACCTTTCCGATGTTTTTGACTGTTCTCGTTCAACCCATACTGTTATTTCTTCTCGCCGCGGTTGCGCTACCCGAACTTCAGGATAACCAGAAAATTGATTTTGAAAGCGCCTTTGCAGCCCAAGCCCCGTTCACATTTACGGTCGCGGCATTGATGGTGCTCTCAAGCCTTGCCAAAGAGTGGGTCCTCTATGATCGCCTGCCCCACACACAGAACCTGGCATTCCACGTCTTGCTGGTTCTCCTGTTTCTGGCTGCAAGACTGGTTCGCTCAAGCCGCTTTCAGGCCGGCGTGGTGTTGCTGACGGCTTTATTGATAGCAAGCTATATCGCACGTCTGTTTGGCCAACTGGCCTGATGACGGATTTCAGTCTTAAAAAAAACCCCGCCGAAGCGGGGTTTTTCGGGGTGGGAACCCTTTTAGTAGTCGCCCATACCCTGCGGCGGCATCGGCGGCGCGTCCTTTTTAGGGAGTTCTGCCACCATGGCCTCGGTCGTCAGCATCAGACCTGCAACCGAGGCTGCATTCTGAAGCGCTGAGCGGGTGACTTTGGTCGGGTCCAGAATGCCCATGGCCAACATGTCGCCGTATTCTTCGGTCGAGGCGTTATAGCCAAATGCGCCTGAACCTTCCTGTACCTTGGCGAGCACGACGGATGGCTCAATACCGGCGTTGAGGACAATCTGACGCAGCGGCTCTTCAATCGCACGGCGAAGGATGTTGACACCCACGGTCTGATCCGGATTTGCGCCCTTGAGATCCTTGATCGCGGCAATCGCACGAACCAGCGCTACACCACCACCGGGCACAATCCCCTCTTCAACAGCCGCGCGGGTTGCATGCAATGCATCTTCCACACGGGCCTTTTTCTCCTTCATTTCCACTTCCGTTGCAGCACCGACCTTGATCACGGCGACACCACCGGAGAGCTTGGCCACGCGCTCTTGCAACTTTTCACGGTCGTAATCAGACGTCGTGTCTTCAATCTGCTTGCGCAGTTGTCCGACCCGCGACTGAATAGCCTCGCTCTTTCCGGCACCATCAACGATGACGGTATTTTCCTTGTTGATCTGCACCTTCTTGGCAGACCCCAGATCGGTCAATTCGGCCTTTTCGAGCGACAGGCCAACTTCTTCGGCAATCACCGTGCCCCCCGTCAACACCGCGATGTCATCAAGCATGGCCTTGCGGCGGTCACCAAACCCGGGAGCCTTGACGGCAGTGACCTTCAAAATTCCGCGCATAGTGTTAACCACCAGAGTAGCCAACGCCTCGCCCTCGACATCTTCAGCGATGATCAGCAGCGAGCGGCCCGCCTTGGAGACTTTTTCCAGCAGGGGGACCAAATCACGGATATTGGAGATCTTTTTGTCATGCAGCAGGACATAGGGATGATCCAGCTCAACACTCATCGCATCTTGCTGGTTGATGAAGTAAGGCGACAGGTAGCCCCGATCGAACTGCATGCCTTCGACGACCTCGAGTTCGTTATCAAGACCGGAGCCATCCTCGACCGTAATCACGCCCTCCTTGCCGACCTTGTCCATGGCCTCGGCAATGATCGAGCCGATGCTCTCATCCGAGTTGGCCGAGATCGAACCGACCTGAGCAATCTCCTTGCTGGTCGCACAGGGCTTGGAGGTCGCCTTCAATGCATCAACCACGACGTGTACGGCTTTGTCGATGCCCCGCTTGATATCGGTCGGGTTGGCACCCGCCGTCACCGACTTCAAACCCTCGCGAACAATTGCCTGGGCCAGTACCGTTGCGGTGGTCGTACCGTCACCGGCGACATCGTTGGTCTTGGACGCGACCTGCTTTACCAGTTGCGCGCCCATGTTTTCGAATTTGTCGGCCAATTCCACTTCCTTGGCGACTGAAACACCGTCCTTGGTAATCGTCGGTGCACCAAAACTGCGCTCCAGCACCACATTACGACCCTTAGGGCCGAGGGTCTGCTTGACCGCATCGGCGAGGACATTGAGGCCCGCCATCATGCGGTGCCGGGCTTCTTCTGAAAAACGTACTTCTTTAGCTGCCATTTTGAACTCTCAGCAATCAGTTGACGAAAAAGGGGACAGGCAATCAGGCCTCAAGGACGCCGAGGATTTCATCCTCACGCAGGACCACGTAATCCACACCCTCAAGTTTCAGTTCCGTGCCGGCATATTTGCCAACCAGCACTTTGTCGCCGGCCTTGACCGTAGTTGGGCGAATCTCGCCGTTGTCCAGGCTCTTGCCGGGACCCACAGCAACCACTTCTGCCGTTGTAGGCTTTTCCTTCGCGCTATCGGGAATCACGATACCGCCCGGAGAGGTCTTCTCTTCATCCAGTCGCTTCAACAAAACCCGGTCATGCAAGGGTCGAATCGTCATAACTTCTCCTTTACGTCTTAATCGGTAAAAATCTGAAAGAGTTGCGGTTAAGCGGGCGCCAATTCGGCGCGCTGATTGCGTAGTGAGGGCAGCTGGGGCGATTTTCAAGGGCCCTTTTTCATTTTTTTATTTTTGGAGGATCCACTTGACTGCCAAGACGGACAAAAATGCCATCGAAAGCGAGGTGCTGGCCTTCCCCGATGGCTTCTTAAGCCTTATTCTTGCCACTTCAGATGCCGAGGGTCTGCCGCTCGCGAGCTATGCCCCGTTTGTGCGGGGAGATTACGGCTGTTTTTGGATCTACGTCAGCGAGTTGGCCGGACATACCGGAAATCTCGCAACCAACCCCAAGGCCAGCATCCTTTTTATCGAGAATGAAGCCGATTCCGCGAACCTGTTTGCGAGAAAGCGACTGACCCTGACGTGCGAGGTCTTGGAGATCGGGCGTGGCAAGCCCGAGTTTGATGCGATTCTGGATCGTTTTTCGGCACGCCACGGCGCCATCATGGACGTTCTAAGGCCCCTTCAGGACTTCCACTTGTTCGCACTTCAGCCGTTCAAGGCCAGCTATGTCCGGGGCTTTGCTCAGGCCTATGAACTCCACGGCGAGGCCCTCAACGACATACGGCCTCGCACTGATCGCGGCCATCGCTGAGTTAATGTGTACCCAGAAATTGCATGGAAAGACGCGCCTGTGTACTTATCTCACAGCAACGTCAGTTTCAGGGTCGAGACATTGTACATGCCGCCCACCATCAGGAGTTTGCCATCGCGGACACGCCCCTCAAGGATCGGGCTTTGCCGCTTGATTTCATCGATCACCATCTTGACGTTGGTTTTTGCCACGGCATCAACAAAGTCATAGTTGCTGCCGGTCCGCTCCCCCGAATACTCGGTTGCCGCGATGGCCGGCTTAATTTTGTCCAAGAGTTGCGTCAAATGCCCCATTTGCACGTTATCGATGGCACCCTTGACGGCCCCGCAACGGGTGTGGCCCATCACCATCAGCACCTTGGCAGTGGAGGCACTGCATGCAAACTCGAGGCTCCCGAGTATGTCGTCACTTGAAACATTCCCGGCCACACGGGCATTGAACGCCTCGCCCGGTGCCAATTCGGTGACGATTTCTGCCGGCGCCCTGGAGTCGATGCAAGAGAGAAATGCCGCACCCGGGGTCTGAGTCTCAGACGAGGCCAGAGCCGCCTCCCGATGAAACGTGTAGGCATAGGATTTATTCCTCCTGAAATAGGCATTGCCGCGCATGATTTCAGCAAGAATCTGTTGGGGTGAAAGATCGTCCAGGTTGTGGCGCCCTCTGGAGCGAGCCTCCACGGATGGCGACCCTGTCAGCCCTAAAAGCCCCGCAAGACCCAATGGAGCAATCGACTTCATGAACGAACGGCGGCAGTCATTGCCACACTCGTGGGCAGCGTCAGGATGATCAGAGTTCATAGCAAAACCTCCTAAAATTTTTCTTCAGACTCCAAAATAGCAAATTCAACCTCGGGAGTCATCCGACCGAGCTTTTCGCATCTCCGCGCCCTCTCGCCAGATGATTGACTCGGGAACAGGAACAATTTTTAGCGTGTGTTAATATAGCTTTTTATATAATCTCAGACCAAAACCCGGCGTACGCTCCAATGTCTGGCATGCCCATGATCGAACCACTGGATCCCGAATGTCTGCTGACCCAAGGCCCCGGATGGATGGGGACCCCAGACCCCATGGCGCATCCTTGCACATTAGCGCTCTATGCTAGCCGGGTGCCGGCGGGTTTTCCCTCGCCGGCCGATGACCACATCGACCAGCGCCTTGACCTCAATACGCATCTGATCGAGCACCCGGCCGCCAGCTTTTTCGTGCGGGTCAGCGGCGACTCCATGATTGGCGCCGGCATCCATGACGGCGATTTGCTGATCGTTGACCGGGCCTTAAAACCGCTGGACGGACGCGTAGTGATCGCCGCCCTCGATGGTGAACTGACCGTCAAGCGCCTGGTGTTTCGAAACAAAAGACCCTGGCTGGTCCCTGAAAATCCCGACTATGCGCCGATTGAGGTGCGGGAGGGTCTCGACTGCATCATCTGGGGAGTCGTCACCCGTGTCATCCACGCACTCTGATGCCACATTCGCCCTGATCGACGGCAACAACTTCTACGTCAGTTGCGAGCGGCTGTTCAACCCGAGGCTCCACGCCCGTCCGGTCGTCGTACTGTCCAATAACGATGGTTGCTGTGTGGCGCGCTCCAACGAGGCCAAGGCGATGGGAATCGCCATGGGTGCCCCGTATTTCAAGATCCGCAAAGACTACGAGGCAAGCGGCGGCCTCGCATTGTCTTCGAACTACACGCTGTATGCAGACCTGTCCGCCCGCATGATGTCGATCATCGGGCAATATTCGGACCGTCAGGAGATCTATTCCATCGATGAATCTTTTCTGGAATGGCGCGGATGCAGCCGTTTCGACCTCAGCCGCATGGCCCATGAACTGCGGGAGCAGGTGGATCGCTGGATCGGCATACCGGTCGGCGTAGGGATCGGTGAAACCAAGACCTTGGCCAAGGTAGCCAACCGGCTCGCAAAGCGTCACCCGGATTTTATGGTCCAGGGCATCTGCAACCTGACCGTGCTTGATCCTGAATGCCGGCGTGCCTATCTGCAACAGGTACCGGTCGGTGATGTCTGGGGAATCGGCCGGCGCTGGTCATCCAGACTCGAAGCCCTGAATATTCGCTCGGCCTTGGATCTGAGTCGGGCTGAACCCAACCGCTTGCGCGAACACTTCAACGTGGTAGTGGCAAGAACGGCGCTGGAACTTCGTGGCATGCCCTGCCTGCCTCTTGAGGAGGTCCCGCCGGCCAAACAACAGATCATTGCCTCCCGCAGCTTCGGCCAACGGGTCTCGGATATCGAGTCGCTACGTCAAGCCATCAGCACACATGTGGCACGGGCTGCCGAAAAGCTACGCCAGCAAGGCTCAAAAGCCAGCGTGCTGGTGGTTTTTCTCAATACCCCGCCGTTCCAGCCGAACCTGCCCCAGTATCACCCCAGTCTCAGCATCCGTATCCATACGCCCTCAAGCGATACGCTGTATTTGTCACAACTGGCGCTGCAAGGACTCAAGACCCTCTATAAACCGGGTTACGCCTATCAGAAGGCTGGCGTCATGTTGATGGACCTGTGCCCCGAGCGCGAGAGCACCGCCTCACTCTTTGATACGCTGGAGCCCGGGTCCCAGCGGGGCCCGCTACTTGACGTGGTTGACGCCATCAATCGTCAGATGGGCCGCGAAACGCTCTGGATGGCCTCGCAAGGCCTCACCCGGGTGGAGCAGGCGTCAGCACGCTGGCGCATGAACCGTCGTACACTGTCGCCTGCCTATACCACCCGATGGGATCAGCTCCCTCGCGTTAGAGCCATCTAGGATATGCAGCGCTTCCTCATCCACATTCTCAGTCTTTTGATCCTTTTGTCCGGCTGCACCAGCAGCCCCGAAAAAGGCAGCGTTTTGAACTCAGATGATCCCTGGGCAGGAGTGACCCTTCCCGGCACCCAACAGGAAAGGGATCGACGCACGGCATCTGAGCGCATCAGCGCCACAGAGACAGGCTCTGAAGCAGTGCAGCGGATCCGGCAGAAGCTGCCGGCCCGAGTTCGAGATCCGGAGGGATGGGCAAAGGATATTGCCACTGCATTTTCGTCCCTCCAGCTCGAACCCAGCAGCGAGAATCTCTGTGCCGTACTCGCGGTAACAGAACAGGAGTCGGGATATCAGGCAGATCCAGCGGTTGCAGGGCTACCTCGAATCGTTCGCATGGAAATCGATCAACGACTGAAGCGGTTCGGGATTCCGGAAGGGGTGGTCAGGACCGCGCTTAGAACCAAGAAATCACCCAACGGGGCCACCTATGATCAGCGGATCGATGCCCTTAGGACCGAAAACGACCTGAACCGACTCTATGGTGACATGACCTCTGAGTTGCCCTTCGGACGCACGTTGCTTGCAGGCTTCAATCCCGTCAGGACCGGTGGCCCCATGCAGGTGAGCCTTAAATATGCCGAGAGGAAGATCAACGAATCGACCTATCCCTATCCCATTTCGCATGGGCTCCGGGAGGAGCTTTTTACCCGCAGGGGCGGTCTTTACTTCGGAATCGCCTATCTTTTGGATTATCCGGCCCACTATGCCCAGATGCTGTACCGCTTTGCCGACTACAATGCTGGCCACTACGCGAGTCGGAATGCCGCCTTTCAACAGGCAATCAGCGAATTATCGGGACAGACCATGGATCTTGACGGGGATTTACTGCGCTACGACGGGGATGGCAGTGTCTCTGTAACCCCGAGCCAGACGCTGGCTGCCATTGTGTCGCTTCAAGGTCCGCTGGGGCTCACGGAGGAGGAAATAAAGGACGACTTGGCACTGGAAAAGCAGCTGGATTTTGAAAAGTCTCGGCTCTATACGGAAACTTACAGGCTGATGGGCACGCGCGGCAAACCAGCCAGTCGGGCCGTTCTTCCACAGATACGACTGCACAGTCCAAAAATCACAAGCCATCTGACCACGGCTAAATTCGCAAGCCGCGTCAATGGCCGTTATCAAAGCTGCCTGAGTCGTTGAGATTCAGGTGAACCCAACGTCTGATTCGGATCAGACGTCGAGAGCGCCGTCTTCGCCATCATCATCGCCATTCCATGCGTCGGTATCGTTGACCCGCCAAGCCTCGTCGGTGCCCGCCTCTCCCTGATCGACCCCTTCATGGTAATGGTTGATGGTGACGGATTCGGGTCCCTGTCCATCTTGATATCCCGCACCGTGGAAGTCGGTAGCTTGGGGGTGGTGCAGAAGACTCTCTATTCCGTGAAATAGAAAAGCGCCTCCGGCAACGCCGGCCGCGGTCGCAGCGGCCGCGCCCAGAAAACCACCCAATGGGGAAGGCGCTGCGGCTGGAGGGAACGGGGAATAGCCCGGATTCGTGGCCACGCCGGCGGGTTGCCTCGAAGGGGCACCCCAGGGATTCCGGTCCAGAAAGCCAGCCGCGCCAGGCGCCGTCCGCGCGTTTGAAAGCTGCCCCTCAAGCGAGGCAACCTGTCCTCTGAGACCCTCAATGGCCTGCTCCTGGAGGAGCGCCTTTTGAACCAGCAAATAGAGGGCATCGGGTTGCTGCTGGCCTGCGGTCTCAATGAGACGTTGCGCGTCTGGATCTTTAGCCACCGACTTGATGGCGGTCAGCTGCCTGAGGAGCGGCTCTAAAAGACGTTGCTCATCCGTTGTCATCAATCACAACCTCATTTATGGGACGGGGATAGTCACAGCTTAGAAGATCTTGTTGCTTTGGGTCTGTTTTTCAAGGGGGCTTGGCCTGAGGCCCCTCACCCACATGAATGTGACAGGCAACCGGATCATTTGTGCACAAATAAGAAACAATGTTTAAACTTTTACTTCTTTTGTTTTCTGGTAGAGTGTTAATCGAATCAACAACACAGGAAACTTCATGGAAATTTTCATTCTCGCTCTGGTCATCGTCGGCGCTGTCGCAACAGTCGATATTCCCGAATCTTCAAACAGCATCAAACTCAAGCATGATAAATCCATCTAAGAACGATAGTTCTCGCTCCTAAAAGGCCCCGGTAATCCCGGGGCTTTTTTTGTGCCTGTTCATCCGCTGAACAAATCCAAGAACTTCGACCTCAGCAGCCTTCAAAGCGATGTTGGGCCAACGACACGGTCAGGCTGCCATGCGAGCAAGTCAGCAACAGGGCCTACTTGTTTCGCCCCGGTGCATTGCCACTGTTCCCGTTCCCATTACCATTCCCGTTGCCGTTGCCGTTATTGCCCGAAGGCGATTGGGTTGGAGATGGGTTCCAGGGCCAGATGGTGTAACTCAAAGGACTAGCCAAATAGGACTGAAGCGGCTGCATAACCAGCCCCTTAGTACCACTGAATGAACCCGAAAATGGCGCGGTACCGGGTGATGCCACACCGCCGACCATCCACCATACAGGCACCGCTTCCAAGCTATACCAGCTCCCCGCAAAATTTTTCTTGTTGTTACTCACAGTTACGTTAAGAGCAGTGCTTAAGGTGCCAAGCACCGCCGAGCCTGGTGCCGCAGAGACGCTGACGCTGGTTACTAACTGGCCTTGCAACTGGCAGGTCTTGCCAATGAAGCCGACCCAACTGCCCGGCAAAAAACTGCTGTAGTTGCCATTGATCAAATCCAGACAGCCACCAGTAACAAACGCCTGTGTCGCGTTTCCCCGCACTAAAGGGATTGTCATGGCACATTGGCCATTAAAGGAAAGGCCCGCTGCCTGACCACTGATCGTCATTCCCCAAGTGCCTTGGATGTTGGGGAGATTACAACCGGCATCGGCCTGACCTGCGACCATGACCAACATCGACATGGCAAGGATATTTTTTTTCATAGGACCCTCTCTTCCTGAAAAAATAGTGAAATGGACTGTACGCGGCGAGCAAGGAGCAACGGTTGGTGCGTTAGCCCGCAATTGACCGGCGGCGCCTTGCAGCGCCGTTTTACCTAAACCGGCCTTAGCGACCTTGATTCTGCTCAGAGAAACCTGAATGCTGGGTTTGCGCTAATCAAATATCTGAGCATTCCAGGAGGTCAATACCTTGAGCAACAAGACTCCATGCGATGCTGAGGTCGTTGACCAAACGGGTGTGAATCAGCGTTCAGGTGAAGATTATGATCAGGATTTCACGAGTGTCGTTCAACCCTTAACTTAACAGTCGTCTCATGGCCAGCACTTAAAAAACGTGAATGACCCAAACCGTGGACCCGATAATGAACAAAAGGCCAAAGCGCCCGGTGCCCCCGTTGTGGTCACCCGGCATGACTTCTACAATCCAGAGTCATGGTCAGTCCCGACAAACAGTTCCTTGAGGTCCCCTACTCCGAAAAGGATCGTGCCAAACAGTTTGGCGCCCGCTGGGATCCGATGGCCAAGAAATGGTACGTTCCCGCAGGGCTTGATGTTGGCCCTTTCAGCGCCTGGATGCCTGGCACAATGGCCACGGGGAGTCGAGAGGAGCCTAACGAGGGTTTAATCCAGGGCCTCAAATCAGAAAGCATCGGGCTTGGGTACCTCCTACAAAAGGTCGGTATTGTCATCGCCCAGAATCTGGACCGATCCCAATGGGTGCGGGCTGAAATCAGTCAATTGAGACCCATCAGCGGGCGCCACCTTGCTCTGGAATTGGTTGAACATGACGAGCAAGGGCGTCTAACTGCACGCCTGTCTGCGTTTGCCTGGAACCAGCGCGCAGAACCCCTGCTTCAAAAATTCCATCAGGAGACAGGAGCTGAACTTACAGCCGGTATCAAAGTGATGCTGCAACTGTCGCTGGAATACAACCCGACCTATGGTTTACGAGCCCTCATCGAAGACATCGACCCCAGCTTTACCCTCGGGGACATTGCCAGAAAGCTTCGAAAGATCCGAGAAACGCTGGAAGCTAAGGGCCTTATGGGCCTGAACCGCGCGCTCCCGAGACCAACGGAATTTCTGCATGTGGCCGTCATCAGCCCAAGAGATGCAGCTGGTCTTGGCGATTTTCGACAAGACGCGGATCATCTGGAAGCCCATCAACTCTGCCGCTTCAGCTACTTTCCCGCCACATTTCAAGGACCCGATGCAGCTGCAAGCCTGATTGAGACCCTCGGAGAGGTCTTGAGAACGCTCAAGGGCGGCACCACATTCGATGCCGTCTGCTTGATCCGTGGGGGGGGATCGGTCACCGACCTTTACTGGTTGAACGATCTCGCACTGTCCGAGACACTCTGCCAGCTGCCGGTCCCGGTCTTCACCGGAATTGGCCACGAGCGCGACAATACCATTTTGGATGAGATTGCCAACCAACGATTTGATACACCGTCAAAAGTCATCGGTCATATCAGCGGTACACTTTACGCCAACGCCAATCAAGCCGTTGAAAATCTGTTATCGATCCTCAAATTGAGCGAAAGGCAATTGCAACTGTTTGATCAGTCGATCGAGCGCCTGTCTCAGGATATCAAGGCACTGGCCCACGCTACCCTGATCGAGCAGGAATTTGCGATTGAAACCCAGTGGCGCAAGGTCAAGGTTGAGTGCGACAACCAGATCAACAACACAGAAACGGGCGTATCTCGCCTGATGGACGATTTCAGGAAAAATTCGCGACTCATCCTGGAAACCGCTAGCCTGAGCGTCAGACACCTGATGGATCAAACGCTCGAACTCGGACGATTCCGAATCGAGGCGGCGGAGAGAACTACGGAGGCCTATGCGCGCGAAATTCTGGGATTGGGCCCTGCGGCCACCCTTGCGAGAGGGTTTGCACTTGCAAAAAGCGCCGACGGTCAACCAATTACTTCCCGCCAAGAAGCCCTGAATCACCCTGATTTTGACCTGGCCTTTCATGACGGCGATGTCGCCGTATCACTTAACCCCCCCCATGAGCCTTAAATCCAATGGGAAAATCAACCGAAACCTTCAAAGCCAGCTACGCCACTCTCAAGGAGGTGGCTGAAACCCTCAGGAATCAGAAAGAACCCGACATTGATGCCCTGATTCCCATGGTCGATCAGGCACTGGCTGCCTACAAGATCTGTAAGGATCGGATTCAGGCCGTGAAAACGGCGTTCGGTGAGCGGTTGCCGGACGAATTCCAGGAGCCCCCCACGGAGAATTAGCGCGTGCGACTGCTTCTTCTCATCCTGTGTCTTGGCCTTACCTTAAAGGCCTTCGGCAATGAAATTCTGAATGGGCGCGTGATCGGAGTCCTTGATGGGGATACCCTTAGCCTTCTGACTGAGGACGCGGCGACTGTTCGGATCCGACTGGCCCAGATCGATGCCCCGGAAAAAAGGCAGGCCTTCGGGCAACGCTCAAAACAGTCGCTATCCGATCTCGCGTTTGATCGGCAGGCGGAAGTGCAGATTGATACTCTCGATCGTTACGGACGGCTGGTCGGCAAGGTGCGCGTGGGCGGTCAGGACGTCAACTTGTTGCAAATCCAGCGTGGCATGGCATGGGTCTATCGCCGCTATGCCAAGGATCCCCAGTATTTTGAAGCAGAGGACAAAGCCCGAAAAGCCAGAGTGGGCCTCTGGGCGGATCCTGAACCAACGCCGCCTTGGATCTATCGACACCCCAAGCGGCCAAAATAGAAGGTGCAGCCATGGGTCGCTGCCGATAGACTCCACTCTAACTCTGAGGGCGAGCCTGATTACCATTCGGCATGTTTGCCGAAGATCTATCAGGAAAAGCCACATCCACGGATCAAGAAGAACAAGAATTAAGCCACCGGGGAACCTGCCATATGAAACGCATTACCTACGTCAGCCAAGCAACACGGACCGTTGCGGCTGAGGAACTGAACGAAATTGCAGCGGTGTCGGTGAGGAATAATGCCCGATCACAAGTCACAGGTATCCTTTTGCTCTGTGGCCCCTTCTTTTTTCAGATTCTGGAGGGCGAAGAATCCAGCGTAGATCAGACCCTGGACCGGATTCAGGGTGATGACCGTCACCGGGATGTCCAGATTTTGAAGGTTGAAACAGCGATCCAGTCGCGCCAGTTCCCAGAATGGTCGATGCAGACCATTCGCCTTGACGATAGTGATGACGCCCTCATCCAGGCCCTGCAGCGCATGCTCGCCAATCTGGCAGAGTCACGGCAGATCCTGGAGCGTTATACGCAGCCGACGATCCTCGAATTCCTCTCTAAGGGGATTAACCCCCTGCTCGCCCCGCATAAAAAAGAGGAAAAGGTCGTGCTGTTTGGCGATATCGCTGCCTTTGATGCACTAGCCAGTTTCTACTCCACTGAAGAAGTGGCAGAGCATGCCAGCTGCTTTTTGGAAGTGCTCTCCAACAGCGTGATCCGCAACGGGGGGCAGGTTAACAAATACATGGGCGACAAAGTCCTGGCCTACTTTGCTCCTGAGCGGGCTGATCAGGCCATCAAAAGCTGCCTCGAATCCCTGGAGGAATTAAGAACGCTCAGAGCCAATGCGGCGCAATGCCGACTGAGAAATTTTCTCTACGGCGGATTCGGACTGGCGCTCGGCCCGGTCATTGAAGGAAATTTTGGTGGCGCCCTCAAGCTTGATTACACCATTCTCGGAAACACAGTCAACATGGCATCACGGATGGAATCCCTGACCCGATCCACAGGGCGGGCCATCATGTGCGACGACTCCGTGAAGGCCACGTGCAAGGACCACTGGGACTGGGATCTTTTGGGTGACTTCAAGCTCAAGGGCCAAACCACCAATTCAAGATGTTTCAGCCTTAAGAACGAAATTGTGGCGGATACCCGGACTCTGGATGAAATGATCGAGCAGGTCATGTCCACCACCGAGGAACACCGCAGGAATTGTTTTTGTTAATTTTTCTCGAACGCCGGGAACTCACAAACCAAGTGCTTGTCCCATCTGATGTTCGATAAATACAATTCCTCTCTCGAGTTAAAGAAAAAGCCCGGAAATCCGGGCTTTTTTTTGTCAAAGGGTTCTTGTACGGGATTCCGGCACGTCAAATTCGTGCCGCATCACGGTAAGTAGCTTGTAGTTGCCTGTGAGAAGCGTTGCAACTCCCACACCAAAAAGCCATGGATTGCCAATCAACATTCCTGCCGGTAGAAGGCAGAGACCTACAAAAATCAAGCCGGTCGATTTCATTCAATTCCTCCCTAAAAGGAAGACGATCCGATGGATCACTACATGATCAGACCCGTGGATTTCAATTTCGTTCTGTAGTCAAAATCACCGATTGGACGTCTTGCAGATCTGAATCAGATTATTGCCTTAAATTGAACAAGCTTTCGGAACCGCCGTGCACTCTTCAAGGTCTACGAAGCGTGTGCAATCAACCGAATGGACTTTGAATGAGCACCTCGACAACTACGAAGGCAACGGAACCAGTCATCCTCCCACCGAAAGGGGTGGAGACTTGGATTCACACTCAATTTATGGAAGGATCGGACGAGATTTGTTTTGCCTATCGGCGCCAACTCGAACGTCTTCGTGAACTGGCCACGGACATCAAACGATTGCCCGCTTCTGAAAGGAAACGCCACCGAGGTACCCTTCGCAAGTGGGAGAAACTCGAGCGTCTGGAACAGGCAAGGCTCGAGGGTAATATCGGTGAACCCTGGGGTTAATACCGACGCAAACGGCGCTCGAAGGTGTATGCTTCACCTCCAATGGCGCTCATCGTTCTAATCAATCCGGAGTTCAAGACCTCCTTCTGGAACTTCAACCACTCGCTGAAGATATTCGGCCGAAAAGCGGTAACGCCTACGTCTGCACTTCCGCTACTGGCAGCTCTTACCCCTCCTGAGCACAGCATCGTTATCATGGATGAGGCCGTCGAGCCTCTTGACTATGATTTGATTCAGAAAGCCGACATCGTTGGCATGACGGGCATGATCGTCCAGCGGGAGCGGATGCGAGCCATCGCCCGGCGAATCAAGGAACTTGGAAAGTTTCTCGTCATTGGCGGCCCGTGGATCACGGTCCAAGAGCGCGATCTTCAGGGCTACGCGGATGTCATTTTCGTGGGTGAGGCGGATGTTACTTGGCCGCAATTCCTGAAGGAATGGGAAAACGGCTGTCATCTTCCACGTTACGAGCAGACAGCCCGCACCGACATGACCCAACTGCCTGCACAAAGGCTGGATCTTCTCAAGCTTGAGCACTACCTTCAGGGCAGCATCCAAATGTCACGTGGCTGCCCGTTTCTGTGCGAATTCTGCGACATCATCGTTACTTTTGGGCGACAGCCCCGTGTCAAGACGCCGGATCAAATCATCACTGAACTCGATGCCTGGAAAAAGGCCGGCGTGATGGCCATTTTTTTGGTTGACGACAATATCATCGGTAACCGCAAGGCGCTCATTCCGATTCTCCATGCCATTGCTGACTGGCAACGGCAGAATGCCTATCTGGTATCACTGAACACGGAGGCTTCGATCAACCTTGCAGAGGATGACGAACTTCTTGAGCTATTTGTGCTTGCCAATATACGGACGGTGTTCATCGGCATCGAAACGCCCAATCCTGACGCCTTACTTGAAACCCGAAAAATTCAGAATCTGGGCCGAAAATCAAAATCACAGCCTGAACCTGAAACACCGACTGAAACGGATATCCTAAGGCGTGTCCACAAGGTCCAGTCCTATGGAATCAAGGTCACCTGTGGACTAATTGTCGGATTTGATTCGGACACAGTGGACATTTTCGATCAACAGAGGGCATTCATTCACAAATCAGGGATTACGCAAGCCATGGTGGGCCTTCTTTCGGCAATACCCAAAACCCCGCTTTATGATCGGCTGATCAAGGAAGAGCGACTGGATTTGGATGACCTGCCCTCCTACGGAACCAATGTCATTCCAAAGGGCATGAGCCGAAATGAACTGGCTGAGGGCTACCTTAAGCTTCTTGAAGAAGCTTATGAGCCAGAGGCCTTCTTCAGCCGTCTCGATGATCTCTACGTCAAACGGCGCTTTTATGACTACGCAGAAAAAATCAGGGTGCCTAGCATACCCCGCTGGCTCAGGATCAAGTACCTTGCCATGTCCTTGTTGTTTACCTCATGGCTGTTCATGAAACTCTTCCGTTATGCCCGGGAGGACGGTCTTCGTTGGCGCTATCTCCATCAATTGAGGCAGTACGCCCGTCACAAGCCATACCCGATGCGCTACTTTGACTACGTTGTCGAACTGGCGTGCCACTACCACCTCTATCGACTGTCCAAGGATATGATCCGCGGAAAAACCGGGATCATTACAACGATGTGAACCCAGGTCATTTATAATCACATTAAACCTGTGCCCTTCTCCATAGAGTGCGCCATAGGACCGACTTGAATGCCCCGATGGCGAAATTGGTAGACGCAAGAGACTTAAAATCTCTCGATTTTTTAATCGTGCCGGTTCGACCCCGGCTCGGGGCACCATTTTTTTAGTTTCGTGAGATCCTACTAAAATCCGTAATCACACTTTCCAAAAGGACTAGGCATATTTCTAAAGTCCCGGGATCCCC
>CAYLUS010000047.1:0-16019 GCA_964386975.1 uncultured Methylococcus sp.
ATCTTGGTCATGTCGGGCGCGTCAAAAGCATCGACCCCAGCATTCTCGAGACCCGCGTCAACAGCGACTTTATCCCGGTGATTGCGCCCAGCGGGGTGGGTGATGACGGCTTTTCCTACAATATCAACGCCGACCTGGTGGCCGGCAAAATGGCCGAAGTCTTGAAGGCCGAGAAGCTCATGCTGTTGACCAACACGGCCGGTATTTTGGACAAGCAAGGCCAACTCCTCACCGGTCTCTCGCTGCAGGAGGTGGATGAACTGATTGCCGATGAGACCATTAGCGGCGGCATGATACCTAAGGTGGGCTGTGCCACCGATGCCCTCAAAGGAGGCGTCAAAAGCGTTCACATCATCGATGGACGCGTCGAACACGCCGTCTTGCTGGAGCTCCTGACGGATCGGGGTATTGGCACCCTGATGGTCCCGTCGCGAGCGGGGGCTTTCGGCGGCTGAGCTCGTCCCGAACCTCGCTGACTTGGAACGGATGATGGCAGAGCAAGCGCTAGTCTGATCCATTCAAGTGGCCGAGGCCGACTTTAAGACTGTCCCTCCTCGTATGAGCTGCTCGGACGGTAGGCAATCGGCCCGACGTCTTTTGGGGATCCGATTGACAGCCTCTGTTCGCCCTCAAGCCCAACCCACCCGCTCATTGCGGATGATCCTGAATCAGCCACTCAGATACGGATGTGGTTTTTTAAGACTCCACTCCCTCGTGAACTGACGTACTCACCGATGGACGATCAAAACAAAAAATTAACGGTTGTTAACGCCTTGAGAGGATTCGCCATCATCGGTGTGGTATGGCACCACATGATGTCTGAATCGATAGCGACCAGCAAAAACCCGCAGGATTGGGGTTTTATTCAGGCAATTGGAAACACCTTAATGGCGAATGGCTGGCTGGGAGTCAATGCTTTTTTTGTTCTCTCCGGCTTCGTGCTCGCTCTTCCCTACATCAGGGGCGATCGAACCATGGAATCAAAGGCCGACATCACGCATTTTTACATGAGAAGAGCGGAAAGAATTCTGCCTTTGTATTATCTGTCCTATCTGGTTCTCGCAGCATTTCCGATTCAATACGAGGCAAATTCAAGCCTTTTAGAGGAAGCCTTCTTTGTCCTCACCGCCACCAATGGATTCACCCTGGACCACTGGAGTCCCAAGGCTAACTGGGTCTTGTGGTCTCTCTCTGTCGAGATCTGGTTTAGCGTGGTGTTTCCCTTTCTGCTGCTAGGACTCCGACGATTGGGCTGCCTGCGCTTTTTGGGACTGATTATGCTGGTCTCCTTAAGCGTCAGGCTCTATGGCAGTGCCCCACAATTCGATAGCGGAAACGTTTATCTAAATCCGGTCAGAGATAGCTTTCTGGGACGACTGGACGAGTTTTACCTGGGTATCCTGATCGCCTACTTTTACACAAAAACAAAAAAGCCGAAGGAGACCGTGCTGTGGCTTTATCTGATTGGCGGTGGTCTGTTGGTTCTCGCCGCATGCCTGATCTGGGACACCTGCGCCAAGGACTCAGCCCTAAGGTTGATTCCGCCTTTTATTAACATCGTTCTCGACATGGGGCTTTCCGGCATCCTTTATTCGCTTCTTGCCCTGAGAAGCGATTGGGTCAGGCGCATCATCTGCCTATACCCCCTGCAACTGATCGGCCTTATGTGCTACTCGATCTACATTTGGCATGGGCGGCTGCTGCGCGAGTTCGAGTCGATCCCCGGCGGGTCGCCGCTGATGTATCTCTTGTATCTTTTCCTGCTCTCTCTACTCAGCTACCGATACATCGAATTTGGCCGGGTCACCCGAATTCAGTCTTTGTTTTTAATAAAAGCGCCTTCCCAGAGACCTCAAACAACCCGTTCGCCGTAAAACATCAGTGATTACTCCGATAAGCGGAGATCTCTTCGTGGGCGGCTTGATGCCCCTGCTCCTTGAGAAATTGAAGCACATGCCCGAGATTGACCAGACTCTCAACCTGAATACCATAGGTGGCGGCAACTTCCTCTACCGCCGATAGGACCCCCGCGGGGCCCTTTTCCTCTCGATCCAGAGCAATCAGGACACCGGCGGGATGGGCGCCATGGGCCCGGATGATTTCCACAGACTCCCGAATGGAGGTCCCCGCCGTGATCACATCATCCAGGATCAGGACCTTACCCTTAAGGGGAGTTCCAACGATCACGCCACCCTCGCCATGGTCCTTGGCCTCTTTGCGATTAAAGGCAAACGGGATCTCTTTTCCGGTTTTCCCGGAAAGCGCGATGGCGGTTGCCGCGACCAAAGGGATTCCCTTGTAGGCAGGTCCATAGAGAATATCGACCTCAATCCCCCGATCAATAAGCGCCTCGGCATAATATGACCCAAGACGCGCCAATCGCGCGCCGGTATCAAAAAGGCCGGTATTAAAAAAATACGGGCTTTTCCGACCCGATTTCAGGGTGAAGTCGCCAAAGCGAAGGACCTCGCAGTCAATGGCGAATTGAATGAACTGATGCTGATAATCCTTCATAGGGGTCCACTTGAGTTTCAGGGAACAGCAACAAGCTGTAACAGGCGCTGGATGACCTGATCCGGGGTCACCCCATCGGCTTCGGCCTCATAGCTCAAGATCATACGATGTCTCAGGATATCCGGTGCCATGGCCTGGATATCTTCAGGCAGCACGTAATCCCGGCCTTTAAGCCAGGCTCTGGCTCTGACACAACGATCGAGGGCAATTGTGGCTCTGGGACTTGCTCCGTAAAGCACCCATTGGCCCAGGTCGGGGTCATAGGCACCCGGATTTCGCGTTGCAAGAATCAGCTGAAGCAGATACTCCTCCAGAGAATCCGCGAGGTGCAGCGAGAGGACTTCCCGGCGGGCCTCATGCAACAGGCTCTGGGGAATGGGCTCGAAGGCGTTTGAGGTTTCGCTTTTCTCCCCCATCGCCTCGTTTCGAACCAGCCTCAATATGGCGCGTTCGTGGCTTGGATCGGGATAACCAATCCGCACATACATCATGAACCGATCGAGCTGCGCTTCCGGCAACGGGTAGGTCCCTTCCTGCTCAATCGGGTTCTGGGTCGCCATGACCAGAAAAAGGTCAGGTAATTTATAGGTCACCCGCCCCACCGTGATCTGGCGTTCTGCCATGGCCTCCAGCAAGGCGGACTGGACCTTGGCAGGGGAACGATTGATTTCGTCCGCCAGCACCAGATTGTGAAACAAAGGCCCTTTTTGAAAATGAAAGCTGCCCTCCTGAGGACGGTAGATTTCAGTCCCGGTCAGGTCAGCAGGCAGCAGATCCGGGGTGAACTGCACCCGATGAAAATCCGCCTCGATCCCGCGGCTCAAGAGATTGATAGCCCGAGTCTTGGCAAGTCCCGGTGCGCCTTCAACCAGGAGATGGCCATCGGCCAGGAGGGCAATCAAAAGCCGTTCGACCAGGGTTGCCTGGCCGAGGACCTCCTTGGAAAGATAGGTTTCAAGGGCCTTGAGACGGCTTTGGGCCGCCGAAATGGTTTTTTCTGTAAGACTCATGGACTTGTCAACGTAAGGAGGGGATGTCGATCACCATCTGCCCTCAAGGAGCATGCGAACCCACTCGCTGCGCTTTTCCCTGAGGACCACCTCGACCCGCGCCCGCATCAGCAGCACCGTAAAAAAGAACAACTGAAACGCGCCGGCCATCAAAAGGAGGGGCACGAGCATGCTGACATGGATCGAGGGCTTGTCAAACTTGGTCACAGTCGGTCCCTGATGGAGGGTATTCCACCACTCGACGGAATAATGAATGATCGGAATGTTGACGACGCCCACCAGGATCAACACAGCCCCTGCACGACCTGAGGTCTTCGGATCTTCTATGGCGTTCACCAGGGCCATGTAACCCATATAGAGAAAAAAGAGGATCAGTTCAGAGGTCAGCCGGGCATCCCAGACCCACCAGGCACCCCACATCGGTTTTCCCCACAAGGACCCGGTAGCCAGTGCCAGAAATGTGAAGGACGCGCCCAACGGGGCGGCACTTCGCATCATGACATCGGCCAGCTTCATATTCCAGATGAGGTGGATTGCCCCAAGGAAGGCCATGAACACGTAAGCGAATAAAGACAGCCAGGCCGCGGGCACATGCACGAACATGATGCGATAACTCTGGCCCTGCTGATAATCGGGTGGGGCGACAAACAATCCAAGGTACAAGCCAGCGAGCAACAGGATCAGGGTGAGGCCAGCAAGCCAGGGGATGAAGCGCCCAGCGAGGTCATAAAAATACCGGGGCGATGCCATTTTGTGCGTCAAGAGCACCAGAGCGTTCCACATAGTCTTAACTCGCGCTGATTCGAAGGGCCGCGGCGGCCGCGAAAGGGGCAAGGGTCAGGGCCAGTAGCAGGAGGGCCGCTAGAAAATAAAGCGGGCCCTCGATGGGGAGCCCCGCAACCGCGGCCGTCACGGCCTGGGTCGCAAAAATCAGGATGGGGATATAGAGCGGCATGATGAGGAGCGTCAGCAGCATGCCACCTCGACCCAGACCCAAGGTGAGCGCAACCCCGACCGTGCCGACAAGGCTCATGAGCGGGGTTCCGAGCAAGAGCGTCCACTCCAGAGCCACAATTCCTGGATACGGCAAGGACAGGAACAGAGCCAGAAGGGGCGCAACCAGAACCACCGGCAGGCCGCTCACCAGCCAGTGGGCCGAAACCTTGGCGAGCACCAGCAACGGAAGCGGCGTTGGGCCCAGCACGGCCTGCTCGAGGGCCCCGTCGTCAAAATCGGAGCGAAACACGCCCTCCAGGGAAAAAAGCCCCGACAGCAAGGCCGCAATCCACACTACACCGGGCGCCATCAGCTTGAGTTGAGCCGGCTCTGGGCTAACCCCCAGCGGGAACAACGTGACGATCAGCGAGAGAAACAAAAGGGCATTCACCCCCTCGGAGGGGTGCCGGACGGCAAGGGTCAGGTCACGTCGGAGCATGGCGAGGTAGGCCTTCCACATCGCCTTAGGTCAAGCGGAGGGTGCGAAGATGCGAGAGGCTCAGGGGCTGGTGGGAGGTCAGTACCACCAATCCACCCTGATCGACATGTCGCTCCAAGATTCCCTCCACCTGAGCGATCGCAACCGTATCAAGGGCGGTAAAGGGTTCATCGAGAATCCAGAGCTGTGTATCCATCAGTGCCATTCTAGCCAAGGCCGTTCGCTGGCGCTGGCCTTGAGAGAGAAATCGCACCCTTCGATCCCGAAGCCCCAGGAGTCCGAAGGTCTCCAAGACGGGATCAATGCGGACGGCATTCAAAGCCTGACCACGAATGCCAAGTGACCAGTGCAGATTCTCGAGAACGGTGAGATCCTGCTTGAGACCGAGATGGTGGCCCAGATACCCCATCTGCCGTTGATAGCGCGCCCTGGAAGCCCGGATCTCGATACCACACCAGAGCACCTGTCCCTGATCCTCCGGAAGGAGACCTGCGAGGATCCTCAAAAGACTGGTCTTGCCGCTGCCATTGGGGCCGACGACCTGCACCGCTTCGCCCTCACGGAGGGTCCAGTCAAGCCCCTCAAACAAGAGGGATTCCCCGCGATAACAAGAAAGCTCTTTGACCTCAAGCGAGGCAGAATCGCGCATGAAAAGACAGGCCATTTGTTACTCTGAACATAACCACTGATTATCCCAGAAAATCGAGACTGTCTCGGCTCTCTTCCGACATCGGGCGCTTAATCTAAAACCGAAGAAGGGCTAAGATGCGACCAATATCGATTCAAAGACCCGCCCCCATGAGCCCAACCCCCGAACACGATTACACGCAGGAACTGCTTGACTTCATCCATCACAGCCCAAGCCCCTGGCACGCGGTTGAAACCACCCGCCTTGCACTCAAGGCCGAGGGCTTCAAGCCCCTTCTGGAGACCGAGGCCTGGACGCTGGATGCCGAGGGCCGGTATTTCGTGACCCGCGGCGATTCCTCCCTGATCGCCTTTACGCTGGGGAAAGATGCCGCATCGAAAGAGGGATTTCGGATCATCGGCGCGCATACCGACTCGCCTGGGCTGAGAGTCAAGCCGCGCGGCGCTTTTGCCGATGATAAGCACCTTCGCCTGGGGGTAGATGTTTACGGCGGCCCGATCCTCGCGACCTGGGCCGATCGGGATCTAAGCCTAGCAGGACGCCTCTTTTTTCAAACCCATCAGGGACTGGAACGACGCCTCCTGTTGATCGAAAAGCCCCTGCTGCGCCTTCCCAATCTGGCCATTCATCTCAACCGCAAGGTGAATGAAGAGGGTCTTCGCTTCAACAAACAGACCGAACTCCCCCTGCTTCTTGGGGAAATCGATCCGGGCGCTCCAGCTGATCAGCTGTTTTTGAGGCTGCTGGCCGATGCGGCCCAAGTGGAGATGGGGGCGATCAAGAGCTTTGAGCTCAGCCTTTACGATACCCAACCGGGTTGTTTCTGGGGGCGCCAGGATGCCTATTTTGCCACCCGCCAAATCGACAACCTCTCGTCTTGCCACGCCGCCCTTAAGGCACTGACGGCAGCTTCTGGCACCATCACCCGGGTGATCGCCCTGTTTGATCACGAGGAAATCGGCAGCGAAAGTCACAAAGGCGCCGATGGCAGCTTTCTCGAAGATGTGCTTGAGAGAATCGCCCTTGCCCAGGGCGATTCACGGCTCGGCTTCAAGCAGGCCCTTTCAAAAAGCCTTCTGGCCAGCGCCGATGCCGCCCACGCCTACCACCCCAATCATCCGGGGTGCTATGAGCCCCTGCATGGCATCAGGGTCAATCAGGGCCCCGCGCTCAAAGTCAACGTCAATCAGCGTTATGCAACCGATGGGCAGGGTGAAGCCTTGTTTCAAACCCTTTGTGAGGCCGCTGGCGTACCGGGACAAACCTACGTCCATCGGGGGGACCTTGCATGCGGCTCGACGATCGGGCCCATGACCGCGGCGCGCCTTGGCATCCCCACTCTGGATCTTGGCATTCCCATGTGGGCCATGCACAGCATTCGGGAAAGCGCCGGAACCCGAGACCCCCTTTGGCTCAGCCAATGGCTACGCGCGTTTTTGGAATCGGATGCGCTTTTGCTTCAGTGAAGCGTCCCTTCCTCCGGAAATAACGCCTCGATGAAGGCCTCTGCGTTGAAATCCTGTAGATCGTCGATGCCTTCCCCGATGCCAATGAACCGGATCGGGATACCGAACTGATCGGCGAGGGCAAAAATGACCCCGCCTTTGGCGGTGCCATCGAGCTTGGTCAGCGCGATCCCGGTAAGACCCACGGCCTCATTGAATTGACGGGCCTGATTGAGGGCATTCTGACCGGTCCCGCCATCCAGCACCAACAACACCTCGTGCGGAGCGCTGGCATCCAGCCGCGCCATGATGCGACGGATCTTACTGAGTTCCTCCATCAGATTGGACTTGTTATGAAGCCGCCCGGCGGTATCGGCGATGAGCACATCAATCCCCCGGGCCTTGGCGGCCTCCAGCGCATCGAAAATGACCGATGCGGAATCGGCGCCAGTGGCCTGGGCAATCACCGGCACCTCATTTCGCTCGCCCCAGGTCTGAAGCTGCTCGACGGCCGCCGCGCGGAAGGTATCGCCGGCCGCCAGCATGACGGAGAGGCCACGTTGCTGAAGGCGCTTGGCGAGCTTTCCAATCGTCGTGGTCTTGCCGACCCCGTTCACGCCAACGACCAGGATGACATAGGGCCTGATCCCCTCCGGCACCTGAAGCGGTGCTTCAACCGTCTCGAGAATATCCTTCAGCTGGCCTTTCAGCGTGCCTCGAATCTTATCGGCATCGCCCAGCGCCTGCCGGTCCAGGCCCTGACTCAATTGCGCGATGACCGCCTGGGTCGTCTTGATCCCCATATCGGCCATCAGGAGTTGGGCTTCGAGCTCCTCCAGAAGATCCGGATCCATCCGTTTTTGGCCAAGACTGCTCCAAAATGCGGCCATACCGCTACGGGTTTTACCGAGTTGCCCCTCTAAACGCGCCAAGCGGCGATCGGCTTGGGTCCCTGGCATCATCGAGGGGGGGGGCTGGCGCGCTGCATCGAGTGGGACGATTGCATCCTTTGCCTTTAATGGCTCAGGGCGGACGCTCAGGCCCTGCGCCGCACCCCATGAAAGTCCTTCGGAAATACGCGCCAGCTGCCACAGCAGCAGCCAGGCGGTCGCCGTATGAAACCCGACAGCCAGCGCCGGAAGGCGCAGCAAGACGACACCAAGACTTCCTGCAACCAGTAACAACAAGAGGAAGCTCAGGCCGAGACCCGTCCGGCTGAGGCCCGGAAGCTTGGGGTTGGAGGTGATCGAAAGGCCCAGAGCCGTGCCACCCACAAAAATCATCAGGCCCAGCAGGCGATGGAGAAAATGAAGCGCGACCAGTGAGGATGCATCCGGAGCGCCCGAACCCATCCCCAGCAGCGACTCCCATAAGGCTCTTAATGGGATCGGCTGCCACCAGGCACCCAGACACATCGGAACATCGGGACAGGCAAGACCTGCCCCAGCCGAGGACACCCAGCCCCCAAGGCCCACATTGATCACCACCAGAGACAGCATGAGGCGAGAGAGAACCAGAAGTCCAGGGGAGGGAACCTCCGGGGGCGCTCCTGCCGTAATTCGCTGCGAGAAACGGTGGAGCCCGAGGAACACCAGTGCCATGAGGCCAGAATGCAGAATCACCTTCAGGGGACCCTGAACCCACACCGTCCCCGTCAACAGAGGCCCCCATTGGAGGAAGGCCATCACGAGGAGGGCGAGGAGGATGAACGCCCCATTCAGCGGCTGTCTGAACTTAAAGATCGCCAGCAGGGAGATCAGGAAGGCGAGAAGACCCACACCGATGGACAGGGTGCCAACTGCGATTAAAAGCCAGTGCGCAGGCGGTAAAACGCTCCCCCGCGCCTCCGGAATGATCATCTGGCCAAGGCAGCCCGGCCAATCGGTACACCCGGCGCCGAATCGGATCGCCTGATCATAGCTCCCAAGGACTGCCGCCAAGAGGATCATGGAAAGCGCGAGGATGACCCCTCTTTGAATTGTCTTTTGCATGCTGTAAATCCAGGGATAAGGAATGGAGGATCAACCGATCTGGGAGGCCTTGAGGAGGTGTTTCAGATCCTTGACCAATCCGTAGGGATCAAAATCAGGGCGGTAGCGGAGGACCAGATTGCCCAGCGGGTCCACAAGAATCAGGCTCCCGTCCAGCGGCATCTCCGCCAGGGCGCTCAAAAGATGGTCGCGGATTTCCGGGACCAACGTAGCCAGCAAGAGCGCGTCATCATCCCTGATGGCCGGAAGATCCAATACGCCCTTGGCCGCCTTTCCGACCAGCAACAGGCGTCGTACCCGCGGCAATTCCTTGTTGAGCATGAGCCAGGCCTGGTGGGTCTTGTGGAGACTCTCAAGACAGACGGACTCACAGCGGGTCTCTGCCACCTGCAGCATCAGCCAGCGCCCCCTGAATTCTGCCCGGTCCATCACCTTTCCCAAGGGTTGCTGATCCAGCGTTTCGGGCGCCAGGGACTGGATGGGAATGATCAAGGTTCCAACGTTGCTGGTCTTGCGAATCCATTCCGGATGATTGGCATAGAGATAGGCCAAGGCAAAGGGGACGAAGGCCGAGAGCGCAATTAGAATGACGATGAGGCCGGCTCTTCGTCCGGGGGCGTGCGTTGAGGTCATGGGGTTTTATCCACAGCAGATGAGCGAAGGCCCGCTCGAATGAAGACGATGAGCGTGACGCCGGCAAACAGAAACCATTGGAGGGCATAGCCTTGATTCTTGCCGGGATCGAGGTGAGAGACCTGCCAGACCCGCACCCATCCATCAGGTTCAGCCGGGTCCAATAATACCTGATAGGGGGCCACGTCATAGCCCAGGCGCTGGGCCAGCGGACCCGGCTCTGGAACGCCGACGATGGCAGGCCATCCATCAGTTGGCGTCGTCGCCCCCTGAAGCTTGAGTGCGACCCGGTGCAACCGGTCGACCGAGCCTCGGATCGTGACTACGCCTTCGGAGATGGCTGGCAATACGGGGACCTTTCCGCGATTCTCGCCGAGGGGAATCCAGCCTCGGTTGATCAGCACCGCGGGTCCCTCCGAGAGGCGCAACGGCGTCAGCACGTGATATCCGCTTTGCCCACCCTGCAACTGATTGTCGATCAGGAACTGATGGGCCGAATCAAAATGACCCTTAAGCACGACGGGCTTGAACCGCAAAGAGGCATCAAGGGCGCCGGGGGATGGCGGCCACTTGAGGGAAGCCTCCGCCTGATTCATCTGCCATTGCAACTGCAGCGCTTTCTTTTCCTCGGCTCTTTGCAATTGCCAGAATCCAAGCGCGATGAACAGGGGAAAGAACACCAGAAACAGAAGCCAACGGGTCAAACTCCCATTGAAGCTATAATCAAATCTACGCACTAGCGCCTCCCGCCGAGGCTCGAAGGCGCCCTGCCCCCTCTTGCAGCCAGATTTCCAGTGAAAGTCTTCATCCTCATTGCTCTTGCGATCATCATCACGAGTCTTGGATCCGCCCTCTATTACCTCCTCAAGGACCGGCAGCGATCGCCCCGGACGGTCAAAGCCCTGACCTTCCGCATCACTTTATCGATCATCCTCTTCGGGCTCTTGCTCGCCGGTTTTGCGAGCGGCTTGATTAAACCCCATGGGCTCCGGCCAGTCCACGAGGCCCCCAACACCTTGCCCTCACCGGCGTCCGGATTGAAGAGCCCCTGAACGAACAGAAGCCCGCTGGCAGGTGTAACCGCCAGCGGGCTTCTGTCAGGCCGCGCGTTACTGGTGGTAAGACTCGAGTCGCTCGACTTCGTTCTTCGATCCCAGAATGACCGGCACCCGCTGATGCACATCGGTGGGCTGAATTGAGAGAATCCGCTCACGGCCGGTGGAGGCGACGCCGCCTGCCTGCTCGACGATAAAGCCCATCGGATTGGCCTCATAAAGGAGGCGCAAACGACCGCCTTTGCTGCGAATCTTCTCGTCAATCGGGTAGGTAAAGAGGCCTCCACGCATCAACACGCGGTAGACCTCGGCAACCATGGAGGCCAGCCAGCGCATGTTGAAATCCTTTTCACGGCCCCCGTCCTTGCCCTTGATGCACTCATCCACATAGCGGCGGACAGGCGCTTCCCAGAAGCGGTGGTTGGACATGTTGATCGCAAATTCCGAGGTATCAACCGGCACCCGGATATTGGGGTGGGTCAGGACGAATTCGCCGATATTACGATCCAGGGTGAAGCCATTGACGCCCTGGCCCGTGGTCAGAATCAGGATGGTTGTCGGCCCGTAGATGCAAAAGCCCGCGGCGACCTGGTCGGTTCCCTTCTGCATGAAGTCCTCGGCGGTAATCGTGGTCTTGCCAGTAGGCGCCTTCAGGATCGAGAAAATCGTGCCGATGGAGAGATTGACCTCGATGTTGCCGGAGCCATCGAGCGGATCAAAGGCAATCAGATATTTCCCTTTCGGGTACTGGTCCGGGATCTGGATGATTTCGTCATTTTCCTCGGAGGCCATCGCCGCTAGGTGACCGGTCCACTCCAGAGAGCGGATGAAGATCTCGTTGGAAATGACATCCAGCTTCTTCTGGACTTCACCCTGGACATTTTCGGTCCCGATGACATCCAGGTTGCCGGCCAGTGCACCGCGATTGACTTCATGGCCGATGGCCTTGCACGCGGAAACGACATCATTGAGCAGCATGGTCAGTTCGCCGGTGGCACCGGGGACCTTGCGTTGTTCGTTAATCAGGAATTGGGTCAGCTGTTGACCAATCATGACGTCCTCCTCATCCTTCTATTAATGGGCTGATTGACACGCCGGACACTGGGACCTCCAGTCCTCCGGTGCCGCGGCCAGAATCTCGTTGACCGATGAAATCTTGAGCGCATTGGTCCCGCCCTGGGTCCCCATGAGGTCCCCCTTGGTCAGGATCAGGATGTCGTTGGGATCCACCAGGCCCCGGCCCAGGAATTCTTCGACAATGGCCCGGTTCAAGACGGCATGATCATGAATCCCTACCGCATTGAAGCTGATCGGGTAGACCCCGCGGAACAGCGTCACCCGGCGACAGGTCTTTTCGTGCGCGGTGAGCGCAAAGATCGGAATACCGGAGCTGATCCGCGACATCCACAAGGGTGTTGAACCGGTTTCCGTCAGGGCACCAATCGCCCTCACCTCAAGGTGATTAGCCGCATACATGGCAGCCAGCGCGATGGTCTCATCGATGTGTTCAAACCGTTCATGCAGCCGGTGCTTGGATTTTTCCCGCGGGTACTTTTCCGCTTCGACACAGATCTGCGCCATGGCCTTGACCGCAAGGTCCGGAAAGTCGCCGGACGCCGTTTCCGCCGAGAGCATGACCGCATCGGTGCCATCGAAAACGGCATTAGCCACGTCCGATACTTCGGCACGGGTGGGTACGGGATTGGTGATCATCGACTCCATCATCTGGGTCGCGGTGATGGCCACCTTGTTGTAGGTTCTCGCCAGGCGAATCAGATGCTTTTGGACATGCGGCAAGCGCGCGTCGCCGATTTCAACGCCGAGATCACCCCGGGCCACCATGATGGCATCGGATGCCTCGATGATGCCCTCAATGGTACCTTCAAGAATGGCTTCTGCACGTTCGACCTTGGCGACCAGCGCCATGTCGCTGCCCAAATCGGTCAGCAGCTTTCTCGCCTCCTCCATGTCCTCACGGGAGCGGGGGAAGGAGATGGCAAGGTAGTCGGCATCAATGCTGACCGCCGTCTTGAGGTCTTCCTTGTCCTTGTCGGTCAGGGCCGGGGCCGAGAGACCACCGCCGAGTTTATTGATTCCCTTGCGATTGGAGAGGACCCCTCCGACCGTGACGGTGCACGTGACCCGGGTGCCGATAACGTCATCGACCACCATGACGATCAAGCCATCGTTCAATAAGAGGGTATCGCCCTTCTTGACGTCCCGGGGCAAGGGTTCATAGCTGCAACCCACCTGGGTCTCATCCCCCTCATCCGCAGGGAACGCCGTGTCCAGATCGAACTTCTGTCCCGCCGTCAGGAGGATCTTGCGATTGTCCTTGAACTTCTCGACCCGAATCTTGGGACCCTGCAGGTCGGCCAGGATTGCCACATGCCGATTGAGCCGCTTGGCAATTGCCCGGACCCGCTCTGCTCGTGCCCGGTGCTCTTCCGGGGTGCCATGTGAAAAATTCAAGCGGACCACGTCCGCGCCCGCCCGAATCAACTTCTCGAGTACTTCAGGCGATTCGGAAGCCGGGCCCAAGGTCGCGATGATCTTGGTTCGACGAAACACGTTAGGCATGGGAGACCATCCTTCAGGTGCGCGTAGGGCCACATTCCGGTGGCCCTACTTGGTTGGAGAGAGTGGGGTTGAACGAAGACCCGATTACTTGGCGTTCATCAAGGCCACGGTCGTGTCGAGCATCCGGTTCGAGAAGCCCCACTCATTGTCGTACCAGGACAGGACCTTGACCAGATTGCCAATGACCTGCGTCTGGGTGGCGTCAAAGTTGGACGAGGTGGTGGAATGGTTGAAGTCACTGGAAACCAGTGCTTCGGTGTTGTAACCGAGAATGCCCTTGAGCGCGCCCTCCGAGGCGTCCTTGATGATGGCGTTGACTTCATCCTTGGTGGTCTCGCGGGCCGCCACAAACGTCAGGTCAACGACAGAGACGTTCGCGGTTGGAACGCGGATCGCGAAGCCGGAGAGCTTGCCGTTGAGTTCGGGCAACACCAGTCCGACGGCCTGGGCCGCGCCGGTCTTGGTCGGGATCATGTTAAGAGCGGCGGCACGCGCCCGGTAGAGGTCGCTGTGATAGACGTCGGTCAGCACCTGGTCATTGGTGTAAGAGTGGATCGTCGTCATCAGACCGGAAACCAGCCCAAGCTTTGCGTGCAGGGGTTGCACCATGGGTGCCAGGCAGTTGGTCGTACAGGAGGCATTCGAGATAACGGTATCCGATGCCTTAAGGGTATTGTGGTTGACCCCATAAACGATGGTCGCATCAGCCTCGTTCTTGTCAGCCGGGGCGGAGATGATGACCTTCTTGGCACCGGCCTGTATGTGGGCCAGGCATTTTTCCTTGTTACGGAAGATCCCGGTACATTCAAGGACCACATCGACACCCAGCGCGCCCCAGGGGAGCTTGGCGGGATCGCGCTCGGAAAAGGCCTTAATGACCGTGCCGTTGACAATGATAGAGCCCTCGCCGACTTCCACGGTGCCCGGGAAAGGCCCATGAACCGTATCGCGCTTGGTGAGGTGGGCATTGATATTGGCATCACCGAGGTCGTTGATTGCCACGATCTCAACATCCTTACGTCCGGATTCAAACAGCGCACGCAGGGTGTTGCGCCCGATACGGCCATAACCGTTGATCGCCACTTTAATCGTCATGCCAAATCTCCAATGCTCTATGGTGTGAGTGAGGATAAGCCCTAGCCTCTCTGGTGTCAGATCAAGGTCTTTGCAGCCCCTCCTAAGTGAGGGGTAAGAACCTGTATCAATCGAGCAGGAGGGTTAGGATCAGGGAAGCTAGAGGGCCTTGCGCCCAACCACGGGATGCAACTTTAGCCGCAAATCCCGATGAACTTTTCGGAAATCATAGCAATTACGCCTGATTCAGTCCAGTCAGACCTCGGCTTTGGGGGAATCGTCAACCGGTAGGATACAATCGGGACATTCGACCCATGGTCCAGCCTTATCAGGGAACGAAAGCCGTGAACGACGAAACACCCCCCATCGAACTGACCCCTCCCGAACCCCTCAAGGCCGCTCCCAGAGTGGACCCGGTCTCGAGGGAAGCCGCGCAGGGACTGATCCAGATTTCCTCCGAAAAGGAAGCCGAGCTGGATCAGTTCGTTGCCGACTTTTTAAGGACCTTGCTTGCTGAACCTCTTGAGAGCGAAGCCTTCAAGCGCCAGGTCGACGCCGCTCATCGTCTTGCCAATGAGGAGATCCGCCAGGCCGCCGGGCAATCCTCGAGGCTTTTGGAGCAGCCGTCCCTCAAGCCATCGCGCCAAGCAACCGGAGAACACGCCGAGATCTCGACCACGCTCTTAACGCTCAGACGGACCATCGAGGATCTGGACCCCTCGAGGCAGGGGGATTTGCTGGCACCCCGAAAGCTCCTCGGTCTCTTCCCGAGGGGGCGACGGCTGGAGGACTACTTCCGAAAGTACCAGTCCCAGCAGTCGCACTTCGATGCGATCCTTCACTCCCTTTATCAAGGTCAGGATGTCCTTCGAAAGGACAACGCGGCCCTCGAGGAGGAAAAGCTGGAAGCCTGGCAACTGATGGAACGTCTGGCCCAGTGGCTCTATATCACGCGGGGGATTGACCGGGCACTGAGCGGAGCGCTGGATGAACTGGCGCCTCAAGATCCTGAAAAGGCCCGTATCCTTCGCGAGGAACTGCTCTTTGCCATCCGCCAAAAGGTGCAGGACCTCCTGACGCAACAGGCGGTCAGCATCCAGGGCTATCTGGCGATGGATCTGGTCCGACGCAACAACCTCGAGCTGATCAAGGGCATCGAGCGGGCCGCTACCACGACCCTTTCGGCCCTGAGGACGGCGGTCATTACCGCCCAGGCCGTCACCCATCAGCGGCTGGTTCTTGATCAGGTGAGCGCCCTTCGCGACACCACGGGACAACTGATTGAGGGGACTTCGATGCTGATGCGAGAGCAGGCCGCCCGGATCCATCAACAGGCCGGTCAGCCCCTGATTGATCTTGACCGACTCAAGGCGGCCTTCGGCAACATCTATGCAACGCTGGATCAGGTCAAGACCTTCAAGCTCGATGCGCTGGACCAGATGCAGTCATCCATTGATGCGCTAAGCCAGGAAATTGAAAAATCGCAGATCCATCTGAGGCACCTCAGCTCAAAGGAGGGATCCCCAAAATAAGGGCCACCCGGCCAGCCCCCCCCTGAAGTCACCACTCGGAAGCCGAACTTAGGGCGTTCCGGTCAGGCGTTTGAACTTGGCCATCAACGCCGTCTCGTCCT
>CAYLUS010000048.1:0-15551 GCA_964386975.1 uncultured Methylococcus sp.
CATCGTTTCAGATGCCGTAGGAATCCCCTGCCTTCAGGCAGGAGAGGATGTCAAGCTGTTTTCCCCCAAGGCCTGATTCAAGGAGCAAATTCCCATCCATCTTCGCCTCAAAGCAGAGTCGATATATGATCACTTTGAACAGAGGGCAATTGAATGCGGGCAGTAGCGATTCAGCCGGACTTCGCCATGGAGCGGCCTTTGAAGTACTGGTTTATTGGATTGGATGTGCCAGAGCCAAACTGCGAGCCGCTGCTCGCAGCGTGAAAAGGGTCGCTTTCGGCTCAAACCCACTCCAGCAGAGGGATCCGGAATGAACGTGATCTCTACCCCAGCCATCACCACCGAGGAATTCGGCTTGACTTCCTCTCCGCCCTGAAGGTCAGGGTTTCTTGCAGAGGAATGGATGAACACGCCGACTAGCAAGCATTCGGATAGCCTGACGGATGCGTCACTGTTGTTGATCAAGGGTGAAATTCAGAGACGGGCAACCGAATTTGGCTTTGATCGCATGGGCGTCAGTCAGACGGATCCGGGTCCCCATCGCCAGTACCTCGATGACTGGCTGAGCGAGGGGTTTGCCGGTGAAATGACCTACCTGTCTCGCTACCGGGATCTTCGGGTCGATCCCGCAGCGCTTTTCCCCGGGGCCCTGCGCGTCTTGAGTTTCAAGATGGATTACCTGCCGGAGCAGCGAGAGGCCATGTGGAGAGTGCTGGAGCGTCCCAGCAGTGCTTACATCGCCCGCTATGCGCTCGGCAGGGACTATCACAAATTGATCCGAACTCGCCTTGCGCGGCTCATGGAGAACATCAGCCAGCACTATGGCCCATTTCGCTATCGGGTCTTTTCGGACAGCGCGCCGATTCTTGAAAAAGCGTATGCCGCGCAATCAGGCCTTGGCTGGATTGGAAAACATACCAATCTGATCGACCGCGAGCGTGGCTCTTTCTTTTTTCTTGGCGATGTATTGACGGATCTTCCCTTGCCGGTCGATCAGCCGGCTTCTGCGCATTGCGGCTCCTGTAGCGCGTGTCTTGATATCTGTCCGACCCAGGCCATCATCGCACCCTTCCTTCTCGATGCCAGGCGGTGCATTGCCTACCTCACCATCGAACTCAAAGGCTCGATTCCGCTGGAACTGCGGACAGCCATCGGCAACCGCATTTACGGTTGTGATGATTGCCAGCTGATTTGCCCTTGGAACCGTTATGCGCGGATTACCCTGGAGCCAGACTTTCTGGCGCGCAAGGGGCTCGAATCGGCGCCGCTCACCGCCCTTTTTTCCTGGGATGAAGCGACCTTCATGGCCATCACCGAGGGTTCTGCAATTCGCCGCATCGGCCATCAGAGCTGGCTTCGCAACGTAGCCGTAGCCCTTGGCAACGGCCCGCCGTCGCCTCTTGCCATCGAGGCCTTGAAGACGCGTCAAGATGATCCCTCGGTCATTGTTCGCGAGCACACGCGTTGGGCCCTCGATCAATTGGAGACAGCGGTTGATGGGCGCAGTCTTAAAAGGACTTGAAAAGCATAAGAAAATACTTATATTCTGATTTCACAACGCAGGTCATACTGAAATCAGAGGCTTGCGGAGGCATCATGTCAGCGTATGATGACCTCACTAAACGCATGGTTTATCAGGGCGCAGGGCCTTCCCGGTAAAAAACCAGTTGCAGGAGAAAACAGCATGAACCGTTTGTTCCAACCCTCACGCAGGCGCTTTCTTGAGATGGGTGGCCTCGGGCTTTTGGCGGCAAGTGCGGCGCCATCATGGCTCCGCGCCATGGAGATGCAAACGCCCTTCAAAGGCGCGGCCAACAAAGCCAACCCGGCCTTCAAGCCGGATGTCGAAATCGAATTGATCGCAAAAAAGGACGCACTCTCAATCCTGAAGGGGCAGGAGACCGGGGTTTTTCGCTATGTGGCGCGCCTGATCAACGGACCGAAGGAGGTCTTGACTGACATTCCAGGCAGTTATCTAGGGCCGATCATTCGGCTGAACCAGGGACAGAAGGTGCGGGTTCATTTCCACAATCAACTGCCCGAGGAAAGCATCACACATTGGCATGGACTCCATGTCCCTTCAGATATGGATGGCCATCCAAGACATGCCATTGGCTATGGCGAGACGCGCGTGTATGAGTTCGAGGTTCTGAATCGGGCCAGTTTCAACATCTACCATCCGCACCCTCACGGCAAAACGGCATCGCAGGTCTATTACGGGCTTGCAGGTGGCCTGATCATCAACGATTCGGAGGAGGCCCGTTTGGGACTTCCCTCCGGCGAATTTGAAATCCCGCTGGTGATTCAGGACCGGCGATTCGATGGCAATAACCAGCTGGTTTATGGAGCTACCATGCATGACCGCATGGTGGGCTTTTATGGCGATGAAATTCTGGTCAATGGTCGACCCAGGGCCGAGTTTGAGGTGGCAACCCGTGCCTATCGTTTGCGAATCATGAATGGATCCAATGCCAGGATTTACAAGCTGGGTTGGAGTAATGGTTCGCCCTTGACCGTGATCGGCGTGGATGGTGGTCTTCTCGAGAAACCGGAGACACACCCTTATGTCATGTTGGCGCCGGGGGAGCGGCTGGATGTCTGGGCCGATTTCAGCGCCTATTCGCGCGGCACCGAAATCACCCTTCGAAGTCTCCCATTCCGGGGGGTTCTTCCAAAAATGGCCGAGCATCGGCAAGTCGGGGGCATGGGAGGCATGCACGCGAACTCGGGTGAAAGTGGACATGCCATGGGCGGTGGCTCGGGCATGGGCATGATGGGCGGCTCCAGTCTTGCCGTGGGTAGTGACTTTCCAATTCTCAAAGTCAGAGTGACTCGGGCAGTGAGTGACAGCCCGGACTTGCCCTCGCGTCTTTCAAGCTTCAAAACCTATCGCATGGCGGATGTGGCCAATCCAGACCATCCCATTCCCATCGGCATCTCTGAGTCCATGGGTTCCATGATTTTGAATGGCCATGCATATGGTGAAGGGGGAATCCTGCCAGGCGAGCGAGTTCCGGTCGATACGCTTCAGGCACTTGAAATCTTCCACGCTCACGGGGGCGCTGCGGGGGGTGGGCATGCCGCTGCCGCCTCATCCCATGGACAGGCGACAGAGGCGGGTGCCGGCGGCGATTCGTCTGCAAGCGGGATGAGCCATTCTGCAGGGCGCCCGGGCGGTATGGGCGGAATGCGCCATGGCATGATGGGCGGCATGAACCATGGTTCGGGTGGATCGAATCATGCCATGGGTGGTATGGGTGGTATGGGGATGATGTTTTCCATGGCCCACCCCATCCATCTTCACGGTCAGCAGTTTCAGGTGATTAGCCGGTCGATTGGTGCAGAGGAAACCGAGGACTATGCTACCGTGAAGGAGGGGTTGATCAGTTCGGGACTGAAGGACACGGTACTCGTGATGCCCGGCGAGCGCGTCAAGATCATCAAACCGTTCGGCGATTTCAAGGGGACCTTCATGTACCACTGCCATAATCTTGAACATGAGGATATGGGCATGATGCGCGAGTTTGAAATCTACTGACCTATCAACTTGGAGTTTTGCGGTCCATGTTCTATCGGTATTTTGGCCCCAGTATCGCCAGTAACGCAGACGGCTTGTTTTCTACCGGAGGTCTCCGTTCTGAGCATTCGACAAATTCTGGCATATCGAGAGCCAAGTCTCGACGTATCGTCTCTCCAGATCCAGCATGTCATCGATGAAAACCACCGCGCTTTCAGGCAGCCGCTGATAGTCGGGCTGTTGTTTGAGTCCGACTATCAGCCTCTCCAGATTGGTCAATAGAGGAGGAGCAGAGAGATTTGTCCCCTTACCCTCCAGTGCCTGACCAACTACGTCCATGGTGAGGGCATAGGTTGAAAAGAGTTTTGCTTGAACCTTTTCAAACATCAGGTCGGTGACTTCGCGCGGTCCCTTCAGAAAAACGCGATGGCGACTTTCGAGGATCTTTCCAAGAATGGCAAACTGGAGGGTCAACTCCTGCGTCTTGTGGACTTCTCGGCGGTCTCCGGGTTCAAGGTTGGCAAAGTCAAGCAGGTAAAGCGCATCGCGTGTTTGCGCATCTAGCACATAAATGATCCCGCTTGAGGTTGCCGAGGTCAGCATCGAACCCTTAGGATCGATTTTAAATTGCTGACGTAGTTCTCGAACCATAGCTCTGAGTCGCTGGCGCGCCATATCAATGGATCGGGCAGGCCAGAGCATCGAATCCAGAAAACCCATCACCAGAATCCCCAGCAGAATCCCCAGGACTCGATACCAACCGGTGCCCAGATAGGACTCTGGTGCCAGTTCGGCAAACACAACCATGCAGAAGGCAAGACCCGTCTGAAGCCCGGCATAGTTGAGCTTTGGGCTGGTTGCCGCGACGATCGCGCAGATCGCAAAAAAAGGCAGGAGTGTGGCGAAAAGGCCGGCAACCGTATCAGCCATTGGTTGGCCGAGGATCAACCAGAGGTAACCCAAGATCGCGCCAAAGAGGGCACCTAGAATTCGCAGCGCAGCTTTTCTGTAATCTGCACCCAGCGTTGAATCAGCGACGATTATGGTGGTTAGGATCGCCGTATCGATTTGATCGGCATTCAACGAGATCACGATCAGACTCACTAGAAAACAGGCCAAACCCACCTTCATTGACCAGAGCAAGTTGCCCCGGTTTTGTTGCCAGTCAATTTCGCTGAGCGAAGCTTGTCGGGGCAGAATTCCTGAGCTTTGCGTATCCGGGAGCCCGGCAGGTCCTATTTTTTGATGAAGGAGGCTGATGTTCGCTTGCAGTCGCTCGACAGTCATCAGTTGCCGCGAGAGAATCTTGAGCGTGCTGTCCTTTGATACGTGATGACTGCCATTCGCTGGGGCTTCGGCTCGAAAGCCTTTTACTCCCCGAAAGTCACACAGTGCCTGGTCGGCGTGTTTACGAAGATCGGTCAGAAGCCGAGCCTCAACAGCCGCCTCAGGACCCTCTGGCAATGGCCGTTTTTCACGTTCGATCTGGTAGGCCAAGAGTCCACTGTAGAGGCTGTCAATCTCGAGGATGCAATCGATCCAGTCGTTTTTTTTGGCGGCAAAATCGGGTTGATCTCGGATGGCATCCTCAAGATGTTTCAGAGATTCTGCCGCCCACCCGGGAATGCCTCTAAGGCGGTCTTTTTTGGAAGAGTTTCCCTCGATTTGCCCTGCCATCAGGCCGGTCAAATACTGATTGATTTCCTCAAGTCGCAGTTCGATGCGTTCCCGGAGCAGCGCATAGGCCCGCATTGGCCACAAAACAAAGGCAAGCATCAGACAGGCGAGGATCAGCCCGCCCCCAAGAATAACAATGTCCCAGAGGGCGTCATCGATCGAGGTTAGAGGGTTCTCCACGTTGTAGAGAACCAGCGTGCCGAAAAAGATGGCAACAATATTAGGTATGCCATTGATCCGTGCATAAAAAACCATCAGCACAATAAGTCCAATGGCGAAGGGAAACCGAAACCAACCCTCATCCTGCCAGAGCAGAACGGTCATAAGACCCAATGTAATTGCTATTCCGATCAGGAGCACGAAAAGCCTGGCGGTATCCATGGCCATTCGCGTTGTTTGGACCATCTGTGGCAGAAGGATGGCCAAGAAAAAGGCAACAACCCGTGTTGAAGGCAGGCGGGTCGCCACCAGCACAAGCGAAAACAAGAGCAAGAGAACAAAAATCCGCTTGGCTACCCGAATCTGAATGGGGTTTAGTGATAGCTCCTGCTTTAGAAAAGCCAAGGGATCCTGCCCGAAACACAGCGCCCTCACCGCGTTCATGACCCAATCAATTGGGTTCATGCGCAGAGGAATTCGGAGAAATTCCGATGGTCGTGAATGCGCTCATGCCCATTCTGAAGGGATGAAGCTTATCCCGCTCAAGCAAACGGATTCTGACGGGAAAGCGCGCAGCAAGCATCACCCAGTTCAATGTTCGTTGGACGTTGGGCAGGCCATCGGTAACTTTGACATTGTCCGGATAATTCGCCCAGCCGATACCCTGAACTTCCCCTTTGAAATGAATGCCGGGGTAGGCCGCAAGAAAAACATCGACCGGATCGCCGGGGTGAATGTAGCGAAGATAGGTCTCCTTGTAGTCGGCGATGACGAACCAGGTCTGGTCATCAACGAGAGCAAAAAGCTTTTGGCCCTCAGCGACATACTGTCCGACCTGCGTATTAAGGTTAGTGACCCAACCGTCGAAAGGAGCTCGGACCGTGCAATACTCGACCTTCAGCTGGGCCTGTTTCAGGTTGGCCTCCGCCGCCTGCACTCGCGCAAAGGCATCCCCGGTTCTGGCCAATTGGGCTTCAGCGGTGTTCCGCGATTGATTCACGGATTCGAGAGTTGCTCTCAATGCAGTGACCTTTGCTTTTGCGTCTCTAACGGCCGCCTGTGCCGACTTGGCGTCGGCTTCGGCCTGCCGCACCTGATTACGAGTCACGAAGGCCTGCGGTTCAAGTGGTTGTATGCGTTTGAGGTAGGACTGGGCGTAGTTGGACTTTGCCTCAAGCTCGGAAACCATCGCTTCCTGGGCATGGATGTTACTCTCCGCTTCATGGATTCTGGCTTCGGCCCCGCGAACAGTGGCAAGTTGTCCTGAGACCAGAAACTCTGCGGTATGCAACTCTGCCTCGGCGGCCATCATGGCCGCTTCATAGGGTCTGGCATCAATGGCATAGAGGAGATCCCCTTTTTTAACAAACTGGTTGTCCTTGACGTTCAAGGTTGCAATGCGGCCTGAAACATGCTGGATGATGATGTCGATGGTATTGGCCCGGACCATTGCATCATTGGTTCTTGGGTGGACCCGGTTGAGGTACCAGACAAATGAACCAACGCTGATCGACAACCCCACTATGAGGACGCTGAACCAAGTCCCTGCTTTTTTGGGATTGTTGCGGATGTCATCAATGAGATGAGTCACTGGTGTACTACCACGGAAATGCAAGCAGCCAGGCAATGAAGGTCATTAGCGCCCACAGGGCTGGATAAACAAGCAGTGTTGGGCGAAGATGCTCGGCAACCCCCAGACGCTTGAGGGCGGCGTGAATGATGGCGGTCATGGGAAGTGCCGCCACCATCACGATGATCCATGGTGGCCAGAAAGAACCTTGCAGTGACACTAAGGGATCGCAACCAGCTAAAACCAGAAGCACGGGGTAAAATCCAAGATGCTTGGGCAAGCCCCAAAGAAACTTCCTTTCAGGCGTTTTTGATTTTGAAAAGCTCATCGGCCTCAACACTAACATACTCTGAGTGGGCTGGGCGTTAATGGGCATGGAGGCATCCAGAACAAGGCGTGGGTGGCTGCTCCTAGCCTCCTGTGAACCTCCAAGCCGTCGTCGAAAGGGTTCGCGGAGGCTCTGGTTGGGTGCTCTCTGCATGTGCTCACTGTCTTCCCTTCTAGGGTGTGCGAGCGAGCCTGAGCTATTTCGGGTCTCGGAGGTGCAAGACCCTATGACGGCTGCCCCCATCAATCATTTTGAACGCTGGAAGGGCGAGCGTTTCTCGGATGTTCCAAGGCTCCGGTCGACGCTGGTCATCCCCAAGGCGAACCAAGCCCTTCGCCCAGACAGCGTGCATGAGCTCTCTGAGTTAATTGATTTTGGTCTTCGTCAGAACCCTCTAACCCGAAAAGCTTGGGAGGAGTCAAGGGTTGCTGCGGCATCGCTCGGTATCGCAGAGTCAGCATGGCTTCCGGCACTTGAAGCGCAGTTATCGGGCGGTTATTGGCGTTATCCGTTCCCGACCCCAGGGACCGCAATTGCACTTGCTGGAACAACCGTTTACCCAACGCTGCATCTGAGTTGGACACTGTTCGATCGAGCCAGAAGCCCCGAGATCGAACGTGCCGCCCAGCAACTGTTTGCCACCAACCTGTCTTTGAATCGGAACCTTCAGGATGTGACCTACCACATTCAGCAGGCGTACTTCGGCCTGCTCGCCGCGCGGGCCCGGGTCGAGGCTGGGGAAGTCACTCTGAAACAGAGCACGCGGAATGCAGATGCCATCAGAGCCAAGCTGTCGAATGGTCTTGCGACTCAGCCGGAATATCTGCTTGCCGCACAGGATCAGGCGCGCTCGGCGTATGAGCTTCAGGGTGCTCGGGGTCAGGTCATGGAAAAAGAGGCTGAACTTGCTCAGGAGATCGGAACCCGGCCGGATCATCCGCTTAACCTTAGAAGTCTTTACTCGGAGGAGTTACCGGCTGACTCCGAGCGGTCAGCCGATGAAATCATTGACCTTGCTCTTCAGCAACGGCCGGATCTCGGCGCAAAGCTCGCGGAATTGCGCGCAAGGGATGCGGAAATACGAAAGGCCGAGGCAACATTCTGGCCCCAGTTTTCTTTGCAGGCAGATGGGGGTTGGAAGATTTGGAATTATTACAACGCTGAAAGGAATGTTGAACAGAGCGGCTATCAGAATGTCAGTTCAAGCCAGCCCTTGTTGGACGGCTATCTTCAGATGAACTGGAATTTGTTCGAGGGTTTTTCGGGGGTGAACACGATCAAGCAGGCCGAGTCCAGAAGAAATGCGGCACAAGCGGCATTTGATGCTTTGCAACTTAAGATCATGAAAGAGACTTGGAAGGCTTATGCCGACTTCAAGACTTCCGTCCGAAAGCGGGAATTCGCCCTGGCAATGCTAAGAGCGTCCGAAAATGCCTACGAGGGAGCCCTCAAATCCTATGAGGCGGGAGTTGCGACCGTGATCGAGCTTATTACGGCCGAGCGAAATCTGGCTCAGGCACGCTACACCGACATTGACAGTCGAGCCTCACTTCTCGTTTCAGTTGCAGCGCTGGTCTATACCAGTGGAACCGCCACATCTGCCGACGAATCACCCTGAGCGACGAGGGATTTGCTCAGCGTGTCTGCCCGTCGGCAATTGGCGATCTGTCTCTCTCCTGGTTCAGGTCCCGTTCGAGAAGCGCCTCGTAGATGGGCAATTCGTTTAGAGCATCAGCGATGAAACTTGCCACAAAGGTCGAAATGAACAGAGGGATGATGATCGAATAGGCCCCGGTCATTTCGATAGTGAGGATGATGGCGGTCAGGGGCGCCCTTGCGACTGATGCAAACAAGGCGGACATGCCGACCAAGGCTGCAGCCCCATTGGATGGCAGTTCTCCGATCCACGGTCCCTCCACGCTCGAAGTCACCCCAATCCCTGTAAGAGCGCCGAGAATGAGGATGGGTGAGAAAATCCCGCCGGCCGACCCGGTTGAGTAACTACCCAGGGTCAGAAGTAATCGTGCAAGCATGAGCAGAATTGGAATCCCCCATGCGACGCGTCCATTCACTCTAAGCGTCTCGTCCAGAAGTTGTTGCCCGGTTCCGGCGAGATTGGGCGCTCTCCAGGCAAACCAGGCCAGTGCGAGGGCCATCAATAGCAGGAATCCATATCGTGCGGCCGCTCTCAGTCGTCCCGCTACCGCCGAACAGACCAGCAACAGCCGGTTGAATGCAATTCCCGCGAAGCCACAGAAAATACCGATCAAAAGGAAAGAGGGCAGGGTGGCAATGTTCGGAGGATTTGGAAGGTCAACCTCAAGAAGTGGCAGTTGGCCCATGATGGATCGGCAGACAATGTCGGCAACCAGACAAGCAAGAGCGGTTGAAAAGAATGCGACCGGTCCTGTGATTCCAAGTTCTTCAATGATGAAGGTCAACCCGGACAGTGGGGCATTAAAGGCCCCGGAGAGGCCAGCTGCACTGCCTGCTGAAATTAGCGTCTGTCGCAGAGATTTGTCGTTCTCAAACCCCCATAACTTTGCCATGAGGGCGCCAAGTGCCCCACCCATCTGTACCGTAGGACCTTCCCTTCCAAGAGCCATTCCCGCAGAAATGCCGATGCATCCGCTGCTGAACTTGGTGAGCAGTCGAACGGGCTTGATGTGTCGATAACCGGAGACTACGCCCTTTAGGTGGGGGATACCGCTGCCTGAGGCTTCCGGACAGAATCGTCTGACCAGCCAGGCGGCAAGGCCAATCAGGGCAAAGACACCTGCAAAGGTGAAACAGAAGCCGGTCGCGCCATAAGGTTTTAGCTGGTTAACCCAGCTGGATCTCAAGGACTCACCCGCAGAAAGACAGCCTCTGAATCCGACGGCAACCAGCGCGGATAAGAGCCCGAGGAGGAGGGAGGGAAGGAAGAACAATCCGATGTTTATCTTTGTTCAATGCGATATGTCGGGCATGCGCCTCAGATTGCGGGCTTTTTTTCATTCATTTCACCGTAAGAAGCGGCAGAAAACCTGACTTGCTGCAGGAAGGCCACCAAGCGGGTCCAAATCCACCGCTGGCATTTTTTCTATTTGAGCGATTTCATGCGCACATGGATCAGTCACTGCGGCAACTTTTAAAATGGGCGGACCGCGATGGCTGTCTCTCCATGAGCAGGGACCCTGTATCAAGCAGAGGAGACATCAATGCGCTTGGGGACGCTTCGCCCGTATCGTCCGGATTTCGGTCAAGGACCTCATGAGCCAAACAGGGTGGCTAGCCCCAAAGCGGAAATGGAGATTGAAGGTACACGTAACAGGCAAGGGGAGGGTCACTTCGTGCCCCCAAGGTCCAAGTGTTTTCGGCATAAACTGATAGACTGATTCCATGACAATCAAATACTGGATCACCGTGCTTCAGCGTTCCATTTGGCTACTTCTAACCACCGTCCTTTTGACCGTTACCCGTGTTGCTTGGGGAGAGGAAATCAGCAACCGGCAGGATCTGACCAGCCACTGGGTTGGTTTTTTTGCCCTGGCGGTTTTTATCAGCGCCTACTGTCTGGTTGTCCTTGAGGAAGTCATTGAGCTTCGAAAGTCAAAGCCAATGATGTTGGCTGCCGCCCTCATTTGGGTCGCCATCGCCATCGTCTATGGTCAGATGGGAGACTCGGCCGCGGCAGAAAAGGCCATTCGCCATGATGTATTGGAGTATGGAGAGCTGTTGCTCTTCCTCATGGTATCCATCGCCTATGTGAATGCGATGGACGAGCGGGGCGTCTTTAACAGCCTCCGTGCCTGGCTTATCCAGACAGGATTAAGCTACCGACAGCTGTTCTGGTTGACCGGTTTTCTGGCATTTTTCATTTCTTCTGTTTCCAATAACATGACAACTGCCATGCTGATGTGTGCTGTTGTTATGGCTGTAGGAAAAGATGATCCCAAATTTGTGTCGGTCTGTTGCGTCAATACAGTGGTTGCCGCAAACGCTGGGGGCGCCTTCTGCCCATTTGGTGACATCACGACGCTGATGGTTTGGCAAAAGGGGATTCTTGGGTTCGGCTCTTTCTTTGTGCTGTTCTTACCCTCTCTGGTGAACTTTCTGGTGCCGGCAATCTTCATGCATTTTGCGATTCCAAACAAATATCCCCGTCGCTTGAAGGGATCTGTAACCATGCGCCGGGGCGCTCGGCGGATCGTCATCTTGTTCCTGCTTACGATCCTGACCGCGGTGGCTTTTGAGAATATCCTGCATCTACCGGCGGCGGTCGGGATGATGGCCGGATTCACTTACCTGCAGTTTTTCTCCTATTTCATGCAGATCACTAGCAAGAACAATGAAACCATTCCGGTTTCGATGCGCGGGGAGCCGTCTGAGTCGCATCGATTTGATGTCTTTAGCCAGCTGGCCTCCATGGAATGGGACACGTTACTTTTCTTCTACGGCATTGTGCTATGCGTGGGGGGGATCAACTTTCTGGGATATCTGACCCTTGCATCCGATTTGATGTATGGCCATCTAGGCCCCACCACATCCAACGTGGTTGTAGGGATCGTCTCAGCGCTCGTAGATAACATCCCGGTCATGTATGCAATTCTCTCGATGCACCCGGAGATGTCTTCTGGTCAGTGGTTGCTGGTGACCTTGACCGCTGGTGTAGGTGGCAGCCTACTCTCTGTGGGCTCGGCAGCAGGAGTTGCCTTGATGGGGCAGGCGAAGGGTGTTTACACGTTTATGGTGCACCTTCGTTGGTTTCCCTTCATCCTGCTCGGCTACGCCGCCTCTATCCTCGTTCACTTTTGGCTCAATGCGCAGTATTTCTCCCCCGCATAATTCATGAGTTCCCGGACTGGTTGAACGGATGACTCTGTTACGGGGGGAGTCGAGTAGGTTGAAGTGGGGGTTGTCAACTAGCGGGATGAGCCTTGCAAGTACAGCTTCCTTGAGCGCCCCTTGGAGCTCATAAAATCCTGGGGCGAGCCTACACAACAATGGCACCCTCCCAAAGGCAGCCGCCGAACATGTCTAATCACGGGCTCATGCCCGAAGTCATTCATCGGTTTCCGATCGGGTCAAGCAAGAAGCCAGAGAATACCCGTTGCGGGGCTCACGCCGCAGATGTCGGGTAGTGGCAGTGGAGTAATCCATCGCCGCTACCCGACCCATAGCGCTCGAATCAGAGTGGTGGGGAAGAGTTGGGAACTGGCAAGAAATCGGCATCAGCCGATGCAGCCAACCTGACTCTTGATCTCCGCATCTGGTGGGCTCTACTCGCTACCCGGAGTCGTAACGTTGATGACCCCCATCATGCCGTTGTCTTCATGGCCCAAAATGTGGCAGTGGAGCACATAGGGGCCCACAAGCTTCTGAAAACGAGTACGGACCACGATTTCACCGGGAGTCAGATTTCCAGATGCATCCTGTGTCGCAAAGGGAACACCATAGGTATCCACATGACTCCGGGCCGTTTGCGACACACCATTGATCGACATGACTTGCATGTCGTTTACATGCACGTGAATCGGGTGAATTTCCTGCGAGTAATTCTTTATAACCCATTCCTCGACCGTATCGGTCTTTGGTGTAGCGTCGACATAGTTCGGATCAAACTGGCGTTGATTCAGATAGAACTGCTCGCTTTCAGTGTTCTCACTCAGTTCAATAACCCGGGTTTGGTTGACTTTGGCTTTCGAAAGATCATCCAGCGTGGCAAGTGTGCTCGGGAGAGGGGCTAGATTCACTGGGTTCCCCTCCACGATGACCGTGGCCATCAGTGCATAGGGGTAACTGTCACCCACGGGGCCGTTCGAGTAGGGCTCCGTGACCAGAGAGAAATGTCCCGCGGTAGGTGCCTGCACCAAAACATCAAAGCGTTTACCCGGTGGCATCAAGAGATTTTCGGACCTCAACGGCTGTGTGTAGGGGTTGCCATCCTCATCAATAATCGTGAGGGTAAGTCCAGGTGCTGCCAGGGAATAGAAGATATCGGCACTGATATTCCCAATATGCCAGAGCTGTGTTTCACCGGGCCGCATCCGAATAACCGGCTGGATCTGGCCATTGATGGTGCGGGTGGTCGGTGCGTTGGAGTCTATGTCGGCTGACGGTATGGTGTTTTTTTTGCCCAGTTGGAAATCTTTAAGTCCGAGGAATTTTTGTTCGATGCCCCGCAGTTCCGCCGGAAGCAGGCTTTCAAGACCCCGTGTATAGATGAGGCCGGAGAGGCCACCAAATACCTGCGCCTCTGTCAGGCCATGATAGTGGGGGTGATACCAGTAGCTGCCCGGTGGCATATCAGATGGAACCTTGTAGTTGTAGGTAAAGGATTTTCCGTGATCCAGCTCGACAAAAATATTGTCCTGATTACCGGTGGGTGAAACTGTGAAACCATGGGTGTGCAGATTGGTTTCTTCGCCAAGTTTGTTGACAAGGGTTGCAACTAGATTGTCACCCGGATTGATGGCGATCACGGGGGGCATGAAGCTGAAGTCGTAACTCTGATTCCCGGATGAGACCGCATAAACGCGGGCCCCGATGTTTTGCCCAGCAATCTCGACCGTTTTCCTTGCAGCGGTCAGTCGCACGTCCAGCCTTCCATTTTTGCTCGAGATGATGGGCGGATTCTTGAAAGGTAAGCCCACGACCCAATTTTTTATGGCAGGCTCACTCCTCCGTGGATCCCCTCCATGCAGAGCCCCTCGGATCTGCTCCGATGGATCACCTGCTGAGTGAGCCCCTGGAGCTGCATCTATGCTTTTGGCTGGAAGGCTAAAAATGATTGCCAGTGCACATGCGAGTCGGAGAGAAGATGTCATGGTTGATGGTTTACCCTGGGTATGTAGGGCATTCAGCGACTTTCATTGAGTGCTAACCCTAGGTATAGATTCACGAATTTGAGGACTAATCCACACGAAGGGCAATCATTGATCCACCTTCGCTGCTCATGATCTGGTGGGGCCAAAGGCTCTATGAGTCCCGTGGTTTACTGCGGGGGAGTTTCGCTGGGTCGGATCGCCATGCGGGTCAGGTCATAAGGCAGAGCGATGGTATCAAAGGCCGCAGAAATCGGCAGATCTGCAAGCAACATTGGCACGACGACAACCGGTGTCCACACCGGCCCCTTAAGATTTCCCTCAAAGGCACTGCTAAGATCGGAAAAATCGGTCGCAACCCCGGGATATACGGTCCAGTCGGCATCTGCTCGATCGACACGGCTACGGATGCTGGAACAGCCCGAATCACCCGCCATCAGAGCGAGGAGGAGAGGAAGGGCGATGGCCTTGCTGTGGTTCATGGTGGTGGTCTCCGAGGAATTTCCGATCTCAATCCTGTGGCCGGATAGAATGGTATGTGGTGGACGCTAAGACAAATCGTTGGAAACGTCAAACGTCTATTCCAGATTCTCCTTATGGCAGTGAATGACGGGAAATCAGTAATATCAACGATGGCACGGATCACTTGCGATTCGGTGTTAAGGGCGTAGCCAGTTTTATGTGGTGTCAGGTTCAAAAGGGTCAAATGCGCAAACTTGTCGCTCTGCTCGCTCTTTTGACCGGCGGCTGTGGATCCATGCCCAGTGAGGAGCAAAAACTCGCTTGCGGACAGCAGTGCCTTAAGAACGGCGAGAACTGTAGCCAGTTCTTTGCCCGCAAGAACGAGGAGCGACGGCTGGACTTTGAACAGGCCAGGGAAAACTACTGGATGTGCATGCGTCGCTATCCTTCGGCGCGCAGCGTCGCTGAAACGCCTTGTATTGCACCCCCGCCGAACGCAGTCAAATACGACACCTGTGGGCAGGAACTTGAGGAGTGCATGGCCGCCTGCAAGACCACCCTTGATGAGGTGGCGACCTTTTCCAATCCGTCATCCGATTCCGCCCGAGGGGGCCATCGCACCCTTCCGAACCCACCTGAGGATGCAGAGGGCACTCAGGTGCCCGTTGAACCGCTTGCAAATCCTTGAGTCCTAGGAAGGCCATTTCCCTAAAACCCTTGGAGGTCCGTTCTCATGCAATCCAAACATTTCCTCAAACGTCTGGCACTCTCCCTCTCATTGGCCCTTCCCGGGCTTACAGGCGTCAAGGCGGAGCCTTTGAATGTCGGCCAAAAGGCCCCTGTTTTCGAACTCAAGGACCAAAATGGCAATGCCGTTCGGCTTGAAGATCGGAAAGGGAAGGGCTGGACTGTACTTTATTTCTATCCAAAAGCGGGAACCCCGGGCTGCACGACTCAGGCCTGCGCCTTTCGCGATGCCCTAAAGTCAGTGACCGATCTGAATGCCGTGGTCTATGGCGTCAGTACCGATGA
>CAYLUS010000049.1:0-15255 GCA_964386975.1 uncultured Methylococcus sp.
GCCTACATTCGCTTTGGTGACTTCAAGGCGCTCCGGGCGCTCTTTAGAAATGACCCGGTACGTCCGGATGCCTACCCGGAAGCGGACGTCGACCACTACATCGAAGGATTCCGGCGACCCGGTGCCCTGCAGGCGGCACTTAACTATTACCGTGCCGGTGTGCTCTATGGTTTTGGCATCGTAAGGCGCTTACGAAACCCGATAGAATGTCCGACATTGATTCTCTGGGGGATGAAGGATCCCTATCTGGATGAGTCGCAGCTCATGGGGCTTGATCAGCGGATTCCGGATCTCAGGATCGAGCGGTATGAAGATGCCAGCCACTGGATCATCAGGGAGTATCCAGAGCGGGTCAGCGCGAGGATCCTTTCATTCCTCGAGGGCTTGGGTCGTTAAAATCGACCCCCATGTCGATCCCTGATGTGAGAGAGACGCTCGCTGATTGCACCTTGAAGCCATTTCCTGATCCAGAAGGCATCAGGCAGCCTCATCGATAGACTGACACTTCGGACTGACCTTTAACCCACGTCTTCAACCGGCACTAGCCGACACTTCTTTCAGAACGCGACGTTCCTTTCATGCCATCGACGAATTCTTCCATTGATCCCTTGCTGCAAGGCTACCTGACCCTGCCGGCCGTCGAAAAACACATCGTTGATCTTCTGGCAGTCAACCATGCGCCCATGAGCAAGGAACTCATCAATCGCGCGCTGCCCCTACCCAAAGGCAAGGTGCTGGATCTGGAGTTGTTGATCGAGAGCGGCCTTGTGACGCGCCACAAGGCGATCGGACGCCCCGAGAGCTACCAGTGCTCTACCCATCTCAAGGACCGGATCCTGCGCCATCTTGCAAAGACGCCGGAGACATTCGATGCGGTCATTGAACGGGTGCAAACAGTCCTCCCAAGAGATCACTATGTCCGGAATGTGCCCAATGGATCAGGCGCGTCAGTGCATCAGTTCCTCTCTGATGACATCTTCGTGCGGGAGGTCCGCATTGCGCTTTATCACGGCAAGATGGCCTATTTGGTCGAACTTGAAAATGCGTGGAAGGAGTTCCCCGGTTATTTTCACGGGGGCTACTGGCGCAGCTTGTCCTCTCCGCATGCGGTGTTGGCCGATGCCCTGAGCAACCCGTTTGATGTTAGCGTCATGGACGCCCTGCCGCCTGAAATTCCGCCACGGGTCCTGATACCGATGGCCCGTCGCATGGTCCATCGCCTGGAATTCAACCGCCCGCAGTACGACTACTTGTGCCAGTGGGAAAAGGCCTTTGAAACCTCGCTGCCCAATCTGGGCTTGGCGGGACTTCTTCTGGGCGACTCCCAAGTCGCGCTGGATCGGGTCAGGGCCGATACGCATGACCCGCAGATTCCCGAACGAATGGCCTTGCTCGGGGTCCTGAACCTGCTTTCAGGCGATCCGGACTTTGGCATCCAGGCCTTTGAAAGTGCCCTCAAGACCCAGCGTCGATTGACCGGCGACAAGAGCGCGCTGGTTCCTGGTATCTACAGTGCCTTTCACATCTTCGCACTCCTGTTGCGCCGCACCAGCAAGGATCTGACCCGCGCCCGGGGACTCATCAAGCTCGCTGAGGCCGAGGCGCGAAGCTATCCGATCTACGTGCTGTTGGGTGATTTTCACGCCTACGAAGGTTCGGCCACGAGCCCGCGAAGCTTTGTCGAAACCATGTGCCGGTCGTTCCTGAACGCCCTTGAGTACCCGTTTTCTGATCCTTGGGGAATCCTCTTTGGTCTGACGCTCCTTAAGCGTCATGACCTTCATGAGAGCGCGATGGAATTGCTGGTCCCTAAGTTGACGTCCTTTGCCGAGTCCCTCTTCGAAAACGGACTGGTATGGCCCGCCAGTGAAATCGAAGCCCTTGCCGAGGAGTTGGGGGCACCTAAGGATAACGCCCAGGGTCGCTGGCGTGATTTCAAGCAGCAATCCGGCTTTACGCTCCTCTGTGAGCGGGTGCGCATCGAGGCCCCTTGGGAGCGGGTCCTGTTTGCGATTGAAAACCGGTTTTCAGGCAAACATGCGCTCCGGACGGGGGATGCCGCTCAGGCCGGTGAATCGCCCCTGCGACTGGCCTGGTATTTGGACGAAAACTATTCGGGCTACGGTCTTGAGGCCCGCGAACAAAAACGACAGGGCGCCGGTTGGAGCAAGGGCAAGAAGGTCGGCTTCAAGACCCTGAAGCAAACCGCAGCCTCAAGGCCCTATGTGACCGAGCAGGACCTGAGAATCATCGAGCACATTTCTGTCGACTCCTATGGGGCTGAGATCCAGGATCCCGCCTGGCGCGCCTTGCAGGGTCATCCGGCCTTCTTTGATTCGGAGGATCGCCCGCTGGAGCTTGACTTTCTCACACCGGAATTGCGGATCGTTCGGACCGAGGGCGGTCGGATTCGCGTGACGATGTGGCCGCAACCGGGCTGGGAGGAATCCTTGATCCTCTCCATGGATCGCCCCGGGCGCCTGGTCGCGGTTGAACTTCGACAGGAGCACCTTCGCCTGCATGACATCATTGGCAAGGGGTTCGAGGCGCCGATTGAGGCGCATGATGCCCTGATTGACCGTCTGAAGGCGGTCTCGGCACTGGTCACCATTGCATCGGAGCTCGAGGTCAATGATCCCGACGGTGGGCATTTGGTGCCGGCCGCCTCGATCCCTCGGGTGTTTGCGACCCGCGAGGGGGAGGGTCTCTATGTCCAGATTCAAGTCCGCCCCTTCGGTGACAAAGGTCCCTCGGCAAACCCCGGTGAGGGCCCTAAGACCCTCATGTCCCTGTTGGAGGGGCAACGGCTTCGCACCCAGCGGGATCACTCCGAAGAGTTGCAACGCGCAAAGTCGCTGGTGGCGGCCTGTCCGACCCTTGAGGATGCGGTTCACCCGGAGGATCCCTGGCGCTTTGAACTGCTCTCGGCAGAAGACGCCTATCAGGCGCTTCTGGAACTTACCGCCTGCCCGGAGGATTCGCACCTGATCGAATGGCCCAAGGGCGAACCGATCGTCATGGCCGGGCAGGGCGATTCCAAGCGCTTCAGCGTCAGGGTCGGCGAGCAGCGGGACTGGTTCCAGGTTTCCGGTGAGCTGGTGCTGGATCATGGCGAGGTCCTGCAGATGCAGACCCTCCTGGAACTGACCCGTGACAATCAGAGTCGGTTCATTACCCTTGCTGATGACCGCATTCTGGCCCTGACGGATACCTTTCGAAAACGCATCGAGGACCTTCGCGCCTTCAGCGAAAAGGCCGGTAAGCAGCTCAAGGTACACCCGCTGGCCTTGCCGCTGATTCAGGGGATGGCGGATGAGTTTGGAAGCTTTGAGGCGGATGAAGCCTTTCAGGCGCGCATCCGGGCGCTGGAACTGAGCCGGCATATCGAGCCGGAATTGCCATCGACCCTGATGGCAGAACTCAGGGATTATCAGCTGCAAGGCTTTCGATGGCTTTCACGCCTCGCAGCGTGGGGCGTCGGGGCCTGCCTTGCCGATGACATGGGCCTTGGCAAGACCCTTCAGGCCATTGCCCTGATGCTCGCACGTGCACCCGATGGGCCGACACTGGTGATCGCACCCACCTCGGTGGTCTTCAACTGGCAGGCGGAGATTACCCGCTTCGCGCCGACCTTGCGGCCGCTGGCCCTGACGGGTGACCGTGATGCCCTGGTGGCAGGGCTTGGTCCCTACGACGTCCTGATCGTCAGTTACGGTCTTTTACAGCAGGAGAGCGTTGCCGAGCTTCTGGCCGCAAAACCCTTCAGGACCCTGGTGCTGGATGAGGCGCAGGCCATCAAGAACGCGATGACCCGGCGCTCCCAGTCGGTGATGTCCCTTCAGGGAGATTTTCGCCTGGTCATGACCGGAACTCCGCTTGAAAATCACCTGGGTGAATTGTGGAACCTGTTCCGCTTCATTAACCCGGGCCTCCTCGGATCGGAGAAAAGCTTCAACGAGCGCTTCGCCTTGCCGATTGAGCGCGACCGCTCCAAGACGGCCCGCCAGCGGCTCAAGCAGTTGATTCAACCGTTCATTCTCAGAAGAACCAAGTCGGAGGTCCTGACCGAGCTTCCTGAACGGACCGAAATCGAGCTCAAGGTCGTGCTGGAGCCGCGTGAAGCGACCTTTTATGAGGCACTTCGCCAGAAGCTCTCAAACGAACTGCAAACGGCGCCGGAGCCGATGCATGGTGAACATCAGGGGTTACGGGTGCTCGCGGCCATTACCCAACTCAGAAGGGCCTGCTGCAATCCGAACCTGGTGGCACCCGATCTCGGGCTTCCCAGCAGCAAGATGGCGCTTTTGAAAGAGACCCTGACCGAACTCCTCGATAACCGCCACAAGGCCCTGGTCTTCAGCCAGTTCGTTGATCATCTCTCGCTGGTCAGGAAGGAACTGGATGCAATGGGTATCCGTTACCAGTATCTCGATGGACAAACCCCGCAGAATCTCCGCAAGAAAGCCGTTGAAGCCTTTCAGGCAGGCGAGGGCGAGGTGTTTCTGATCAGCCTTAAGGCGGGTGGTTCCGGGCTTAATCTGACGGCGGCGGATTATGTCATTCACCTCGATCCCTGGTGGAACCCGGCTGTGGAAGACCAGGCCTCGTCCAGAGCCCACCGGATGGGACAGGAGCGGCCGGTCACGGTCTATCGCCTGGTGACCGCTGGGACCATCGAGGAGCAGATCGTCGCCCTCCACAAGAGCAAACGGGATCTGGCCGAAAGCCTGCTTGAGGGCGGTGATATGGCCGGGCGACTCGATACCGAGGCCCTTTTGAGGATGATTCAGCTGGCCTGATAGCGCCCACCCGCTATCAGGCGGGCGATCCATGGCGTTGACTTTTCTGATCCCTCGACCGGGAGATCAAGGGAGGCAGAATTCCCTGAATTGAAGCATGACTGGCCGGACGTGTTGAGCGATCGTCCCTGGGAGTATCGCGTTACCGGTGCCAACGCCCTGTTCGAGGCCCTTGAGAGCAAACCCATTCATCCCGCCTGATCGGAAGCTAAAGGCTGCGTCCCACGCATAAACGGTCACGCCGCTACTTGAAAACGGCACGCACGGCTGTTGCTTTTTTAAGCTCAATCGTACATGTCGGACGCTTTCCCCGGCATGGACCGGCCGTCCAGCGCAGGAATCGATGCCCCTGCTGAGGTTTTGCGACAAGCTTGATTTTGGCTCCCAGAGGGTGGGTGCTGGTGCAACCTGTCGTGCAATGAACATTGTTCTGCCGATCCTGCACACTTCCTGTCGCACCTAAAACGCTAACCTTTAGCTTTCGGGTGGTCAGTGACGGGCTCGTGGACGTGTAGGGCACAGGAGACACATTCGTCATGACAGAAGCCGGGGGCATGTTCGTGCCATCTCCACCGATATAAAAGCCGGCAAGCCATGGCATATAAAGCAAGCTTGGGTTACAAGAAGTCGGCTGATTACAGAAGCCTGAACGACCCACGGCCAAGTTGTACTGGCTGCTACTCGGTTGCTGATTTTGAGATGCATACGTTGAGACAAGGACGAAAGGCACCGTAGAAGCGGGGAATGAAACCGATGAGTCTTTGGATCCACTGGGTTTGGTATATGGTAGCCCCGTGTTGTCATACGACTGGATGGCAATTACATCGCACAGGTTATTGTCGTAAAGGAACGCCGGAAAACTGGTGTAGTAGTTGTTGCCACTTTGCTGAAACTTTAAGCCAAGCGATTGCAGCAAAGGGGCACCGATCAGGGTCGTCAAGGTCGCCTGAAGTTCTGAGGCATCGAAACTGAGGCTCTTGGCCATACTCCCACCCATCACCGGCATTAAGGTATTGAAACTTCGGCTCCAAGGGGGGGACGGATTCTGTCTTTGGGCCCAAAGCAACAGCGTGGCTTGTGCGTAGCCTGCGGTTGAATAGACATTTGGCGGGTAGGTAACGGTGTTGTAGTTAGCATCGGTATCGCTGATGTACTCAATGTCCTGTGCGATGACCGCATAGGGGGGGAGTTGATTTTCCGATGGATATTGGAGTGCATACCCGGAGGGTGAGCTTCCGCTTGAGGCTCCATTCAAGATCTGGTTTGCAAGGGTTGCGCTGGATGTCGTGACACTTGCGGGGTAGGGTTGGACGCTTGCAGGCTGATTGCCGCTTGCGGCACTCCAGGGGATCCAAATGTACTGGCCATTCTTTCCTGGTGGAAATATCGACATGGTCATGCCAATCGGACTGGCCGGACTAAGGCCCGTGAAATCGGCCTGGTAAGCGGGCGAAAGCTCGCCAACTACCCCTGTGCCGGGCCAATTGCTGGGATATTTCTGGAATGTTGTCCATGTATCCGCCGCATCATCCGTGAAAACAAACACTTCAGGGAGTTGTGCCGCCAACCCCACGGAAACACCGGAGGCAAAAAGTGCACTCACGCAGAAGCGGCGTAGAGGGGGTAACGGGTGACTGCTCGACAGTCGGCTAACGAAGGAAAGAAGCATTTGCATCACCTCTTATAGATCTTGTATCCCGGGCTTAGCCAGACTATCAGTCCTCACTTGGGATGCAAATGCATTCTTTGAGGACGGATTCACGCATGATTCATGAAGCCACCCAGAGACTCGCCTACACAGCAGATGATCGCGAATAAACGGTGACGCTTGCGGTGAAAAACAGGGACCGCGTGCTGGCCTCTTTAGTGCGCTATGTGCGATTCACGCTGGGAGGTTTTAACTCACAGGTCCTCTATGCCCCAAGGCCCATGAAGATTTGGTGATCGCAGCGGCCGTCTAATTCCCCCTTTGAATGGTCAGAAGCGCGGACAACGGTATCCGGAGAGTGAGGGGATGATCCGGGAAGTGTTCAAACTCGAAACGCTCAACCCAGTGTCTCGCCCCCTCATTTTTTGCGTCCACCAGCACTCCAATCATTCCGATTGCGTCGGAAAGCTGGGTACAGCGCAAAAGCGCATCAGCAAGCAGCAGGGTAGCTAATCCCTGATTCTGGAATTTTTGATCCACGGCGAGTCGAGCCAATCGGGCAACTGGGAGTGGATAGTTGGTAAACTTTGAATGGTACTTTTCCGGCAAATGATCTTTGCCGATAGCCGCCATCGCCGGACTGTAGTAGCCGAGAATTAAGCATTTGGTTTGGTGCTATGAATTTTCTTTTTCCAGCGCATCCACTACCCACTGGTTCAGACTTTTCCCGTGAGCGGCTGCGGCGATTACCAAGTTTTCATGGCTCTTGGGGCTCATGCGGACGTTGAATTTGCCTGAATACTCCTTTCGAGGAGTCAGGCCTGTCTTATCACACCGTTCAAGGAAGACCTTCAGTGAAATGCATCCTTCACGGCGGAGGCCCTCGACATCGGCAGCATAGAAATCCGCGCCTCCGTTAAGGCCAATGAACTCACCTCGAAACATTTCTATTTCTGAGTCATATTGAATGACGGCCTTATAACCGTCGATGATCATCAGATTCATCATGGGACTACTCCATTCGCTTTAAGCCATTCGCGAACCGCAGCGACAGCCCCCTTGTCGGTATCAGGATGCGGGTGGGGGCGGTGGAACACCTGAATTTCATCGAACAGGAAAGCGGTCACGCGAGAGCCTTCCGCTTCCCCTATCTCAGCGCCTAGAGACTCCAGCAATGCCTCAATGTCTGCCCAACGGATAATCCCGCTGACTGGTCGCTTGAAGATCAATTCCAGCGTTTTTTGATGCTTTCGTTTCACGGATACATGGTACTACTTTTCAGTATCATCTGTGGCAAGTCAGCATGTGACATCATCAAAACCCGTCGGTGGCGGATCAGCGTCATTAAAACAAAAGCCTGATCGCAAGCACGCATAAATCCTGACACCCAGTCCCGAGGTACAAACTATCCCAACTCCGAACGAAGGATCCGTTTTTCAGCGATGGCTCTGGCCTCCTTCTTCTGTCCATGTCCCGGATGCGGGACGCGAGTTACCCAAACCACTCCCGCCTTCGCCTGAAGATCGACATCTCTCTTCACCGCACTTCGGTGACGATGAAGGCGGTTAGCAACAGCAACGTCCGCAATGGATCCTGGCATTTCTTTAATCGCCCGGAAAGACATTCATCCGGGACTCGTTGAGGATCTGCAACATATCCTTGGGATTTTCGAAACTGAGAATGTGCGCATCCTCTGAGTGTTCACCCAAGTCACTGCTAAGCAGCCAATGGGCTTCCAGTGGCTGAGCAAGGCATCACACGCCGCGAATGTCACAACGCTTCTTTTCATCTCCCCTCCCTGACTTTGAGCCATTCCCGCCCAAATAGCGCCTCAGTTTCGTTGTAAGAAGAAAAATGGATCGGTTCCATCCTTCAGACTGGTATCCTGCACGGTTTGTGATCTGCTCCAAAACCCTTTGGCTTCCTCTTTCAAACGACCCTGCTTTACGCTTTGGATTAGCCTTATCCTCAGTGGGTGTACCGGTGGACTTCTGACCACGGTGGGTCCTGATTATGCGCAGCCGGAAACGACAGCCGCAAGAACCTGGCAAAGCGAACAGCCGGGGGGCCCTGAATCGACGGCCGTCATGCCGGCTGACCTTCGCGACTGGTGGCTTAAGTTCAATGATCCGGAACTCTATCGTTTTCTGACGGCAGCACAACGCATCAGCGCCTCGGTCGCAGACGCCCGGGCACGAATTGAATCGGCTAGGGCCGAAATGGTTACCGCCATGGCCAATGGGCTTCCACGGCTGGATACCCAGGTCGACATGCTCAAATCCCGTTCAACGTTCGGCGGCCCGCCTTTTGACTGGACGCGTTATCAAGCCGGCCTTCAGGCCAATTGGGAAATCGATCTTTTTGGGGGTATCACGCGGCAGCGGGAGGCCGCAGAGGGGAACCTCGCAGCACGTCACAGTGCCTGGCATGATGCCCGGGTGGCACTGGCCGTCGAGGTTGCCAATGCCTACATCGACTTTCGCTACTGTCAGGCGCTCATCCAGATTGGCGAGAAAGACGTGCTCTCCCGGCGTGAATCTGCCCGACTGGTAGACCTTGCCGGTGTCGCCGGGCTTCGTCCGCCCGCCGACGTGGCTCTGGCCAAGGCGTCTTTGGCCGATGCAGAGGAGAACCTGGTTCGCCAGCAAGGCCTCTGCGAGCGATCCATCAAGGGCCTCGTGGCGCTGACCGGCCTCACCGAGGCAGAAGTGCGTTATCGATTGACCCAAAAACCCGAGAGCCAAACCCGATTTCCGACCCCGCCGCCTTTCAGGCTCAAGGGACTTCCCGCGGAGACCTTGCTGCAGCGTCCGGACGTAGCGGCAGCCGAAGAGCAGGTTGCCGAGGCGAGTGCGCGCATCGGGGTCGAGGAGGCAAAGCGTTATCCTCGCCTGAGTCTCACCGGGAACATCACGCCCCAGCTTCAGACCGTCAGTGGCATGAGTGCCTTTAGCCCCTATGCGGCGGGTGCCGGTGCGGCAGCCACCTATTTCGCCAACACCTGGTCTTTCGGGCCGACGCTGACCATGCCGATTTTTGATGCAGGGAAGCGACTTGCAGATGTCGAAGCCGCCAGAATTCAGTTTGAAGCCGCAAAAACGCGATTCCAATCCGTTGTCCGAACGGCCGTGAAGGAGGTCGAGGTTGCGCTCGTTGGGCTGAAGAGCGCAGATGAGCGGCTCCCAAAGGCCCGTCAGGCGCTCTCAGGGTATGAAAAGAATTTTACGGCCACGGATCATCTTTATCGGGCGGGGTTTGGCAGCCTTTTGGAATTGGAACAGGCACGAAGACAGACGCTGATTGCCCGGCGGACCCTCGCAGATCTTGAACAGCAGCAGGTTTCGGCCTGGGTGGCGCTTTACCGGGCAGCCGGAGGAGGATGGCAGGATCCCGAGGGCATCGAACCTGCGATACCCGTCCGCGAGGATCCACGCAACCCGGTAACCGGCCAGAAGGCGGAGGACTACAAACGGTGATCGACTGGATTCGTCAAACATCCCCCCGTGTGCGGCTGAGCCTCCTCGGGATCCTGATTTTGGGCTTGGTATTTCTTTCCCAGAGGGGTGAGACGCCAACCCCTTCTGTCAGTCCCAAGGCGGCGCTGACTGTGGAGTGGGTTGCACCGGTCGCTATGGATCTTCCGATCAAGCTCGCGGCCAATGGTTCGATCAGTGCCTGGCAGGAAGCGGTCATCAGCGCAGAACTGTCCGGGATCCGCCTCGTGGATATTCAGGCGCAGGTCGGGGATCGGGTCAAAAAGGGCCAGGTGCTGGCGCTTTTTGATCGGGAGCGGGTGGCATCAGACCTTGAAAACAGTGAAGCCGGCCTCGCTGAAGCGGAAGCCACGCTTGAGGAGGCCAGAGACAATGCCCGCAGAGTGCGCCAGATCATCGACGAGGGGGCCTTGAGTGCACTTCAGGCCGGTCAATACCTGACGGGTGAGAAGACGGCTGAAGCGCGAATGCGTGCCGCGAAGGCGCAGGTTGAAATCCAGAAACTTCGAATGCGTCATACGCAGGTTCTGGCGATTGATGATGGCCTCATTACACAACGCTCTGCCGTCCTTGGGGGAGTCACCCTGGAGGGGCAGGAACTTTTCAGACTGATTCGCCAACAGCGTCTGGAATGGCGGGCCGAAGTCACTGCAACAGAAATTCCTAAGATCCGGGTCGGTACCCGGGTCAGCCTTCGGGTGCCGGATGTCGGAAACCTCGAGGGAGTTGTCCGTATGGTCGGCCCGGGACTCGATCCGACCAGCCGGTTCGGCATCATCTATGTCGATCTGCCTGGCGCTGCCGATCGCGGATTCAAGGCCGGCATGTACGCCCATGGTGAGTTTGAGATTGGAACATCGACTGCACTCATCATCCCTCGAACGGCAATCACGCTCCGTGATGGATTTAGCTATACCTTCAAGCTGATGGATGCGAAGGATGGCTTTGCCCGGGTTGAAGAGGTCAAGCTGAAACTGGGGCGGAGCGAAGGCGAATCGCTGGAGGTTTTGGAAGGGATCACCCCCGAGGATCATATCGTTCGAGCGGGAGGCGCCTTCCTTGCTGATGGGGACCGCGTCAGGATCGACCCATGAATATTTCGGCAGGCTGCATTCGGACGCCGCTGCCAGCCATCATGCTGTTTGTCCTTTTGACACTCGGCGGCACCTACTGCTTCAAGATGATGAAAATCCAGAACTTTCCTGATCTGGATTTTCCAACGGTGAGCATCACGGCGAGTCTCCCGGGAGCCTCACCCCCACAGTTGGAAACGGAAGTGGCCCGGAAGATTGAAAATGCGGTGGCTACCCTTCAAAAGCTGAAGCACACGACGACCCAGATTCAGGATGGGAGCGTCATCGTGACACTGGAATTCCGACTGGAAAAGTCCCTGGACGAGGCGCTGGACGATACCCGTTCGGCCGTTTCCAAGATCCGCGCCGATCTTCCGAGTGATCTTCGGGACCCCATCGTCACCAAGCTGGATGTCGTGGCAGCCCCGATTCTGGCTTACACCATCGGGTCGAAAAACCGGGATGAAGAATCGCTGTCCTGGTTCGTCGATGATGTGATTGTCAGAAAGCTTTTGGCGATTCCGGGCGTGGGTGCCGTGACGCGCGTGGGTGGAGGCAATCGAGAGATTGCGATTCGCCTCGATCCCTTGAAACTTCAGTCGTTGGGCCTGAGTGCAGCCGATGTCTCACGCCAGCTCCGACTGACGCAAAGGGAAGGAGCCGGGGGACGAGCGGAACTGGGAGGCGGTGAACAGCCGGTCAGAACGCTGGCAAATCTCTCGGGTGCCGATGAATTCAGATCACTCCCAATCGTTCTTCCGGATGGTCGGCGCATTGAACTCGACCAGTTGGCTGAAATACGGGATACCGTCGCCACCCATCGCCAGCTTGCGCTCCTGAATGGTCATGAAGTCGTGGGGTTTGAGATCAGCCGAAGCCGCGGAGCCAGCGAAATTGAAGTGGGAGCCGGTGTCCATCGCGTCCTCGAGGAGATCAAGGCCAAAGATCCGGATCTGCTGCTCACTGAAGCCTTCAATTTTGTGCAACCGGTTCAGGAGGAGTTCAACGCCTCCATGGCCCTTTTGTATGAGGGTGCTGCGCTGGCCGTTCTGGTGGTCTGGCTTTTTCTTCGCGATGCGCGGGCAACGTTTGTCTCGGCAGTGGCGCTCCCTTTGTCTGCGATTCCGACGTTCATCGGCATGTATGCCTTTGACTTCAGCCTGAATGTGGTTTCCCTTCTGGCGTTGTCACTGGTGGTCGGTATTCTGGTGGATGATGCGATTGTGGAGGTCGAGAACATCGTTCGCCATCTTCGCATGGGCAAGACGCCGTATGACGCGGCCATGGAGGCCGCCGATGAAATTGGTCTGGCGGTCGTGGCTACCACGTTTGCACTGATCTCGGTGTTCTTGCCGACCGCCTTCATGAGCGGCATTGTGGGCCGCTTCTTCAAGCAATTTGGCTGGACCGCTGCGCTGGCCGTGTTTGCCTCCCTGGTGGTGGCTCGTATGCTGACGCCCATGATGGCGGCTTACCTCCTAAAGGCCACGCCGCCAGAGGAAGAGTCCCCGAACTGGTTGATGCCGAAGTACCTGGATACCGTGCGTTATTGCCTCACCCATCGCTGGGCGACCCTTGGCGGAACCGGCTTGTTCTTTATCGGTTCCTTGATGCTGATTCCGCTGTTGCCCCAGGGCTTCATTCCAGCGGATGACAATCCACAAACCCAGGTCTTTGTCGAACTGCCGCCCGGATCCACTCTGGAGCAAACCCGGGCCAGCGCCGAGCGCGCTCGGGAGTTGCTGGCTGATCTGCCTGAGATCCGTAACGTCTACACCACCATCGGTGGGGGAACCGCTGGCAGTGATCCGATGGGGGGGATCGCTGAGGCGGAGGTTCGAAAAGCCACACTGACCATCACATTAGCCAGTCGCAGTGAGCGCTCCGTGCGAAAGCAGGTGATTGAAAAGGCAATGCGCGCGCGTCTTGAGCATCTTCCAGGTGTCAGAACCAAAGTCGGCCTGGGTGGTTCTGGCGAGAAATATATTCTGACTCTGAGTGGTGATGATCCTGAACAGCTTTCGCATGTGGCCCGGAACGTCGAGCGGGAGCTTCGGACCATTGAGGGGCTGGGGAGCATTGCCTCCAGTGCGGCCCTGACGCGCCCTGAAATTGCCGTTCATCCCGACTTTGAGACCGCAGCGGATCTTGGTGTGACGGCGGCGGCGATTTCGGAAACCCTGAGGATCGCAACCCTTGGCGACTATGACTGGTCGTTGCCGAAGCTCAATCTTGCGCGCCGGCAGGTGCCGGTGATGGTGCGGCTCGATGAATCCGGTCGCAACGATCTCGATGTGCTTGCCCGACTGCCGGTGCCCTCTACCAAGCCAGATGTGGGATCGGTCCTCTTGGGGCAGGTCGCGAAACTGGAGCTTTCCAGTGGTCCACAAGTCATTCGTCGCTACGACCGGGTTAGGAATATCAATTTTGAAATTGAACTTTCAGGCCTGCCTCTGGGCGAAGTCACGCAGGCCGTGGCCAAACTTCCCAGTCTTCGAGCCTTGCCGCCCGGGGTTCAGCGAGTGGATGTCGGAGATGCCGAGATGATGGCGGAACTGTTCGGGAGTTTCGGCTTGGCCATGCTGACCGGGGTCCTCTGCATCTTTGTCGTTCTGGTGCTTTTGTTCAAGGACCTCATTCAACCGATAAGTATCCTTGCGGCGCTTCCGACCGCCTTCGGCGGTGGTTTTGTCGCCCTTCTGCTTGCGGGCAAGGCGTTCTCGATGCCTTCGCTGATTGGTCTGGTCATGTTGATGGGGATTGCGGTCAAGAATTCGATTCTGTTGGTCGACTATGCCATTGTGGCCCGTCGTGATCTGGGGATGGACCGATTCTCTGCGCTCGTGGATGCCTGCAGCAAACGAGCCCGTCCCGTCGTCATGACAACCATTGCCATGGGGGCAGGGATGCTGCCGATTGCGCTGGGTCTGGGGGAGGCGGATACCTCCTTCCGGAGCCCGATGGCCTTTGCCGTGCTCGGGGGGTTGGTCACTTCGACGGTCCTGAGTCTGATTGTCATCCCGCCGGTCTTCACGATCCTTGATGACAGCAAGGCGGTCTTTGCGAGCGTTGTGGCCTGGGTCGGACGCATCGCGACCCCGCGTCTTTGACGGCAGCCCTGAAATACGCTCCGAGGGCAAACGTGAAAAAAACCGAACGAGTCATGCTCTAGCTCGGCTGAGGAGGAGTTAATACCTCTGCATCTCTGCGGGCAATGGCCTTCGCTTTTTTTAGACCTCCTATCAAACCGTCGACTCAATCCTGATCCATTGCTGCAACGCCTGGCGAGTTGCCCCAATGATCATTCCAAGCAGTTCTCTACCTCAAGGCCCCGAATGCGACAGAATTCCTGCGTGTTGTCTGTCACCAGCGTGAAGCTCAGTGAATGGGCGTGAGCGGCGATCAGGAGATCATTCATGCCGATCGGTTGGCCAGCTGCTTCAAGCTCAGCCCGAATGCTGCCATATTCAATGTCGGCCGGAATATCCAGTGGCAGTATGGGGATTGTTCTAAGGATGTCCTAAGCCCTGGCTAGCAAGCGGGGGGATCCTTTCTTTGCGCAGCCGTAGTGCAACTCGGATGCAACGATGATGCTGGTGAAAAATCTTCTTCGGCTCAATTCGCTCAATCTGCCGTGCGGCATGCCCGTCCGGGTTGCGGATCATGTCGCAGATGATGTTTGTGTCCATCAAAGTCCGCTCAATATAGATCCTCCGGCGGGGCAGGTATGTTGGTCATGGCGGGAAACTGATCCTCCGGCCCGAGTGGAGCCTCATTCCTCCACTCGGCCAACAACTCGACGATATTCGTTGGTCGAGTCACTGGCTCGATGATAAGTTTGTTACCTTCTCGATGGATCAGGACATGATCGCCCGGCAACTCGAACTCGACCGGAATCCGCACGGCCTGACTGCTATTGTTGCGAAAAAGTTTGACCGATTTGGGTCTGGAAGGTGGTGACAGGTTAGACATGGCACCTCTCCGAATTGTATATGCCGATATGTTTATGTCATGTGGGCGATGGGTCAATCGGGTGAGTGCCATGACCCTGCGCAAAGAGCCTCAATCTGCCCAGAAGCGGTGAAGACAAACGACCGATGCACCCTTTATGGATTTTTTGAACGGTTACATGATGGCATGGGTATCATCGGCTGACTGACCGTTTGACATCCTCTCCTGCCTGAAAGCAGGGGATTCCTACGGCATCTGAAACGATGTTCGCCATTTCAGCTTGCTTCGGC
>CAYLUS010000050.1:0-14807 GCA_964386975.1 uncultured Methylococcus sp.
GAATCCGAACCCCGGCATTTTGATCTGGCATCATGGATCGCAGCAAACCGAGATGCCGTTCGAATACCCGAACTGATCCGGCGGCAACTCAGCGCTTCAGGGTTTTCCCTGCTTGAGCGCCCCATGACCGCCACTGTGAATAAAGCCGTTCCACCAGCCCGAGTTGCAAGCAGAGAGGCTCAGCGCAAGAACAAGAAGGAGAACACCTCGAATAATCGGAAAATGGGGTGTCGCTTTCATCGAAAAAGACCTCTTGTGGATTGAAATCGTCGATCGAGACTTCCCACCCGATGGGGCCACCCTGATCTGCACGTGAAAAGTCCGATCAGCGCCACTTTAACCGCCAGTGGTGACAACCATCAAGCGGGAGCCAGTGCCTGCCGTGAGGGGGCAATAAGCCCAGCACCGTCCGCTACGATCCCGCGCGGAGTGTCTGCATGAGAAGTCACTGTGTTTCGCCTCGAAAGGTTAAGATAGCCTAAAGAGCCGATTCAGCATATAATGCAAGGATTAATCATGGCCGAACGAAAAATCGGCCGTCCAGCTTTCCCCTCTTCCTCACGCGCTTTCCTTGCCCATATCGGGTTTTATCACGCGCCAAGGCACCCTCGGAACCCCGTCGCTCCGCTGGGTCTGGACAGGCTGTTGATTTAACACTTACCAAGAGATGGTGGCCTGACGGGACACGATCCGGACAGGCACCCCATGTCATTTGATTCACTCGGACTTGACGCCCGCATCGTCAAAGTCCTTGCCAAACAAGGCTATGAACGGCCAACGCCGATTCAGGCGCAGGCGATTCCCGCCATCCTCAAGGGGCAAGACGTGCTGGCGGCCGCACAGACGGGCACCGGCAAGACTGCTGCGTTTGCCCTTCCCTTGCTGACACGGATGGCCGATCCCGATCGCTCCAGCGGTCGCAGGACCCGGGTTCTGGTCCTGGCACCGACCCGCGAACTGGCGGCACAAATCCTCGAGAACGTCCGCAAGTACGGTCGCAACCTCTCGATACGGGCGGTCGCGCTTTATGGCGGCGTCAGCATGAATCCGCAGATCGATGCGCTTGCCGAGAGCCCTGAATGGATCATCGCCACACCCGGGCGACTGATCGATCTCTACAACCAGGGGTTCATCAACTTCAAGCACCTTGAGGCACTAGTCCTGGATGAGGCGGATCGCATGCTGGACATGGGTTTCATCGCCGACATCAAGAAGATCCTCCGCCTGCTGCCCGAAAAACGCCAGAACCTGCTGTTTTCTGCAACTTTTTCAGGGGACATTCGAAAACTGGCGCAAGGGCTTCTGAAATCACCGGTCAGCATTGACGTTGCACCGAGAAATTCGACCACGGCCAGCGTCCAGCAACGCGTTTATTTCGTCCCCAAGGATCAGAAGCAGGTCCTTTTGGTTGAACTCGCGACCCGCGGCTTGTGGGGGCAGACACTGGTGTTTACCCGCACCAAGCACGGCGCCAATCGGCTCACCCGTCAGTTGGAGCGCGATGGCTTCACCGTCGCCGCCATCCATGGGGACAAGAGTCAGGGGGCCCGGCTCAGGGCACTGGCTGAATTCAAGGCCGGCAACATCCAGATGCTGGTCGCCACCGATATCGCGGCGCGGGGCCTCGATATCAAGGAACTCCCGCATGTAGTGAATTATGATCTTCCGAACGTGCCCGAGGATTATGTGCACCGGATCGGACGAACGGGACGGGCTGGCGCCCAGGGTGAGGCCGTTTCGCTGGTGACCGATGACGAAAAGGTGCATCTCAAGGGCATTGAGCGACTGATTGGCCGCAAGCTCGAAGTCGCCGCCCTGCCGGATGATCTGCCGCCCCCCAAGGCGCCCGTGGTCGACCGCAAGGAGCCCCTGCGCCCCAAACGGGCGCCCCAAGCACCTGGCCGTTGGGCCCGGTCCGCCAAACCCCGTTCGGGTTCTTCCTCTTCGAGACGGATTGACCCCTGAATACAGGGGGGTGACCCAAGGTCCTCCCCATTGCCGTTGACCCCAGCGGCCTTAGAAAAATCGGCAGACCCAGCGCGGCTGCCCCCATCCACCCGAGACATGAGGTACCAACGATGATCAGACTCCACGTAGGCAATTTGCCTCCCGATATCACGGAGAAGGAATTCAACGAGCTCTTTTCAGAGTTTGGTCGGGTTTTCAGCTACGACCTGACCCGTGACATCTTCACCGGTCGCTGTCGCGGTTTCGGTTTCGTTGAAATGGAAGGCCACCATGCCCGTGCGGCCATTGCCGGCCTGAACGGCAAGAGCGTTCGCGGCAACAGCCTTCGCGTCAGCGAAGAAAAGGCACGCGGCAAAGGTCGCGGCCGTCGCTAAGCCAAAACCCCGAAAGACCCTGGCCGGATCACCTTGATTCGGCCAGTCAGGGTCGCCGCATCGCCCCCGTCCCGGCCACCGGGTCCCCGACCGCCTGATCCCAGGCATCCATCACCAGTGCATTGACCATGGCGCCGGTGAGCGACTCCAAAAAACGCACCAGTTGCTGACGTTCTTCCGCCGTCAACTGCAGTGGATGCAGCGCCGGATCCAGTCCTGGATTGGCAATTCCCCCCTGATTATAAAAATCGATCACCGCAGCAAGGCTTGCGAGCGAGCCATCGTGCATGTAGGGCGCGGTCAAGGCCACATTGCGAAGCCCCGCCGTTCTGTAGGACCAGCGGTCCTTGGGATCCAAGGTGATTTCATAGCGCCCAAGGTCTGATGGGACCGGTTTTGAGACGGACTTCAGGGTCGCAGCATCAAGGTTGACCCTGACGCCCGGGGCCAACTGAACGTCAGCGGAATCGGTAAGGTCACTCATCGACTGACGATAGCCAATGCCGGTATTGTGAAAGCCTTCGTCCGTCAACAAACTGCCCTCAGGCTTCAGCGTATGGCAAGCCGAACAGCCCGCCTTGCCGGTAAACAAGGCAAACCCCTTTTTTGCATCAAGGCTCAGTGCATCGGCCTTATGGCCATAAAACCACTGATCAAATGGCGAGGCAGCCGCATTCAGCACGGCCTCATACTGAGCCAGGGCCAAACCGACGGTCTCCATGCTGGGCCCCCGGCCGAAGGCCTTTTCAAAAAGTCCCTGGTAATCGGTTTGTTTTCGAAGGGTCTGAAGCACAAAGCCGACGGACGGATTGCCCATCTCATTGGACGCCAGCAAGGGGCCCCAGACCTGGTTGGCCAGGCTCTCTTCACGGCCGTCATGAAACAAACGCGTGAGCCCACCGCTATTGAGGACGGTCGGTGCATTCCGCCGCACCGTTCGGCCCTCGATGCCCACGGCCGTGGCTTGCTCCTGACTGGCAAAGCCCTGATCGGGGATATGACACATCCCGCAGGAGACGGTGCCATTGAGAGACAGGCGCCGGTCAAAGAACAGCTTTCGCCCCAAGGCCACCCCATCCGGGGTGACTCTGATTCGGCCTTTGGGAAGTCCGAATCCGGCGGCTTTTGAGAGCCGGATCAGATCTGCCCGGCGCCCTTTTCGCGCTCCAAGCGCTTGGGTTTGCGTGGAAAAGCCGGGCGCCTCATAACCGCTCCTCGGGTCAGCGGCCCGAAGGGGCAGGCTCGGATCCGGTGGAGGCGAAAGAGACGACTTGATGGGCGATTCCAGCGAAAGGGTCCGGAGATCTGCCGCCAGCAAATCCGGATGCAGGACCGATGGGGTGTAGCTGTTGCGGATATGACCATTGGCATCGATCAGGAACACCCGGAGCACATGAGAGAGCCCCCCTGTAGTTTTTCCAGAGACCTCCACCTCGGGCTGGATGGCCTGTTGATAGGCGGACAAAAGTCCTTGAAGTGCATCGGCGTCTTGAGGGGTCAGGAAGTGCCACTCAAGCCCCTGTTCCTGAAAGCCCGCACCATAACGTGCCATTACGGCCGGGGTATCCCGCGCAGGATCAAAGCTGATGGTGAGAAATATCAAAGGCAAAGAGATCCGGGGTTCCTTTGCCAGCGTTTGCGCGGTCCGCTGCAGGACTGAGGTGGCGAGCGGGCAGCCATTGGTCTCGTGGCAGCTTGTATAGATGAAGCTGACGACCGCCAGGCGATGGCGAATCAGCTGCCGAAGGCTGAGACTCTTGCCGCTGGAATCGATCAGCCGCCCATCACCGGCTTCACCCAGATCAGAGAGCCGGTAAGTACCGGGGTCGGGGGGCTTGAACCCCAGTGGTGCATACCCTGGCGCCGGCGTCTCGACCGGCGCATCGGCCGATGGCGCGCTGCCAGTGGCGACGGCAACCCCAATCCCAAGCGCCAGCCCCAATGCACGCGCATGGGGGCCAAGGCGCATCGCCATCAGGGATTCTGGGCCAGAGTCCCGGGTGCGGCTGGCCCGGCGGCGAGGCCGCTGTAGAGGGCGTGGGCACCAAAGCGCATCTGATGCGGACGCCCCAGTTTGGCGGCGGTGAAGTCAATGGCGAAGGCTTCCTTGAGTTCCTTGCCATCCCACCGGAACAACTTCAGGAACTGCTCATTGTCAGCGCCCTGCTTGTCCCAGTTGGCCAGTAGCGAAGAACTAAAGTAAAGCCGCTTGCCATCCCAGCTTGAAGAGACCATGTTGACCTGGGCACCGATGTGCTTCTCGTAGATCTGCACCGGCTTTTCAGGATGACTGATGTCAAACAGGCGGGTATTGCCGTCCATGAAGGTGTTGACCCAGAGGTGCTTGTCATCATTTGAAATGGAAATATCGACCGGCAGAGGCACCTTGGCCGGGTCGCCGATATCCGCGACGGCCTGCGCCTGCCATTCGCCCTTGGCGTCCTCATGAATCCACCAGATCTTGGAGGTCAGAGCCGTAGTGGTGAAGCAGTAGTTGTGCTTCTCACCCCAGGCACAGCGAATTTCAAGGGGAGCACCCGGCACATCGAGGACGCGTTGGGGCTTCAAGGTATGAAGGTCCCAGGTGACCACCGTATTGCCAAAATGCTTCATGGCTTCGGCATCCTTGAGCATCCGACCGAAGTCCATCATGTAGTTGTTCCAGCCGGTAAAACTCGAGGTCACCAGGAGATTGCGCCGTGGCAGCGCGCGGATATCGTAGTTGTAGCCATCGGCGAACTGGCCCGTCTTGATGGCGCCCTGAAGGTCCGCATCCGTCGGGATCCAGTGGGTAGCGATATACCCCCCTTCATTGGTGTACTCGACGACCGCTGTGCGACCGCCGTGGTCCTTGTTGTTGGAAAGACCCGTGATCAGCATCCGCCCGGGCATGGCATACAGGGTGTGAGGACCGACAATACCGCCGGATTTGGCGACAAAATCATCCAGGGTCCGGACCAGCTTTGGCCGGGCAGGGTCGGATTTCACATCGAAGATGAAGATTTTGGAGGTATCCAGCCCACCGGCCCAGAGAAACTGGCGATCGTCGGTAAAGTCCGAATGATGGGCTTCATTGCGCCCGCCCACAGAAACGCTCCCAAGGACCTTGCCGAAGTTGGCGGATTTGGGGTTGACATCCACCGTGACCAATTTGTCCTGACCATCCCCAAGGCCCTCGACGCCCAGAGTCCAGACATAGACATAATCCTCCTGGCCCTCGATCTTTTTCATGTAGGGCGAGGCGCAGGTTTCATCCGCGTGGGCATGAATCGGGGTCAGGATCGCAGCGGTCAGGGCACTGAAGGCAAGTGCCTTCAACAGTGACGGGCGGGATCCAGGGGAAGAGCGTCTAAGCAACATGGGGGTCTCCGGAATAAGGATCGAGGCGTACCTGATGCCCCCCTGCGGGCGGGGCTGGGCGAATACTAGACGAGTGGTCCACTGACAGCAAGTCCTGCCGGCGCCGGGTGCTTAAATGCTTTTGCTATGGGGCTTAAAATAGCCTTCGATCAGACCGGCGATGCAGCCATTCAGGGGGCCCGCGCTACGTTCCAGCTTGGCTCTGAGCAAGGCACCCTGCCACTGATTGACCAGAAGATCAGCAAGGGCGCCGGCCTCAATGTCGCTTCGAATGCTGCCATCGGCCTGCCCGATCGCAATCAGGAAGGCCAGCGCATCGGCATAGGACGCCATGGCCTTGGAGAGCGCCTTACGGCTGGAAGGATTGCGGCTGGCATCGAGTTCTCCCATGAGGTTGCCAAGCAGGCAGCCGCCGGCATACTCGCTGGCGGCAGAGGCCGCCATCAATTCGGAAAAATACGTCAGGAGACGGGACTTACCCGACTCGCCGGATGCGGACCCAAGCACCTGAAGCCGGTCAAGATAGGGGCTGATGTAATAGTCAATGACCGCAGCCGTATAGGCATCCTTGCTGTTGAAATAATAGTAGAAGGAGCCTTTGGGGATTCCGACCGCGCTGAGAATGCCCTTGAGACCCGAACCGTGATAGCCATGGGTGCTGAGGTAAGTCACACCACCGGCCAGAAGCCGCTGGCGGGTTTCATGGATTGCCGGATCAGGCATCTGCCTGATCCCCATCGGCCACCCCTTCATCCTCCTTGGCGCGGTCAATCAGGCCCTGGGGCAGTTGCTTGCTGGGTTTGACCCCAAGATCGCGCAGCAGCTCTGCCTGACGGATCAGGTTGCCACGCCCCTGACTGAACTTCGTCAGCGCACCGGAATAGGCCTTTGAGGCCTGATCCAGAGAACGACCCACCGTCTCAAGATCCTGCACGACGCCACAGAGCTTGTCATAGAGTTCACCGCCGCGGCGGGCAATGTCCTGGGCATTGCGGTTCTGCTGCTCCTGACGCCAGAGATGGGACACCGTCCTGACGACAAACAAGAGGGTGCTGGGACTGACCAGGAGGACATTCCGCTCCCATGCCTCCTGCCAGAGCTGAGGATCTTCTGAAATCGCCAGCATGTAAGCCGGCTCGATCGGCACGAACAGGATGACAAAATCCAGACAGTCGAGCTGATAGAGGTCCTGGTAGTTTTTCGAGGAGAGCCCGCGAATATGCTGCTTGAGGGAGTCAAGGTGCCGCTTCAGCTCGATCTCGCGCTCGGGATCGCCAAGGCTGCTGGAGAAGGCCTCGTAGGCCACCAGGGAGACCTTGGCATCAATCACCAGTTGGCGGTTTTCCGGTAATTTCAAGATGACATCGGGCTGCGCCCGAGAGCCGTCATCGCGCTGATGACTGACCTGCGTCTCGTAATGGATGCCGACTTTAAGACCGGCCGCATCCAGGATGCGCTCCAGCACCAGTTCACCCCAGTTGCCCTGAATCTTGGCCTGCCCCTTGAGCGCCCGGGTCAAGTTGTTGGCATCATCGGAGAGTTGCTGATTGAGGGTCATGAGGTGGCGTACCTGCTGGGCCAGCGCACTGCGCTCCTGGCCCTCCTTGACATAGACTTCCTCCACCTTGCCCTGAAACGCCTGGATACGCTCCTTCAGGGGATCCAGCAACTGCCGGAGACTGGTCTGGTTGATTTCATCAAAACGGCGCGACTTTTCATCCAGAATGTTGGTTGCCAGCACCTGGAACTGCCGCGAGAGCTCTTCCCTCGCCTCCTTGATCTGCACGAGTTGCTGGGCGTGGCCACTGCGCTCGCTTTCAAGGCGCGTCTCGGCCTCGGTTTGCCGTTGCAAGAGGGCCTGATGCGTCTGGGTCAGCTTCGAAAAGGCCTCCTCCAGCGCCTCGATACGTGTGGATTTCACCTGCAAGAGGGCCTCTGCATTGCGGGCCTCCAGCTGAAGTCGTTCCTCAAGGATGGCCAACTGAAACCGCAGGGCCTCGGTTTTGGCGCGCTGGCGCATCAGCAATAAGCCGGTGATCAAAACACCCGCAAAAAAACCCACAAGCGGCAAGAGGCCGCTCTGCAGGGTGGGGTCCAGAGAAAGGTTCACACCTTCCCCCATCGTCTGCAGCCACCTGCGGGGATCAGGCATCCAAGGGCCCATCCGCCATCCGCTGATCGCCGCAGGGGGCGCCGTAAAACCCTACCGCTCGTCACGTGCTCATCGGTTTTGATCCTGTCCTCCCGAACCTGCATCCAGCAATTGACCGTTGCGTGGGTTCAAGCAAGAATCATGACCCACCTCTCTATTCGATCCGGATTGTAACCCATGGCACTTCCCTCCCTCCCCGGTTCCACGCGCAATGGCCACACTGGCGACAGGCGATCTGCCTTGAGGCTCCGCTCGATCCTGGTATTGACGCTGGCCCTGCCACTTCAGGCGCAGGCCGAGCGCTACACCCTCGATACCGAGCATAGCCTGCCGGCCTTTGAGGTCAACCACCTCGGCTTTTCGACCCAAAGGGGTCGATTTGACCGGGTCCAGGGACAGATCGAACTTGACCTTGTCAACGGCAATGGCACGGTGGAATTCATCATTGATGCCGCTTCCATCAGCATGGGCAGCGAGCGGTGGAACACCCACCTTAAAGGCGAGGACTGGTTCGATGTGGCCCGCTATCCCGAAATCCGTTTCAGCGCGACAGCCCTCACGTTTAGCGACGGTGTACCGGTCGGAGCGAAGGGCGAACTGACCCTTCGTGGCACCCAACGGCCCGTATCGCTCACGATCAGTCACTTTCACTGCGGAATCCAGCCGATCCTTAAAAAACCGGTGTGTGCCGGTGATATCGAAGCCCATCTCAAGCGCTCGGACTTTGGCATGATCCGCTATCTGCCAGGGGTTGGCGATGACATTGCGGTTCATGTTCCGGTCGAGGCTTACCGGGAATAAACGACCGAGCGAGCGGATGCCATCCGTGTTGCCTTTCTCTCAAATCCGGCGGCCGGCCTCGGCAGTTGCAGGTGCTCTTTTCCTGCTGTGCGGCTGTTCGGCCGTGATCAGCGTCAGCGAATACCCGTTCAAGCAGATCGCCACCTTCATCGAAACCGAGACTGGCCTTGAAAAGCCGGTGCTTTCTCCCGTTGAAGTTGAAAACGATCTCATGCGCTTTGCCGACAATTTTGTTGCCGGTGCCACCAGTGCCTTTGACACCTTGCGATCCCGGGGCCTTGATACCAATTCCGCGCAGATCCTCAGGTTCCAGATCGCCTTTTTGCAAGACATCTATGGGGTGGCAACCGGCCCCAATCCCTATGGCAATCTCCTTGACATGGTGACCCTGGTCAGCCTCAGCCGTCTCCAGCTCGAGAGCAACTGGATGCCAGGACTGTGGGGGGATTCCGCGCGTCCCCTTTTGAAGGTCATGCAACAGAACGAGGCCACGATCTGGAAACTTGCCGGTGACGTCCTCAAGCCCGAGATGCAAAAAGAACTCCGACAGGCCATCGACCAATGGGGCCGAAACAACCAGCAGATGCAGGGCCTGACAGATATTCGCGCGACCGGCTTTGCCAACGCCATCGCCAAGCATGATCGGGCCACAGGGCATGGCTCCGGCGCCAGTGTGTTTGATCTTCTGGATATCGACCCCTTAAGCTCACTGGACCCGGCAACCCAGGAGTTGGCCAGAAGCCGGCGGTTTGCAGAGCGCGCCCTGTTTCTGGCCCAGCGCATGCCGACCGTGTTGCGGCTACAAACCCAGCTGCTGACCCTCGAACTGGCCCGCATTCCAGAGATGGAGTCCATGGTCCAGGCCACGGGACGCTTGAGCGTGGCCGCGGAATCCTTGAGTCAAACGGCGGGACAGCTTCCCACCGACATCCGCCGGGAACGTGAGGCAACCTTGAAGGCGCTGGAGGCGCAAGCAGGCCCGTTGGCAGCGCTTGCGGCACAGGTCCAGAAAACGCTCGAGGCGGGCAACCGGATGTTTGAGTCCTCAGACCAGACCTTCAAGACCTACTCAGCGCTGCATGCCCAGATTGCACAGGAACCCAAGGATCCGAATGCCCCACCTTTCAACATCAAGGACTATCTTGATGTGGCGAGAGAGACGGCAACGACTGCCACGGAACTCAACGCGCTGGTGAGTCAGCTGACCGCCGTCCCCAGTGGATCCCCTGCTGCTGCTGCCGGCGGAGAGTCAAACCTCGCCCACCTGTCAAAGGAAATGGAAGCCAGAGGCGAGCGTCTGGCAAACCGGCTGCTCTGGACCGGCTTGATCCTGATCGCGGCCGCGAGTTTTGGCCTGTTTCTGGCGCTCACCGGTGCCCGCTGGGTGGCTCACCGATGGCTCCCTGATCGGGGCCGTTAGCTCAAGCGCGCTGTTCAGTGCAGGAACGAGCGGTCGCGCCCCTGGACGGTTCCAAGAATGAGCCAGACGGGCCCCTTCTTGGCGTCATAGCCAAGCGTCCGTTCGCAAAAGTCGATGGCCGCCTTCGCGCCAACTGCCTCGTTCATGTCATTGAAGTCGAAGACGAGACCATTGGTCGATACGGTCACCGAGCCCGAGCCAAACCCATGATCACGATAATGGTTGGCGAACCAGCCGACTGCCCCCAAGGCATCGGACTGCTCATCTTCATCCACCTGGGAGAAATCGGCACAGACCACCACCCGACTGTTGTCATCGGGGACGGCTACAGCGAGCCGCTGTCCATCGCGATCCAAGAGTATGGCTTTCATTCATTTGTACCTCTGCTTCTGGAAGTGGCGACGATACCCTGGAATTTCAAGCAGTTCATCGGAATTGCAAGGAACAGGTATCATGACTCGGGTGTACGGCACCGCACCTGCCATCTCCATTACTGCAAAAGGACAACCGGTCATGCAGCCTCGGCTTTCACTTTTCGCCCTCTTCATCCTGCTCGCCGCCTGTCAGGGCACAAAACTGGCGCAGGACCCGGAGGCCATCAAGAAGGCATCGATCATGACCTCCCGCTGCATCCTCGATTACCCGGAGGTTCCGGGCCAATTGACAGCCCGCCAGAAATGCCTCAACACGGCCTCTGGAACCCTTTTGAACTACTACAATCAAGATGTCAGGACGGTCGCCCTCGCCTGTGCCCAGAAACTGACAGAACTGGCGCAGGCCGGGGACACCCGCCAAGTCAACATCAATCAATATGAAACCGCCAAGCAGCGTCTTCAGATGGAATGCCAATCGGCGGCAAAAGCAAAATTGGGCGAGACGCCCCAATAGCCCCTTACCGCTTCGGGTTGCTGATGAGGTGCTCGCGCCGGACGGCATCGTCAAGTTGCGGGGCGGCCCGTTGCGGCCTTTGTGCCTGCCAAACTGCCTGAGGTCACCACCATGAACCCCGCTAGTCGCACATACGAATCCATCAAACGGCCAACCCGGGCCCCTCTGATGCCGCGCTGCAAGGGGCGCTTGAGACCGATCAGAGGCATTGCCTGGATCGGAATGCTGGCCTTGGTTCCCCTTGCACTGGCCGGGCCCTTGCGGCCGGACCAGCGACAGACGCTGGAGAGCCTGGAATCACAACTCCTTTCAAATGCGAGCGCAACCGAAGTCCTTGAGAGCTACTGCCAACGCTATTTTGGCGCTGAACACGCAACGGTGCGGGCGGAAATCCTCAAGCGACAAGACCACGCCAAGGCGAGCAAGACGGTCCTTCGCACATTGAAGTTAGGCCCCGGAGAGAGTGTGAGTTACCGCAGCGTCCGGCTTCGCTGCGGCGAGATTGCCCTGTCGGAAGCGGATAACTGGTACGTTCCTGAGCGTCTTACACCGGCCATGAATGAGGCCCTTGCGAAAACGGACATCCCCTTTGGAAAGGTCGTCAAGCCACTTCAATTCCAGCGACAGACACGAAAGACACGATGGAACCCAAACATGACTGGCGCATCCGCCAACCCGTGGATCTTTGAAAATCAGGCCCAACTGATCGCTCCGGGGCAGCCGCCCTTCAGCGTGCTGAGGGAGCGTTATCTGGCCTCCCTCCTTCGCCGCCACTAATCTCGCCTTGCGTTCAGGAAGCACCCCCCTGCAAGGGCGGCGCCCTGGATCTTTCGGCACTGAATGCGCGGGCTCCCTCCGATTCAAGCCGCAATGGGCGATTTGAATTGTGTCCCCAATGCGCATGACTGAATCCTGATACCCGCATGGATTGACTGGGTTTGGATAGAATTCTCTCTCGAACCTAGACTCCCAAATGGAACCCTTCCCATGAAATTTTTTTCTTTGCCAATGATGGGCCTTGCGGCACTTCTCCTCACCCAAGGGCACGCCGCCCTGGCCAACTCCAGCGAGAACGACGGCTACATCAAAAGCTGCCTCAAAGCCTGGGGGGAGACCCCGTTTGGAAATCACCCGAGTTACCGGATGCTGGGCGCGTCCGTGAAGGTGTTCGGGATCGGCCAGAATACCGACGATCTTACGACCAGCACCCGACCGGATCTGGTGCTGGTTGATAGTGGTGTCAACGTGATGGGCGGATCGACCATGCAGCTCATGAACCCCAATGGCTGGTATTGCTTTATTTCCAATGTCAATGTCATGGGCGGTCTGACCATCAAGGCCCACTGCAAGTCGCACCTCGCCTCGGCGTCCAACGGCCTGACCGTGGTCGGCGGTGACTCCTCGAACAAGAGCGTCACGGTCCTTGGCAACACCAAGGTGGAACTGGTCGGCTGCCCTGCAAACTAGCCGCCATTCCCCGGTAGAACGGGCGCCTGAGCGAAAACCCATGGGCGATGTGTTCCTCATCCGGGCGCAGTTCCTGGACTTCATCGGCGATCCGCTGGCCACCGATTCCCCACCGGATCGGGCCGTTCGCTTTGTGCCGGACGGGCTGTTGGCAATCGATCAGGAGAGCGGTCGGATTGTTGACTTTGGAGCCTACGCTGCCTGTGCGCCCCGCTATCAAAAAGCGCCGGATCTCGCGCTGACCGATCGGCTGATTGTTCCAGGCTTCATCGACGCCCATGTCCACTATCCGCAACTCAGGATCCCTGGCGCCTATGGCGGTCAATTGTTCGAGTGGTGGTACCGTTGGGTCCTTCCCGAGGAAATCCGCTTCGAGGATCCCACCTACGCCCGGGCGGTCGCCGACGATTTTCTCGATGAAATGCTGCGGGCGGGGACGACCACCTGCCTTGCATTTACCACCATCCACCCGGTAGCGACCGAGGCGCTGTTTGATGCCGCGAGCCGGCGCGGCATGCGAATCGTTACCGGCCTGACGGGTCTTGACCTACTGGTACCCGAGCGCTACTCAATCTCGGCCGAGGCCTATGCCTTTGAAAGCCGTCGCCTCATCCAACGCTACCATGGCAAGGACCGTCTGCTCTATGCCGTGACGCCACGCTACGCGCTTGGCTGCTCGCATGACATGCTGAACGCCACGCGAGACCTGCTGTTGGAGTTTGAGGGCCTTTGGCTCAATACCCATCTGGCTGAGTGCCCGGCTGAAGTCGAGGCCGGGCGTGAGCGCTTCACAGACCATGCCGATCTGACCGCCGTGTTCGAGGATTACGGGCTCCTCGGGCCCCGTTTCGTTGGCGGCCATGGGGTCTGGTTGAGTGACGATGAATTCAGGCGGATCGCCCGATCCGGGGCCGCCATCAGTCACTGCCCCAGCTCCAACCTGTTTCTCGGCAGTGGCCTTTTCAGGACCGGTAAAGCCTTGGATCCGTCGCAACGCGTGCCGATTGCGCTCGGATCGGACCTTGCCGGAGGACCGGGGCTTTCGCTCATCCGGGTGATGGGCGATGCGTATCGGGTGGCCATGCAGAATCAGGTGGCCTGCGAGGCTGTGAAATCTTTAGAAACTCTCGCTACGGGAGTCACAGGTCACCGGCTGGAGGCGCTGCGACTGCTTTAGCTTGCCCCCGTGGGCGGAGCCGGGGCCCTCCATCTTGAGAATTGGCTGGGCAACTTCGAACCCGGAAAAGAGGCCGATTTCGTGATCATCAATCCCCAAAACGGCCCCTCACTCCGAACATGCGCCCAGCATCAGGCGGATCAACAGGCACAGGCAAGCACTCCCCTTGAAGCACTGCGTGACCGCCTGTTCCGGATGATGATGATGGGGGATGAGGGAGCGATTGAATCGACCTGGGTCTGCGGGCGCCCGGCTGTGATTCGTGGGGTTCCATTGAGCGATCCCGGGGATGCAGCATCGCCGACGGACTTTGGGCAGCCACACGACTCGCGCATTGACCGCCCTTAAAGAGGGGCGGTTGTCGCAACACGCTTGGAAACGAGGCCAAAACAAGCGAGTGGCTGAGTGGAAGTGGGGGGACTCAGCAGATTCTTAAAGCTGCGGCAACCGCTTTCCGATTACACCACAGACCGACAAAATTGGACACTCTTTTTTTATTAACCCCATGATCCAAATGGGATTTTAGCCGTCTTCACGCTGGATCATGTCCTTGCGTATCGCCCGATCCAGATCCTGGATCCAGACGTTGTAATCCTCATAGATCGTCGCCTCGCCACCCGGCTTGGCTGAATAGCTGAGGTTGCTGCTGTTGAGGTAGTGGATGCTATAGGACTTCGTATTGAAACTGATCTGGACCTCGGCCATCTCGCGCTCGAAGTGGTAACGCGCCTTGATCCGCCCGGGGCCTTCCACTTTCATCTGCCAGCCCGCCTCAGTTCCACCGCGAATGATCGCAACCTGAACATCGTTCAATGTCGCATTGGCTTGCGCCATGTGCACCGGAATGTCATGAAAGTCCTGAATTGGCGCCGCAGAGCAACCGAATAACCCGACAAGAAAAACCGAGGCGATGAAGTAAGAACGGCAAGACATGGTGTGGCTCTCAGGGTTACGAAGGGGCCGTCAACGCATGGCGGAAACCCGGGGCAGAAGCATGCAGGTGTCAATGCCGATCGTCAATACGATGCAAGGACCGCCTGCAGGAACCAATGCCGGTGATAACCGTCATAGGGTGGGGCCGAATAGGTTCTTCCTCTGCGGATTCCTTGGGGAATCTCTGGGATGTTCGGCCCCCTTGAACCTTTGAAGTGTACCCTCCCCCGGGCCGTCGCGTAAATCCACGGCTTCGCGTCGGGCATC
>CAYLUS010000051.1:0-12712 GCA_964386975.1 uncultured Methylococcus sp.
ACAAACACCCGCCTAACAATCAGGACACTATCGTGTCCGCGCTATTCATCCCCGCACTGAACGACGGGGCTTTTCGCGCATTTAGGTAACAATTCGGAACGGATTGGATCCCACCGAAATTTTTTCGCATTTCAAAAAAATGTCACATGGATCTGGCACGCTTCCCTTATCTGCAAAAGGAAGGAGAAGAAGATGCTAGGCGGCGATGAATTGCTTGATTTTTGGACTCAAGAGGACTGCATCGATATTTATGCCTCCGCTTGCGATGATGATGAGGAGGAATTTCTTGATGCGCAGGAGTCAGGTTTTATGATTCTGGACTGGCGGTCCGCGCTTTCAGGCTCGCCCGAGACAACAAGTTTCAATGCTCATCAGGACACAATGCGATAGGCCTATCAAGCATGAATTTCGGGCGTTTTTTTGAGTGGTTAGTGACGGCTATTGCATTTGTGATCGTCGTTTTTGCCGTGATGATGGGGCATCAAGAAACCAAGCGTCAGGCATCGCTTGAACCCGTTGGATCTCACTTCGCCATGTGCCGTCACACGCATGTAACGTATTGGGCTTAGGATGAACCTGGTCTCCCAGGAAGCCTTGCGTGGGGCGCCTGGTTTCAATCCCGTCGTTAAGGCGGGATTTTTTTGCCTGATGGTCAGGATCGGCAACCGAACGCTTGTCGCAGGCGGGGATAGATTGGCAGGTTAACTGGTCTCCCCCCATCGCATCTGGCAACCAAGATCGGGTTTCTTCACCGGTGCGGGTAACGGGCCTCAAGGTCAGCCGCAAAACGGGTGATCATCTGGATGGATTGGCCAAACGCTTTCGGAAAGCGCTTCTTGATGGGCGCCGTGATGCGAAGACTCTTCTCAGGCCAAAGAATCAAGAGACCCCCGATCCAGAAAGGGGGAATGCCAGGGACCCCGAGTTCGCTGAGGAGCCCTGCAATGAGCAGTGTCCAACCAAGATCTCTTGGGAGCGATTGAAGTCCTTCAAGAGCCATGTCCGGTTCTTCATCGCTCTCGAAATTCGCCCTGTCTCGCGTTTGATTCGGATCCGACATGTTTCCCATAAAGTCTCCTTGTGAGGCGCCCTTGAACGGCTCAGTCTCTGGCTGATTTGGAGCCGCTTGTTCATTGTTTTGTAACAATTTTCCCGTTGAATGGAAATCCCTGATTGCCGACCAAGCCCCTGACCGCTGCCGGATTCGAGATGGATACACTATGACGCCCCAACGTTACAGGACGATCTTCATATCCGATCTTCACATCGGATCCACCCAATGTCAGGCGGATGTTCTCTTGGACTTTCTGAAGTTCAATGAAAGCGAGGCGCTTTACTTGGTCGGTGACATCATTGATTTTTGGGCGTTATCCAAAAAGGTCTATTGGCCGAAGGACCACAACACCATCATCCAGAAGATTCTTCGAAAGGCCAGGCATGATACCCGGGTGGTCTACGTACCCGGCAATCATGATGAAAATGTGCGTGAATACGATGATCACGTCTTTGGGGATATTGAGGTTCACAACTCGGCGATACATCAGGCAGCCGATGGCCGGAGATATCTCGTGGTCCATGGTGATGAGTACGACACGATTGCGCGTTATCACCGTTGGGTTGCAAGACTTGGCAGTGCAAGTTACGAGATTTTGCTCAAGCTGAATCGCTGGATACGCACGATCCGGAGGTTGCTGGGCATTCAGTCCAATTTCTCCTTGTCAGCCTACGTCAAATTCAAAGTCAAAAATGCTGTGCAATTCATCTCTGATTATGAGCAGAGCATTGTTCAAAGTCTGGCTCACGAGGGCGTTGATGGGGTGATTTGCGGACACATACACCATGCCGAGATCAAGTCCATCGGCGATTTTATCTATGCCAATACGGGCGACTTTGTGGAAAGCTGTACGGCGATTGTCGAGCATTTCGATGGCCGAATGGAGTTGATTCACTGGGGATCCGATCCGCGCGAGTGATGACCTTCAACTGAAAGGACATCTTGGGGCTAAACCCTTAATTTCGATCCGCTGACCCATTGGGTCCAACTCCATATCAGTCGGAATCAATGGCCCGGTTGCGGGCCCCTATCAGAAATGCTTGTCAGGGGAGTCAGGTTGCCAAGGGATGACCTTGAGGCAGTAACGTTATCAGGGAGAGTCAGGATCAGACGTTGACCTGGAATCAATCCTCTTTTGGGGGGTTTTTTCGGATTGACCGTCAACGCAGCGGGTCTCTATCTCACATAGAATTCTGGATAGTGTTGTTATTGAACTCAATATCTGGAGGCCTTTCATGGAACCACTTCTGATCGGGGCGGTAGCCTGCATTACCGCATTGATTCTGTCCGCATGGTTGATGACATTCGCGCGATGGTTTCCCATCAAGGGCATTGATGGCGGGTTTCTGGTCGATTACAAGACGATGATCCGAGCCCACGTGGACTACGCCTTGATGGCACTCTTCAATTTGGCATTCTATGGCGTGGGGAAGGGGGCTGGCCTCGAATTTCCGTTATTTGCCTGCTGGTGTGTCGCAATCGGTGGGTTTGCAAATCCGACCATTTTCACCGTTGCCGCGTTTGATCCTGCCTTTTGGGATAAGCGAGGTTGGCGAGTTTTCTCCGCCATCAGTTTCGTTGTGACTACCGTTGGATTCATAACGATTTGTTGGAAGCTCGTGGAGCATGTGCATGGCTGATTTTTGGTCTGGCCAAAGGAGAGTTTGTGAATCCTCCGCTGGCGGCATGCGTTGGGGGGGGGTTAACCCCGTTTAAGTCAGGTGCTCGATCTTCTTCTCATTAGCGTCACGCTCGTTCTGATGATTCTGACCATGGCATTCATACATGGGCTCAAATGCTTGGGGCGAAAGCAATGACACTGGCTGAGTTTCTGATTACCGGTTTGGCGGTTTTTATGGCCGTCTATCTTTTGATCGCGCTTTTCTTTCCGGAGCGATTTCATTGAGCTGGGCCTCCCTCTGGGAGTTACTGGGTTTTTTCGTTTTGCTTTTAGGACTGGCCTCTCCTTTGGGTGAGTTTGTTGCCAGAGTTGCTTGCATCGAGGGGACTGCAGCGAGATGGGCCCAGCCCGTAGAAAATTTCTTCTACCGCATGGCGGGTGTCGATCCTGACCACGAAATGTCCTGGCAGGAATATGCCTTCAATCTTGTTGTATTCAGCAGCTTAGGAATTCTTTTTCTGTATCTCCTTCAAAGAGGGCAGGGTTTCTTGCCCCTCAATCCAGAGGGGCTTCCCGCTGTTGCACCGGATTCAGCGTTCAATACGGCCATCAGTTTTGTCACCAATACCAACTGGCAAGGCTATGCGGGAGAGTCATCCCTTTCCTATCTGACACAGATGATTGGATTGACGGTGCAGAATTTTTTATCAGCCGCCTGTGGCATGGCCGTTCTTTTCGCGCTGATGCGCGCGTTGACCCGTACCAATACGTCCACGATCGGTAACTTCTGGGTGGATCTCACGCGTTGCCTGCTTTATCTCTTTTTACCCCTGGCCAGCCTATTGGCCGTGATTCTGGTCAGTCAGGGGGTTGTTCAGAGCTTTACTTCCAGCGTGCCTGTTCAGCCACTGCAACCACACGGGCATCCGGTCTCCATTGAACCCCCGGTGCCAGAGACAGACATTCAACGCATTCCGCTTGGACCTGTGGCCTCCCAGGTGGCGATCCGGCAGATCGGCACCAATGGGGGCGGCTATTTCAGGGTCAATGCGGCTCATCCCTTTGAGAACCCCACACCCTTAACCAACTTGGTTGAGATGCTGAGCATCCTGCTGTTGCCACTCGCCCAGTGTTTCGCTTTTGGACGGCTGGTCGGTGATTTGAGGCAGGCATATACCTTCATTGGGGCAATGTCGGTGATCTTTCTCAGTTTAACTATCGTTGAGTTAGTACTTGAACAGATGGGCAATCCGGGTCTCTCGGCTTTAGACATCGATGACCAAGTCAGCATCTTTCAATCCGGTGGCAACATGGAGGGGAAGGAGACACGGTTTGGAATTACCGCCTCATCCATCTGGGCTGTAGCAACAACGGCTGCTTCCAATGGGTCAGTCAATGCCATGCTGGATTCATTTACTCCCTTGGGTGGCATGCTGCCCCTGTGCCTGATTCAGACGGGCGAAGTGATATTTGGTGGAGTTGGATCCGGACTCTGCGGCATGCTGGTGTTTGCCATGGTGGCTGTTTTTATTGCAGGGCTCATGATTGGCCGAACACCCGAGTACCTTGGGAAGAAAATCGAAGCCTTTGAAATGAAAATGGCCGCATTGGTGATCTTGGTCCCCCCATCTCTCGCGCTCCTGGGGACGGCTCTTTCGGTGATGTTGCCGGTGGGCCGGTCGGGAATTGGCAATCCTGGTCCGCATGGATTCTCGGAGATCCTGTACGCCTTTTCCTCGGCCGGCAACAACAACGGCAGTGCATTTTCAGGGCTGACAGCGAATGGACCCTACTTCAACATTAGCCTTGGGATCATCATGTTCCTCGGGCGGTTTTGGGTCACGATTCCGATTCTTGCCATTGCAGGGAGCCTTGCGCAAAAAAAAATCATCCCCCAAGGCCCCGGGACCCTCCCCACGCACACCCCCCTGTTCTCCATGCTTTTGCTAGCAACCCTGCTCATCGTGGGGGCGCTGGGCTTTCTCCCCGCCCTTGCTCTCGGGCCAGTGGTGGAGCAGCTTATGCTGGTGAATCGGTGAACATTCAAAATCCCTCTGCCTCAATCCCTCGGACCCGAGGTCGATGAAGAGAGAGGCAAACGCACTTCAAGATCTGTCATTTTTGGCGCGGGTCATCAGTGACAGCCTGGTGAAACTCAATCCGTTGCACCAAATGCGAAATCCCGTGATGTTTGTTGTTTTTGTCGCCGCGCTGATCATCACCGGGCTTTGGATTGAGGCAATAAAAGGCGGGGGGGAAGGCAAGGCAGGATTTATTTTTTCAATCGGCATGGGGCTTTGGTCGACAGTACTGTTCGCCAATGCCGGTGAGTCCTTTGCTGAGGGGCGGAGTCGCGCGCAGGCTAATTTTCTGAGGGGTGCAAAGCGGGAGTTGAGTGCGAAGCGGCTGAAAACCGCTGACTTGCAAACCCCTTACTCAATGATTCCGGCTGCGGAGCTTCGAATTGGTGACCTTGTGCTGGCCGTGGCGGGAGATTTCATTCCCGGCGATGGCGAAGTCATCGAGGGCGTCGCTTCCGTGGATGAAAGTGCAATTACGGGTGAATCAGCGCCGGTGATTCGGGAGTCGGGGGGTGACTTTAGCTCAGTCACCGGCGGTACCCGAGTCCTCTCGGACGCCTTAATCATTCGTATCACGGCCAATCCGGGTGACGCATTTTTAGATCGAATGATTGAGATGGTCGAAGGCGCCTCCCGCCAGAGGACCCCCAATGAAATTGCCTTGACCATCTTGCTGGTTGGATTGACATTGGTGTTGCTTCTGACAACAACGACGCTTTTGCCGTTCTCCATTTTTGCCAGTCAGGTCTCAGGGGTGGGACAACCAGTTCCCGTCCCCGTACTTCTTGCCCTTCTGGTCTGTTTGATTCCAACCACCATTGGCGGACTGCTCTCAGCGATCGGCATTGCAGGCATTGGCCGCATGATGCAAAAGAACGTGATCGCGACCTCGGGAAGAGCCGTTGAAGCGGCCGGAGATGTCGATGTCCTGCTTCTGGATAAGACCGGGACAATCACCTTGGGTAATCGCAGGGCAGCCACTTTCATCCCATTACCGGGAATAGAGCCCGGGGCATTTGCCCGTGCGGCGCAACTTTCCTCGCTTGCCGATGAAACGCCAGAAGGTCGCAGCATCGTGGTCCTTGCCAAGCGATCTTTCGGGATCCGGGAGCAAGATGTGCGATCGCTGAATGCCAAATTTATTCAGTTCAGCGCAAAGACGCGAATGAGCGGTGTGGACCTGCCAGCGGAGGTCCTCGGCGGTAAACAGAAAAGGATCCGCAAGGGGTCGGCAGATGCTGTCAAGGCATTTGTGCATGATCTGGGTGGGCATTTTCCGGAGGATCTGCAGCGGCTGGTGGATGAGGTCTGCAGAAGGGGGAGTACCCCGCTGGTCGTCGCCGAATCCGCTGAGGTTCTTGGAGTTATCGAACTCAAGGACGTCGTGAAAGGCGGCATTCGAGAGCGTTTTTCGGAGCTCCGCCGCATGGGGATTCAGACAGTCATGATCACGGGTGACAATCGGCTAACAGCGGCAGCCATTGCCGCAGAGGCGGGTGTTGATGATTTTTTGGCAGAAGCAACACCTGAGATGAAGCTTGGCCTGATTCGTGACTATCAGTGCAAGGGCAAACTGGTAGCAATGACAGGGGATGGCACCAATGATGCGCCCGCATTGGCCCAAGCGGATGTGGCTGTGGCCATGAATTCAGGCACGCAAGCCGCAAAGGAGGCCGGAAATATGGTGGATCTGGATTCAAATCCGACCAAACTGATTGAGATTGTTGAAACCGGTAAGCAGATGTTAATGACGCGAGGTTCCCTTACGACCTTGAGCATTTCCAATGATATTGCCAAGTACTTTGCCATCATTCCGGCCGCATTTGCCGGAACTTATCCGATTCTGGATCAATTGAATGTGATGCGACTAAGAACACCAGAGAGCGCCATTCTCTCTGCGGTCATCTTCAATGCGCTCATCCTTGTTGCCCTGATCCCATTGGCACTTAACGGGGTCCGCTACCGATCGGTAGGCGCCGAAATTTTGCTGCGCGACAACCTGTTGATTTATGGTTTGGGCGGTTTGATCCTGCCATTTGTTGGAATCAAGGTGATTGACTTGGGTCTTGTATCGTTGGGTTGGGTGTAAACCCGATCGGCCATGATGCTGAGAGAGTCTTTCAAAACGTCCCTGGTCATGCTGCCTCTTTGGGTTTTCGCAACGGGTCTGGTTTACCCCATCGTGATTACAGGCATGGCACAGACACTGTTTCCCCACAAGGCTAACGGAAGTCTGATCAAGAATGAGGCGCAAAGCATCATCGGTTCGCATCTGATTGGGCAGAATTTCACTGCCCCCCGCTATTTCTGGGGAAGACCCTCTGCAACGCAACCTGAACCCTACAATGCGATGGCTTCTTCAGGTTCAAATCTTGGACCTTCAACTCCCCTCTTGGCCGAAACCATCCAGCAACGGATTGAATTACTCCGGGCGATGGATCCAGATCATGCGCGCGTGATCCCAATTGATCTGGTTACCGCATCTGCAAGTGGCCTTGACCCTGAAATCAGCATCGCAGCGGCCCACTACCAAATTGCCCGAGTGGCAGCACAGCGGCACCTGAAGCCTGAGAAAGTTGCAGCTCTTGTGTTGTGTCATCAAAGAGAGCGACAGCCTTGGCTCTGGCAGGAGCCTCGCGTCAATGTTCTTGAGTTGAATCTTGCGCTCGACCAGCTGTAAGGGGTGGTGACCTTGGAGTCGAGGGACGCTACCCGTCCAGATCCAGATCGTCTGCTTGCGCAAATCCGGAATGAAGCGCGCAAGGCCCAGCGGGGCAAGCTCAAGATTTTTTTTGGATCAGTTGCAGGTGTTGGGAAGACCACTGCCATGCTCTTGGCAGGACAGCATAAAAGTGCTGAGGGCTACGATGTTGTTGCCGGCTGGGTTGAAACGCACGGCAGGTCGGGTCCTCAGGCGCTACTTGATGGATTTGAGGTCCTGCCCCCTCTGACGCTGCCGCATCGAGGCCACAGCTTCGAGGAATTCAATTTGGACCTGGCACTTGCGCGCTGTCCTCAGCTGATCATGGTCGATGAGTTGGCTCACACCAACCTGCAGGGGGCTCGATTTCAAAAGCGCTGGCAGGATATTGAAGCGTTGCTGGATGCCGGTATTGATGTCTACACCACCGTGAATGTCCAGCACATTGAAAGCCTCAATGATGCGGTCAGCCAAATCGTCGGCGTCCGAATCCAGGAGACAGTGCCCGATCGAATATTTGATCAGGCCGATGAAGTCAGCCTGATTGATCTTCCGGCCCGGGAGATTCTGGATCGGCTTCGGGAGGGAAAAATCTATCCAGAGGGCGAGGCTAAAAGGGCGCTCAGGCATTTCTTCAAGGAAGGGAATCTCATCGCACTTCGTGAAATGGCCTTGCGTGAGACAACCCGACGTGTCGATGCCCAGATGCAAGTCTATCGGGCACGCCATGCCATTTCTGATCCATCGCCGTTGCTCGAACAGGTTCTCGTTTGCCTGGGTGCTGGATCCGATGCTGAGAATCTGGTCTTGGAGGGAAAACGGTTTGCATCCGCGCTTGGTGCCGAGTGGACGGTACTCTATGTCGTAACACCCGCACTCGAGCGGCTTAGTGCAAATGAAAAAGATCGCGTGCTCAAAGCCCTGAGACTCGCATCGGATTTAGGCGCCAAGACGGCGACCCCAAGCGCTTCAGACATCAGCGAGGAGATCCTCCGTTTTGCGCGAGAGAGCGGTATCAACCAGATCATGCTGGGGCGCTCCATGCGTCGGGCACGCAGCCAATGGCTCGGCATGTCCGTGGTCGATCGGGTGATTACCGGTTCTCAAACCACCACTATTCACCTGCTAAGGCGTTTTGAGCCAGCTAAAACCGGGCCATCCATTGCCGATCAGGTCCGTAATCTCAACCGAACCCTCAAGCCGGGTTTTACTGTTGCGCCGAAGGATATCCGTGTTGATTTGATACCGTCCTGTGTGTTCGGGGCGACTGCTGCATTGATTAGCGCCTCTTTTGCCCTGGCTTTCAGGACCTCGCTCTCGGACCTAACGCTTGGGTTCATTTTTCTTTCCGCCATTATCGGTGTTTCCCTCTTAAGGGGGCAGTGGGTATCAACCGTTGTGGCCGGCGTGCTGTCAATCACCGCATTCGAACTGCTTCGGATCGGTCCTGGTTTGGAAGATCGGTTTGATGGCGCCTTGATCTGGGCGTCTGTTTTTATGGTCGGGTTAGGGGGCGTGACTACCTCTGTTGTGCAAGGTCTTCACGCTCGATTGGCAAGAGCCTGTCAGCGGGCGCATCAGTCGCAAATTCTTTTTAATCTGATCCATGATTTGAGCACTTCAGCCAGTCGAGAAGAGGCCCTCGAACGGGCTGTCAGTGCAATTCATCGAACCTGGGAGGGTCGCGCGGTTATCCTGCTTCCTAATACACGGGGCATTCTTGAATACCCGAGAGGAAAACCACAGGTCCACTCCCTGATTGGCGCGGATCTAGGTGTCGCCCAGTGGGTTTTTCAACATAATGAGCGAGCCGGTCAGGGAAGTAATACACTTTCTGCAGCGAGAGCTGTCTACATTCCCATGATGAAAGGCGGCCGATCGGGGGGTGTTGTGGCCATTGATTCGTCCCACCCGTTACTTTTCGTTTCACCGGAGGAAAGGGAGCTAATGGATACCATGTCAGCACTCCTATTAGAGTGGCTCGCCCAGCCTACCCCTACGACCCCCTGAGCATGGGGCGATGCAAATGGAACCGCCCACCAAACAGTGCTGATCTGGGACTGATAGGCTTCATGCTATGGATCTGAAACTGGTTTTTGCATGAAGGGCTTTATCTCATATTCAGCGATAGGTGGTTCTGGCCCGCAGCGAGATGACAGTTTAATAATAAAAAATCAAGTTACCCTGTTTTATTGTCAGCATGTCATTCAGTTGTAATCAAACATTTTCACCTGTCGATCGAGTAATTATGCAGTCGCGATTTATTGGAAACGATGGCTAGAATCTATTTGCATATCGGCTCTGAGAAGACGGGTTCGACCGCCCTGCAGCATTTTCTGAGCATTAATTCAAAAGGGCTAGACCAGGACGGTTTCGTCTATCCTAGCAGCAGAGACCAGCTATTTTATTCCCAGCGTCGGCGTGGTCATTTCCCATTGGCAGCCAGTTTTTTTCGGGATTTGCCTGATTTTGTGAGCGGGAGAGAGCATCACGATAATAAAACGATACTCGATCACTTTAATAAGGTGATCGAGTTTGAAGGGCGTAAGATCATTCTTTCCTGCGAACATTTTTCATCGCGGCTTTCTTCCGATCACATCAGAATTTTCTCAAGCGCGCTGAGTTCACATCAAGTCAGTGTCATCTTCTATATGCGCCCCCAAAAAGATCTGGTTCTATCTTCCCATGCGACAGCCGTAATTAATGGCGATCGAAATCGGTTTTATGTTGAATCTTTATCCCTTGATAACCCCTATCTTAACTACGACAAGATGTTGGGACCATGGGCTGAACACTTTGGGGCTGAAAATATTATCGTTAGGGATTATCGGTATTTACTTAAAGGAAACGTAATTGACGATTTCATGTCGATTCTGGGAGTGGATGATCTCTCTCTCTACAGCCGGAAGGGGCCAAGTAATAAAGCCATGTCTCCTAAAGAGGTTGACTTCGTAAGACGGATGAATGCGTACTTGCCGCGCTATGAGGAGGCAGGGAATTTCTGGCATGGCTATCTCGTGCTTTTGCGTAGACTCCTCCGCCGCGCTTCCTTTCTTTCAAAGGACCGGAGCAATGCCAATAGCGACGCTGCGCTTGAAAGCGCTTGCGCAATGTTTGAGGAGTCAAATCAAAAGGTCAGGGCAACCTATAAGGATCGTCTTTAAACCCAATTCACGGTTCAGATTCAGGTGATCCGGTTGATTGTCCTTGTCCGATCTTTTGTTGGGACGCGGCTTCATCTCACTATTTGCTCTCCATGACCCAAGTACCCCTCCAGCTGTCCCCAGGAGGCTCGGCGCGCAGCAAATCAATGCGTTTTGAAAGTGTTTGGCTTGGCCCGTCATCGGGTGCAATAGCAAGCGCCTTGCTGAATTGGGACTCAGCCTCCAACCAATTTGCGGCGCGGTATGCCAATAACCCAGACTCATAGTGCGTCTTCAACGCCATGGCCGCCGGAGTGATTGAGCGGGTCAGCCCCATCAACTCAAAAACCCGAATAGGCTTTTTTTGACCGACAACCTGCAGGGAATCGATTTCACGTAAGGTAAATTCATCACCCACACGCTTGACTGTTTCCTCTGAAATCAACGTCCGGGTGCCATATGCCTTGTTCGCAGATTCAAGCCTTGACGCGAGATTCACGGCATCCCCCATCACAGTGAAACTTCTCATCAAGTCCGAACCAATACTACCGACCAGAACTTCCCCGGTTGCCACCCCGATCCTGACATCGAGTTGAGGCAGGTTTTGTCGCAAATGCAGAAGATCGGGCAGTTCCTCAGAAAGCTGGTGAATGCTTTCGATTTGAGACAGGACTGAGAGCAGGGCAAGTCGTCCCTGATCCTGGTCTGAGCCGAATGGCTCCCCCCAGTAGGCCATCACGGCATCGCCAATAAATTTATCAATGACGCCCTCATGTAAGCGAACGGACTCAGACATCAGGGTGCAATAACGGTTCATCAAGGTCACCAGCCCTGTCGGGGTCAGTGACTCACTGATACTGGTAAATCCCTTCATGTCGCAAAACAGAATCGTCATCTGCCGTCGTTGGCCATTGAGATCTCCAGGGTCGGGCGATTCGATCAAGGATCTGACAATGCGCGGATCCACGTATTGCCCAAAAGTCTCACGCGCCTGTTTGCCATGGGTAAGTTCTTCAACCATCTGATTGAATGCACTGGTCAGGTGACCGATTTCATCCGATGAGGTGATGGGAAGTCGTAAATCAAGATTTCCGCTGGCAACTGATTGGGTACCCTCCAGTAATCGCCGGACTGGATGGGCGAGTTGCCTTGATAGGAGGACCGAGGCGATTCCTGCTGTCAGGCTGGTCACGATAAGCAGCAGAAGACTGATCGAGCGAGTACGGCGTTGTTCCTCAATCGCCAGTTCACCCGCCATTCTTGCTGCCTCGAACAGCATTGAAGATGTGTCATTGATGTAACGTGTGAATGTCTCTCGCCAAGCGGCATGCTCTGCAAAGGTCGCAATGGCCACAGAACGTCCTCCCTCACTGAGGGAATAGATTTTTGAAATCCTCTCCTCATACAGCATTTGCTGGTTTTCGATCTCTTTCAAGCGCTCATCAATGCGGGCTAATTGCTTTGGGTCAGAAAAGTCAGTCTCGGAGAGTTCATCGGCAATGAGTTCCCGGGCCGTTTGTAATTGTTTGTGAAATTGATTTGAGTGTTCGCTGATGCGTTTGGCAAAAACGGAGAGATCAATGGGTTCGTTACTTGTTTTGCCTGAAAGCAGGAGGAAGTTGCGCAACTGAACCGCTTGGTCCAATGAATGTACACCCAGTGAGGAGATAGCGCTGGAGGCGGCAAGATAGCGGTGAATAAAACGGGCTACATGCCCGGATGTTCGATTCGCGCTCTGGAGATTGAAGAGTGAGATCGTGGCCATGGCCACGGTCATAACAAGGGCGATGCCAAAGATCTTTAGGGTGATTGAAGCGCGCATCTGAGTCTTTTGGGGTGTATGTTCACTGTCCACTGGCATTCTGTGAGAAATGGATTCGACGAGTCATTCGTCTGATGCCATGACTCCGGAGAAGGGCATTCAAGACCCTCTCGGATCATCCTATCTTTTTGCTGGCTGTAAGAGGGTCTTCCCGAGTCAATGTGGCATGATTTCACTGAATGGTGTTTAAGGCAAAGAAAGCACCGCATGGCTTGAATGGGGATATACAGACTGGGCATGCCGCCTTCTTTGATGGAATATCCTGATGCGGGTATTCATCAAAGGGTGAG
>CAYLUS010000052.1:0-12183 GCA_964386975.1 uncultured Methylococcus sp.
TGCCGTGGATTACGGAATCTGTGGTCGTAAATTATGGATTAATCCATCGTATATTTCGGATTGTGACGGGTTCGGCAACGACTTCGGTTTTCGCTAGCCAGACATTTAGCGCAACTGTGGCCTCATTCTTACCCAGTGCTTGGCCACCGCCTTCAGCAACGGATACATCAGGGCCCGATATATCCCTAGCGTACGTCGACTCTTTCCAAAGAGCGACTGGATAGCGATACAGCAATCAGGACTGGCTCACGGATGTAGGAGGAAATGCCATTGCGGCAAGGTGCGATAAGCGATCAGGTGGCGAGGGAAAGCATCTCGCTCTTGCTCCATTTTCCTAAAACAGGAACAGACTCGAATTTGAGTCACCCCAATTTCTGGGGGACTAATAACGACCTTTTCTGATTGAGTGACGTTTAAAAAAGTCGCCCATCGGCCATTTTACGAGGGCCTGACGAGCATGATCGGCAAACGAAAGATGAACCAATTCATGGAGTATCTTCTGCGGCCGCATGTCCTTGATTCAGCGCTCGATGAGGGCCACTAAGCGATGGCGAATGACCAGACGCGCGAAACCGATGCGAGAAAATGGTGTGAGACGCTCGCCAAGGCCATCATGGATGAAGCGCGGTGAAGTCTGGTGGGTCGAATTCGACCCTTCCGTTGGAACTGAGCTACTCAAGATTCGCCCAGCGATCATCGTAAGCAACGATGCCGCCAATCGGAACCTCGCATGCGTTCTGGTGGTGCCGATGACAAGCAATACGAGTCGGCAATATCCAGGAGAGGCGACTGTCCAAGTTGGTGGACAATGCAGTAAGGCGATGGCCGACCAGATTGTGGCTGCAGACAAAGTACGACATAAGTCATAACCAGGTAGATCACGACACTGGATTACGTTGCCTTAGGGGAGGCCCTCAAACTTCATTTGGGGCTGCCAAAATAAAATGCTCGAGGCTGACCTCCAATATGCTGATCTTGAGGAAAAACGCGAGTCTTTCCGTCAGACGTAAAAACAGCATTCATATCTTACAGACGGAGTTGCGGTGACAAAACGGGCTGCGCAGATTACAGGGATAACGAATCCTCCCAATCTGTTCGTCCCTGATCAGGCCGCGGCAAAAATGAATGGATGGTTCAAAAAAGCAATGAGCGTTTGAGAAGCAGCTGGCCAACCGATCGGCATTAACGATCCGACCGCCGCACACAACCATGGAATTGGTCTTGCAGGATCGATGAAGATTACGGAGAGTTAGGTCGTTTTCGGGTTTACAATCACCGATGTACCATGAGCGGAAGTTAAGCGCTATGCCGAGATCCCTTCTTTTCGCGCTGCTGATCGTTTTTGCAACACCCAGCCTTGTTGCAGGACGGTCGATCTGCAAAAAAATAACGGGTGGCCAGTTGCGTTGCGACATTCGGTCAGTTGCAGACTGCCTGGCTATCGAAGATTACCCCTACGCTCGCAATCTCTACTGTCCGGCAAGCTATACCGCGGCCAACCAAGTCTTTGAGGTTTTGCTCAGGAACCTTGGGAAACAGCATCGGATTCAAAAACAGTTCAGCTTCTACCAAACGGTGCCGGTGTCGAACCCCAAAAAACCCGGTTACCTTGACCCCTCGCAAACTCAAACTCCATGCATGGAGACTCCTGCCCCATGGAATACAAACGTTATCCTGGGTGCGGGACAGCCACTGTGCCATCTGATTGCCTACGTCTCCAGTGTTGGTTCTCAAGGCTTGTCCCGGGTGGATCCTCAGAACCCAATTCCCCCAGCCTTAAGGGATTATCCTGCGTATTTCAGCGCACTCCTTGATCCATCTCGACAATTGCCGTTAACCGAATTCAAAAGCGGGGGTGATTTTGACCCTCTGGTAAAGGGCCTTGGACGAGACGGATACTCGCTTTTTGTCAGTGACTATCCCATCTACTCAAGCAACACCCTCTACCTCCCCTCTCCAGCGGCTTTGGACCCACACTTTCAGGGCATGAGTGCGGGTGGTGGTGGAGGTTCAGGTGCCGAAGTGGTCCTTAATGGCAACGGCATCAGCCGAACCCTCCTCACCTTTGGCGGCGGCGGGGGCGGTGGTCTCACATCGACCCGTAATCCCGATCCTTCAAATTCAGTTTCAGCCCTCGGTGCCGGCGGAGGCGGTGGAATGCAGTTTGCCAGTGACTATCGAGGTCATGGACGAAGTTACAACCAGCTCGGACTGGGTGCGGGAACCAGCTCCAATGAAGGAAAAGTTCAGTACAGCTATTACCAACCCATCTCAGGCGCGGTCACCCACAACTACGATGATCTCATCATCTCCGAATACCAACAGCAGCTAAAGAACCTGTTTAAACAACTCAGAAACGGCCTCACACACCATGGTACTGTTGTGCTGAAAGGCGGTGGCGGAATGGGTGCGGGTGCGGAATATCTGATGGCCGATGGCGAGGAATATCAACCCCACGCCCTTTCCACCCAAGCGGGATTTCAATTCCGTTTCACGATTAGCGATCACCCCGAATCTTTAAGCAACCTGATAGCAATGGGTGCAACAAGTCCCTCTGAACCTTCAATGACTGCCCAACAAAAAAAACTGTATGCGGCGTTGGGGGGGATTTATCAATTTGCAAGCCAAAAAGCCTATGAGGCATGCGGCAACAATTATGACAATTACTCCTGCATATGCCCCGCCACCCAAGCGGTCGTGAATTGTCTGGCCGGCTATGTTCTTAAAGAAAAACCATCTGCACTGCCCCAATGGATTCAGCAGGCGCACTGCCCTATCACTCAAGAGAAGAAAACGGCGATCGAATTCTTCGGCAATCAGCTTCCCTTAAAGACAAAGGGGTCCTCTTTATCCTCATACGACGCATTGGTCTTAAACAACGAGAGTTGCAAACCAATGACTACCGCGTACGCTCGGAACCTTTCTCCCTAGCCGGACTCAGGCCTCCATGAAATTCCATCTGCCTTTCATCCCAAGAAACCTTCTGACCTCGGCGCTTTTTGGGGTGTAGGGCAGACTCGGGTGTCGTGAATCCGCTTTGCCGCTCCGCATACGGGACATTGTGGGGTTGATTGAATTTATTTCGGCACGGATTCGTAATCCGAACACGCGCAAGGCTTATTCGCATGCCGCACAGGAATTCGGGAGCCGGTGTGAACGCAATGGCTTTGATGAGCTTCGCGACATCGAGCCGGTTCACATCCCAGCTTATATCGAACAACTTCAAGACCGTTTGGCGGCGCCTTCGGTCAAGCAGGACTCCGGGTCGTTGCAGGATCAAATTTCTGTTTCTCGAAGACCTCTCTGGCCAGTTCTACCGTTCGATCAATCCCCTGCTATTTTGTCAAAACAACGCGACGCTGCAGCCAGGGTCTCCTCAATCACCTCGGCATCATGGCTCGCTGAGACAAAACCGGCCTCAAATGCCGAAGGGGCCAGATAAATCCCCTCCTCCAGCATGGCATGGAAGAAACGGTTGAACCGCGCACCATCACAAGCCATTACATCGTCAAACCCCTGGACCTCAGGTGCCTCAGTAAAGAAAAGACCGAACATGCCACCGACAGCAGTTGTCGTGAAAGGGACCCCTGCCCGCTTGGCACGCTCCCTGAGCGCAAGCGTGAAATCCAGGGTCTTTTGGGTCAGCGATTCAAAGAACCCGGGGCTTGAGATCAGTTCGAGTGTCTTGAGACCGGCGGCCATGGCCACAGGATTACCGGAGAGTGTGCCGGCCTGATAGACCGGGCCCAATGGAGCGAGATAAGCCATGATGTCCTTGCGTCCACCAAAGGCACCCACCGGGAGACCGCCGCCGATCACCTTGCCTAAGGTAGTGAGGTCCGGACGCACCCCATAGAGTGCCTGAGCGCCACCCAGGGCCACTCGGAAACCGGTCATGACTTCATCAAAGATCAGCACAGCCCCGCTCTGGTCACAGACCATGCGCAGGGTCTCCAAAAAACCGGGTGCAGGCGGCACACAATTCATGTTGCCGGCGACCGGCTCGACAATGATGCAGGCGATCTCCTGACCAATGGCTTTGAACAAACGAACAACGGCTTCTGCATCGTTGTAGGCAAGCGTGAGCGTCGATTTGGCAAGATCCTCGGGGACACCCGGGGAACTAGGTACCCCAAGCGTCAGGGCGCCGGATCCGGCTTTCACCAGCAATGAATCTGAATGGCCGTGATAGCAACCCTCGAACTTCACAATCGTGTCACGGCCAGTGAATCCGCGGGCGAGGCGAATCGCGCTCATGGTTGCTTCGGTCCCCGAACTGACCATGCGCAACATCTCCATGGAAGGGACTCGTTCGCGGACCGCTTCGGCCATTTCGGTCTCTATACGCGTCGGGGCTCCGTAACTGGTGCCCCGATCAACCGCTACATGAATGGCTTCCCGTATCTCAGGATGCGCATGGCCCAACACCATCGGTCCCCAGGAGCCGACATAATCGATATAGCGCTTGCCCTCCTCCGACCAGAAGAAGGGACCTTCCGCCCGTGCAATGAAGATGGGTGTTCCCCCCACACTCTTGAAGGCACGGACAGGCGAATTGACACCACCGGGGATGACACGCTGGGCATCTTGGAAAAGGGACTGGTTGCTCACGTGGAAGGCTCTGTCAGGTGAATGAGAAGTGGGCCACGCGCATCAGGCCTTGGGTAAGGTAACGCCTTTCTGGCCCTGGTATTTACCGCCCCGATCCCGATAGGACGTCTCGCAGACTTCATCGGCCCCTATGAACAGCATCTGGGCCACGCCCTCATTGGCGTAGATCTTGGCAGGCAGGGGCGTGGTATTGGAAAACTCCAGCGTAACATGCCCTTCCCATTCAGGCTCCAGGGGCGTCACATTGACAATGATGCCGCAACGCGCATAGGTGCTCTTGCCAAGACAAATCACCAGAACGTCCCGGGGGATCCTGAAATATTCAACGGTTCGGGCCAACGCAAAGGAATTGGGCGGAATGATGCAGACATCCTGATGGACGTCCACAAAACTGCTTTGGTCGAAGGATTTGGGATCAACGATCGCCGAATTGATGTTGGTGAAAATCTTGAATTCACTGGAGCAACGGACATCGTAACCATAGCTCGAAGTGCCATAGGAGATCATCCGACCGTCCTGCCCTGTCCGGATTTGCCCGGGTTCGAACGGTTCGATCATGCCCTGTGACTCGGCCATTTGGCGTATCCAGCGATCCGATTTGATTCCCATGCCTCTTTCACTCAAAAATGACTGTCAAAACACACCAAATGCAGCCCTATGGCGGCAGAAAGCGATCGATGCATCATTGTAACGAACTCTCAGAAGGTGACTCCTGTCAGCAGGAGGCAATTCATGTTAACGCTTGGATTTTTCAATGACGCAGGCACCAACAGACGCCTCGCTTAACGCACCATGAATTCGGAATCCCGGCATCAGGAGATAAAGCCACGCCCTTGCTCATGGGCTCTTATCACTCCGTTTCGCTACACACAGCGGACGGCCCTGAACGGGGTTGCCGCTCTGCGAATGGAGGCTAAATAAAAACTAGAGGGCGATACCGGGTACCGCCTTGGGATGAGGCAACGGGTTCTCTTCTTTAGGGAATGTTGGCCCTGGATTAGTCGTTCGACACCGTAATCTTTGGGAATCGGTGTGAATAATCGCGCCCCTTGAGGGCCAGGCGTGCGGTCAGGCGCCTGCCGATCTCTTGGTAGAGAGACAGGAATTTTGTCTGCTTGGCATCGAGAACAATCGGGTAGCCCTGATCGGCATGCTCGCGGATTGAACGATCCAGTGGCAATTGTCCCAAAAGCTCAGTGCCATACTTTTCGGCCATTCGGGTCCCGCCGCCTTCGCCAAAAATCGGTTCGGCATGGCCACAGTTCGAGCATACGTGCATGCTCATGTTCTCGACCAGTCCCAAGACCGGAACCTGAACCTGCTGGAACATCCGAAGGCCCTTTTGAGCATCCAGAAGGGCAATATCCTGCGGGGTTGTTACGATGACCGCACCCGAAACCGGAATCTGCTGCGACAGTGAAAGCTGGATGTCACCAGTACCTGGCGGAAGATCCACGATCAGGTAATCAAGGTCCTTCCAGAGTGTCTGCTGAAGGAGTTGCTGCAGTGCTCCGGTGACCATCGGCCCCCGCCAGATCATGGGTTGGTCTTCATCCACCAGAAAACCAATGGACATGACCTGAAGACCATACGCCTCTTTCGGCAGGATGCGGTTACCCTCTTTTACGTCTGGCTTGCCGGAAAGCCCCAGCATGTGGGGCACACTGGGGCCATAGATGTCGGCATCAAGGAGCCCCACACGCGCGCCGTCTCGAGACAGTGCGGATGCGAGATTGATGGCGGTCGTGGATTTGCCTACCCCGCCCTTTCCGGAGGCGACCGCAACGATGTTACGAACACCCTCCAGTGGCTTCAGATTCTTCTGAACGGCATGAGACGCAATCTGGACCTCAAGGGTGACGCTCAGGCTTGCATCCGGAAAGGCGGCTTTAAGCCGCTCCTTCAAGGCATTGTCGATCACATCCCTGAAATCCCCAGGTGGATAGCCAAGGGCAATATTGACCTCGATCCGCGTTCCCTCAATCCGGATCGATCGCACCATGCGGGCGCTCACCACATCACACCCAAGGTAGGGATCCACCCAGCCTTGGAGGGCCTCCTCGACGGTTTCCTTCGTCAGTGTCATACGCTGTGCAAGCTCATTGAGGTAATGCCGAGTTTACGGTGCGCGCCGCATCAGCGGGCACGGCCGAGATTCAGATCATTGGCATTCTCAGGGGACATCGTCTTATGGCCCAACGCCAGTTCCTCAGCGGTTCTGTGTCTGACGCGCATCTCGGAATAAGCGGTAAAGGTCGCCATAAACATCAGGATCCCCACAAAAGAAGCCCAGAGCCGATCCGGTTCCTTCATCCAGAACAGGATCCACTTCGGTTTGACAAGACCGATCAGAAAAACGACCGGAGAAAGGGCAACCAGCAACATCAGGAATTTCAGCACGAGAGCTCTCCAAAAAAAACAAAAAGACGCATAGTTAGACCGCTTTCGAGTCGTTGGTTCCGCAATCAAGCCCGTCGCCAGGTCGTTTGGCCGCCGGTATCCTCAAGAACAACGCCTGCATCGGCCAATACGCCACGAATACGATCTGCTTCTGCCCAGTTTTTCTGGGCTCTGGCCTCAAGGCGCTGTGCGATCAGGGCGTCGATGTCTTCATTTTTCAAGCCTGCGCCTTGCTCAAGGGAGACACCGCCCTGCAGGAAATCATCCGGATCCATCGAAAGCAGGCCCAAGATCCCTCCCAGATGACGCAGAAGGCCTGCAAGCGCTGACGCCTTGTCCATCGAGTCAGCTCTCATGCGATTCACGTCACGAGCCAGATCAAACAGCACGGCGAGCGCCTCTGCGGTATTGAAATCATCGTTCATGGCGCTTGAAAAGCGACTCTGGTAGGCAGTCGCTGATTCCAGTTCACCGGCCGTTGCCTCTGATGGCACGAGACCCCGAAGCGCCGTATAGAGACGGGTCAGTGCCGCCTGCGCTTCATCGAGGTTGTCATCACTGTAATTGAGCGGGCTTCTGTAATGGCTGTTCAGGATAAAGAAGCGGACAACCTCCGGACGATAGCGGTTGAGGATCTCCCGAACCGTAAAGAAATTGCCGAGAGACTTGGACATCTTCTCCTCATCCACCCGCACAAAGCCATTGTGCATCCAAAGGTTGACGAAGGGCTTACCGGTCGCCCCCTCAGACTGGGCAATCTCGTTCTCATGATGCGGAAACTGGAGGTCCATGCCGCCGCCATGAATATCAAAGTGATCGCCAAGACACCGGGTCGACATGGCCGAACACTCGATGTGCCAGCCTGGTCGGCCTTCACCCCAGGGGGAAGGCCAGAAGGGCTCACCGGGTTTTGCCCGTTTCCAGAGTACAAAGTCAAGGGGATCCCGCTTGGCCTCATCGACACCCACGCGCTCCCCTGCCCTTAGATCTTCCAGTTGCTTGCCGGAGAGGCGTCCATAGGCCGCAAATCGCGATACGGCGTAAAACACATCGCCATTGCTGCCAATATAGGCCAGATCCTTGTCGATCAAGGTTTGCACCATGGCCAGGATGTCATCGATCGAACCGGTTGCCTTGGGTTCAAGATCCGGAGGAAGCACGCCGAGCGCCTGCTCATCTTCATGCATCGCCTCAATGAACCGGGCAGTCAGGGCGTCGATGGATTCACCGTTCTGATTGGCGCGCTGGATAATCTTGTCATCGATGTCGGTGACGTTTCTGACATAAATCACCTGATAACCGAGATGCCGGAGATAACGGCTGACCACATCGAAGGCCACCATCACCCGGGCATGACCCAGGTGACAGTAGTCATAGACCGTCATCCCGCACACATACATTCGAACCTGCCCCTCAATGAGCGGTACCAAGGGTTCCTTGCGCCGGGTCAGGGTGTTGTAGATCTGCAGCATACCGTCAATCCTGAATGAATTCAGCGAGGCGTGAGACTCGCCGTTGGGGAGCAATCAGCCGATAGACCAGCGCCAGTTCCGGACCATCATGGCGGCCGGTAAAGGCGGCCCGCAGCGGCATGAAAAGGGCTTTGCCCTTGGCGTCGGTCCGGGTCTTCAGATTCCCGAGGAAGCCTTGGAAATCGGAGTGCGGGTCGGCGGCAAAGTCCATCGCCGCGCGAAAGAAATCGGGACCGGCCGCATCGGCCGCCGCGAGGCAATCGGCTTCGACCGGAAACGCGGTATCGCTGAAGAGGCATTCAGCCCATTGCTCGGCCTCTCTTGGAAAAAGGCAATTGGCGCGGACCAGTTCCAGAAATTCAGGGAGAACCTGCTCTGGAACCCACGCCGTGCAACGAGGCGTGATCCAGTCTCTGATCACATCGGGCGTCGCGCTTCGAACCGCCAACGACTGCCAGTGGTTGAGGTGGGTCAGATCAAAGCGTGCGGGCGAGCGGCCAACTCGCGTCAGCGAAAAACCCTGTTTCAGAGCCTCAAAGCCAAGAAATTCATCCGTGTCATAGTGGTGGCCAAGGCGCGCCATCATGTTGGCGAGGGCCAGAGGAAAATATCCCTCCTCCCGGAGTTGCTGAATCGAGCGACTGCCATTGCGCTTGGATAAGGGCGCACCATCGTCCCCAAGAATCAGGGCCGTATGGGCATAGGCCGGCACGCTAAGTGCGAGGGCCTCAAGAATCATGATCTGGCGCGGCGTATTGGTCAGGTGATCTTCACCCCGGACAACATGCGTGACCCCCATCAGACTGTCATCGATGGCGTTACAAAAAAAGAAGGCTGCACTGCCGTCTGCGCGGCGAATGATGAAATCGCCAATCTCATCACTCAGAAATTTCTGGGGGCCGCGGACGCCATCATCAAAACTGATAAAGGCGCCGGTGGGCACCCGAAACCGGAGGGTCGGCTGCCGTCCCTCGGCCACCAGGCGAGCCTGGTCATCTGCCGAGAGGTTACGGCACTTGCCGCTGTAGCGCGGGGGTTTTCCGGAGGCGAGCTGCACCTTGCGCGAGACTTCAAGTTCGGTCGGGGTGCAGTAACACGGATAGGCCTGGGCCGATTCAATCAGCCGGTCGTAGTACTCGGCATAGATGGCGCTGCGCTCGGATTGAAACCAGTCCTGATTGGCTGTTGGTTTTTTTGGACCTTCCTGCCACTCGATACCCATCCAGTGGAGATCGTCGATGAGTGATGCCACAAACTCGGTGCGGCTGCGCTCTTGATCCGTATCTTCGATACGAAGCAGAAATTGTTGCCCCAAAAGCGCGCTGAAGAGAGCGGTGCGGGCATTTCCAAGATGAATCAGTCCGGTCGGACTGGGGGCAAAGCGGGTCTTTTTGGCGACCATGAGGTAATCCGTCCGGGGCTGTTGCATCGCGTCATTAAACTAGCTGAAGCCTTTTGCCGCAAGCCTTCCGGCCATTATCGTCGGTGCTTCAGGCGGTTCGAAGATGGGGTGCAAGGCTGCTTTTGACGGCGCCTTGCGCCTACAGCGGGGGTCCCTTTTGCGGGTCGACCTGCTGGGTATTGGGGCTGTCTTCCGAATGATGGGGATGGTAGAAGGGATACCCCTCCTTGGACTGATAGTTGCCGTTCTGGTAACTCGATGCGTAATGGGGGTCGAGGTCCTGCGTCTTTTTAAAGACCCCGCCATCCGGGGATTTGAAGGTTTCTCCATAGCCTTCCCCCCAGCCGCCGCGGTTGGGTCCCATTTCCAGTCCTCCGGTGCCATAGTCAAGGCCCATGCCGGCATTGGAGGACATGCCGCATCCTTCCAGAAGGCTGATGACTGCCAGTACCTTGAGGCGTCGGAAGCAAACCGATCGGCTGAGGGGGTGGATTGGCTTCATTGGTTCTCCTTGAAAATCACTTTTCGGTAGAATCGCCGTTTTTTGAATGATCGGCAACGTTTCAGGTCATCAATGAGGTAACCGGTGCTCGATGAAGAAGAGATTCTCTGCCCCTGCAGCGGGACCCGGGTTCGGCAGATCCGTCGCTACGTCGAGCGGGGAATCGTTGATGTTACCGCCATTTCCGAGGGTACAGGCGCACTGAGCGGCTGCGGTGGCTGTGAATTCGACGTCCTCGAGGCCCTCGATATTCTGAAGGCCGAGGTTGGTGAACAAAACGCCAAGACGGCCGCAGGCACTACCCCAGCGCCTGTAGCTCAGGAATCGCCTACTCCTTCAGGGATGGACGAGTGAGGCTGATCGTCGATAACGATCGCAATGAAGAGGTTTTTATGGTGGGTTTCTGGCTGGAATGGGTTGCGGTCGTCACAGGTCTTGTGGCGGTCTGGCATTGGTATCAGGCTTCTCAGGTTCGGTTTCCGGATTCGAGCCTTGAATCATTCAAGATCGCTGATCTGTGCAAGATCGGAGAAGCGGGGAACCGGCAGGCGCAGCTAAATCGCGGCGCCGCCCTCTGGACCGCCGCGACGGTGATCCTCCAGGCGGTTGCCGGGGTCGTCAGTAACTAAATGGCCACAAAACTGACATTCGCACCTGGGTCGACGACATCAATGCCGGCGGCGGTAGCGTCGGTGCTCAGTAACGGTGCCAATGATGCTAAAGGGCGTTAAATCGGAGCGAAGGGTCGGAAAGTCGTCATTCAGGGGCACCAGTTCAACCACGTCCTGCCCCGATTCGTCCCGTCCGCGTGGCCGATACTTCTTGAAAGTGGCCTCCTCCTCGGCGTTCAGGGCCACGACATAGTCTCCGGGGGTCGGTCGGATATCGGGGTCAACAATGATGACATCGCCCTCACGAAATTCCGGCTGCATCGAGGCACCTCGGACGGTGAGCGCAAAGGCATCCTTGCCCTGCGGGACCTGGCTATGTAGATAATCCTCCGCGCCGCCGTCCCGGTGGGAATTGACGGCCTCGCGCCAGACCCCGGCCTGAACAAAGCTGATGAGTGGAATTTTCGGCACCGCTTCATGGGCAAAGTGCCGTCGCCCCTCCGGCTCGCTGCTCGTTGTTCTGTGGCTCTCCGCCTCCAGCGCCGCCTCTTCACCGACATCCGGCTCGTAATCTAACGTACCGAACGGCAGTTTCAGCTTGGATTCGATATTGCGTGCGGCCTTCTCGCCCATGTTCCGATGGCCGTGGAGCAATTGCGAAATGTAGGTGCAATCGATGGCGTAGTGCTTGGCAAAGGCGCTGATCGTCGGAAACTTGGCGACCGCGTGCTTGAGTGCCCGAACCCGAACGGCATGGATTTCCATAATTAGCCTCGGCTATTGACTGAACTAGGGTAATCATAGCAAAAAATAGCTGGTGCTATTGTTTATCGCCGATGTGCCGGTCTCGATGGTTCGCGGCGCAATACTACAGCCAAGCAACTTCAGCGGTCAGCATCGCCATAAGCGAGCGGTGCAGGCATCGCTTTTTGAGCAACATCTGGGGTCTCCCGCCTCGCTTGAGATGTCACCCAGCACGCCTTGTAAGCGCTTGTCGGGATCTTCATCACTGCTGAAGGGGGCCTCTTTATTTATTGGCCCCTTAAATAGGCTGTGATGCATATTTGGCAGCCGGGTGCTGAAAATATGATTTCACGCGCTCCGGCCAGGTCGTCAGTTGGTTCATGAAAGCCTGCGCCTTCTCCAGGAGCTGCTCCCGGTTCTCGCGGACCGGATCCAGGCGAA
>CAYLUS010000053.1:0-12050 GCA_964386975.1 uncultured Methylococcus sp.
TCTTTGATCACGCCGCTCGGCGACACTGATTACTTAAATTCAACGGGGCCAAAGGCCACTAGTTGAGAACCAAGCGCCTGATACTGACAATCACGAACGGTAAACCCGTCACCGACCGCCCCCCCGCCCCCAGTCACTTCAGGGAGGATGGCGGCGACACAGAAATCAACCGCACGGGCGCGAACGAACGCCGCGTGGAGCTGAGGTCCCGCCTCAACCATCAACGTTGCAACCCCCCTGTTTTGGAGCATTCCAAGCAGTGCAGGAACATCAAGCTGATCATCTGAGGCAAAGGGCAGTGCTTCGACTTCAATACCGGCCGTCTGCCACCGGGCTTTTTTTGTCGCATCCAGGGACCGCGTCAGGAGCAGGTCCGCGTCATGGCGATCGACGTCCCCCTCAAAGACACCCTCGTGATCCACGATCACCTGTAACGGCAACTGTCCTGAACCGCTGGCGAGGGAAGCAACTGACGAGTCACCCTTTGGGTCCCGCAATACGGCATCATGCGCCACGGACAGGAAGCGGGCTAAACCCGGATTCGCCAACCTGGAATCCTCAAAAATGCGCCCATCCAGTGTCTGCACATACACCAAGCTTACCCACGGTCGGGAATGAGGTCCCGAACGCGCCAAGCGGAGTTGCGACACCAGGGGCTCGAGAAAATCGAAGTCATAGCTTTGGGGCACCTGTTCACGAAAACTCAACAAGTGCGCCATTCGCTCCGCCTTGGATTTCAGGTACCCCAGATTTTCTGCATGATGGCCGACCTCAATGGGAATACGCGCATCCACAGTCACCCCATGGTGCTGCAATTCCTCAACCTTGTGCGGGTTGTTGGTAATCAGGCGAATGCTATCGACATGGAGACTTCTCAGGATCCTCGCAGCGATCCCGTAGTCGCGCTCATCCGCTTGGTGGCCTAACTGGAGGTTAGCCTCCACGGTATCCAGTCCCGCATCCTGCAGGTTATAGGCCTCCATTTTTTTCAGCAACCCAATTCCTCGGCCCTCTTGACGAAGATAGATCAGCACCCCGGCATCCATTCGCCCGAGATAATTCAGCGTGTGTTTTAACTGATCACCGCAATCACAGCGTCTTGAGGCAAATACATCCCCCGTCAGACACTCGGAATGCACGCGAACTGGCACCCCGAATTGACCCGATACGCTGCCCTTAACCAGCGCAAGATGCTCTTTTCCATGTTCTGCATAAACATAGAGGGAGAAATCACCGTAACGGGTGGGCAGTCGGGTTTTGACGAGATTTTGGATCACAAAAAGACGCAGGAGGTCCTTGAAAAGATGGTCAGAGTATAACGGACTAGGGCTTCTGGCTGATGGAAGTCTCCGTCTCAGTCAAGCAAGTGACGGGCCTGATCCACCAGCGCACTGATCGCCCCCTCTCTGGCCTCAATCAGACTGACCAGATGGAACTGACGCAAGGCCCGCTGCAGGTTCTGACCAGGGGCGGTAACCCGAAAATAGATATCACCGGCGAGATGATCCGACAGAAAACGAAGCCCTAACTCGAACGGGAGCAGCCAGATCGCCTCGGCAAAAAAGGCAAGATCCTCCTCTGTCAGAATGGCTCTGGCCTCACAGACATATCCCGACAGGAGACGCTCCAAAAGATCAAGGTCGAAGCGGACCGCCTCAACGCCCGCCTCTCCCCCCACGTTGCAGCAAGACCTGACACAATCACCAAAATCATGCTGAATCAGGCCTGGCTTCACCGTATCAAGATCGATCAACGCGATCGGCATGTCATGACCACCTCGAAACAGCACATTGTCCAGCTTGGGATCGCCATGAATCACCCGTGGACGAAGACGCCCTGAGGCCTGCGCCTGATCGAGAAGGAGCGCTCGTTCACGCCGGGCCCTCACAAATTCTAGCGGCGCCTGTGGGTGCCGATCCAAAAAACCCGCCTCGGGGCACTCATTCAAGGCAAGATCAAAGGATTCAAGATAGCGCGGGGTCTCATGAAATCCTGGCAAGGTGTCAATGAACGCCGCATCTGGGGCCCGCACGACCAATCGGTGGAACCAGCCCAGAAGCTGACCGACACCATAGGCCTGATCGCCACCGCTCAATCTTGGTTTGGGCAGCGCTCCAGGAATGAAGCTAATCGCTCGCCAGACAGCCCCCTCGGTGTCCCGCACGAAGTCCTCACCCTCACGCGTCCTCAAGAGGGCCGGCAGTTCAAACAGGCCGCCATCCCCCCATTCATCCCTTAACCCGGTCAGAGTACGATGATTCTGAATGATGGCTTCGGGTGCCGGAAAAACTTGGCCATTAATCCTTTGCAGAACCCATCGGTGGTCTCCTTGGGTGACCAAAAAGGTCTCATTAATGAGCCCACGCCCGAGCGGCATTAGATCTGGGGCCTTTCCTGGCCCTCCAAAACGGGGGGCAACGCCATGGGCTACGGCCATCAATTGGCTTTGCGTGGATTCGCGCATTCTTCCCCGCTCCAGGGACTTATGACAGATCGGGCTTGACTGAGCGCAGACCCAGGCGCTCCATGGTATCGGCCTTGGCCTTTTCGCTCTTTCTCAAGAGCACATAAACGGCACCCGCACCACCATGCCATTTTTGCGCGCTGTGAAAAGCCATCACCTGCGAAAGAAGCGGCAGCCAGCGCACCAGATAACTCTTGATCAATGGAATTTGGTCTTTATTCCTGTGGCCCTTGCCGTGACTGATCAACAGCATGCGAATATTTTGACGCTGGCATTCGGTCACAAAGCGAAAGAGTTCCAACCGCGCTTCCTCGACCGTATAGCCGTGCAAATCGAGCAGCGCCTCAATTGAATATTCGCCCCGCTGCAACTTCCTGAAAACCCCATTTTGAATGCCATCCCGCTTGAAGCTGATGATGGCCTCGGGTCTAACAGGCTCCACGAATGAGGTCGGCAATTGAGTAGCATCAAGCGCATCACTTCTTTGCGCCGACTCACGCCGATATAAATGGCCTGGCGTAATCTCACGCTCAGGCACCACCCGCCCGGACCCCGCAGGCGCCTCAAGCGGTTTTACATCCGCCATTTCCTTATGGAAAAGTTCGAGATCCTTATCACTCATCGCCGGTGCACATTTCCACATGAACCGAGTACGAATGCTCGGCAGCCTGACAAGCGCCGGCATCCCGGCTCCATTGATCAAGGGTGATCCAAAAGCTCGATGACCAGATCCTCTGGATCACCTGCAACATCCTCCGAAATGGCAAAGTGGCGAACCGAGATTCCGGCTGCATGCACGCTCTCTTTAGAGCCTGATACCAGCGGATGCCAGAATGGCAACCCCCGCCCTTGATCCAGTCGCCGGTAGGCGCAACTCTCTGGCAACCATTGAAAGCTATTCGGGTCCTCACGAAGACTGACACAGGCGGGCACCTTCGTTTGTCGCGCCTCATAATCCGTGCATCGACAGGTCTCGGTATTCAGAAGACGACACGCGGCCCGCGTGAAGAAAAGCTCGCCCGTTTCCTCATCCTCCAGCTTGTGGAGACAACATCTTCCGCAGCCATCGCACAGCGACTCCCACTCCTTCTTCGTCATTTCCTGAAGCGGCTTCGACCACCACGGGGTCGCATCAGACTGGATCGACATGAATTCAGGGTAAGTTGATCCAGTGCCGCCCATCGCGGGCCATAAGCTCATCAGCCTCGGGGGGTCCCCAGGAACCTGCCGGATAATTAGGAAAAGAACGAGGCGGCAAGGCCTTCCAGACATCAAGGACCGGCTGTATCAAATTCCAGCCCGCCTCAACCATATCGGCGCGCTGGAACAAGGTGGCGTCTCCGACCATACAGTCGAGGAGCAAGCGCTCGTAACCCGTATCGGGCGTAGAGCCAAAATAATCGATATAGTCGAAGTCCATCTTGACGGAACCCAGCTTCATTACCGGCCCCGGAACTTTTGCGCCAAACTGGAGTGAGATTCCCTCTTTGGGCTGAAGGTGGATCACCAGGCGGTTGGTCCTCAAGGTATCGATTGCCGTGTTTCTAAAGAGAACCAGGGGTGCCCGCCGGAACTGGATGACAATCTCCGTTGAACGGGTCGCCATGCGTTTTCCCGTCCGAAGATAGAACGGCACATCGGCCCAGCGCCAGTTATCAATCATCATCTTTAGCGCGATAAACGTCTCGGTGCGGGAATCTGTGGCGACGTTTTGCTCTTGGCGGTAGCCAGGCACCAACTCTCCCTCAACCGATCCCTCACCGTACTGGCCGCGCGCCATTTTGCTCAGGACATCTTCTGGCGTTGGAATCTGAACGGCCCTCAGTACTTTGGCCTGTTCATCACGGACAGCATCAGCTGCAAACGAGACCGGGGGCTCCATCGCGATCAGAGAAAGCAATTGAAACAAATGATTAGGGACCATATCTCGCAGCGCACCCGCACCCTCGTAATAGGCGCCCCGCCGTCCCACACCGACTTCTTCGGCCGCCGTAATCTGCACATGATCGATGTAGCGACGGTTCCAGATTGGCTCAAAGATGCTGTTGGCAAACCGCATGACCAGGATGTTCTGGACGGTTTCCTTTCCGAGGTAGTGATCAATTCGGTAGATCTGCCGCTCCCTCAATACCTGCTTGATGTCGATATTAAGTTCTTTTGCAGATTCAAGGTCATGGCCAAATGGCTTTTCGATGATGACGCGGCGCCACTGATCGCCCGCCTCTGTTGCCAGTCCCGCCTTACCCAGTTGCTGAACAATTTCCCCAAAAAAATCAGGCGCCGTGGCCAGATAGTAAAAATGATTATCTTCGATATCCAGCGCATTCCTGACCTCGGAGCAGAGGCCCTTGAGTCCCTGGTAGAACTCCGGATCCCGAACATCGCCCGGGATGTAGTGAATTCGCTCTTCAAACCAGCTTAGGACCGTGCGATCCAACTCCTCCGCATCATATTCGGAGATAGCAGCAATCAAGCGCCCCTTAAACTCGTCCGGGCTGATGGCTTCGACGGAGGTTCCAACGATCGCAAAGCGACTGGAAAGCAGTTTGGCCTTGGCCAAATTGTAGAGCGCCGGTAATAGTTTGCGCTGCGTCAGGTCACCTGTGGCGCCAAAGATCACCATCACGCACGAATCACCCGGCCTTCCTGGCGTATGGGAGTTCACGTTATCCGAAACACTCATTTCTTTTCCTCGTGGCCACCAAAGTGATAGCGCATCGCTGACAACATCTTGGCGGCAAACTCATCCTCGCCGCGTGAAGCAAATCGTTGAAACAAGGCCGCACTCAAGACGGGTGCGGGGGTGCCTTGTTCGATGGCCGCGCTAACGGTCCATCGGCCCTCACCCGAATCAGACACCCTGCCTGAGAACTTGCTGAGATCGGAGGAATCTGCCAAAGCCTGCGCAGAGAGATCGAGCAACCAAGAGGTCACAACACTTCCACGACGCCAAAGCTCGGCAATATCAGCCAAGTTCAAGTCATACTGGAAATGTGTCGGATCTCTAAGTGGCGTGGTCTCCGCATCGGTCTCACGAACCGCATGACCGATATTGGCATGCTTGAGGATATTGAACCCCTCGGCATAGGCTGCCATCAATCCATATTCGATGCCGTTATGAACCATTTTCACGAAGTGCCCGGCACCGGAGGGCCCACAGTGCAGATAGCCCTGCTCTGCCGTGCCCTGGCGCTCCTCGCGACCCGGGGAGGGGGGGATTGCACCCTGACCGGGCGCCAGCGTCTTGAGCACAGGTTCTATCTGTTTGAACGCCACCTCATCGCCGCCGACCATAAGGCAGTAGCCCCGCTCTAGGCCATAAACCCCACCACTGGTGCCGATATCCAAATAATGCAGCCCTTTTCCAGAAAGCGCCTGGCTCCGTCGAATGTCATCAATGTAGTAAGAGTTTCCCCCATCGATCAGGGTATCCCCTTCAGTCAATCCCGGGATCAGCTGTTCGAGTGTTTGGTCCACTACCCCAGCAGGAACCATGACCCAGATCGCACGGGGTGGCCGCAAGGCTGCGATTAGGGCCTCAAGCGAGCCTGCGCCCGTCGCTCCCTCCGCCACCATCTGCTCCACCGACGCAGGACTGACGTCATAAACCACACATTCGTGTCCCGCCTTCATCAGGCGGCGCACCATGTTAGCTCCCATGCGGCCAAGGCCAATCATTCCCAATTGCATGTCAATACCTCTCAATTTCCCACTCAGGGCTCGCTCATCGATCCATCTTCGCGCAACTACTCTACCGTCACGGACTTAGCCAGGTTTCGCGGCTGATCCACATCCGTTCCCTTGATCAAGGCCACGTGGTAGGCAAGCATTTGCAAGGGGATGGTAAAAACGATGGGCGCAATCACCGCCTCCGTCTCTGCCACTCGGATCAGATTAACCCCGGGCACCGATTCAAGGGCCGCCCGGGCATCGGCAAATACATAAAGCACGCCGCCTCGCGCGTGCACCTCCTGTAGATTTGATTTGAGTTTCTCCAGAAGTTCATCATTTGGGGCAACGGCCACGACCGGCATCTGTTCATCAATCAGGGCCAAAGGTCCGTGCTTCAGCTCACCCGATGGATAAGCCTCCGCATGAATATAGGAAATTTCCTTGAGCTTGAGCGCACCCTCCATCGCCACCGGGTATTGGGGACCCCGACCCAAATAAAGCGCATGATGCTTGTCGCCAAATAGCTCAGCCCAGCGCTGGATTTCAGGCTCCAGCGCAAGCGCCCGCTCAACCTGAGATGACAGTGATTCGAGCTGGTTAACGAGTTCTGCCTCTCGCTCACGGGTGAGCGCGTGCCGGCGTCCGAGCGCGAGAACCAGCAATAGAAGCGCGACCAACTGTGTCGTGAATGCCTTGGTGGATGCCACGCCCACTTCAGGGCCGGCCCGGGTCATCAAGGTCGAATCTGACCCCCGAACCATGGAACTCTCTGGCACATTGCAGATGGCCAAGGTATGGAGGTAACCCAAGCGCTTGGCTTCCTTCAGCGCTGCGAGCGTATCGGCTGTTTCTCCTGATTGAGAGATGCTGACGAACAGCGTTCCCGGATTGACCACATGAGAGCGGTAGCGAAACTCACTCCCAACCTCCACATTACAGTGAATGCCCGCAATATCCTCTAACCAATACTTGGCGATGATGCCTGCGTGATAACTGGTTCCGCACGCCACGATCTGAACGGCACGGATCTCATCAAATGCAGCGGCGGCCAGAGGTCCGAAGGCTGCATCCAGGACAGCCCCCCCCCGAATCCGGCCCTCAAGGGTTCGCGTGATTGCGCTCGGCTGCTCATGAATTTCTTTCTGCATGTAATGCCGATACTCACCGCGCTCCACTGCATCGGCCGCAAGACCCGTCTCATGCACCGGCCGCTCGACCCCCTGTCCTGCCGCATTGGAGAGCCGCAGAGAATCCGCCGTCAGATCCGCAATGTCACCATCTTCCAGAAAAATGAACCGCTGTGTCTCGCCCACCAAGGCAAAAATATCTGAGGCAATAAAGTTCTCGCCTTCACCCAGCCCGATCACTAGCGGGCTTCCCTGTCGGGCAGCGATCAGGCGACCTGGGCTGCTACTGGATATAACGCCAATCGCAAAGGCCCCTTCGAGCATGCCGCAGGTCGATCGCACCGCCTCCAGCAGACTCTGACCCGCCTCCAGAAATTCGTTGATCTGATGAACGATGGTCTCCGTATCTGTCTCCGACTCAAAGACATACCCTTTAGCTTCAAGCTGAATTCTCAGCCGCTCGAAATTTTCGATGATGCCGTTATGGACAACAGCCACTTTATCCCGACACAGATGCGGATGTGCATTTCGCTCCGCAGGCACACCATGGGTAGCCCAGCGGGTATGGGCAATGCCAAGCCCACCCTGTGCCGGCTCTTCCTGCAAAGCAGCTTCTAGGGCTTTAATTTTTCCCAGTCGCCTGACCCGAATCAGCTCTCCAAGGTCATCGATGACGGCAACCCCCGAAGAATCATAGCCCCGGTACTCAAGCCGCCGTAGCCCCTCCAGAAGGACACCAGTGATATCGCGATGAGAAACCGCGCCGACAATTCCGCACATGATCAGTCCTCGTTACGGGTAGGCCGTTTCCATCCGGCAATGGTGACCTGTTTTGACCGACTCAGGGTAAGCTGGTCTGCCGGCACCTCTCTGGTAATGGTAGAGCCCGCGCCCACTGTGGCATTTCTTCCCACCCTCACCGGAGCGATCAACTGTGTATCTGAGCCGATGAAAGCTCCATCCTCGATCGTGGTCCTGAACTTGTTAACCCCGTCATAGTTGCAGGTGATGGTCCCGGCGCCGATGTTCACGCCAGCGCCGATCTCGGCATCACCGATGTAACTGAGATGATTGATCTTCGATCCTTCGCCGACCCGTGCCTTCTTGGTCTCAACAAAATTTCCGACATGGACCTTGTCGGAGAGCACACTGCCAGGACGCACACGAGCAAAGGGACCAATTCGGGCATCCCGGCCTATACTTGCTTCCTCAATATGGCAATTCGGCAAAATCACAACGTCATCGGCGATCGTCGAATTTCGTATCGTGGTGTTCGCACCAATTCGTACGCGATGACCTAAGCGGACGACACCCTCCAGCACCACGTTAACATCGATCTCGATATCCTGTCCCTCAACCACGATCTGTCCACGAACATCCAGGCGCTTCGGGTCTCTCAGGGTAACACCCTGTTGCATCAGCTCCATGGCAACCCGACCTTGATAAACCCGCTCCAGGTGGGCAAGCTGCTGGCGGTCATTGACCCCCAGCACTTCATCCGCATCCTCTGCACTGGTTGATTCGACCTTTACACCGTCGGCGACCGCCAATTCGACGATATCGGTCAGATAGTACTCACCTTGCGCATTTTGATTGCCCAGTCGCGCCAACCACTGTTTAAGACGGCGACCGGAAGCGGCAAGAATGCCACTGTTCCCTTCCTGGATCTCGCGCTCGAGGGCACTACAATCCTTCTCTTCGATGATCCGGATTACGGCCCCCGAGATATCCCGTACGATCCGGCCATAGCCTCTGGGATCCTCGAGGTGGACCGTCAGGATAGCCAATCCATCTTCCGGTACCGCTTTCAACAGTCGCTCGATCGTTGATCGGCGCAGCAAGGGTACGTCACCGTACAGGATCAGAATGGTCGCGGCGTCACTGATGAAGTCATGTGCCTGCATGACCGCATGACCGGTGCCGAGGCGGACCGCCTGCTCGACCCAGTGAACAGGCAGATGGCTAAGCTCTTTCAATACGCGCTCACCACCATGGCCATATACGACCGATATTCGCGCTGCATCCAAGGTCGTTGCCAGAGCCACCACATGCTCCAACAATGCCTTGTCGGCGACTTTATGCATGACTTTCGGGGTCTCCGACTTCATGCGCGTTCCTTGTCCTGCAGCCAGGACCACCACTTCAAGCTTCATGGCTACCTCGTTTTCGATTCTGTGTCACGTGCCAGATCGATTCTGACAGATACGAAAAAGCCCGCCTTGGCGGAAGTCCGTCCCAGAGGTCGGCTCCACCACGGCGGGCTTTTCGTTCCGCTGGGAATCAGGCTCTGCCTGAAGACCGGTACTTCTCGAGCGTACGCAACTGCGAAACGGCTTCTGCAAGTTGCGCTTGCGCTCTGGCGTAATCCACCTTGCCGGTTTTATCCGCCAGCATCTCTTCCGCCCGGCGTTTGGCTTCGATGGCGGCTGCTTCATCAATGTCACGAGCCCGAATGGCCGTGTCCGTAAGAATCGTGACCAGATCCGGCTGGACCTCGATTAACCCGCCAGAGATGTGAAAAGGGTGCATTTCAGCGTCACTGACCTTGACGCGCACCTCACCCGGCTTCAAGCGGGCCAAGAAAGGTGCATGACGGGCAGCGATACCAACTTCACCCATCTCTGCTGGTGCCACGACCAGCTCAGCGAGGCCGGAGTAAATCTCCGATTCTGCGCTCACGATATCGACGTGAATCGTCATCGCCATGCTCGAGATGCCTCCTGTTGTATTTAAGCGGCCAGCTTCTTGGCCTTTTCAAGGGCCTCGCTGACACTACCGACCATATAGAATGCCTGCTCCGGCACATCATCGAATTCACCTTCGACGATGCCCTTGAAGCCTGCGATCGTGTCCTTCAGCGACACATACTTGCCGGGCGATCCGGTGAAGACTTCGGCGACAAAAAACGGCTGCGAGAGGAATCTCTGGATCTTTCTGGCCCTGGATACCGTCAGCTTGTCTTCTTCTGACAATTCGTCCATACCCAAAATGGCAATGATATCGCGCAACTCCTTGTAACGCTGCAGCGTGCTCTGAACCTTGCGAGCGACCTGGTAGTGCTCCTGCCCAACCACCAGTGGATCCAACTGCCGGCTGGTAGAGTCCAGGGGGTCGACCGCAGGGTAGATACCTAGCTCCGCAATCTGACGAGAGAGAACCACGGTCGCATCCAAGTGCGCAAAGGTGGTAGCTGGAGAGGGGTCGGTCAAGTCATCGGCCGGCACGTAGACGGCCTGAATCGAGGTAATCGAGCCAATCTTGGTCGAGGTAATCCGCTCCTGGAGGACACCCATTTCTTCAGCGAGGTTTGGCTGATAACCCACGGCAGAAGGCATACGACCCAGCAGAGCAGAGACCTCGGTACCTGCGAGTGTGTAGCGGTAGATGTTGTCAATGAAGAGAAGGACGTCACGCCCTTCATCACGGAAGTACTCGGCCATGGTCAAGCCGGTCAAGGCCACCCGCAAGCGGTTGCCTGGCGGCTCATTCATCTGGCCATACACCAGGGACACTTTGTCCAGAACGCCGCCTTCACTCATTTCGTGATAGAAATCGTTGCCTTCACGGGTACGTTCGCCGACACCCGCAAAGACCGAATAGCCGCTGTGCTCAATCGCGATGTTGCGGATCAATTCCATCATGTTGACGGTCTTGCCAACACCCGCACCCCCGAACAGACCAACCTTGCCACCCTTGGCAAATGGGCAGACCAGATCGATCACCTTGATCCCGGTTTCCAGCAGTTCATTGGCCGCAGCCTGCTCTTCGTAACTGGGAGCCTTCCGATGGATTCCCCAACGGGCTTCCTCACCAATGGGTCCTTTTTCATCAATCGGTTCGCCGAGCACGTTCATGATGCGACCCAGCGTTTTCTTGCCGACTGGCACCGAAATCGCTGCGCCTGTATTGCTGACGGCCAGACCGCGACGCAGACCGTCGGTGCTCCCCATGGCAATCGTCCTGACGATGCCGTCTCCAAGCTGCTGCTGGACTTCCAATACCAGCGATTCGCCCTCCACCTTCAGGGCGTCATAGACCTTGGGCAGAGATTCGCGGGGGAATTCGACGTCGACAACAGCGCCAATGATCTGAACGATTTTTCCCGAACTCATGTTGTCCTCTTTGACTGAAACTTTCTGGGTAATTCGATAATGCGGTTAGACAGCCGCCGCGCCCCCGACGATCTCGGCAATTTCTTGCGTGATCGCGGCCTGACGCGCCTTGTTGTAGATCAACTGCAATTCCTTGATGAGCTTGCCGGCGTTATCTGACGCACTCTTCATGGCCACCATGCGTGCCGCCTGTTCACAGGCATTATTTTCGACGAGCCCTTGAAACACCAAGGACTCCACGTAGCGAACCAATAACTGGTCAAGCACGTCCTTGGCATCCGGCTCATAAATGTAATCCCACTGACCATTCCCCGCATCTTCGGCAAGTTCACCCGGACTGACCGGAATTAACTGCGTCATGGACGGCTTCTGCGTCATGGTGTTCACAAATTCGTTGTGAAGCACATGGATCTCGTCAATTTTTCCTTCACTGAAGTCATCGAGCAGAACCTTGATGACGCCAATGATATCCGCAAGGTGAGGCTTGTCACCCAGCCGCACCGCCTGCGAGACGACATCAGAGCCCAGGGATGCAAAGAAACTAGCCCCCTTCTGGCCGATAATGCCGAGCTCAACTTCAACACCGTTCTCTGACCACTCCTTGAGCTTACGCAGCCCCAGACGGAACAGGTTGGCGTTGAGACCCCCACACAATCCACGGTCGGAGGTGATCAG
>CAYLUS010000054.1:0-1815 GCA_964386975.1 uncultured Methylococcus sp.
ATAAACTTGAGGTTTTCAGTATGCTCACCAAAGAAAAGACCCAAGAAAATTCCAAAAACCAGCGACTTTAGAATCAACTCAGATGAACCTGGCTTTTTTTTCTTTCGGGTTTCGCCTTTTTCTTTATCTACTGCATCTGGTGACATGGATTATTTATTGCCTGTTAGATTTATACTTTTAAACTTTATTGATGAGAAACATGGATCTTTTGGGGAACATAAGTAGGTACATCATCAGGATCTATGGCAAATGCAAAGAAACGTGTATCTTCCGTTTGCGAAAAATCATTGTCCGATCCTATGAGGAACAAAATTTTCTTATCTGGCAATAAAGGCCCAAAAGCCATGCCCTCCAGCTTCTCTGGCATCTTCTTTATGCCATATGCCATTAAATCCATAAACAATGTTTTATGTACGTACCTGTCCCTTGTAATGCCTTGCGAGGCAAGCTCCTCACTCTGAGTTGCTGAAAGTGACTTCACTGCATGAACATCAGCAGCTCCGGCAAGATCAATTTTGTAGATTTTTTTGCTCTTAGCTTCGTCTCCTGACTTGCTATCTCTCTCCAAGACGAGAAACTCATGGTCATTCATAGCTAGAATCTCAGAAACACCATTTTTTTGATGATCCAATTCATAAACAAATTCTTTAATTGCGCCGGTTTTAGTATTTACTAGCAGCATTCGGTTACATAGACCAACACCCTTCCCTTCCTCCTTTCCATCCAAGTCCTGGAGGAGTGGATCTTGAACTATCGCTAATAAATAATCTCCAGATGGGGTAATAGCAAGACCCTCAAATCCACGATTGCTTTGGCGACCAATAATGTTCGAATTCAATTCTTCCTTGATATATTTTGAAGGATAATCAACCTTGTACTTTCCTGGAACAGGCATTTCTCTTGTCAGCCTGCCTGTTTTTGCATCAAATTCTTCAATAAATGGACCGTATTCATCTGAGATATAGACATGCTTTCCATCAGGTGCCACCCGAATTGCTTCATTATCACGTCGATGTCCGGATGGAGAATTTACCGAATCGAAATCCGCAGAATCACCCGTCAGCGACTTACTATCCATGCCTTTTAAAATCTTGGTATTTATAATATGCGGATGCATTTCATAACCAAGTTTATTTTTTTTCAGCCCCAGATCAATCTTGTAGATGCGCTCCTGGTAACTGGTTTCACCTGCACCTGGCCCTCTGTCTGGGACTGCAAAAAATAGTTGCCTCTCCCCTGAGTAAGCAATCGCCCCACCTAACCCACCAATCTGGTTCTGTGGTGTTGCTCCATCCTCAAGAACCCCAGCTAATCCTGATTGATCCCTAGACTTTGCTGAAATAAATCCCTCAGTCAAAAGATTGATAGCTGCAAATGCAGATGGATTGATAACCAATAAAGCTAAAAAAACGTATCTATTCATCTTCTTCACCATGATCAAATCAATCGAACCGATTTATTGCGCCAATTGAATACCTATCTTTCAAGATCGAATTCGCTGAAACCCAAAGAACACGTTTAGCAACTTCTATTATCAGCTCTACTCGTTTCGGGGGCACTTCACTCCAATGCCCCCGCAAAAAAGCAAAAAGCCAATGGGCCCATACAATGGAACCCATCGGCTGATTTATTAGCCCAGAGCTAGCGGGAGACTTTCATAACCTCTAGTTTTCGTGCCGTTTCAGCAACTTCTTTCCTTAACCGCGCTGGCAATGGGACAAGTCCTTTATCGACCAGATAGCCCTCATCGCCCCATGCCTTTTCATCCGTAAATTCTTTTATATATTCAATAATTCCAGGAACAACACCTACCTG
>CAYLUS010000054.1:1915-11749 GCA_964386975.1 uncultured Methylococcus sp.
CTTTTATACTCGGACTCATTTTTCTTTTTCCAGTCTTTCAGCCAGTCAAATTCGTTACAGCCCGACTCCATTACCAATTCAGCAAAGGCATCTCGTGTTCCGGATGTCGCTGGCGGTCCGTAGACTTCGATTTTGACTGCTGGCAGCCGTGGATTGATTTGATCCCAAGTTTTATATGGGTTCTCGATGAGCTTGCCACACTCTGCGCATTCGGGGTCCGGTATTTCTTTTGCCAGAGCAAGGTAGATTTCCTTACGGGTAAAGTCCTGTGCGGATGTTTTTTTCAAGTTGGCCACAACGATTCCGTCATAGCCAATCTTCACTTCCACCAATTCCTTGATGTTTGAAGCCGCACAAGCCTTCATTTCGCTGGGCTTTATTGGCCGAGAGGCATTCGCGATGTCAGGAAATTCCAATCCTAGCCCTCCGCAGAACAACTTAAATCCGCCGCCCGTTCCCGTTGACTCGACGATAGGCGTCTTAATTTGCCCGCCTTGCCCTACGTGCTCAGCAACAGTTGCGGCAAAGGGATAAACGGTTGAAGATCCAACGATACTGATCTGTTGTCTTGGTGCGGCTGCTCCAGCCACCATCGAATACCCCAATAGCGCGGGAGCGGCTAGCAAAACTATTTTCTTCATTTTCATAGAATTTCTCTGCTTGCATTAATAGGCCAGTGAAACACGCGCCTGTACTACATCCCAATCGCCTGTCGATTGGCCTGGAAGCACAGTTCGATTCACGCCCGCTGAGCCCACATTCAGTGAGTAAACATGTGTCCAATCCAGCATGAATCGGGACCAGTTATTCCAGTACCAGTTTGCACCGATCGTGCTTGAGACTTCATTACCACCCGCGAATGATTTGTTGCCAATTCCATCCATGTCAACCCATGCAAAGCGGCCTTTGAGTTCCCAGGCCCCCCAACCATCATCAAAATTGAGATTGTGGTTTGGCTTCAGACGACCAAATACACCCTGATCCCCTCTGTAGGCGGTCGCTCGGGACTCACCGGTCAGTGCGTAGGAAATATCAGCATGGGCACCTTGCATGTAACCCGCACCGACCGGCTTACCCACGCTTGTTGCCGAGTCATTGCTGTTAATCCAGGTGCCGTTGTATTCGGCTTCAAGTGAGAACGGACCGTACGCGCCTGCAATTTCTCCATCAAAGAACTGACTGTTCTGAATGTCGGTCATAGCGCCGGTGTTCAGATAGGCAACCGGCGACATCGCGGTTTGTTTAAAGCTGTACTGCACCGAGCGGAAGTCGCTCTGAGGCGCTCTGTATGCGCCAGAGATCCCGACATGGACGAGTTCATCGGACTTCATCCAGGGCGCCATGGTCAGGCGCGCCGCACCACCCCAGCCTTCATCCGGTGCATCTGTCGTGCCTGATGTCTGTGGAGTTGCCGTGGAGCCATAAAGACCCGTCGAGAATTGCCACCAGTTGTCCGACAGATCGTAACGCAGACCGATGGCACGGTTGACCGAGCGGTTGGTGAATTCATATTCCATCGAACGTTCCATGAAGACCATGTCGTTCGAGGACATCATTTGTTGCAAGCTGTAGGGCTGCTTGCTCTGACCAACCGTAAAACTGCCGTATTGGCCGAATCCTGTGTACTGGACAAACGCATCACGGATACCAATTGTGTATTGGCCCTTTTCAGTGGTTCCAGCATTCGCGAGTTCCGGCTGAACTTTGAATTTGAAGTCTTCATTGAATTGACCCGCAAACTCCATTCTCAATCGACGAATTTCCGTACCGTCTGACTGACGGAGGTTATGAATCTTCTGTCCAGTGTAGGCGCCACCTGGGGTTTTTGCATCGTAAACGGCAATATCGCCCCCTGAATAGACAGCTGCATCGGTATGCAAACGCCCATTGAGGCTGAACTTGAAGGCCCCGTCATTGGTTTCAAAGCGAATGCCTTTGTCATCAATGGTCGTTTTGGCTTCATTCGGCTTTTTCGGCTTGTTTACGACACCATCGATTCGAGCGTTGAGTTTATCCTCGACTTTCTTCACCTGATCCGCCGTCGCGAGGTCTTCCTGCTTAATGTGGCTGACCGGCTCGGCCTGCGCATGAGTGCTCGCATGCTTTTTGCCTGCGTGATGCTCAACTTGCTCAAATTCTCCAAGCTTGACGCGACCCGGACCCGGCGATGTGAAAACCTGGCTGGACTTCATATCAACGTAAAGTTCTAAAGCTTGCGCACTCGTTACCACACTTGCCCCAGTCAGCGCCGTCACACAGGCACCAAGCATCCTGAATTTCATTTTTATCACCATCACACCAGACTTAATTTGTTGTGTTTATGCGACATGTTGCATTCGCAGCCACAACTCTAGTGGCTCTTCATTAAGACTTAATGAAGAAACGATGACGATTTCGTGACAATCCTTTTTCTGCGATTTTCGATACGTGAGGGAGAGACTGCGCCTCATCAGCCATTCAGATCAAAATCAGCAACTGAAGATAGGTTCAAGCATTATTCATTGAGACATTGCCGCGAGTTGGATTTCTTATGCCCGCTGGCACCGCCAGCTCCGAGGCCCAATCCATGCCGCGTCAAACGGACTGATGAAGCTGACTCACAAAGACAGTGAGTGAACTTGGAGGGCCCCTACCCACCAAATTGCAGGCGATAAATCAGGTCTTTAACTTGATTCAACTCCATCTGGGCCTTAATCGCCGGTGTGACGTTGCTACTGTTATTCTTGGGCTTGAGACAGGACTTGTTTGCCTGATGCTTCAATCGGGCCGACAGACACGTGGTGGAAATAATGCCTGGACTGAACGACGCGCCAGAAATATCTGCCTTGACGCCAAATTCCATGGGAACGCCCCTTATAATTTGCGAGCGAGCTTGATGTTTACTCATGTCCCATGATGGAACGCGCGTTTTGTCTTTTCTGCAAATGCCATGGGGGGCGCCTAAAAGAGTGCGAATAAACTCACCCCCCCTCGTCACATGGAGCCTTTCAAATGACCCCGACCAAATCTGCCTCCCCCCTGCGCACCGCCTATATGGCGCTGGCTGCGCTTGGAATTGTTTTTGGAGATATTGGGACCAGTCCCATGTACTCGGTTGCCGAATGCATGCGGGTGGATGGCATCTCTGCCACTCCAGAATCTGTGACAGGGGTGATTTCACTCATTTTTTGGTCGCTGATGCTCGTGGTCACCATCAAGTATTTGCTGTTCATTACACGCGCAGACAATGAGGGCAATGGTGGGATTTTCGCAATTCTTGCATTGTTGCGGACATGCAACCGACTATCAAAGCCGATGGTGGCTCTCGTAACCTGTATTGCCCTTCTGGCGGCCGCGCTACTACTGGCTGACAGCATGATTACTCCCGCCCTTTCGGTGATGGCTGCGGTTGATGGTCTCCATGTCTGTTTTTCGAACACAGACGACCTGATTCAGCCTGCGAGCCTTGCGATTATCGTTGGGCTATTCCTGATGCAAAGACTCGGAACGGGGGCACTTGGAACGCTCTTTGGCCCGGTGATGTTGATCTGGTTTCTAACGATTGCCGCTCTGGGCTTACAAAAAATTGTGGAGACGCCAGAAATCCTCTGGGCGCTTTCTCCAATTCCCGCCTTTAAGCTGATCTCACACCTGACAACCGGGGCCTTTTTCTCACTAATGGGGTCGGTAATGTTGGCTATCACAGGTGCTGAAGCCATCTACGCCGATATGGGACATTTCGGCAGACGCCCCATCAGCGTTGCCTGGTATGGGATAGCGCTGGCCTCGCTCTTATTGAATTACCTTGGGCAGGGCGCCCTCTTGATTCAGACACCGTTCATTTCTGACGGCAATTACTCTCCATTCTTTGCCCTCACTCCGGAGGGCTGGCTGGTGCCTATGGTTGTCTTGGCGACTCTTGCCAGCATTATTGCAAGCCAGGCTGTGATTTCAGGCATGTTCTCTCTCACCAGCCAAGCCGTTCACATGCACTTTTTGCCCAGACTTCGCGTGGAGCACACTTCGACCGAGGAGGCCGGGCAAATCTACGTTCCTCAAATTAATTTTTTACTGGCCATAGGAACAATCGGCTTTGTTCTGGCATTTGGAACCCCATCCAATTTGGCCAGCGCCTATGGCTTTGCTGTGGCTTCGACCATGCTGTTAACCACGATCGCCTTCAACTTCGTCGTCATTTACATTTGGCGGTGGAGTTGGGGTTCGACCCTCCTATTCCTGATTTTTGCCATTCCCCTGGATGCGCTTTTCTTCAGCGCTGCACTGGCCAAAATACCTCAGGGCGGTTACGTTCCCGCCATCATCTCCGCCCTTTTTTGCTTCATGATGATTGCCTGGCTTTTGGGAAACCGGGCGTTGATGGGGTTAGCCCATCGGCTCGACATGCCGCTTCCACTGTTTGCAGAGGTCATCGACAATCGGAACGATCTGCATTTCCAACACCGGCCGGCCATCTTTTTCCAGCATCTGCCTTTCCCTAAAGATCTTGAAGCGACCCCTCAGTCATTACTTCGACAGGTCCAGTTGACCTCTATCGTTTACCAGCCAAGTATCGTGGTTGAATTCGAGACCCTTGATGTTCCATATCTCGGCGGGTCTGCGCGCATTCAATGGGATGAGTACGGCCATGGAATCCATCGCGTTGTCGCCCGGTTTGGATTTGCAGAGAATCCGACCATGGATGCCATTGAACAATTTGGAAAAGAGCAAGGTTGGTGGAAGACCCCTGCAGATCTGGTTTACTTTTCTGCACGGGAGGATCTTCGCAAAGGAGTCAAATCCAGCTTACCGCCATGGTTGAGAACACCCTACCAAGTGATGCATCATTACGATGAAAACATGGCACAGTCACTCCGATTACCCGCACTCCAATATGTTGAACTGGGTTTGACTGTGGATGTGTGAGCCCTCTGGGATCGCCTTGCAACTCATAAATTAAACCGACGTGGTTTTTCTCAGCGGAAGAAACCCTAAAAATTCAAGCCAATGATTGACTCGCCGGGTTAGACCCAATAAGCCTATCGCTCGGAGAAACGATAGCCAAAACCGCGAACCGTCTGGATGAGTTCCTCTTTTCCATGCTCCGAAAGTAATTTTCTTAGCCGACGAATATGGACATCGACTGTTCTCTCTTCGATAGAGCTATGTCGACCCCAAACCTGGTCGAGCAACTGGGACCGACTGTAAAGCCGATCTGGGTTGCTCAGAAAGAACTCCAGCAATCGATATTCTGTAGGGCTAATTGGGATTTCCTGACCACATACGGTTACGCGGTGTTGATCCGCCAAAATCGTGATGCCAGCTGCCTCAAGACGCTTCAGCTTCTCCATTTTTCCGCAACGTCTGAGGACTGCACGAATTCGGGCCACTAACTCCCGCGAGGAGAAGGGTTTTGTGATGTAGTCATCGACACCGGTCTCAAGACTTCTTATCTTGTCGTCCTCCTCACCACGAGCCGTAAGCATGATGATAGGAGTTGCACTGAGGGTCTCGTCCTTACGAAGTCGTCTCGCCCAATCAATTCCGCTCTGTCCAGGTAACATCCAGTCTAAAAGGATCAAGTCTGGTGCTTTTTTTTGAACAAGGTGTATTGCACGCTGGGTGTCTGAGGCGGTCTGGACATTGAAGTCAGCATCTTCAAGCATGTCTTTAAGCATGTCCCGAATGGCGACATCATCCTCAACAACTAAAATCGTCAGCATAAAAAGTCCATATCAAGTCAGTTAGATGTCAATTTAGCGATCGAATGTGACAATCAGATTACTGCGCTTCTGCGCCAAGGAGAACGTGCTACTCTCCCGAATGAAGGTGATGGCAAAGTCGATCTCAAATGTCGCCAGTATGAAAAATGGCATGAACCATAGGCAGGATCCACATCGGGTTAGATCAGGTACTCTGCTCAAGGTGTTGCCCAGAAAGGCTGACACCCCCCTGCAGGACCTTATCATGACCGAGTGCCTGGCCTTGCACTGACCTTTCGCACGAGTTCGACTTTACATCTTTGCGGGCTAAGCCTGGTCTGGAAGCCATCAACCGCAAAAATATCAAGATTAATAGACCGATCCTCATTCATTTCCCGGTACATCAATTATGAGAAACACCCTTGCATGGATCACACTGCTGCCCACTCTGGCTCTTGGCATGGCGGCTCAGGCCGCTGAGGGAGCTCGGGATTCAATCAACATTGTCGGCTCGTCCACGCTCTACCCCTTTTCAGCTGCTGTGGCTGAGCAATTTGGCAAGAAAGGTCCATTCAAAACGCCCAAGGTGGAGTCCACAGGAACCGGTGGGGGCATCAAACTTTTCTGTGGGGGTCTTGGACCCAAGTACCCGGACATTGTGAATGCATCGCGCCCTTTGAAAAAATCCGAGTTTGAGGCGTGCAAGAAGGCCGGAGTCAAAGACATCGTGGAGATCAAGATTGGTTTTGACGGCATTGTGATTGCCCAATCCAAAAAAGCCAAAAACGCGTTTTCACTCACCCGAAAAGAAATTTTTCAGGCTTTGGCAAAACGCGTCCCGGATCCCAAACAGCCTGAATCCGGCGCACTGATTGAGAACCCTTATAAGCTATGGTCTGAAATAAACCCAAGCCTGCCTGCCAGCAAAATTGAGGTTTTAGGACCTCCCCCAAGCTCCGGAACACGTGATGCGTTTGCAGAGCTTGCCCTTGAAGGCGGGTGCCAGCAGTTCGCATGGCTTAAGGCGAAAAAGGAGGCTGATGAGACCTTATTCAAAAATGTATGCATGACCATTCGCGAGGATGGCGCTTATATTGAAGCCGGGGAGAATGATAATTTGATTGTCCAAAAGCTCGAGGCGAATCCTCTGGCTGCGGGGATCTTCGGGTACAGCTATCTGGCACTCAACGAGGACAAACTGAGAGCTGCAAAAGTCGACGGCCAATCACCAACGTATGAGGCCATTGCGGATGGGAAATACCCGATATCCAGGCCTTTGTTCTTTTATGTGAAAAAAGGGCACGTCGGCGTTATCCCGGGTATTGAGGCATTCATTGCCGAGTTCATCAGCGATAAGGCCTCGGGGCCCGAAGGCTATCTGTCAGATAAGGGACTGATCGCCCTTCCTGAGAGTGAGCAAAAAAAGGTGGCTGCAACCGCAAAGGCATTGACTCCCTTGGTCAAGACGAATTGAGTGGTTGAGCGTCAAAATGTTAACGCAAAGCCCTTTTTAAAGTCCCATCCTGGGGAGAGTAGAACCGCGGCGAACCACTCCCCCTCTCGAAACCGATCGCGATGATGGGGGGCTCTGATCTTCAAAGTCCCCCTTATTCCCGGAACACGAGGAGTCTGGCTGGAACAATTTCAGAAGGTCAACTCGGGCGGCCCTCTCAGAGTGCATCTGCTGCAAAGTCGGCAAGCCTTGACCTTTCTCCCCTTCGCATGCTGATGTGCCCCGCATGGGGCCAGTTTTTGAAGCGATCCACGGCATAAGTTAATCCGGACGTGGTGCCCGTCAAATAGGGGGTATCGATTTGCGCGATATCGCCCAGACAGACAATTTTGGTCCCAGGACCTGCCCGTGTAATCAGCGTCTTGATTTGTTTGGACGTGAGATTCTGTGCCTCATCCAAAATAATGAATCGACTCTGAAAAGTTCGACCTCGCATGAAATTCAGGGAACGAACACTGATCTTACTCATCAAGACCTGATGGGTCGCACTCCTCTCCCACTGGGAATGGCTTGAGGAATCCTGCCCGCCTAAAAGTTCGAGATTGTCATGCAGCGCACCCATCCAGGGTGACATCTTTTCTTCCTCGGTACCTGGAAGGAACCCGATATCCTCCCCGATAGGAACCGTTTCCCGAGTCATGATGATTTCGCGATAATGCTTCTGTTCGAGGGTCAGCATGAGCCCCGTTGCCAGCGTCAATAGCGTTTTTCCGGTGCCAGCCGTACCAAGCAGGGTGACGAAATCGATCTCGGGATCCATGAGCATATTGAGTGCAAAGTTTTGCTCCCTGTTTCTTGCCTGGATTCCCCATACCGCATGTTGAGGATGACGAAAATCGAGCGCGAGTTCGAGAACCGCACCCGTCTCTCCCCGAGATCGGACGATTGCTTCAAATTCAGACCCGTCCTCCATGAACAAAAACTGGTTGATGTGCCAGGTTTTTACCAAAGGGCCCGTTACGCGATAAAAGGTTCTCCCCACGGGATCCTTCCAGGATTCCATCTTGTGTCCATGGTTTTCCCAGAAGTCATCGGGCAATGCCTGAGCCCCGCTGTAAAGATGACTGACATCATCAAGCACCTGGTCATTGTGGTAATCCTCTGCAACAAGACCCAGGACAGATGCCTTGATTCTGAGGTTGATATCCTTGGAGACCAGAACCACATCCCGGTCAGGAAATTGACGAACGAGCGCCAGCGCATTGGCAAGAATGGAATTATCGGGAAGGTCTCCGGGCATTTCCTTCGGCAATTCTGACCTTAGTTTTTCGATCTGAAAGAAAAGCCGGCCCGTCGTCAGGGCGCCCGCCTCGGGGGCACACTCCAAGCGGCTGATCGGGACTCCCTCACGGATTTCAGCCAGATCAATATTACGAATCAGTTCATCTAGAAAACGGCTGGTCTGCCGTGCATTACGTGCAATGTCCGAAAGGCCCTTCTTGGCGTGGTCCAGTTCCTCAAGAACAACCATCGGAATGAAAAGATCATGCTCATGGAATCGAAACAGTGCCGCTGGATCGTGCATCAGTACATTGGTATCCAGCACAAACAACTTCGTACACGCATTCGAACGCATTGCTGTATCCCCCCATTTTTTCGAACTCAAGAGCGTTGGGTTGTTCCCAACAGAGAGTTCATCGCACTTCATACGCAAAAAACGTTACCAAGGCCATCGCAACTCCCATCGCCAGGCATCCTCGATGATGGCCCTCAGATCTTTTTGAGGCGTCCAACCCAGGGTCTCACCCGCGAGCCGGGCATCGGCAACCAGATGCGAGGGATCCCCTTCACGCCGAGGCCCCGTTCGGACAGGGATCGGTTTGCCCGTAACTGTTTGAGCCATGTTAATCACGTCCTGGACCGAAAAACCGGATCCGTTACCGAGATTGAATGCACACGAAGTGCCGCCTGAATTCAAGTAGTTAAGGGCCCTCACATGGGCATCAACGAGATCTTCGACATGGACATAATCCCGAATACAAGTCCCATCCGGCGTTTCATAATCATCCCCATGAACATCGATATGGGATCGCCGTCCGGAGGCGGCCTGGAGGATCAGCGGAATCAGATGGGTTTCAGGGTCATGGCGCTCCCCAATTTGGCCGTCTGAATCCGCTCCCGCGGCATTGAAATAGCGAAGACAGACCGAACCGAGGCCATAGGCCCGATCGAAATCCCTGAGCATGGATTCCACCATGCATTTGGACATCCCATATGGATTGATGGGATCCAGTGGGTGCGTTTCCGGTATGGGTATCCTCTTGGGAATACCGTAAACCGCTGCCGTCGATGAAAAGATGAGGCGCCTCACACCCCCTTGGCGCATTTCCTCAAGCAGCGTGAGGCTCGCTGACACATTATTTCGATAATACTTGGCGGGATTTTTCACCGACTCGCCCACCTGAATAAAGGAGGCGAAATGAAAAACGGCATCAAAACGGTTTTTGGAAAAGAGGTACCGCAAACCGAATCGGTCATCAATGTCGAGCTTTACGAAGTCGCAGGTTCCGATGCTGTCGAGGTATCCTGTGGACAGATTATCAAGAACCGTCACCCGGTGCCCCATCGAGCGCAGCCTTTTCACCATATGGGAGCCGATGTACCCACAGCCACCGACGACCAAGAGTTGTTGTGGAACAAAGT
>CAYLUS010000055.1:0-10181 GCA_964386975.1 uncultured Methylococcus sp.
GAGCTGCCTGAGCGCCGTAGGAATCCTCTTCCTTATAGGGAGAGGAGGATGTCAAAAACACGTCACCATATCTTCATGACAGTGACATATAGACGCCATAGATTTTCTCCAGAGCAAATGACGGATCCTGAAGACCGAATATTCAGACCATTTTCTGGAGAGAGACCATGAAAATCGCACTGGTCACGGATGCCTGGCATCCGCAGATCAATGGCGTTGTGACGACCCTCTCAACGGTTGCACAACAACTCAAAACGGTGGGGCACACGGTTGAACTCATTACCCCCGATCAATTCTGGACGTGGCCTTGTCCAACCTACCCGGAGATCCGACTGGCCCTTTTCGGGCAGAAAAAAACCCGAACATTGTTAGAACGATTACAGCCCGACGCCATCCACATTGCTACCGAGGGTCCACTAGGTCTGGCCGCAAGGGCCTACTGCCTGAACAAAGGGCTACCCTTTACAACCTCGTTCCACACCATGTTCGCCGAGTATGTTCATGTTCGTACCGGACTTCCACTTAACCTGGGTTATCGGTTTCTTGCATGGTTTCACAACAAAGCCCAACGCACCATGGTGGCAACACCCACCCTGATTGAGCGACTGTCCTCAAGGGGTTTTAAGTCACCCGTTCTATGGTCGCGGGGCGTTGATACCCAGCTTTTCGCGCCCAGGGAACGGGGCGCCCTGGAAGGCCAAGGACCCAAACTCTTGTACGTTGGGCGTGTGGCCATCGAAAAAAACATCGAATCCTTTCTGATGCTTGATCATCCGGGATCAAAATACGTCATTGGCGACGGCCCACAGCGACCCGAACTTGAAAAACGCTACCCCAATACGCGGTTCCTGGGCTATCGACAAGGGCTTGATCTTGCCATGCACATGGCTGACGCCGACGTTTTTGTGTTCCCAAGCCGGACTGACACGTTTGGTCTTGTGATGCTTGAGGCCCTTGCATGCGGGGTCCCGGTTGCTGCCTACCCGGTCCAAGGGCCCAAGGATGTTATCCAGAACGAGGCGATTGGATGCCTTGATGAGGACCTTGGAAGAGCGGTTGAAATTGCCCTAACCAAGCAGCGCTCTGAGTGCAGGCGTTACGCGCTCCAATATTCCTGGGCACAGTGCGCACAGCTTTTTGAATCCAACTTGGCGCCATTTGGCCCGAATGCTGATCGGCAATCGGAGAATCCTGAGTCACTCTCAGTGGCATTGAATGGAGAACATTCATGAGACTCATCCAGTCGATTTATCGTTTCGATGTCAGTTTGTTCATGTGGATCTCGAGCTGTAACACGCAAGCCGGGTGGGTTCGTCTGGCCCGATGGGTCTCCGCCAGCGCCAATGGGCCTTTGTACCTTTTGTTGATGCTGGGTCTTTACCTAGGAAGGAGCGAAACGGCAGATCTGCTGCTGTCCTGTCTTTTGCTGGGATTCCTGATTGAGCGGCCCATTTATTTCATCCTGAAGCCGATTTTTAGACGGGACCGGCCCTTTGAGAATCTGAAAACGCGTCGGCACATCGTCCCCGGAGATCGCTTCAGCTTTCCCTCAGGCCATACATCCGCTGCTTTTTTAGTTGCCACCATGCTTGGCAATTTTGAGCCCTTTCTCTACCCGGGACTTCTGTTGTGGGCCAGCTCCGTGGCTGCCGCCAGGGTCATTTTAGGTGTTCACTTCCCAACCGATACCTTGGTGGGTGCACTGATGGGGTCCGGACTTGCCATGGCTGCCATGGAGATCTTGATTCAATGAAGATTTTTTGTGGTGTCCAGGGCACAGGGAATGGCCACATCACTCGGGCAAGAATGCTCGCGCAGAAATTCAGATCGCGAGGCATTTCTGTCGACTGGATGTTCACTGGCCGGCCAAAAGACCTGTTCTTCGAGATGGAAATCTTTGGTGACTGGCGCTGGCGAAAAGGACTGACCTTTGCGAGTCACCATGGGAATGTCGATTATTTACGAACACTCGCAGGGAATGACCTTCCAGGTTTCGTCCGGGATATTCGAAACCTTGATCTCAAGGATTACGACCTGGTGATCACGGATTTTGAACCGGTGACTGCCTGGGCTGCAAAGCGCCGGGGGATCAAGACGATCGGCATCGGACACCAGTACGCATTTAGTCAAGACATCCCCATCGCAGGGCGGGACCCATTGGGACGCTTTATTTTGAAAAACTTTGCACCTGCCGACGTTCGACTGGGCATTCACTGGCATCATTTCAACGGCCCAATCATCCCACCGGTGATTGAAACCCAGATGGACTCCTCGATGCGTCTGGCTGAAAAAATCATCGTTTACCTGCCATTTGAAAACATCCATGACATCCTTGCCCTCCTGAAACCCTTTACGTCTCATTCTTTCCACGTCTATCACCCCGAGGCGATGAACGGGCCGATGAATCCGCCTCCTCATGTTCAGCTCAAACCTCTCTCAAGGTCAGGATTTCAGGACGACTTCCGGGATTGTGGTGGTGTCATCTGCAACGCAGGGTTTGAGCTTCCCAGCGAGACGATGCATATGGGCAAGAAACTTATGGTAAAACCCCTCCTCGGGCAGGTCGAGCAGCGTTCCAACGCCTTGGCGCTCGGCAAGTTAGGCCTGGCGCAAGTCATGGACTCTCTGGATTCCGCCCACATTGCCCAGTGGCTTCACGAGGAAACGAGCCAGCAGCTTATATTTCCGGATGTTGCCGAGTTCGTGGTCGATTGGCTCATGACGCAACCGGGCCATGTGGACGAAAGCTGGGCAAGATCCATCTGGACCCATTGCAAGTAGGTTTTCCGGCCAGGGCCCCTTGGGCGTGGCATCACTACTCGAACGACACAATCACTATGGCTGGTCAGAATCTAAAAGGCTTTGCCCGCATTTACGCGGCTTTTTTTCATTCCCTGCGAGGCTACCTGGCGACATGGACCCATGAAGAGGCGTTTCGTCAGGAGTTGCTGCTGTTCGTCGTACTGGGCCCCACCGGCCTCTGGATAGGCGAAACCCCCATTGAGAAAATCCTTCTGACTGGCAGCTTGCTCTTGGTATTGATCGTCGAATTATTGAATACCGGCATTGAGATTGTGGTCGATCGCATCAGCTTTGAACGTCATGAACTCTCGGGTCGCGCGAAGGATGTCGGCTCTGCGGCTGTATTGACTTCTTTGGGCCTTGCCATGCTGACTTGGGGATTGATCCTGTGGCCGCGTCTTCAGCCCTTCCTCACGGCCCCCTGAAAGCCAAGCGCAGGACTCCGCCTCGAAACACCGCTCGATAAGGGCCTTTCGCCACCCCAGCCTGAAACTCAGGGCCTTTCGCCCCCAAACCCTCAAGGGCACCTCTTTGATCGGGGCTCATGGGTCATCGAATGCTATGCTAGCTCTGCTTTGTGCGGCTCGGGTTTTCTGACGTCCTCGCGTAAAATGGCTCAGCATCATTGCATCTGAATTGGATGCCTGATCTTCAGCAATCCGTGCCAGTGATGGGGTTCCCCCTCCAAAGGCCCGGACATGTTGATGTGGCAGCTCGTTCTGCAACCCTTCCAGATCATATAGTCGGAGATGGCTTTAAATCATGCCCCAAAAGACGCGCAAGATGGGCCCGCTTCGCTCCACCCTTGAACTGATCAAACTCCTTAGACCCAAGCAATGGGTCAAGAATGGATTTGTCCTGGCCCCCCTCCTGTTTACGGGTGAATTTCTCAACCCGGATGCCATTCAGCATTCGCTGATCGCCTTTTTACTTTTTTCAGCCGCCTCCTCTGCCGTCTATATCCTGAATGACCTCCATGATGTAGAGCGGGACCGCCAACACCCCATCAAATGTAAAACACGCCCATTGGCAGCGGGCACCATTGGAAGGACGGGCGCACTGACCCTGCTCATTGGACTTTGCGTGATCATCGGCTATGGCAATGTTTGGCTGCCGGCCGTTCTGCCTGTCCTGGTGGCCTACCTTTTTCTAAACGTGGCCTATACCTTTTTTCTGAAGCATCAGCCGGTCATTGATATCTTCAGCATCGCAACCGGCTTCGTTCTTCGAGTCTACGCCGGCGCCAAGGCACTGGGCGTCCCGCTTTCCTCCTGGATGTTCATCACCACGCTCTGCCTGGCCCTTTACCTTGCAGCAATCAAACGGCGCCAGGAGCTCAGCCAACAGGGCATCACAGGACGGAAAGTACTCGAGAAATATTCGGTCACCCTGGTCGATCGCTACGCCGAAATGTCAGCCACAGGGGCACTGATTTTCTACAGCCTGTTCGTTATGTCCTCCAAGCCTGCCCTAGTGATCACCCTCCCCTTGGTGCTTTTTGGGCTCTTTCGTTACTGGTATGTCGTTGAGACGCTCGAAGGCGGGGAGTCGCCGACCGATGCCCTTCTGGCTGATATTCCCTTGATTGTCACCCTCATTCTCTGGGTTGGTGCCTGTGCCTATACCCAACTGGCTCACTGAAACGAACATGAAGGTCGATCTTGCCTACCTCCTGACCCCTTTTCTGGCATGGCTCGTCGCCGGCAGTCTCAAGTTTGCCGTCAATAGCCTTCGGGCTGGCCAACCGGCATTCGGCCTGATCGGTTATGGGGGATTACCGAGCAACCACAGCGCCATCGTCTCTAGCATGGCCACCCTGATTGCCTTGCGCGAGGGGACAGACAGTCCTGCATTTGGTGTCGCGATAACACTTGCGTTTATCGTCATCATGGATGCGAAAAGCCTGAGACATCAGGTCGGCCAGCAAGCCGTGATCCTTAACCGACTGCGACCCAATGCCAAGGTCGAGGAACGTCTGCGGGAGCGCATTGGTCATACCCTAATGGAGATTCTGGCCGGCGTTTTGACTGGGGTGGCCGTCGGCGTGGCCGCCAGCCTGATTTCTTGGACCTAACCCAAACGGGATCGGAAATCGCCGTGTCAAAAGCCAGAGAAAAAAAGGCGCAGCGGCGTACTTTAGACAAAAGAAGATCTCGCCAAAGGAAAAAAACGGGCCGATTGGTGACGCTTTACAGTCTTTTTGCAGCGCTCTCCACTCTGGCCAATATCGGTTCGCAAGAGCTCTCCATTCGGGCCTATCAGGGCCCACTGGCTGTTCCGGTCTCCGTCATCGTGGGAACAGCTTCGGGCCTGATCCTTAAATACGTCCTCGACAAACGCTTCATCTTTGGCTTCAAGCCCTCGAGCCGTGCCCATGACCAGAGCACGTTCCTGCTCTACAGCCTCATGGGTGTCTTCACGACCTTCATTTTCTGGGGCTTCGAATTCTTGTTTGACTGGCTATTTCACGCCAAGGACATGCGTTACTTGGGTGGCGTGATTGGCTTGGTCATCGGTTATGTCAGCAAATATCAGCTGGATCGACGCTACGTGTTCAAGGGACAGTCACCATGATTCCCGTGCAGTCCTGGGGAAGATTGACCCGCGAGGGGCATGAGGTCTTAACGCCCATTGACCCCCTGTCCGCCCGTAAGGTGGTATGCGAACCCGGACGAATCGGATTGCCGCATGGTTTGGGTCGAAGTTACGGGGATGTCTGCCTCAACCCAAAGGGCCGTCTTTGGACCAGCCTTCGACTCAACCGATTCGTGGCATTTGACCCCAAAACCGGCCTTCTGACCGTGGAGTCTGGTGTTCAGCTCCGTGAAATCCAGCAGCATTTCGTCACCCGTGGGTGGACACTGCCAGTTACGCCCGGGACCCAATACGTCACCATTGGGGGTGCAATCGCCAATGATGTACATGGCAAAAATCATCACCTGCAGGGGACATTTGGCGACCATGTCGAGCAACTTACTCTGCAACGGACGGATGGCAGCCAGATTCGATGTGGACCACAGATGGAGAGTGAGTGGTTCAGGGCAACTCTAGGTGGCCTTGGGCTCACGGGCCTGATTCTGGATGCCACACTCCGCCTTCAGCCGATTCCATCCGCCTGGCTTGATACGGAAACCATTCCCTATCGAGGCATCGATGAATTTCTCAGCCTTTCAGAAGAATCTGAAAAACGCTTTGAATTTACGGTCTCCTGGTTTGACTGCCTGTCCTCATCAGGGCGTGGACTCTTTATGCGAGGCAACTGGTGTCAATCGCCCCCCCTTGGAAAGAAGCAAGTCTCCAGCCGTCAGCGAAGCCTCCCTTTCACGCCGCCGATATCGCTCATGAACAGCGCCTCCCTTAGGCTCTTCAATTCGAGCTATTACAGCCTTCATCGGGCCAAGCCAGGACGTCAACTGAGCCACTATCAGCATTTTTTCTACCCTTTGGATGCGCTTTTGCACTGGAACCGAATCTATGGCCCGAAGGGGTTTTTCCAATATCAGTGCGTTATCCCGAACAACACATCAGACAGAGCCTTAAAAACGCTTTTGAACGTCATTTCAAAGTCCGGTACCGGCTCTTTCCTTGCCGTCCTGAAACGCTTTGGTGATCGACCGCCGACAGGGCTCTTGAGCTTTCCCATGCCCGGGGTTACCCTCGCCTTGGATTTCCCCAATCAGGGAGATAAAACCGCCCGATTATTTGAGCGGCTTGATCAGGTGATCCTCGATGTCGGTGGGCGCATCTACCCGGCCAAGGATGCACGAATGCCGGAGGGCCTTTTTGAAAAAGGCTACGGCCAAAACCTTGAAATCTTTGAACGCTATCGGGATCCCGGAATCAGTTCCGGATTTTCCCGCCGGCTACTCGGTCATTAGCATGGCTTCAAAACGAATCGTCATCATTGGCGGCACTTCGGCAATTGCTCAGCACTGCGCGCGCCTCTGGGCAGACCGCGAGGCCGTTGAGATCATTCTGGTTGGCCGAATTGAAGCATCCCTTGATCGGCTCGCGCGTGATCTTGTCGTGAGATACCCGGGCGTGTTGTGTTCAACCCTTGTGTCCAGTTTCCTTGACCCTGCGGCCATTCTTCAGACCGTCGAGAGCATCTGCCGGCCCGGTTTTCCAGACATCATCTTGATTGCCCATGGATCATTGCCAGAGCAGCGTGATGTTGAAAAGGATCTTGCGCTCTGCCATGAAACGCTGGAGATCAACGGGATCTCTCCGGTCCTTTTTGCCGAGGCATTCGCGTCCTGTGCAAATCCCGAGACCGAAGCCAAGATTGTTCTGATTGGCTCAGTCGCTGGTGACAGGGGTCGGAAATCCAATTATGTCTATGGTGCAGCCAAGGGATTGATTGCGCGTTACGCAGAGGGCCTTCAACACCGATTTGCCGGATCGCGACTGCGCATTATTCTGGTCAAACCTGGACCTACCGACACCCCGATGACCGAACGATTCAAGGGCCCAGGCTTGAAACTGGCTCCGGTTGAGACCGTTGCCCAACAGATTGTCATAGGCATCGACCAAGGCAAGGCGGCGTTCTACGCGCCTTCACACTGGGCCATTATCATGCGGGTCATTCGCCACCTGCCCCGTTTTATTTTCAACCGGCTCCATATTTGAGGTTCCGCCCTGCTCCGTCCATCTCTAAGACGCTACTCCGTTGGTGTAATCCTTCTTATCATCGGGTATTGGATCCTACCGGGACATATTGGCCTTGATGGACTTCCGAGTCGCTCAGCCCTCTCCCTTTCAAGCTTCCTTGCCCTCTCGGTCCTTATTCCCCTCCTGACAATTCTCAGGTTCAACTCCAACACCTCCAGGCTGCCGCTCTGGTTTATGTCGCTGGCGGCACTCATCAGCTTAGGCCAGGCCGCGATCCATCGTGATCTTATTGGCCTCAAGGCTCAGTATTTTGATAACCCACGCTTTGCACCCCCAATGGAAGTGTCCTCTGAATTCAACTCAGAGACATTCACCCGCCTGGACGATCGCGTGGCATTTTTAGCGCAAGGGTACTCCGCGCAAAAACGGGCGTTTCCACTTTATTTCAAGAATGACCTAAAAAAACGAAAGTGGTCGAGCGAAAGGTCGGAGGACTTTGACCTGACGGGCTTTAGCGCCATATGGACAGGCTCGATCCACATCCCGGAGCCAGATACGCCCTGCCGCATCTGGCTTGAAGCCCAGGGTGGCTCTGCAGAAATGGAATGGGATGGAAAAAAAGGTCTCGGCACAGGCCAGACTCTTCAAGCGGGTCTTTATCCCTTGAAGCTGGATTTTTCCCACTCCGGAAACAACGCGCCCGCCTTGACACTGCTCTGGAACTGCCGCGGCCACACCGAGCCCGTACCCGCTTGGAACCTGAGCCCATCACCCGTGTCACCCGATGCAGCCGATCAATTTCGCAGCCTTTTTTTTGGGTCGGTTGGCCTGTGGTTTCTGGGGTTTTTTCTACTTCTCTGGCACTGCTTTCACTGGCGAAAAAGAAATGCGCCGTTCTATTTCTTGCTCATGGGTTCAGCGTGGTTCCTGTTGGGTCTTTCAAAATTACTGAAAAAATCATTGCCCTTTGGAACCCAGATCCTGACTGCCGGGGAAGACTGGAAAACCTACGAGGGATTTTCGCGCGCCATACTAATTGACGGTGACTGGCTGTCTCGATTTGAAGAGCAAGGCATTTTTTACAATTTGGGGTATCGCTACATCCTGACATTAGTCCATGTCCTAACCGGAGAGGCGCCTGCTGATGCAATCGTAGTCCAGATTTATCTATTAAGCCTGATCATCAGCATGCTGGCCATTGCGATCAGTAGACTCTATGGTCGTAACACGGGTCTGATCTTCATGGCGATCGTCTTGGTCAGCGGACAGTTTTTAGGATTTGCCCAATACCTTCTCGACACCATTTGGACCCTTGGGTTTGCTGCGCTGGGATTAGGCGGCCTTATGGCCTATCGACGAGCCCCATCAATGACCCTCGTGCTAGTTTCTGCTATCAGCATCAGCGGGATCATTTTTTTACGAGCCAACCTCTTGCCCTTTCTGGTGGTGTCGGGGGTATGGATCTTTCTGTTTGGACCCGATGAACGCGGAGTAAAAAAACGCCTGATTGCCACCCTGGTTTTTTTGTCGATCGCGGCCGCCCCACTAAGCGCTCTCCCCTTGCGATCGCTGATCGTCAACATGCCCATTCAGTGGATGCCAGGAAACGGGATGGATAACCTTTGGTTGGGAAACCAGCCGCCGGGAGAGGAAGGACCGATGTACTTCGTCTCTAAGAGTTTAAGCCAACCAGAAAAGGTGAGGCGCTTGCTCGAGTACCCATTTCAGCATCCAGTCCATTTCAGCCTAAACCTTTTAAAGAAGGCGGCATTCATTTTTGGCGCTGACCTCAGACAGGGTATTCATATTAAATGGGAAGTACTGATACCTTGGATTCTTTTTGCAACTGAAATCAGAAGATGTCTTAAGAATAAAAGTCGAATTCACCGAGAGGATGGTCTTCTTATTCTTGGCTGGATCAGCGTTGTAATAATCCCACTGATTGTCATATTCCCTTGGAGCTATGGATGGCGGCTAGTGGGACCTGCATTTATTGGAGTTTACCTTTTTGCATCACATGCCTTGCTGCGCGTTATAACGATTAATAATAAACCAAACAGAGACGCAGCCGTATAATTGTTGGTGATTACGATATAAATCATTGACTGGTGACTAAAAGAGATATGCTCCTTTATTTTCTTAAATACCCAGAAGACCGTTCGATTGAAGCAGACAAAGCTTGTGCCAACTGTTTTATATAAAACCTAAGTTAGTCGCCCTCATGAAGTAAAAATAAGATAGAGAGCAAGCGTAATTAATCAACTTATTTTATTTTACGGCGAAGTAACCAATTAACTTGTCGACTGATTCTATATGAAGGACATTCCTGAGTATCGACCATCTTGGCAATTTTTTCGTACTGTCTTTACCAAGCATCCAGTGATCAAAATATCGATCAAGAGTTCCATCCATTTTCAAAACCCTAATCCACGTATTCAGCGTATCATCTAGTACGGTATCAAAACCGGCAACAGCAATCGAAACTGCCGCGCTGTCGCGACGTGTTAACGGATTAACGACGGTAAATCCAGGATACTTCATAGTCCAGGCAGCTCCACTCTCCGCATGCATAGAAAGCGCATCCAGATTTCGCCAACTATCCTCAAAGAACTGCCTTGGTGAATCAATCTCTACAATTTCAGCATTAGGAAAGTGCTCGGAGGCTCTCTGTGCAAAATAACTGCCGCTAATAACTGCGATCCTAATTTTTCCCAAACGATTAACATTATCCTCACTTTCATAGTCCTTACGCTTATGGTCTGGAATCA
>CAYLUS010000055.1:10281-11653 GCA_964386975.1 uncultured Methylococcus sp.
CCGCGCTTTTTGATGCGCTCAAGCCGATTTGCGTTTACTTCTAAGGGATAAGGATTGGGAGCAGAATGAATGACAACAGCAGGCACAGATGAATCTGTAATTAAAGAACGATTATCGACAGGATTTTCCTCATTGTCATGCGATTGACTTACACTCACAAGCGAATGGTTAACGAGGAAAAGGGAAACCGTCATGACAGCGAGAGAGGTAAGGAAGAACAGGGCAAAGCGTCGAAAGTTGAACTTCAGAATCCCAACCATCGCGGCAGTCGTCAAAACTGTAAATACAAGATAGTGCATGCTGCTTAAGACATCACCCACTCTTGCAGCAATCACTCCGGCCGCAAGAAACAGCTGAAACATATCTTGGGGTATATGCAGGCTGTTTAAAAGAAAGGGAATTGTAAGGAAGACTTTTCCAAAAAGAAGAAAAAAACCAGAAAATAAAATATATAAATTGTCACCCAAACCCAAAGTACTTCCCAAAAACCAAGCAGCAAAGGGGATGAATATCAGATCTATCACATTTCCAGAGTCAGGAAAAGGGTAGGCCAGGGGCAGAACAAAACCCGGAAATTCTTGTTGCGCTGGATCTTTTCGAAAATGGTCCTCAAAAAGCGCGTTGACACCATCCATAATCAAGGGGATAACAGGAAAAACACTTCCTGTAACAAATGCCGTTAGAAGAGAATCTTTAGCGCATTTAAGGACACGGAAATAGCTAAATGGCGTCAAGCAAGCAACAAGCATAGGAAGCAGAAGGAACGAAAGCAGCAGTACACCAACACCGAAAGTTAAATAGTAACCTTGGAGTCGTTCAAATTCTGAGAAGGACATTACGCCAGCAGCATGAGCACTAATGGCAAAAACACCAATTGGTGTTAATTTCATCACATAACCATTAACGCGATGCAGTGTTTTTGTAATGAGCGAAACTTGATCTAGAAATAGCTTTTTTTCATCAAGACCTATGACTGCAATTCCAAACAAGATACAGAAGACAACAACGGCGGGAACTGAGTTTTCAGCTAGAGAGCGGAAAGGGTTCGAAGGAACAAATAAACCCAACCAATTTAGTTTTGGCGGAGGATCAATCATAGCGCTGCTGAAATACTGACCATGATCAATCGCAGGAAACGTCTGGGCTATCAAGAAGACAACGAAGGCAGCTATCGCCCACAAACCAAGAAATACCCTCAATCCAGATGTAGCAAGCACTTGCAGCTCCCGGAGAGACAGTCGCCCTAAGTTACCAATCAATGCAAATACGACATACGGCAATATGGTCATCTGCATCAGGCCGACATAAATGTCACCAATAAACTTGAGGTTTTCAGTATGCTCACCAAAGAAAAGACCCAAGAAAATTCCAA
>CAYLUS010000056.1:0-10223 GCA_964386975.1 uncultured Methylococcus sp.
AACAGGGTTACACACAACTTTATCCACAGAATCTGTGGAAAACTTTTCTTCCGGAATCAAGGCGCCGAATGGCGCGGGTTGGGACCGGTTTGGAGGGAATCGCGCGCGCGTGCGCAAGAAGATTCTTACCTTTTTTTGATTGGCTGATTGGGGGGAGCATCACCTAGTCTTGAATTGCCCGGTTTGCGGGCGTCATTCTCCTTAAAGACCATGCGCCTTCCGATCCTTGATGCTTCTGAGCACGCTCGCTGCCTTGCGGTGCGCCACTTTCGCATCCGTCTGGCTCTGCTTTTGATCAAAAGCCTTCTGATCCTCACCTCAGATCCCTTGCAGGCCCATGGGGTCATCCAGAGCCCGCCGGCCCGAAACTGGTTTTGTGGTGCGATCACAAAGCCCGACCAGGTCAGGAACGGCACCGCTGCATTTCCAGTCTGTGGCGAGGCGTTCGCGGGGAAGGGTCTCGATCCGAGTCAGGGCTACCAGTTCATGAGTGTCCTCAGTCATGATCAGGGCCTTTTTGTTCAAGGTCCCAAGTCGAATGTCTGCAGTTACGATTCAGAGACCTTCAAAGGCGCCCCCACGGTCTGGGATCAGCCCATCAACTGGCCCGTGACCCCATTTTCAAGTGGAGCCCAGACCCTGACTTGGAACATTCAATGGGGTCCGCATTTTCAGGATACGCAGGAGTTTCGCTACTGGATTACCCGGGCCGATTTTGCGTTTAAGGTCGGCACCCCCTTGAGGCCTGAGGATCTGGAAGCCCAGCCCTTCTGTTCCCTCAGCTATGACGATCGGGCGCCCGATGCCAACCCCGATGTGCGTGCCGACAAAGGCCAGGCGCTGTTCAAGACCCGCTGCACGGTTCCAGATCGAAAGGGCCGCCATGTGATTTATGGTGAATGGGGGCGAAACGCCTGGACCTATGAACGGTTTCATGGCTGTATCGATGTGGATTTTGGTAGCCCCAAGGCCCCGATCACGCCTGTCATCACCCTCACACCGGAAACCAGCACGCTCATCGGATCCGGACGTCTGCTTCTGGATGCCAGTCGCTCAAAAGGCGGCAATCGTCCGTTGCGTTACACCTGGTCGGTCAGTGGCAGTGATCCTTCCCTTTATCATCTGGATCAACCGAATCAACCGATCACTGTGCTCCATTATGATGCGCCTGCATCTAGCGGGACACTTGCCGTAAGCCTCACGGCCGATGATGGCTCCGCCCAGGGGAGTGAGACCCGAAGCCTCAGCCATCAATCGAAATCCGGTTCGGTCTGGGAGGATCTGGGTCCTCTCATGCCGGTAAGTCTCTCTGTTAATCGGGGCGATTCGGTCTCGATCCGGGCCATTGACGCATCCGGGGGCGATCGGTACTGGCCCCAGGCGCCGGTGCCCGTTGAGGATCCATCGACGTGGGCCTTTGAATTGGCGCAACGCCTCAATACCTCGAGTGACCCGATCCGGATTGGCGTTCTCAATTATCAAGGTCAATTCGAGAGCAGTGGGAGTCCCTCAGCCTTTCATCTTTATTCAGATCGCGAGGCTTCCATTAAAAACGCCTACCTCTGGCATGTGGCGCGGCAAGGAAGCCTCGATGATCTCAAGGCCGTAGCGGAGGTCGCCCAGTTATCGCCCTGGTATGGTGAACTGCAGGTCAGGCTCTCGCATGCGCAAGCCATCAAGGCCCTTCAGTTGGAGATCAATGTCAAAAAAACAAGCGGGATTCGAATGAATGGGGCCTACAACACGATTGGCAGTCAGGTCACCCATCGGGTGGCAGTTGAGAGCGACCGTCTCGTCTATCGGTTTGATCTTGCAGGCGGGGCACTCATCCCACCCGGAGATGGGCAGCGCCTGGCGGCGCAATTCGATGGATCCGGGACCCCCCATCTGACCGATGGCGACACCTACGTCCTGCGTTACACCGTTAATGACATTGAAAGGACGCTACAGGGGCATTTTTAGCCAGGACCCCTGAAAGGATCACCGCGGGACTCAGCGGTTCCTATGGCGCGTCTTGCGTCTGATCAGTAAGCATCCACCCGCGCTGGCTTGAGCTGCCAGGCGGCTTCACCCGCTTTCAGTGTGTAGTTGATCTGTTTATACCCACCGGTGGCTTTGGCGTTACTGTCACCCGGGACATAAACGGCGAAACGTCGAACCAGCGTTGATTCAACAACCCGGAATTCGTCATGCCCCATGTATCCCGCCTGAGCCTCTGGAATCTCCTCGATGGGTGTCAGATGGATTTCGGTCAGTGAGCGGTTGCGGTTTGAGGCAAAGGCAATTAGCGAGCCATAAGACCCACTGCCCGCCGAAGTCACATAGATGTAGATCTCCGGAAAGCCATCGATATTGAGATCGGCCACCTCTGCCCCTGTAATCGTGCCATCCACCTCCTGGGTGTGATGGAAAGGCGCGTTCTTCAAGCCTTTGACATCCAGTGTCATTGGATTGATGGATCCTGTGTTCGGGCTTGTGATGGTGAAAGTCAGGCCCTGAAGGGACGCTGTCTGAGAGAACCCTTGGGAATGGATCGGGCTCGCCTGTGAGGCCGGTGTGGCGTGCTTAGCCTTCTTGCCGGTGGCGAAGGCTGAATCTACGCCCATCGACAGAAGGCACAGCGCACACACCAACCGGCTCAGTGCAGAATTGGATTTCACGGGGTGACCTCGAGTGAACGGCAGTCCAGGGATCAGAAGCGATAATTGATGGCCGCGCGAAGAGTGCTGCTGTTAAGGTCCGCGCCCACCTGGCCGGTCGGATCGGTGATGCAGGAAACTGCCGAGGTATTAAGGTTCTGTGGGGCGCCATAGTTGGCATAGAGGTACTCGGCTCGGATCGAGACATGCTCCATGGGGCTGTATTCGACCCCTCCGCCCAGAATGTATCCGGCCTGGGCGGCGTAATTGGAGTAGGACTGCCCCAGTTCATTGCTGTAGGACAAACCGGTATCGGCAATGCTGAAGCCGCCGGTCAGGTAGGGAAAGAAATCTCCGAACGCCTTTCCGAAGCGGCCCCGGAGCGATCCCTGGAGAATGTTCTTGGTTGTGAATCGATCAAAGGTGCCGGCCTGACGGCGGCTGTAGTACGTGAACTGGCCATTGGTATCAGGATAGGTGAAATCCCCCTCGATGCCGAGTACCCAATTGCTTCGCGTCTGGTAGTTGTAACCGAACTGCAACCCCGGCAAGACACCGGTATAGCTAAGGGTCTCGTTGTAGGACGGCCGAATGAAGTTCTTGTTTTGTCCCTGAATTTGGGAGCCATTAAAGATTACACCCAGGTTCACACCGACATAGAAGCCGGTCCAGTCAGTTGCGGGGGCATCAACAGGCGTGGACTCAGCATGGGCGATGCTCATGCTCAGCCAGATGCAGCAGGCCAGGAGGCGGATTGGATGGCGCATGTTTTAGCTATTCTCTTCGGTTGCAGCTGGAGCAAATCAGTCGGTCTGTTACGACGTTACCATCGGAAAGACCATCGTTGGATTTCCATGAAAAGGTATCGACGCCCTTGAACCCGGGATCCGGGTAATAGGCAAATTCACCGTTCTGCTGAAGCTCAAGATAGCCATGCTTGGGATAGCTGACGATGATGGGTTTCAGGAAGTCGCCATCGGGATCCCGTGCCGATTGGAGGAGCCCCTTTGAGTTACTGTAGATGACGCTTGCACCTGTGAGACTCCGGTACGTTCTGGGTACATCCTGGGGCGGGCGGTTATTTTGCGGCGCATTCACCGTCACCGAGATGGTCGAGGGACCACTTTCATTACCGCCGGCGTTGGTGGCAATCGTGAAATTATCGGTACCAACAAATCCCGGATTGGGTGCATAGACATAGCCGCCATCAGGGGTGATGCTGGCCGAACCATTGCTCGGCGGCGTCTTGATCACTACGCGTCCGGGGCCGACCTCAGGCTTGGGCGGCAGTTTGGTGCCGGTCGGTGGAACCGGATTCTGGGTGGACGGGGGCGGCAGGATGACCTTTGTGCCGCCGGGCATTTTGATTTTGGAGGAAGTCGGGGCTTTCGGGGGCATCGCCGTTTCCGTTACCGTGATGCTCACCAAGGCCGGGTTGCTTCCGACACTACCTGCAACAGCGGTGTAGTAGAAGGCGTCCTGGCCTGTATAGCCGGCATTGGGCGTATAGCTGAACCCGCCGCCGCCAAGCATGGTCAGGGTGCCATGCGCGGGTTGGGTAAACGGCGTTGCAAACAGCGGGACGCCCAGGGTGCTGAAATCATTGACCAGGACGCCACGGTCGGCGACATTCAGGATCTGGTCTTTTCCGACGGTCCAGCTGTCCGGATTGGCCACCGGCGGTTTTTTCGAAGGGACCGCATTGACGTTGAGGTAGACGGTGGTGGGATCACTGTCCATGACGCCATTGGTCACCTTGTAGGTGAAGCTGTCTTGACCTGTGAAGCCTGCCTTGGGGATGTAACCGAAGCCGCCGCCGGCAATTGGATTCAGCAGCCCATTGCTAGGTTGGGTCAGCAAAATCGCCTTGAGTGTGCTGCCCTGCGGATCGGTGTCATTGACCAGAACCCCCTTCAGCGGGCTGACATAGAGTTGGCCATCCTGATAGAGACTCCAGGCATCCGGATTGGCTATGGGTTTCTGGTTAATGGGGAGCACCACCAGTTTGGCGTCAATGGGTCCAACCGTTGTGTGCCCATCGCTCAGCAAATAGGTAAAGGTGTCGACCCCGGTGAACGTGGGGGAGGGAATGTAGGTAAAGCCGCCGGCATCCACCGGGCTGAAGGTGCCATGAATGGACTGACTTGAGATGGTCCGGCTCAAGGGATGATTCTCAGGATCGACGTCATTGGCGAGCACCCCGCCTTCGCGGGTCACGGTCAGGGTCTTGCCCTGCGGTACGTAGAAAATATCCGCAACCCCTGTTGGAGGCTTGTTGGTGGCAAGCGCATTGACCGTAATGGTGACGGTCGCCGGCACCGAGGAGAGAGATCCATCCTTGGCCACATAGGTGAAATTGTCAGTGCCGATATATCCCGGATTTGGGATGTACTTGAAGCTACCATCGGATGCAAGGGTCACCGAGCCATTTTGGGTATTGGTTGCAAGGATGGCATTGAGCGCGTCGCGATCGGGGTCGGTATCGTTTGAAAGCACACCGGGTCCTGCAACTAGGAGCGGGACATCCTGCGCCGTTGACCAGCCAATGGGATTGGCCACAGGTGCATGATTGGTCTTTGAAACGAGAATGCTGACGGTAGCCACATTGCCCCAGTGCTGACCGTCACTGGCCTTGTAAGTGAAACTGTCAGTGCCTTCAAAACCCGGGTTTGGCGTATAGAGAAAACCACCCAGGGGATCAAAGTCCGGAATGATCCCGTGCTTTGGTGCCGTCAGGAGGTAGGCCGTTAGGGAGTGATGTTCGGGGTCCCCATCGTTTTTGAGTACGCCACTGCCGTTATCGACGGTGAGCATGTTACCCACCGAGACTTTGTAGATGTCATCGTTGGAAATCGGCGGCTGATTGGTCGGACTGACTGTAATGGTGACCTTCGTGGGCGATGTCGATGCGTTACCGTTGCTACCCACATAGAGGAAGCTGTCTGTTCCCGTGAATGAGGCAACCGGTGTATAGATAAATCCCCCACTGGAATTAAGACTGAATCTTTGGGCGTGAGCGGGCTGTGCCCCACTCAAGCTCACTTGCGCCACATTCTGGTCGTTGTTCTTGACGCTGGTCTGGTTGGCACCGTTAGTCAAAGCGGTATCAAGGGTTCCGCCTTGCGACATCAGATATTGATCTGGATAGGCCGTCGGTGTAAGGCCCTTGGGTATCCCCTGGTAGACATTTGACCAGAGGCCGACCTGATTTCCGCTGATCTGGGCAGCCACACGGAAATAATAGGTCTGGCCGTTGACCAGCGGGGATGCATCACAGGAGAGCGGTTCATTAAGGCTGATCTGACTGGATGCACAGCCACCGGGTGCCTCAGACCAGGGTCCATTGGCGCTGGAACCAACCTGCATCAGATAGCCGATGATCGGGGAGCCGTTGTTGTTTGGCTTGTTCCATAACACATGCAGTTTGCTGTCCGATGGGGTAATGCCGGTGATGAGGGGTGCATCCGGCAAGCCGGCGGGCGTCATGGGTCCCGTTGAAGATGAGCACGCGCCATACCCCCCGCCATTTTGTGCGGCCATTGCCACATAGTAGGCCGTCCCGTTCGAGATCCCGGTCACCAGACATTGATTTACAGGGCCGGGATTCCCCGCGCAGGCACCTGAGATTGGAAGACAGCCTGTGTTGCAATCCGAAGAGGGGCTGTTCGTGACGCAGACTTTATAGCCGGATATGGCGCCTGGGGGTGGGTTCCAGTTCACCACCAGTTGGTGGTTGCCGGGGGTCAGCATGATTCCGGAGGGCGGGTTGGGCGGGGGGGATCCACCGGGCTTTACCCCAGATCCGTTGTTACAGGGCAATCCACTTGCGCCCTGGTTGCCGCCGTTGTTGGTGCCGTTAACAAAAAACTGGTACACCTGACCGGGCACCAGATTGGAGATGGTGCAAGGGCTTCCGCTACAGGCCGGCGATTGGCCGGAGGGGAGGGCCGGCGTGCCATAGACATAAACCGACTTGATGGCAGGTCCCGCATTGACGGTCGCAACCACTTGTCCATCGCCCCCGGGCGCGACACTGCAACTGTCTATGGAATTACCCTGGCCTTTGGCGACCACATGGATGGGTTTTAGCGAAAGGCACATACCCACTAAGAGGAGAACCCAGAGGAAAACCGGGGTCGTGGGCATGGACTGGGTCCTTGTCTGACAATCAGGCCGTGTACGCATGCGGTTTAATCCAAAGATGTCGGGTTGCCATCAAAGTTGGCTGTCTGTAGAGCGGTCAAAAGACCATTCGTGAGGCGCGCAAGTAGACCACGGATTGGCGGAGGATGACAATCCAACTTCACCTCTGGCCTATCGCGTTGGGGATTCGATGGGCGGGTCATCATTCAGCGTCTGAAGCACACAGAGGGCTGCTTCAGGGCAGTGTCGCCAATACGTTATTGATTTCCGCAGCCACTGCAGTTCAGGACACTGGTTGCGATCTGGCTGGCCTTGATGTCGTTGCTGACTTTCCATCTGAACGTATCACGCCCTGAAAATCCAGCATCCGGGTAGTAAATGAAGGATCCGTTTTGTTCCAGGCGAAGAAGACCATGGGTCGGGTATTCGGCGATGGAGGGGGTCAGGAAGAACCCACCCACATTCTTTGCTGTTCTCAGAAGCCCGGGCGTTGGTACTCTGATAACAGAGGCTCCGGGTTTGCTACGAAACAGGCTCCCCCGCGCCGTTGGAGTCTTGTTTGAAGGTTTGACGTTGAGCCAGACGCGAGCCGGTTTGCTACTGCTGATTCCGTCAAACACACGGTATCTGAAACTGTCCCTTCCTTTAAAGCCAGCATCGGGGTAGTACCTGAAATCACCCTCGAGTCCCAGATGCACACTGCCATGTGCCGGCGCAGATGCCAGATAAACCAGGAGAGGGTCCTTTTGAGGATCGCGATCATTCTTCAAAAGCCCAGGCAGCGGCACATTCAGAACACCACTCGCTGGCAGGGTGTAACGATCAAAGCCGGCTTTTGGATCTTTCAGGACCCGCCTTGACGGATTTTTAACCGTAAATTGGATGTTAGCGGGGGCACTGGTCAGTTGACCATCGGTGACGCTGAAGCCGACGTTGTCCCTGCCAGAAAAACCAGTGGCAGGAATGTACACCATGCCACCATCGGCTTCGGGGACCAGAACACCGTGACTTGGCGGCGCCGTGATCACGGCGCCCAGAAGATGCCCTTCGGGATCCAGCGCTTTACTAAAGACCCCTTTTGACGGCGGGATGTCCAGCGTTTCATCCATATGCAGAGGGTAAGAGAGGTCCTGTGCAAAGGGCGTTCGATTAGTGGCATTGACTCTGAGGGTGACTGTGGTCGGAGCGCTGTTTTGCACCCCATCCGTTGCCAGGTATGTGAAACTGTCTACCCCGCTAAAGCCTGTGTTCGGGGTGTAAATGAAACCACCACCTTCAAGTGTGCCCAATAACCCATGTTTAGGTTGGCTCAGGAGATAACCCCGAATCTGGTTGCCGGATGGGTCGTAATCATTGGCAAGAACGCCTTTTGGCTCTCTGACCAAGAGTGTGCCGTTCTGGGCCACACTCCAAGCATCTGGATTGGCAACGGGCGTTTGAGCCTTTGCCGGGTCGTTGACATTCACAACGACCGTGATCGGACTGCCCTGCTCGATGCCATCGCTGGCCACATAGGTGAAGGAATCCTTGCCGACATATCCGGATTGAGGGATATAGCTCACGCGACCATAAGGACCGACAGAGACGCTGCCGTGTGCGGGCTGTGTGTTAACTGACGCGGTCAAGGAAACGCCTTCCGGGTCGTAATCATTCCCAAGGACGCCCGGCCAGGGAACAGTCAATGGAGTATCTCTAAGGGTGGCATAGGCATCAGGGTTACCCAACGGCGGTTCATTGGCATCTTTTGCTTCAACAATGAGGAGCACCGTTGCAGTCGAATTCATTACACCGTTGCTCACGGAATAGCTGAAGCTGTCTCTTCCTACATAGCCCGCAACCGGGGTATAGCTGAATCCGCCATGGGGATCCATGGTCAAAGAGCCATGGGTGGGCCATCCGGTGACCGAGGCGGTCAGCGGATACCCTTGTGGATCTGCATCGTTAGCAAGAACCCCTGCTGCCAAAGTTCCTGCATTGGGGACATTGAGGGTGACATCTTGCATCAGACCCCAGGCATCCGGGTTCGCAATCGGTGGTAATGCCGATGCGGGTGAAGATGCGGTTGGACTCGGATTCCCTACCCGAATGCTGACCGTGGCCGGCGAACTTTCCAAAGAACCATTGACGCCGACATAGGTGAAGGAGTCGGTTCCACTAAATCCATTTTGCGGCGTATAGGTAAAGCCGCCGTTGGCGTTCAACGCCAAGGTTCCATGGCTGGGTTCTGTCGAAACACGGACGGATTGACAGTTAAGGTCGTTGCCCAGAAGTCCTGAAGACCGGTCCGTCGGAGCCGTCAATGGGAGATTGAACGGGACCGCGTAGACATCAGGATTGGCTGTGATCGTGGTGTACGAGGGGCCTTGTGTAGCAGGAGTCGGCGTCGGCGTCGGCGTCGGCGTCGGCGTTGGTGTTGGTGTTGGTGTTGGTGTTGGTGTTTGAGGTGCCGCTTTCACAACGACAGGCTGTCCCAGAACTGGCGACGAATAGGGACCTTGGCCCTGTGCATTCGATGCCGCTACCTGAAAATAATACGGAGTCCCATTGGTCAAGCCTGCCATCGTGCAGCTAGCGAGACCATTGGTAACGCTAATGTTAGAAGCGGCACATCCGCCGGTGGCATCGGACCATGGTCCCTTGGCTCCCTTACTGCTGATTTGCACCACATATCCGGTTACCGTGGATGCACTGTTAACGACGGGGGGCTGCCAGGTAAGGCCTACCGTTCCATCGCCAGGAGTCGAAGGATTCATATTGGGAGCAGCTGTTGGCGCAGAAGCGGTCACAGCAGGCTGGGTAGTGCTAGGAGTTGGAACGCCAGCGCTGGATATAGGGTTTTTTGACGATGAAGGCTTGATGATCAGAACGATGGTTTCGGTGGGGTGACCGGCTCCACCATCGGTTGTCCAAGTGTAGGTTCCGGGAGTCAAGCCTAGTGCCTGAATATCCTTGCCGGGATAGGTGTTGACGGCACGGATTTGACTCATAGCGTAAGCAGAATTGTTCAGAAATATCTTCGAATCAGAAGCGTAGATTCCTACCGTGTCAGCGTCACGTACATAGTCAGGGATGTTAACGTCGCCAGTCCCAAAACTCGTAGGGCCGGTCACCTTATAGTATTCACCTTGATAGCCGTATGTTCGACCCACTTGGATAATGCCCCGGCTCGGAACGACACCTGCTTGTCCACCGTCATTTGTATTATTCAAATGAGCCCAATACAGGGCGTTCCTGTCTACCGTACCCGATACGGTCATTGTCGTTGAGCCACCGGCATCATCCACAGTGAAGGTAATAACGGCCCAAGAGGGTGTAGAGATGACCAGAATAATTACAAAGAGTGAACGCATCAATTTTGCTCCGGGGTTCAGGGGCACGCAAAATGAATTCTGATCGTTCATGACATCGTTCCAAGGAGAGATTGCCGTCATATGTAACGGC
>CAYLUS010000057.1:0-10208 GCA_964386975.1 uncultured Methylococcus sp.
GGGCCCTCGCGAACCGCGCACAGCACCTGAAACCGGGCAAAGGCATCAAGGACCTCACGAAAGAGGGTCATCTGCTCCTCGAACGATTCAGGCACCTGCTCCAGGGCATGGATCTTTTGAAGGTAGGGGCCAAAGCCGCTGGCGTCGAAGGGCTTTGCATCGCTGGCCATGCCAAGGCAGAGGGCATCCATCTGCCGCGGATCCGGGCGCTGATGTTCGATCCACGAGAGGTCTTCAAAGCCTCCCGTCCCGACAATCCGGATGGCCTGTTCCGCATCCCCCTGATTGACAGCCTCTGCCAGTTGGCCAATCCCCGATCGCGCATCGAAGCGTTCGGAGTGTCTCAGCATGACCGTTTGCTCGGCGAGGGCATTGCCTGATCGGTCCCTTGGCGAAGCGATGACCTCGCCGGTGGCTTTTTCTATCCAGTCCAAGGTGGCGTCTGAATAGCCGGGATCGCCGGCGCCCTGGCAGAGATCGCCCAAGACATAACCGGCTTCAACGGAAGCGAGCTGATCCTTGTCACCCACAAGGATCAGCAGCGCCTCAGGCGGGACCGCGCGGACCAGCGCCGCCATCATGTCGAGGTCGATCATCGAGGCCTCGTCGACCACGACGACATCACATGACAGCGGCTCGCGTTCATCATGTCGCACCGCTCGGCTGTGTCGCCGTGCACCGAGCATCTGGTGAAGAGTGGTGGCCTTGGTGGGGATCAACGCCAAAAGCGCGGGGTCCAGCGCTGCGATTTCGGGGTCCTTGAAGGCGCGGGTGATGGATTCGGTGAGCCGCGCTGCCGCCTTGCCGGTCGGCGCCGACAGGAGGATCCGAAGGTCCATCTGGCGGTGCAGCAAAAGCGCCAGTATGCGCACCACGGTGTAGGTCTTTCCGGTCCCGGGACCGCCGGTCAGTAGGAGCAACCTGGCGCGTGTGGCCAACGCACAGGCCACCTTCTGAACGTTCGGTCCACGGGCTGCGGGCCGCGGCGTAAACAGGCGATCAAGAAACGCCGGGGCGTCAAAGGGTGAGGCATCGATGGCCTGAAGCCGAGTTTTAATCGCCTTGGCGATGGTCTCCTCATTCCGCCAGTTGCGGGTGAGGTAAAGTCGGCCGGCATCGAGGACTAACGGCCGGTCCGCTCGGCTGGTGCCGATAACATGGGAGGTTTCAAGTGCCGGTAAGAGGCGGTTGAGTTGCCAGGGAGACGCTGGGCCCATGAGGCCTTCGGCCACTGCCTTGACCGGCAGGCTGTCCACTTCCCGAAGTTCAAGGCCGAGGAGGGACACCGGATCGTTAATCAGCGCCGCAAGGTCAAGGCAGGTATGTCCAAGGCCATAGTGGCGACTGGTGAGGGCCGCGGCGAGGAGCACCTCCGGCGCCTCACCCGGTGACTGACGCGCCAGAAATTCAGCAAAGCCCAAATCGATGGGTTTGATCAGTCCATGTTGCATCCACTGGCTGAGCAGAGCGAGTGCCGGACTAGACCCCATCTGCCACCGCCTGCGACTGGCCACTGAAAAGTCCATCGAGTGCCTCGATCATGGGCCGCGGCGGCTTGATGAAATGAACGCCGCCGGAGGGGCCCTCGAGCCCTCGAAGGAAGAGATAGGCGACCCCGCCGACCCTCTGATCATAGTCATAGGCGGAGCCAAGACGGCTTTTGAGGTAACGATGCAGGGCGAGCGTATAGAGGGCATACTGGAGATCGTAGCGGTGCTTCAGAACTTCACGGTTCTGGGCATCCACGGTATAGGCAGCATCGGTTTTACCGAGCCGATTGGATTTGTAGTCGGCCACGTAAAACTGCCCGTTATGGCGAAACGTCAGGTCCATGAAGCCCTTGAGCATCCCGTTGAGATGCTCTTCCCGAAGCGGCGGCCGGGGTAGGTCCTTGAGAAGGTGTTCGGAAACGACACGGTCTATGGCCTTGAGGCGCGCTTTGCGGATTTCCAGCCAGAATTCCATCTCCATCCGGCAGTCGGTCACGCTCAGATCACAGAGTGTCAAAGGCGTTGAACCCAGCATGAGCGACTGGGTGAGAAATCGGGTGAGCCAGTGATCGAGCGCCTCCTGCCATCTGTCCTCATAGGATTCGAGCAGCAGGGCCTTGCGGATGATGGTCTGGCGCAGCAGGGCATCCTCCGCCACACGATCAAAGCCTTCACGGCCTGCCGCTTCCAGCAATCGATGCAGGAAATCGCCATGACGCGGGCCTGCCGGAAAACAATGGAGACCCTGGGGCGTCGCGGTCATGGCCGTTTCCGGCTCACGCGCCAAGGGTTCTTCCAGATCCTGACGCGATTCTGCCTCGCCCTGAACCGTATAGCCGACCAGACGACTGTAGCTGTCAATGCGCCAGGTCTCGAACGCATCGCCTTTAAACCGCAAGGCGGATCCGACGCGGGTGGGGAGATCGGCGGGGCCTTGATAGGTGATAAATGGAGGGGGAGTGTCGATGGTTTCCACCTGAATCGCCGGTTCCTCACCGCGAAGCGCCTCGAGAAGGCCCGGGAGCTCCGAGGCCTTGATCAGTTCACCCCCCTTGAGAAGATAGCCCAAGGCGCCTTGGTGAAGCGTGGTCTCATCCTTGGGCCCGGCTTTTGGCTGCCTTTCACTTGCGCCCTTCTTGTAAGGACCAATTCCGACCCAGCAGGCATGGCGGGCGCGGGTCAAGGCAACATAGAGCAGCCGCAGGGTCTCCTGCCGCCGCTCCCGCTCGGCGCAAGCCAAGGGTGATGGATTTTCATCGCTGTTCGCCTCCAAACTGACCCGAAGGCGCAAGGCATCGTCATGGTACTTGTAAATGCCCGATTGGCCGTCAAGAGGACGTGTGAGGGCGGCGAAGGGCAGAAAGACCAGAGGAAACTCGAGCCCCTTGGACTTGTGAATGGTGATGACCCGTATCCGAGCATGGTCACTTTCAAGGCGCAGGATGTGTTCATCCTCCTGCCCGGATCCCTCGATTGATTCGCGAAGGAAGCGCAGCAGTCCCTGTTGCCCATCAAGGCTTGCGGCTTCTCGCTGCAGGAGTTCTGCCAGGTGCAGGACATTGGTGAGGGTCCGCTCGCCGGAGGGTCTCTCCAGTCGGGTCGCCGGCAAGGACTGATCGAGTATGAACTGATGGAGGGCCGGGAGGATCCCCTGATCCCGCCACAGGCTGCCATACCCCAAGAACCGCTCGATAACGCCATCAAGGACCCCATCGTCCTCGGTCAGTTGAAGGAGGGTTGCAGCCTCAAGATTCAGGGTCGCGGTCGCCATTGCCGCACGGATCCGCCGGCCCTCTCTCGGGGCCATGAAGGCCTCCAGCCACAGGATGAGGTCTCTGGCTTCAGGGGTCTTGAAAATGGAGTCGCGGTCGGAGAGATAAACGCTTTTGAGATTTCGCCGTTCAAGCGCCCTCTGGATGGCGTGGGCTTCCTTCCAGTTGGCGACCAGGATGGCCATGTCCTGAGGCTGAAGCGGGCGGGCATTTTCAAGGTCTCTGTCTGCAAAGAACACGGCAGGTGGGGACGAGGCCTTTGGATCGTGTGACCGGTTCAGAAGATCGGTGATGGTATGGGCGCAGACCTCTGCCATCCGCTCAATAAAGGCCCCAGAGCCGATCGGCTGATCTCCATTTTGAAGGTGCCAGAAACGAAGCCCCGTGATCGGATGCACTGCCTCCGGGGTTTTTTCATACAGCCGCTCGTTTCGATCTCGGGCCTGGGTCTTTTCAAAGCCGATCAAGCGCTTGCCATCGGCGCCCGTGTCAAAGTCGAAGGCACCGACGTCTCTTGCTTCAGCGTAGCCGAAGACCTGATTGACGGCACTGACCATTTCGACCGTGGAACGAAAGTTGGTGGTCAGGGCATGACGGGTGATCCCCGGCTGGCGTCGGGCATCCAGATAGGCATAGATGTCGGCGCCGCGGAAACTGTAGATGGCCTGTTTGGGATCGCCCACCATCCACCAGGCATGATCGCGATCCTGTCTGCCGTAGATGGCCTTGAAAATGGCATATTGCAGCGGATCGGTATCCTGAAATTCATCGATCAGGGCGATCGGATACTGCTGCCGGATGATCGCGGCAAGACGACCGCCGTTCTGGCCGCTGATGGCCGCATGGAGTTTGCGGACCAAATCGTTCTGATCAAGGACTGCCGATGCGTGCTTTTCGGCCTCAAGTCGCGCGCTTACCCAGGCACAGGCAACCAGTCGCAGGGCCGTCTTGAGTTCGGTTAAGGCCCGAGTGTTCTTCTCGTGTGCAAGCAAGGCCGCCGCAGTCTCAAAGGCCGGATGCTCCGGTTCGCGTGGGGATCCTTTGGGGCTGAGCCTGAATTCACCAGTGGCAAAATTCTCCAGTTTAAAGCCTTCACGCGTCAGCGCCGGATCCTTTGACCAGGCGATGATGGCATCGACCCAGCGTGTGTAATTTACGTTATAGACCTGGTTATTGAGATCACCCGCCGCCTTGGCCTTTTCAAGAATGGAGATGATGGCGGGGCCGTCACTGGCCCAAAGCTGCCTGAGTTGATCCTCCAGTCGGGTCCGCTCCTCTGACCATATATCCAGCGCGTGAAGGGCCTTGTCCAATCGATTGGTTGTCATGCCCGCATCGCCCGCAAGGGCATGGAGCGCCTCCGTGGGAAGCATCAAGAGGTCCTTGATGGCGCTCAGCAAGGACTCGGGGTCCTTGGCCACGAGGTGTATCCAGCGCAGGTCCTTTCGGGAGAGGGGGTAGATGCAGGTTCGCCAGAAGTCACGGACACAGGCCCGCAGACGCTCTCCTTCATCGGTTTCAAGGGTGAGATCGAAGAGCGAGCCGCTATCAAAGGCATGCTGCTTGAGCATGCGCTGGCACCAGCCATGAATCGTATGAATGGCCGCATCATCCATGCTGTCAGCAGCCAGATGCAGGCGATAGGCATCGCCTGTCTGATGATCAGGATGCTCAAGGTAGTAGTCCTTGAGGCCATCGAGCAAGGCATCCCCGCTCATCGCGTTGTGGCTGTCTTCAAGGGATCCAGCTGATACGCTCAGCGTCTCGATGAAGCGGGCAGTCTCATTCAGTCGATGACGAATGCGGTCCTGTAATTCCTGGGTGGCGGCCCGGGTAAACGTGACTACCAGCAGATCACGGGGGATCAGACCGCCCCGATCGCGTTCATGGCCCAGAATGAAACGCACATAGAGTGATGCCATGTTCCAGGTCTTTCCGGTTCCGGCACTGGCCTCGAGGAGGTGCGTGCCATGGAGCGGAAAGGTCATGACCTGATCGGGCGCCTGACTCATGCGGTCTCTCCAATCATCTGGATGTGCGTTTTCAGTGGCGCATAGAGGGCCTGGCTCCATGCGGAAAAGCCGTGCCCTTCAGATCGCTCGCCGGTCAGATCGTCATAGGTCGGATAGGCCCTTTGGAGATAGGGCGACTTATGGACATCCCCCATCTGGTAAGGACTGCCTTCATAAACGGCCCTGGCCGTTTTGTCTTCGGCGCCCGTTTTGGCAGAAAGCCAGGCAAGGGCGGTTGCAGGCGCGATCGGCAACGGGGCACGGAGGCCCTCTCGCCAGCCCCTGATGATCTCGCTCAGCAGTGCATGCGCGCGGTCAGCCGATTCAATGGCCGGGATGAGAAAGGCGGCGTCAGGGCCCACCAGGTACGATTCCAGCGGGATTCCTGCGGCATTGGCAGCCAGGTGATGGACCCAGAGGCCCAGTGCCTTGTCGAGGCGGGGTTCCTTCTTCGATTCAAGCGTTGAGGCCGTGCGCGTAAAGAAGGCCATCCGGTGAGTCTCGGTGCTGTGGAAGGAAAGCCCTTTGAGCCGATCCTCGAGCGTCAGTTGCTGCCCGTCATCGATCATGAAGGCCAGCCTTGTCAGGTCACGCGATCCCGGGATCGGTGCGTCCCAGCCCTGGCGGAGTTTTTGTTCTCGCGCAAGGATGGCACGACTCGTGTCCCCGACCGTGTCCAACAGGATCTCTCCGGTGGCGGCAAGCGGCAATTGTCCCTCCAGCCGCAGATGCGCAAGGCACTGTTCCATGTCCGCCGCAGGCATATCGGCCGCTGCTGCATCAAGAACCCGTGAAATCAGGTGATGCTCATCGAGCGCACTGAGTGCAAAGCACTCATCATCTTCGGTTTGTGCGTGATCGGTCTCGAAATAGACATTCAGGCGCCGATTGAAAAAATGTCCGGCGGGATCTTTCAAAAACCGGCTTAAGCCTTGAATCGTCAGTGGCGGAAACTCTTCTGGCCATGGCAACAGTGATTCGCTGTTGTGGCTGTCATGGCTTCGGCATGATTCGATCTGCAACCAGCGGTGTGCATAGGTGAAGAGCGGCTTTTGCCCCGGCGCTGGGGGTGCCAGATACCGAGTGCTGAAAGGCTGCAGGGGGTATTCGGTGGTCAATGCGCGAAGCAAGGCAGCGCCTGCCGCCTCCCGGTCAGGGAGTGGCGCGTCATCGAGGTGCCAGCCGTTCCTGACATGGTCTTGAAGCTGATTGACCAGAACCGAGGCTTCGAGCCTTGAATCATCCCGGATGCTTCGACCGACCCAGGAGATCAGTAACTTTTCCCGGGCGGAAAGCAGGGCTTCCAGGAACATATAGCGGTCATCATCCCGACGGGATCGGTCGCCTGGTCGGTAGACGCCTTTTTGCTGCATTAGATCGAAGGCCCGAGGCGGTTGTTGGCGCGGGTAATCGCCGGCATTCATGCCCAGCAGGCAGACGACTTTGAAGGGAATCGAGCGCATCGGCATCAAGGTACAAAAATGTACCTGCCCACTCAGGAAGCGTTGCCTTAAGTGCGGTTGGTCGAATTGGTTGATCCAGGCTTCACGCGCCACGGCAAGCGGCAGCGGGGTTTCAAAGGTCTCGGACCCGCACTCGGCAAGCCAGGCCTTCAGCGCGTCTTTGAGTTGGCCAACGGAGCGTTCATCACCGGGGGTGCGGGGCATGAAGTAGCCCTCGATCAGCGCCCCGAATCGCACGCCCCATTCCCGCGGCGTGGCCTCTGTTGCAAGGGCCTCTGCGCTTTGCCGAAGTGCCTCAATCAGGGCCTTGAGGGATCCCAGCAAGCGGCTTTCAAGACCGCCGATTTCAGGGTAGGGCGCAATCCCGTTCTGGGGATCGCCTTGGCCGACGGCGTAGCCAAGAAACAGCCGATCCAGTCCGAATGACCAGGTGTTCTGATCCAGTTTCAGGGTCGCATCGCCTTCAGGCATGAATTCACCAGCCTGCCGCTGCGCGAGATCCAGGCCCCAGCGAATGCCGGAATCCCGGATCCAGTGCTGAAGGGTCGGGATATCCTGTGGCGTCAGACCGAATCGCACCTGCAGTGCCTCGACATCCAGAAGGTCGAGGATCTCGCTGGCTGTAAAACGCGATTGGGGGAGTTTCAACAAGGTCTCCAGCGCCTTGTAGATCGGGTTATGCCCCCGATTTTTGCGATCGGCAATGCTGTAGGGAATCAGCGGTGGGTCATCCTCGCCCTCGCGCGGTTCCCGCCGGCCGAATACCGCATCAATATGGGGGGCGTAGTGATCAATATCCGGCAGCATGACAATCACATCCCGGGGCGCAATCGGTCCGGCGCCATCGGCCTTTCGGTCAAACAGCCGCAAGAGTTGATCATGGAGAATTTCGACCTCCCGCTGAGCGCTATGAGCGATGTGAAAGGTCAGCGACTCATCCGTGCGGGAAACACGCTGAGTCGGCTCATCTGGCGTGGGACTGGGATCCAGATTGAAAATGCCCCACTGCACCTGGCTCAGGAGGGTGGTGGCGGCCTCTTGGGTATCAGTGAAATGATTGATGTCGGTCTTGAACAGCGACTCGGCATACGCCATGTCATCCCAGTCATCGAGCAGCCGGATGAAGTCACGACCCTGCCTTCCCCAGACAGCCAGAAGGGGATTCCCCGAGGCATGGAGATCTTCAGGGCTAAGTGATCGTTGCGCGTTGGGGTTCATGACAAAGCGCCGTGAACCCAGAAGATCGCTGCCCTCGATCAGATGTCCCCAGTAGTGCTGGCAGGGATTGTGGACAAAGAACAGCACCTGCGCGATTTTTCCGAGATGGCCCAGGGTCTCAAGGGTTTGTCGTGGAAGCGAAGAAATGCCGAAGACGATGATGCGGCGAGGAAGCGCCGGGGGGCGTTCACGCGCTCCATCGGCCATCTCGTTGATGGCCCGAATCAGGTCCTGATGCAGATCCAAGCGGCTGTTCGAATGGGGACCACCCGCCTCCATGTGGCGAATCAGGGCGCGCCAAAGGGCCGGTTGCCAGCGTTGATCATCGCTCAACGGCAAAGCATTGCTCTGATCAGCATGGACACGGAGGCGATCCTTGAGGTCGGATGTGGGATCGGACCAATCCAGAAGCCAGTCCGGACGGTGGACCTGATACTGATCAAAGAGGCCAGCGAGTTGTTGTGAGAGCTGGAAATGCTTGATGGGATGAGGCGACTCCTCGAGAAAGCGAATCAAGGGCGCGTAAAGCACTGGATCTTGAGCCAGGGTCGCATCCAGGAGTTGGTAGATCTGCCAGGTCAGGGGACCGCGGTCAAAGATGGATGTGGGCGCGATCTTGCGTTCAGGCAGGAGCGTTCGGTAGCAATTCCAGATAAATGGGCTGGGAAGAAGAAAGTCGTTATCGGCGCTGATGCCAAGGGCTTCGGTCTCTGCCAGCCCCAGTTTCAGCCACTGCCGAATGCCATTGCTTTGCAGCAGGATGGTTTCAGATTCAAAGGGGGGCAGGGGATTGCCCTTGACCACTTGAAGCAGAATCTGGCGCAAATCCTCCATGCGGTTGGAGTGCACCATGGCAATGCCCGGCTGAATGCAGTCAGAAGGGGCCATGGTCATCGGCGTTTCCCCCGCGACGGTCTACCCGAAATAACGGCAAGCCGTATTGGGCGATGTTCGGCTGTTCAGAGGCACACACGGGTCTCACCCCCCGGTGAACGGTCGAGTGATCGAGAGCCAGTTGGCCACGAGGCTGATGAGTACGAAGCAGATCAGCCCGACCTGGAAACGATGATCAATCTTTTCGATGAAGGCAATGACCGCTGGACGGTCCTCTTCCTTGGCTGAATCGTAGACATTTGATCCCCACAGGAACAGCCCGAACAGGATCAGGTTCATGAGGTAGCAGAGGTTGTAGATCATGTCGAGATAGGTGAGGTAAGCCAGTTCCGGCAAATTGCCCCGGTAGCCTTCTTGCAGGAAGATCAGGCTGAGGAGGGCCGTGGGCGGGATCCCGACTCGAACATCCCATCCGGTCACCGAAATGGAGGGTGAAAAAAGCGTCAGCGCCATGACCATGAGGACGGGTAACAGAAGCTTGATGAAGGTCGTACTGGGCGATTTCTGGTAGTTCGCCTTGAATCGGACCTGGGAGCGCTTCAGGACATCCGGGCTATGATCCAGGCCAAGGGAGCTTGGGTAGACATGCAGGCCGCTCATGACCTCAAAGCCATCATAGAGATAGCCCGAAACACCGATATAGTCACCGACGCCAGAGTGGGCCCGGTCCGGGACCAGTAGCACCCGGTTCTGATCAATCGAGGTAACGATATCCGAAAGTTCGATGGAGATGGGCAGCGAAAGTGACTGAAACGGATACTTCCGGTAATCGATGCCATTCACATTAAAGTAGCCGGAAAATCTGAACTTCTGGTAATGGCGGCCATCCGGGAGTCGCAGGATCTTTTCAATCCCCGGTTCGACCCGCGAGTCCCAGTCCTCCACCAGGTTGGTGAAGTGAATGATCTGCTCGGGCGTCAGGCCATGCTTCGCAAGAACAGCCTGCAGGCGGGGTGACCAGATGAGCCAGATCCAGCCATCGGCCTTAAAGGTCTCGTGCGCGGGCTCAAAGCCATAGAAATTCTCGGCAAAAATCCCGATCTCCAACGGGTCGCGATCAGCAGTGACCGCCTCCTCAACCAAAGGCACATCCTGAAGGTTGCTCAGATGCCTGTTGCCGTAGATGCGAAACGAGAGCGCTACAACCACCCAGAGGAGAATAAAAGCCGCATACATGATGAAGATCATCCGATGCTTGCGTCCAATCGTTTGGAATTGCATGACTGGCTTCTGGCTCCTTGCGGGTCATCATCCCGTTTGCCTGCGTGGATTGGACGGACACATTGAGCCTTGGAAGGGACCGCTGGCCGTGTGATGCCTCAATTTAATGGAAGGGAGTCAGGCTCTCAAGACGGCCCA
>CAYLUS010000058.1:0-9577 GCA_964386975.1 uncultured Methylococcus sp.
TTTTCCTGAAAGGGATCCAAAAGGCTCTGTTCCGAAAGGAACAGGGCCTTTTTTACAATCAAGACAAAGAGCCCAGGATCCAATGAATCGGTTGACGCCAGCATATGGCGCGAAGGAGCGGACTTAATCGGAGAGAGTGGAAAACGCCGCGCGCATCAGCCACTTAGGAGAACGCTATAAGAGGAAGACGCGGGACCTGAAATCAGGCGGGAAATTAAAAAGTGCCTTGCGCCTGTAGATCCGCATGATAGGAGGATCGCACCATTGGGCCGCTGGCAACAGAGGTGAAGCCAAGGCGATAGGCAAAGTCTCGTATCAGGTCAAACTCTTCCAGTGATGCATAACGCTTGACTGGATAATGATCGCGACTTGGTTGAAGGTATTGGCCAACCGTCAGCATATCGCAACCATGTGCCCGCAAATCCTTTACAACGTCTAGCACTTCATCAATAGACTCACCAAGCCCAAGCATGAGCCCTGATTTGGTAGGTACATGGGGTAACAGGGATTTATGGGTCTTGAGAAGCGACAATGACACTTGATAATCAGCCCCCGGTCTCGCTGCACGATAGAGTCGCGGCACCGTCTCTAGGTTGTGGTTGAACACATCTGCAGGATGGGCAAGGAGGAAATTGAGCGCAACATCCTGACGACCCCGAAAATCAGGGGTCAGTATCTCAATTCGAGTTTGCGGGGTAGCGGATCGAATCGCAGTGATGCAAGCGGAAAAATGCTGTGCACCCCCGTCTAGAAGATCATCCCGATCCACAGAAGTGATCACAACATATGACAAGCCAAGCGCAGCCACGGTAGCAGCAAGGGAAAAAGGCTCATCGGTATCAGGGGGCTGCGGGCGTCCGTGAGCGACATCACAAAATGGACATCGGCGCGTACAGACATCTCCGAGGATCATGAAGGTAGCGGTGCCTTTGCTAAAGCACTCGCCAAGGTTCGGACAGGCCGCTTCCTCGCAGACACTAAAAAGATTGTGTTCCCGCAGGGTTTTTCTCACCTCGAGCACCTTTGCCGGATGACCGAGTCGTGCACGGATCCAGTCCGGTTTCTTGAGCATCGGTGCATCAGTTTCGACTTTTACAGGAATTTTCTTGAGCTTATCCGCGTTTCTCTGGTGTGAATCCGGTGAGGAACGGGAAGGCGGATCAAAGGCGTTACGATCGCTCATAAATGTCGGGTAGGGCTATCCGGATACAGCAAAGAAATAAATTCGGCAGCAAGCGCCGGGGCAATTTGGGCTGGTTCGGATTGAATTCCGAGCGCCTCGAGACTGGTCATGCTGAGATTCTCATAGCCGCACGGGTTAATCGTCAAGAAGGAATCAAGAAGTGGACAGACATTCAGCGCTAAGCCGTGATAACAACAGCCACGCGTAACTTTAAGGCCGATCGAGGCAATCTTTTCCTGATTGACATAAACTCCAGGGGCACCGGCCAGTCGGTGGGCGTCAATCCCGAATTGTGCCAGCAGGCGAATGACCGTGGTCTCGAGGGTAAAGATGGCGCTCCGAATGCCAATTCCGAGACGTTGAAGATCAAGCAAGGTATAGACGATCAGTTGGCCGGGGCCATGCCAGGTAATCTGGCCGCCGCGGTCGGTTTTGATGACCGGGCAATCGGTTGGCACCAGCAGGTGACGCGGGTCGCCGTTTAAGCCGAGCGTATAGACGGAATCGTGCTCAAGAAACCAAAATTGATCAGGATCTGAAAACGTTCTCTCTAAGGTATAGGCGCGCATCTCGGGCCAGATGGTTTCGTAGGGGCACCTTCCTAAATAACGGAAAAGTGGGGCGCTCAAACGTGATGATCCAAAAAGAGCTTGGCGAGGCCCAGGAAAATAAAGAAACCCATCCCATCAGTCATGGCAGTCAAAAGCACGCTGGTGCCAACGGCTGGGTCCAAGCCAAGGCGATAACGAATCAACGGGATTGAAAGGCCTGTGATTGCCGCAACAAGCAAATTAAGAAGGGTCGCTCCAGCCATGACGAGGCCAAGATCCGGGTTCATATAGAACCAGTACGCCATCAACCCAAGGACGCTGCCCCAGACGATTCCGTTAAGGAAACCAATGACGATCTCCTTAATCACCAGCCTTTTCATATTGGTGTTATTAATAATGCCCAGAGCAAGCGATCTCACGATCAGCATGCTGGTTTGATTTCCGGTATTTCCACCAATACCAGCCACGATTGGCATGAGTGAGGCAAGGGCAACCCATTGGATGATGGTGGATTCGAAAAGATCGATCACTCGAGTCGAGGCAAACGCAGTGACTAAGTTAATTGCCAGCCATACCCACCGATTGCGCGCACTTTTCCAGACACCGGAAAAAATATCTTCGTCTTCGCGGAGACCTGCTTCAGCAAGCCGCTCCTCGTCAGATTTTTTTCGAATCAGGTCCACGATAGCGTCAATACCAAGACGGCCTTGTAGCTTGTGGGCACCATCCACCACAGGCGCAGATAAAAGGTCGTAGCGTTCAAATGCGCGTGCTGCATCCTCGGCATCATCATCAATCTGAAATGAGACGATGTCACGGGCCATGACCGATGAGACAGAATGTTCAGCCCCATGGGTGACCAGTCGTTTGAGGGAGAGGGCGCCTTTAAGGGTGTTGTCCTCGTCAACAACAAACAACTTGTCGGTATGTTCTGGAAGCTCCCCCCTTTGACGCAGGTAGCGCAGAACGACACCCAGTGTCACGTCCTCACGAATGGTGACCATCCCAAAATCCATTAGCGAGCCAACGCTATCGGGCGAATAGGCGAGAACCGACTGGAGCCGTTCACGGGTGGTATCGTTGAGTGTCTGCAGCAGTTCCTGCATGACATCTTCAGGGAGATCAGGAGCAAGGTCTGCAATTTCATCTTCATCGAGCTGACCTGTCGCTGACAGGAGCTCACTGCGATCCATAGATGAAATAAGGGTTTCACGAACCGCATCAGAGACATCGAGAAGGACTTGCCCATCGAGTTCAGATTCGACCAGATTCCAGACGATGAGGCGTTGATGGACGGGGAGCGCCTCAAGAATATAGGCGATATCGGCAGCATGAAGCCCATCAAGCTTGTGTTTTAGGGCCGCCTGATGACGTTTTGCCATCAGGGCTTCAACCAGGTCATGGTGCGGCATGGCCTGTTGTTGGACGATCATCTCCTCAAGCTTCTGCTTATTCAGAAGATCGACGACTTCCCTTAGCAGTTGTCGAAGGTAGTCTTCCGGTGAGTTGTTGACCGTGTCCATCGAATCGGTGAGGTTGAGCTGATTCGGTCCTTGAGGCTTAAAGTGCCATCAGGACATCGGCAGAAGCAGTCAGATCTTGATAGATGGCATCAATCTGAGACTTGCTTTGCGCCAGGATGGTGATTGTGAGTGCGTCATATTTGCCGCCCTGACTTTGTCGTGTGCGAATGCTGTCCTCGGATATTTCGGGTGCATGCCGACGAACAATCTCAAGTGTGCTGTTTTTGAGGTCGACGCCGGCTTTTCCGAACACCTTGATCGGAAACTCGCAGGGAAATTCGAGCAGAGTCTCGGGGGTTTGCTGCACCATGTTCGCTCCTCACTGACGCCGGTTGATTCGCCGCATGCGGATCTTTAGCCGCTTGTATGAGACCTGAGGATTTTTTTGTAATCCTGATATGCCTCAAGAACATCGGACCAGACAGGCCCGGGCTTTCCTCCCTTGACAGGGCTGCCGTCGAGTTCGGTGACCGCGAGAATTTCCCGGGTGGAACTGGTCAACCAGATTTCATCGGCATGAGCGAGTTCCTCAGCGCGAATGCTTCTCTCTCGGGTGTCGTAACCCTTGGCGGCTGCAAGCTCAAGCACGAGATCGCGGGTAATGCCTGGGAGAATGGTCGAGCCTTTGGGCGGAGTGATGACCTCTGTCCCCTGAACCATAAAGATATTGCTGGAGGCGCCTTCAAGAGCAAGGCCATCGCGAATCAGGATGGCTTCGGAGGCGCCTGCATCCAGGGCCTCCTGCTTGAGGAGAACGTTTGCCAGCAGGGTAATGGCCTTGATGTTGCAGCGATCCCAGCGGATGTCATCGAGGGTGACGGCACTGACGCCGCCGAGCGGAATCGGGGCAATCGGTGTGCACATGGCAAACACCGTCGCTTCGAAGGCTGCGGGAATTGCATGATCGCGTTTGGGCTGGGCGCCGCGCGTAATCTGAAGGTAGATTTGCTGATCTTGAGGTCCGTCGATCAGGCGCTCGAAAATGTTGGCCCACTCCATGTCGCTGTGGGGGGAGTCCATGCGGATGGCTTTGAGGCTGTGGTCCAGGCGTCTTAGGTGCTCGGATAGGCGTAAGGGCTTCTGCCCATAAACCGGGATCACCTCGTAAATGCCATCCCCAAACAGGAAGCCCCGATCCAGGACGCTGATCTTCGCCTCAGCAAGGGGGAGAAATTGGCCGTTCAGGAACACAGTAGGTGAAGTCATGGGGAGCATCCTCAGCGCTTGATCAGCATCGCAAATTCGTCGAAGAGACGTTTAAAGACGCCTCCTTTTTCGACGGCTTGGAGAGCCACCAGAGGCTCCCTGGCAACAACCTGATCCTCCTTGGTCACAAGAACTTCACCGAGCTTGTCGCCCTTTTGAATGGGTGCGACGCTATTGTTATCGACGACCATGGAGGCTTTGAGCGTTTCGTACTGGCCTCGCGGGAAGGTGATGGTGAAGTCCTGTAGCAGGCCGGCGGGAACCTGCGACTCGGCCCCTTTCCAGACGCGCGCCTCGGTCAACTGGGTGTTGCCCTTGTAAAGGGTCTTAGACTCGAAATAGCGGTAGCCATAATTCAAGAGTTCGGCATTCATGCTGGCGCGGGCGCTGTCGCTTTTGGTGCCCATCACCACGGAGATGAGCCGCATGTCGTTGCGAACGGCCGAGGCGACCAAGCAGTAGCCCGCGCCGTCGGTGTGGCCCGTTTTGACCCCATCCACGGTCGGATCGACCCAGAGTAAGCGGTTGCGGTTGGTCTGTTTGATGTTGTTGTAGGTAAATTCTTTGAGCGAGTGCCAGCGGTAGTACTCGGGAAATTCAATGATCAGGGCGCGCGTCAGGAGCGCCATGTCGCGGGCGCTGGCGAAGTGGTTGGGGTTAGGGAGTCCCATGCTGTTCTCGTAGTGCGTATTCTGCATGCCGAGTTTTGATGCGGCCTCATTCATCCTGAAGGTGAACGCATTTTCAGTGCCGGCCATGTGCTCGGCCAGCGCAATGCTGGCGTCGTTGCCAGATTGAATGATCATGCCTTTGAGCAGATTTTCAACCGCGATAGCAGTTCCAATCTCTGCAAACATGCGAGAACCCTCGGCCTTTGAAGCCTCGGGACTAATCGTTACCATGTCATCCAGATGAATCCGTCCGGCGCTGAGTTCCTGGAACGCCAGATAGGCAGTCATGATCTTGGTCAGGCTGGCCGGTTCAAGTCGGTCATCGGCGTTCTGCTCGGCCAGAACCTGCCCGCTTTTGGCGTCGATAAGAATGTATGCCTTCGCTTCAATGGGAGGCGCGGGGGGCACGCCATTGCTTTCTGCATGGGCCGACTGGCTCAAAACTAAGGCGAGGGTGAGGAGGAAATTGCAGGCGCGAAAAGTCACGGATACTGGCCCTGATCGTGTTTTTGAAGGAGATTATTTCCCGAAAATTGTAGCATGGGGCATGGTCTTAGCTGTGGTGATTGCCTTGTTTGCGTTCTGTTTTTTGCTGGTCATGGTTTAATGTAATGTTGTGTTTGGTCCGGCCCTGAATTGCAGCCTTTGTTTATCGCCCCATGCTCTCTCCAGAAAAGTTTGACGTGATCGTAGTAGGTGGTGGCCACGCCGGTGCAGAAGCCGCGCTCGCATCCGCGCGCGTTGGGGCCAGAACGTTGCTTTTAACCCAGAATATCGAGACTTTGGGTCAAATGAGTTGCAATCCCGCGATTGGCGGGATTGGTAAAGGTCATTTGGTGAGAGAGATCGATGCAATGGGTGGGCTGATGGCTCGAGCGGCCGATCATGCAGGGATTCACATGCGAGTGCTGAACGCCAGCAAGGGTCCTGCCGTCAGGGCGACGCGCGTTCAGGCGGATCGCCAGCTTTATCGGGCCTATGTCCGCGCCTCGTTGGAGCATCAGGAGAATCTTGAGATCTTCCAGCAGTCGGTTGCGGATCTCCTGGTACAAGGTGACCGCGTGCGGGGAGTGATCACGCAGATCGGGCTGGCGTTCGAAGCGCCCGCGGTCGTTCTCACCGTGGGTACCTTCCTGGCGGGACGGATTCATGTCGGCCTTGAGAATTATGGTGGCGGTCGTATGGGGGACCCGCCAGCGGAGGCTCTCTCGCAACGCATGCGTGCCATGGGGTTCGATGTGGGGCGGCTGAAGACCGGGACGCCGCCCCGACTGGATGCGCGATCTCTGGATTTTTCCGTCATGACCGAGCAGCCGGGTGATGATCCGCGACCGGTTTTTTCTTTCATGGGCGGGCTGGATGACCATCCGCGTCAAGTCTCTTGCTTCATTACCCGAACCTCGGTCAGGACCCATGAGATTATCCGCAAGGGCCTTGATCGTTCACCGATGTATGCCGGGGTGATTGAGGGGGTGGGCCCTCGCTATTGCCCGTCGATCGAGGATAAGGTGGTGCGCTTTGCCGACAAGGACTCCCACCAGATTTTTGTCGAGCCCGAAGGGCTCAGTGTCAGTGAGATCTATCCCAACGGCTTTTCCACCAGCCTTCCCTTCGACGTCCAGTATGCGGCGATTCGGACCATCCCCGGGTTTGAAGCCGCCCGGATTACCCGCCCGGGCTATGCAATTGAGTACGATTATTTCGACCCGAGGGGGCTCTTTTCGACCCTGGAGACCAAGCGGATTGAGGGGCTCTTTATGGCCGGGCAAATCAATGGAACGACCGGTTATGAAGAGGCGGCCGCGCAGGGACTGGTTGCCGGAATCAATGCCGCCCGAAAAGTGGCTGGTTTGCCCGGCTGGACACCAGAGCGGAGTCAGGCTTACATCGGGGTCATGATTGATGACCTGATTACGCGGGGCACCACAGAACCTTACCGCATGTTTACCAGCCGTGCGGAGTACCGGCTTTTGCTTCGAGAGGACAATGCGGATGCCCGACTGACGCCGCTGGGGCGCGAATTTGGCGTGGTGGATGATGATCGCTGGGCGTCTTTTGAAAAAAAGGCCGCTGACGTTGAGGCGCTAAGGGCCAGATTTTCGGCCTGCTGGGTGCGTCCAGGTACCCCGAATGCGGCCTTGCTGGATTCGCTGATGGGAGGCGCGCTCGTTAAAGAGGCCAGCCTGCTGGATTTGATCCGGCGGCCTGAAATGCGCGCTGAGTCTCTCCTTCCCTTGAGCGGTCTTGATTCTGCGCAGGTCCCGTCTGTGGTTCTTGAGCAGCTTGAAGTTCAAGTCAAATACCAGGGCTATATTGATCGACAGGAGAGCGAAATTGAACGGGCCCGGCGTCATGATCATTGGCGTTTCCCGCTGCAGATGGACTATGGCCAAGTCGTGGGGCTCTCGAATGAGGTTCGGGAAAAATTAAGAGCGCAGAGACCGGAAACCGTTGGCCAGGCGGCTCGGATCCCCGGAGTAACGCCGGCGGCGGTCTCCTTGTTGCTGGTGCATCTCAAAAAACAGAATGGATGAGGGGGCTGAGGCAAGGGAAATTTTGCGCAAGGGGCTGGAGGGGCTTCAGCTTGCGGCCGAGGACTCTCAGGTCGAGGCTCTGTTGAGCTATCTGGTCCTCTTGGGGCGGTGGGGTAAGGTTTATAACCTGACGGCAATCATGGAGATGCGGCAGGCCGTCAGGCTCCATCTCCTTGACAGTCTGGCCGGGAGCCCTTATCTGCCGGAGGGACGTATTTTGGATGTGGGAACGGGTGCAGGCCTGCCCGGCATCCCATTGGCGATTCTGCATCCGGACCGCCAATTCGTATTGCTGGATCGTACGGCCAAGAAAATTCGCTTCATCCGTCAGGTTGTGATGAGTCTCGAGTTGGCTAACGTGGAGGTTTACGTTGGGCGGCTTGAGTCCTATCAGCCGGATATGTCCTTTGACGCAGTGGTCACGCGCGCATTTGCGAATCTGGGTCTTTTTTGGCGGCTGGCTTCGCATCTGGTCTCCCCGGGTGGCCGCTTGCTGGCCTGGAAGGGTCGGCTTCCAGAGGTGGAACTAATGGCGCTGGCTGAGCAAAACGTTTGCGCAGTGGCGCATTGTTTGCGCATTCCGGACATGGCAATCGAGCGGCATCTGGTAGCGCTTTCGTCAGGAGGTTTGGATGAGTAAGGTGATTGCGGTTGCAAACCAAAAAGGAGGCGTGGGTAAGACGACCACGACGGTCAATCTGGCCGCCTCGTTGGTCGCCTTGGGTTACCGGGTGTTGTTGATCGATCTGGATGCGCAGGGAAATGCCACCATGGGGTGTGGCGTGGATAAGCACCTGGCTGCCGATTCTGCCTATGAGGTGCTCACTGGGAAGTCGTTTTTGGGGGATGCCATCGTCAATGTAGACCCGGATGGACTGGATCTTTTGCCGGGCAATGCGGATTTAACCGCGGTTCAGGTTGAGTTGATTGACCGAATCGGTCGAGAGCGGGTCCTGGCTGAGGCCTTGGTCAGTTGTCGCGATGATTACCATTTCATTCTGATCGATTGCCCTCCGGCGCTGAATATCCTGACCCTGAACGCGTTGGTGGCAGCGGATAGCGTGTTGATTCCCATGCAGTGTGAATACTACGCGCTGGAGGGGCTCTCCGATCTGATGGGGACGCTTGAGAATGTCCAGCAAATGCTGAATCCAGAGTTGCAGATCGAGGGCCTGGTCAGAACCATGCATGATGCGAGAAGCCGCCTGGCATCGGATGTCACGGCCCAGTTGGTTCAGCATTTCGGTGATCAACTGCTAGAGACCATCATCCCCCGGAATGTCCGGCTTGCAGAGGCCCCGAGTCATGGCATGTCGATTGTGAGATACGATCGAGGCTCGAAGGGCGCGCAGGCCTACATGGCGTTGGCGGAGGAGATCGTGAGCCGCAACCAGTTTTAAGGATTCAATCCAGGAAATTCAGACATGTCGGCAAAGAAAAGAGGACTTGGTCGTGGCTTGGATGCCCTCTTGGGTGGGGCGCGGGTGGAGGTGGCCGCTGAGCGCATGCGGGTCGTTTCAGTCGGCGCCTTGGCCCCTGGATCGTTTCAACCGCGCAAGGACATGGATGCGGGTCGCCTGCGAGAGCTTGCTGATTCCATCAGTGCCCAGGGTGTTGTGCAGCCGGTCGTGGTCAGGGAGGCGGAGCCGGGTCGCTACGAGATCATCGCTGGCGAGAGGCGCTGGCGCGCAGCGCAACTCGCGGGGCTGGCGGAGGTGCCGGTCATTGTTAAGAAAGTATCGGACCAGGCCGCTCTGGCGATAGCCCTTATTGAAAATATTCAGCGTGAGGATCTCAATGCCCTGGAGGAGGCCGAAGCGCTGCGACGGCTCCTGGATGAGTATCGGATGACGCATCAGCAGCTGGCCGATGCGGTGGGTAAGTCCCGCGCCTCCGTTTCGAATCTGTT
>CAYLUS010000059.1:0-9178 GCA_964386975.1 uncultured Methylococcus sp.
GATCCCATGTTCAGTCGACGGATTTCTGAAAGCGGGGTGGACTCATAGAAGTAATCCATGAAGCCTGGTGTTTTCTCGGTCAGCGTTCGGTATTGCCGCTCTCCAAGCGCCGCGAGTTCGCCCATAACGGTCAGATGTTCAAAAGCCGTCTCCTCCTGCGGCCTGATAAGGCTCAGGCTCGCCTTGATCAACCCGGTGATCCCCATGGTCAGCTCATAGCTAGCCGTCTCCATGTTGTTGTACCGATAGAAGAGGACTTCCCCTTGCTCGGTGAACTTGATCTGCCCCCGAACGGTATCCGGAGGCTGGGCCAGGATTGCCTGATGGGTTGGGCCACCCCCGCGACCCACCGTACCGCCCCTGCCATGGAAAATCCGGCAACGAATGTCATGTCGATCCGCCAGCGCAATGATTTTCCGCTGCGCCTGGTAGAGACCCCAGGCCGAAGCCATGATGCCGCCATCTTTGCATGAATCGGAGTATCCCAGCATGACCTCCTGATGATCGGCTCGTGCTTTTAAGAGGTGCCGATAGGTCGGGTGTGCAAATAGGCGGGTCAGCACTTCCTCGATTCGTTCCAGATCCGCGATAGTCTCGAACAAGGGGCTGACGGCAATGTGACAGAACCATTGCCCGTCAAGCCGGCCGACCAATCCGGCCTGTTTTGCCAGGACGAGCACTTCAAGCACATGGCTGGCTTCATGGGTCATCGAGATGACATATTGATCGAGCGCATCAGGCCCTGTAATGATCAAGGCTTCGGCGATGACCTCAAAGACCCTGAGGATCTCCCGGCTAGAGGGAGACAGTGAAAACGTCTGCCACTCCATTTTCTGGGGGGTTGCCAATGCCTCGGTAAGCACCCGCATCCGTTCCGTCTCGTTCATGGCCAGGTAGTCCATGCCTCGATCCTGCTTCAGGAGTTCGGCAATCGCCTCGGAATGTCGGGTCGATTCCTGCCTGACATCCAGTTGCATCAGGTGGAAACCAAAAGTCTCAGCCAGTCGGATCAGATCCTTCAAGTCTCCTTCTGCAAGGACCGCATCACCCTGCTGACGAAGGGAGTGGTCAATGACCAAGAGATCGGCCATAAACTCAGCTGGCGAATCATAGGCGCCGGTATCGGAAGAGGTGCCGCCATTGCCAGTGGAATTCTGGATGCGATCTCGCGTTAGCGCGAGGCGTTGGCGCATGACCTGAAGTTTGTAGCGGTAAGGTTCTTGGGAAAAAGGCTTTGCCAGCGCCAGCAAATGGGGATCGAGAAGCATTCGGTCCCTTTCAAGTGATTGCAGGAAATCCCCCGAAAATCCTGAAAGCCCGATGGAGTGTGAGAACAGATCCCGGATGCGTTCAATGCGGTCTATGTACTCCTGAAGGACGCTCTGTGCCTGAAGGCGGATCGCCGCTGAGGTCGTCTCTGCGGTGACATTGGGGTTTCCATCGCGATCGCCGCCGATCCATGAACCGAAGCGGATGAAACTCGGCATTCGAATGCGATGCCCGACCTCTTCCCCATATACATCGGTGATTGCACCCTCGAAGTGACGATAAACGGCAGTGATTGCCTCGAAAAGGGAGAGCGAAAAGTAGGAAATGCCGGTATCAATCTCGTCCATGACGCCCATGCTCTGGGCGCGGACTTCATCGGTTTTCCAGAGCACCTGAATCTGGTTCTGCAGGTCTTGCAAGATGTCCCGTCGCGCTCCATCTCTCCCCTTGGCGCGGAGTAAACGGTCCTGAGTCAGAAAGATCTGACGGAGTGCCGATTTAATGATGCGCCGCTTGGCCTCCGTGGGGTGAGCTGTCATGACCGGCTGGTAACGCAGCTGATCAAGCAGGACTTGCAGTTCATCACCATCCACCCCGAGCTGCTGGAGTTGACGCAGGATTTCATGGAATGAACCCGCCCCAAAATGGCCGATTCTCTGGGTCAGATGTCGCCTTTTTTGAACCGATAAAGACTCTTCGACGACGTTCATCAGGCTGAAGTAGAGGCTGAAAACACGGACAACCTGGCTGATCTTCTCCGGCGCCATCGGGTGGATCAGTGTCCAAATTTTATTGAGTTGATGCGGAGATCCACCCCGCTTGAAGGCCAAAAACGCTTTTTGAAGGACTTCGACCTGATCCGATGCCCATTGCGCCTCCTGATCAGACAGCACCCTGCCCAACGTTGCTGTCATGACTCGCATGGCTCTCCTTAGCTCTTGCTCCTGCTCGAGCCAAGGATGGTTGGATTCAGCTTCGATGGGTGATGAACTGTGGACCTGAGTCATTGGGGGCGTCTCCCGTTTTCAAATGGGCAATTGCGAGTATCCAAAGTCGGATTGCTGGTGATCCTCGCAATCGGAGTTTGGCGATTGCTTGCTCTCCTTGAATGGACCTTTTCATCTGCGGCTTTCGAAGTACCGCAAGGATGATGTCCGACATATGGGGCCTGTCAGTGAGGTTACGGAAGAAGAAAACAATAGTAAAATTCAATATATCTATAAAAATAATAGATAAGAACTATGAACAGAATGAACTACCATCACCTTTTCTACTTCTGGAGCGTTGCTAAAGAAGGCGGTGTGGCGCGTGCATCGGAGCGGTTGAATGTCACCCAGCCCAGTATCAGTTCCCAACTGGCTCAATTTGAAGCGGCGATTGGTCAACCGCTCTTTGATCGAGTGGGTCGAAGCATGGTTCTGACCGAGGTTGGCCGCGATGTCTTCGAGTACGCCGAGGAAATCTTCTCAATCGGCAGGGAACTTACCCAGTACCTGAGAGGGCGGGCAACAGGCAAGGGCTTACGCCTTCACGTCGGGGTGGCGGATGTCCTGCCCAAATTATTGGTCACGGAATTCCTCAAGCCGATCTTTCATCTGGATGTGCCGGTGAAGTTGACCTGTCATGAAGACAAGCCGGAGCGGCTGCTGAATGAGTTGGCTTTGCATGCCATCGATCTCGTCCTGATGGCAGGCCCCCTCCCATCAAAGCCGGCGCCCGGGATTTTTAGCTATCTCCTGGTTGAGTCGGATATGTCCGTTTTTGGTGCGCGCTCCCTGACTGAGCAACACCCAGGAGCATTTCCTGAAATCCTAAATGGGGCTCCATTTTTGGTCTCAGAGGGGCATCCTGCTTTTCGTCACGATCTAGACCGTTGGTCAGAGGCACAGAATATATGGCCCGAAATACGGGCAGAAATATCGGACAGCGCTTTACTCAAGACGTTCGGAGCTGAAGGGGTCGGCTTTTTCATGGCGCCAACAATCATGGAGCAGGTTGTATGCCGGCAGTATGGGGTTGATGTCGTGGGCCGTATCGATGAATTACGCGAGCGCTATTATTTATTGAGTGCGCAACGGAAGGTAAATCACCCCGGACTCAAGTCTATCCTCGATAACGCCCGAACGATGACCCAGTTAGCGAATGAGCCACGCTAGGGTCACCGGGAGATCCCCCATCCAAGGATCCCTCGGCGTTTTGTCCTTCGTTCTTTTGGGGAGAAAGTGAAAAGTTGCGACCACTGCTGCTACCCGCAAGCACAATGCCTAATGACAGACGATTAGGGTTTTTCAGCAATGGCGGACTCCACTTCGAGCCGGAACAAAGGATCGTCCGGCCCCACATTGGAGGGGTAGACCCTTAGAAATTTGCCGTTTCTTCCAATGAGGTATTTTTGAAAATTCCAACTAGGCGCTTGGCCTGAGGCTTGCGCCAAGGCTTTGAAGAAGGGGGATGCCTCATTGCCGGAGACGCCTGACTTTTCAAGCATTGGGAAAGTTACGCCATAGTCCTTACGAGCGACCCGCTCGGTTTCTGCCGGGTTATCGTACTCTTGGCGGAAGTCGTTTGATGGAAACCCTAGAATCACGAAACCTCTGTCGCGGTAGGTTTCGTAGAGTTTCTGGAGGCCACTCAGTTGCCCGGTGTAACCGCATTGGCTGGCAGTGTTCACAACAAGCACCACCTGTTTCTCGTAGCGTTTGCAGAAATCAAGGGTCTCTCTGCCATCCAAGGTTTTGGCCGAAAAATCAAGGAGGGGCGGGCAGGTGGGATTTGCTGGAGTGGCCTGAAACGGTGTCATGAGACTGACAAGAAGACTAAGTCCTAAGAGTGTTCGATTCATCTGTGCCTCCAATTGTTACAGAGTGTGACCGCTGCATGGGGCTTGTCGATAGTTCAGAGCCAAGCGCCGGCGGACATGATTTGAATGTGCTCTAGCTTGACTTATGAAGGCAAATTCCGCCTTCGGTGCAAACTGAACAAAACGATGAGTCCTTCCCAATCACCAGTTTTGTTAAATCTCATTGCGGAGTCGGTCAGGTTTTGGTGGCTGGTCGTCAGTTAACTCCTTGGACTTAACCCAAGATACTTGGTTCAGAGTTACCAAGGGATCGGTTGACCCCGATAATCAAGGAAGCTTGCGCCTTGCAGGATTGGCGCCTGATAAATAACCTTCAACATTTCCCGCGCTGAGTCCACTGGTTCGAGTGCATGGGTTGGATCCCCAATATGGGGGGCTGATAAAGGAGTACGTACAGTCCCTGGCTGTAGCGCCAGTATCCTCAATTGGGGTCTTCGTCGATGAAGCTCAATGGCTGCTGATTGCAAGAGCATGTTGAGGGCGGCTTTGGACGCGCGATAGCCATACCATCCTCCCAAATGGTTATCTCCGATGCTCCCAACACGTGCGGAGAGTTTGGCATAGCATCCCGGCCCCTTGACCAACCAGGGTTCGAGCGTTTTCAGCAAAAGTGCAGGTCCAAATGTGTTGATCTGGAAAATGCGGTGCAAGTAATGCGGTTCCAGTGTCTTTAGGCTTTTTTCTGGTCCTTTGCCATCCAGGCTCAACACCCCGGTGGCATCTATGACCAGATCGAAAGCAGATTCATGCGCCAGAAAGGCCTCTAAGCCGGGAGCAAAATCGGCCGATTCAAAATTAAAAAAAAGATGAGTGGAGCGGGAGACTGTGACCAGGGCTGCGCAGTCTGGATCCGTTCTGAGGAGGCTTGCAAAGGCAGTCCCGATCCCGCCAGAGGCGCCGAGCAGGAGTGCTCGAAATGGCTTTGGTAAATAAGGTTCAGAATTCATGTTGATCTGTTTTGCAAATGATCGTCTAAAACCGCAACTATATGATCATTTCCATCCAAAGGCTCACGGAGGCATGAGTTACCCTGGCTTCTTGTTTTGTGAGATCGAGCGGACACCCTTACCTTAAATGTGCTACTTAAGCGAACGCACGGAATCGGCCGGTAAGGGCATGATGCGAATTCTTCAGGGATCAAGATCAAGTCAGGGTCACTTCAAGTGCCTCGTTTGCCGATCTTTAACGGCTAGACTTCGCTGGGCGGGCGTGAGGATAATTCTGTTCGCTTCTTTATGGTGTGAAGGAGAAGTATTACCGTGATCATGAGGGTAATACACAGGAGGAGCTATGGCCACTACTTTGACGATCAAGGGCCAAGTGACGATCCCCAAACAAATTCGTGATGCACTGGACCTTAAGCCGGGATCAAAAGTCACCTTTGGTGTGAACAGTGCGGGAGAGGTTGTTCTGGAAAAGACGGGGCGGACCACTACAAGGCCCGATCGATTTGAGTTGGTGCTAGGGAAAGCTGATGTTAAATGGCGGACTCAAGACTTGATGGAACTGCTACGTGGCGAAGATTGATGCTAGTTGATACGAATTTACTCGTTGATGTTCTGGAGGATGACCCTGGCTGGGCTGAGTGGTCTATTAGTCAGTTGCGATCTCAATCGAAGGTACATCGGCTCATCATTAATCCCATCATTTATTCAGAACTCTCTCTGACCTTTTCGGCAGTTGAAGCGATGGATGAAACATTGGGTCTTATGGAAATTCCAATGGTGGAAATTCCAGAAGCCGCGTTGTTTCTGGCGGGTAAGGCATTCGTTCAATATCGACGGAAGGGAGGAACCAGGACGAACGTGTTGGGAGACTTCCTTATAGGTGCTCATGCGGCTGTAAGCGGCTTACCAGTTTTGACTCGCGACGCCCGACGTTACTTTCCTTCAGTCAGCTTGGTTTCCCCTGACGGTCATCAGCACCATTGAGGGTCTTGACCTGTGTTGCCTTGATACGCCAATACCTACCATAGCCTCTGGGCTAAGAAGGATCTCCTGAGATTTGAATGCCGACGAAGCATGCCTGGTTCCCTATGTTCCTGTAATGAGCGATATCTGGAAGTCTGAGACGCTTGTGCGCTCAAATAAACGACATGTTGCTTCATGACGTAGATCATGGAACTTGAGCCCCTTGCAGGGGGGGGATGGGTCTGCCCCAAAGGGATACATGTTTATTCTGGAAGTGAAGGACTTGGCCCTTCCTCTCCGCCCTATGCCAGTCTCTTTCCGAATGAAGTTGGACGGTGAATGAGTCGATCTAACGAATCGATTTCCTGAAAGTCTCTAATGGCAGAAAGAGGGTTCTCGGTAGGCTAACAAGTGGGCGAAACCCGAGATGTTGGTAAAAAGCGGTGGCCGGTTCATCTTTGGCATCGACTAATAAGGCAAGCGAGGCGGGTGCTGCATTGATGGCTTTTAGAGCGGCATCCAACAGTAACGCTTTACCGAGACCCCGTGCCTGATAATTCTGATCGACAGCTAAGCGGCCAACACGCACAGCGGGAACGGTAGGGTATCGCGGAAGGTGTTTGGAGTCTTCCGGTGGGAGATCCACCATGGAAATACTGGCGGCGGCAATCGTGAAATAGGCCACCACCATACCTGTTGACGTTTCGATAGCCACAAAACAGTTAGCGACATGGCGACGCATATCCTGTGTCGCCTGCGTCTTCAGATAACGGTCCAGTAGATCGCTACCACTCGCAAAGCCCGAGCGGTTATGGCCTTTGGTTAAGGCTTCAAGTCGGAACGGCGACGTCACTCGGAACCGAATAATTCGCGGTGCTTTTCGACGGCTCGGTGGAGGGCTGCATTTGGTTCAGGCGGGTTGAAAAGGCTCTCAGCAAAAAGTCGCTGGTCCTCCAGTGAAAGGCGAATCACTTCGGTACTTTCGATAGCCTGCCGTGCAGCCTCACTTGAGGCCGCTACGACAAAATCAGTCAGAGTCCGTCCCTGCAGTTCAGCAGCACGTTTTAGTATCGCATGCACATGAATAGGCAGGCGGGCTTCAAGTCGAGCTGTAGGTGGCTTCTGTTCTTTCATGTGTCGATTATACGGCAATATGCCGGAAGGAGCGTGCCTGTAATCCTCAGGAACAGTAATATCTGGTTCAGCGGTCATTTGAACGATTGCTATCAATAACGTCTCTAAAGGCGTACGCCAAACAAGCGAAGATATCCTCATGCGACAAATCCTCGAAATCAGCCAGTGTCTCTTCGTTGGTCATGCCACTCGCCAGAAGTTCAAGTAATGTCTCAACTGGATATCGCAGCCCTCTAACGCATGGCTTTCCATGACAAATAGAAGGATCAATTGTGATTCTCTCGATCAATGCCTCTCTCATCTGCCCCTCCTTTAAGCTGTTGGGTTGGTGGCGTTGGTCCTAGCTCCGAACATGGAGTCCATCTCCTGCTGCAGGCCTGCATAACAGGGATGCATTGCAATAGTCATCAGGAAGCTCAGAGTTCTGATTAGGTAATTTTCCAAGGTTGTCCTCCTGCACGTGCTGCGCCCTGAAGATGGCTGATGAACGCGGCTGAATCAGAGGGTAATCCTTCTGTCGTCAGTAAGATTGAAGTGATCAGTGATCAGACCTTCCGAATGCGCTACGGTCAGAATGCGATTTGTCAGATCATCTAGCGAGAGAATGCCTTGAGACAGCTGGAGCACCTTTCTCGGGGGATTCAGAAGGAAGAGGGAAGGTGTAGCTTGAACCCCGAGTTGTTCTGCCTGACCTTTGTCGTGGTGAAACTCTGAGTAGAGTCCCCCGGGCATGGGGGGGGCCGTCCAATGACGCCGGGTAAACCTCAAATCCATACCGATCTTCCAGGACCTTCAGAAGCGGGGCCTGAAGGTGGCAGTAAGTGCAGTCGGAGCGGAAGAAGAAAAGGATGCCTGTCGATTTCGCGATGAGGGACAGCGAATCTTGACTGGTTTTTGAAGCCTCTCGGTTCGCAGCCTTGACCGCGGATTAGGAGATCGGACGTCGAACGTTCTCGTCCAGCCGTGGATCCGAGATCACGACTTCATGAGCCACATCGGTAAACCGATGGGCCTTGTCCATCATTACTCGTTGAAGATAAAAGTAGGCAGCAACATTTTCAGGCGAGGGCACATCAATGGCCTGATCACGATACTTTTCCAGGTTCTTTCGAAGCCAGGCCACTGAAAGAGGGTAAGCAGCCAACGGACACACATTCCCATCTGAATCCCTGATCTCCAGACTTCCCCCATCGAACTTAACTGATGGAGGAAGAGATGACCCGAGCCGACCGTCGACGCCATGTGGATGCCTGGCGGGCCAGTGATTTAACGCGGGAGGAATACTGTTCCCGGAATGGGATCGTACTCAGCTCCTTTGTCCGCTGGATCCGGGACTATGCGCATCTGGTTGATCCCGCGCCCAAACTCCATGCAACGGTTTCGCTGCTGCCGGTCAAGGTACAGCCCTCGGTACCGGTTACGCCTTCATCTTCCTCCCCGTCTCTGGAGCTGAGATCCCCCTCTGGGTTTGTCTGGACGTTTGGATCCTCGATGGATCCTGCCTGGGTGGCCGAGATGGTCCGGAGGATCGGATGATTTCGCATGAAGGCGCCCTCTGGCTGGTCCGTGATCCTGTAGATATGCGCAAGGGGATTGAAGGCTTATCGGCCGTGGTCCGGGTAGCGCTTGAAAAGAACCCCTGTACCGAGGGTGCCTTCATTTTCAGGAACCGCTCCGGCAATCGAATGAAATTACTGGTGTGGGATGGCACTGGGGTTTGGGTCTGCCAAAGACGTCTGCATCAGGGGCGTTTCAGTTGGCCCATGGAGGGCGATAGGGTTTTCACGCTGGGCCATGACGAGTGGGAATGGCTGTTTCGGGGAGCGGACTGGCAGCGGCTTCATGCGCGTCCCTCGGCGGCTTGGGAGGAGTGATTTATGGGCTTAGAAATGACCTGATTATCCATGTAAATCATGGAGATAGCGTTGGCCATGGGGTATAATAAGCCCCATGGATTTCCGCGCATTTCTTCAGGAACACAACGCCTCCCCCGAGATTTCGGAGG
>CAYLUS010000060.1:0-9013 GCA_964386975.1 uncultured Methylococcus sp.
AGGAAGCTGAGAGAAATGACCAGTCTTGACCCCAAAATCAAGACGGGGTCTCATGCGCCATTAATGAATCGAATCACCCTGCGCCAGCCTGAGCCTCAGAAAAGGCCCTTGCGAATCAGGCCAAGCGGGTCATTGGGATCCAGCGTCTCCATAAGTGGCCGGCTGCGATCCTGATTGGTTACCTGATAAATCAGTCCCAGCCAATTGTTGAATACCGCCTTGGCAGTGTCTCGCCAGGTATTGTCGAGACAAACTTCGGAACTGGGTTCGGCAAAGGGCGGCATCGGATCACCCACCGTTTTTGCGCGTCTGACCTTTTGTCCGAACGCATAATAGGACTCCGCAACGTCGGAATTGAAATAGTGCTCAGGCAGCGGCGGATAATCCTCCCTTGAGCCTTCGAAAAATCGGTAAACCTCGCGCTTGTACTCTTTGAGAAGACTGACGGTGTCGTACTCTGGATGCCCCTGAAAAAACACCACTCGCATGAGATCTTCACTTACTGCCAGATGGACACCGGCCTCCGCACTTTCCACCAAGACCTTGAGACCAACGCGCTCCATGTCCTCCCGAAAAATCTCATTGAAACGGGAGTGCGGGACATCGAAACGGGTATTAATACTGGACACCAGAGGATGGACAGGGGCGACGACCCGGTGCGAGTAGACGCCCCAGCGCTTAAAGCCGAGATGCGTTCGCCGTATCCCGTAGCCATACTGGATAAGGGCATGGGTCGCAAGACAAGAGCACAAGGTCGAGGTGACATTTGCCCGCGCCCAGTCAAACACCTCTGTCAGCGCGCCCCAGAACGGCTCCTGCTCCAGTCCGGGATGAGAGACATTGGCACCACTGATGATCAGGCCGTCCAGACCCTCCTCCCTGATCTTCTCAAAAGGCTCGTAGTACCGATCGATATGCGCTCTTGCCTCTTCGCCCCGTTCCAGGCCGCCGATAGTAAAGGGATGCATATGAAACTGAACGATCGGGTTGGCTGCTCCAACCAAGCGGTAGAACTGACGCTCGGTGGCTTCAAGCGCTGCATCTGGCATCATATTGAGAAGCCCAATATGCATCTCCCGAATATCCTGATGCCGGGCTCTCTCGACACTCAGTACTTCCTGCCCTTCCTCCGCGAGGCGCGAGAAAGTGGGAAGATCGGTATGCGCAACCAATGGCATGTGTTCGGTCTCCGAAAGTTGGCTGGAGGCGAGCTTATGACAAGGCTTCACAAACCAGCGTCACAAAATCGTCCTCAGTCTTGACCCCCGCCAGACGTGAAGCATCGAGCGTATACCCGTACTGATCGGCAATGTGCTGGTAGCGGGGTAGTCTTGCATGGAACAGTCTTGGGAAAACCCAGGCGACAAAATCATCGGGCGCAATCTCCTCCTCATGGGCATAACCCCTCTCTGCCATGAACAGAGGCAACTGCTCATCCAAAAAGGCCTCTCGATAATAGAGCGGCTTAGGGTGTGACCTTGCCCTCTCAATCAAGAGATCATCAAGGGTGGGGTTGGTTCTGATATAGAGGATAACCGTGTGCTCAGCAAGCAACTCAAGCGTCTGCGAATCATCCAACTCACACACGCTACCGCCGGCATCATTGATGAAATGTTTGTAGCCATAAATGGATTCCACCTTATTGATGAACTCGGGCACATCGCGCATCGCATGGATCTCAGCCTGCCGGTGAAGATCCTGTCGTCGCTTGAATTCACGCAAGGACAGCCCCCCCTTGGCGGGGTCACCCACTTTGCCTAGAAAACTTGAAACCGGGTTGAGGTTATCAATCGTGATATTGCTGCGAATGTAAATCGAGTCGGACTGCAACAATTCGCGCAAAAACGGCACCTCCATCGCCTGAAGCTTGATATTGTCGGAGATCGGCTCGTCCAGATAGCGCGTACCGATTCGATAATCTCCCGAATAATGGAACCAGGCCTCTCGCGGCAGTTTGTTGGCCAAGGTGGTCTTGCCCACTCCCGACATCCCCAGTAGGGTAACCCGCTTTTTTTCCCAACGGCGAAAGGCGTCTGCGCTCATTTTCATGGTGATGACCCTAGGTTCGGCTTAATCCTGATTGGGTTCGAAACGGTTGATCATGTGATTGGCCGTTTGCGCGAAGGCCTCCATCAGCCCTTTGCGCAGGCGCGCATCCGCGACAACTTCCTCAAGAGAGGCCGCCATGCAATCCATCCACTGGTCACGCTCTTCAGCGCCAATGGAAAAGGGTAAGTGCCTCATACGCAGGCGCGGATGTCCAAACTCCTCGATGTAGAGATTCGGCCCTCCTAGCCAACCCGAGAGAAACTTGAACAGCTTGTCGCGGGCGCCTTGGAGATCCTCTGCATGCAGATGTCGAATCGTTCGGGCCTCAGGCCTTGAACTCATCTGATCATAGAAGCGATCCACTAACTGACGAACCGCCGCCTGGCCACCGATGCGTTCATAGGGCGTTCTAAGATCCGGTCTTGCGCCTATTTCCTCGGACACTTTGAACCCTTACAAGCGGATGATTTGGGGGCGCTGGCCTTGGTGGTTCCTGAGGCAGCTAACCGCTTGGAGTTCGCTGGCTTGGCCGAGGCGGTCGTGGTCGCTGTTTTTTTAGCCGCCTTACGCGCACCGCCGGACTGAGCGGAGTGCAGCTCCCGACCCGAAGAGGTCAATCCTTTCCCGCGGGCCGGGACGGCACCCCGCTTGAACCGCTTTTGACTACCGAACGTCAATTCAGGACTCCCCGGGCCATATCGATCAAAACCGGCACTTTTTGGAATTGGTGAGCGCTCAAAGTCAGCAATCACATTTTGTGGCGGCTGGCCGTTCAACTGAGAGAATCCATCATCGAGAATATCGCGCATGTGACGGTCACGCGCTCTCGCGCTTGGCCCGCCGAATACCACGCCGATCAACCGCCGGCCATTCCGCTTGGCTGATGCAACCAGATTAAAGCCGGAAGAATTGATGAAGCCGGTCTTGATACCGTCCATCCCCGGATAACTCTCCATCAAATGATTGTGGTTATCGAAGCTTTGGCCCCGGTAATAAAACCGTGGCGTCGAAAAATAGGGGTAGTAACGCGGAAAATTACTGATCATGGCCTTGGCAAGGCGGTACATGTCCCAGGCTGTCGTCCATTGGGCAGGGTCGGGAAGTCCGGATGCGTTGCGAAACACGGTGTCTTGCATTCCAAGCGCATGCGCCTTGGCCGTCATTTGGTCTCCAAAGGCAGGCTCACTCCCACCCAGGTTTTCCGCAATGACGCTTGCCGCATCGTTGGCAGAACGGGTAACCAAAGCCAGGATCGCATCTTCAACCGCAAGGCTATCCCCCGGGGTGAGCCCCAGACGCGAGGGAGGTCTCAGCACCGCATAGCGGGAGACCGAAAAGGGGGTATTCAGGGTGATTTCACCGCGCTCGAGCGCTTCAAAAACGAGATACAGCGTCATGATTTTGGTGATCGATGCAGGATGCCGTAACTCATTGGCATTCTTTTCATAGAGCACTCGCCCAGACTCCGGCTCGACCACCAGAGCGGAATAGCCACCCGCAGACGATGAGTTGGAAAAAAGACCCAAGGCCATCAGCAGGGTCAAGAGGGTTAGCAAGCGTTTTTTCATGGAAAGCGTGTTCAATGTTGACCTATGGCCCTCTGGGGCCCCTCCGAAAACCCAATGACGACTTGCTGTCGTAGCAAAAGACAGCCTGTCTCGATCAATCCCTGCGCATGACCCGCGCCTTTTCTCTTTCCCAGTCCCGGTCCTTTTCGGTTGCCCGCTTGTCATGCAATTTTTTACCCCGAGCCAGACCCAGCTCGAGTTTTGCCCGACCCTTGCGCCAGACCATCGAGAGCGGCACCAGCGTATAGCCCTTACGCTCAACATGGCCGATGAGCTTGCTCAGCTCATGCGCATGCAACAAAAGCTTTCGGGAACGAGTCGCATCAGCAATGACATGGGTACAGGTAGACGTCAAAGGCGAGATGTGAGCGCCGATCAGCCAGGCCTCAGCGTTTTTGAGGACCACATAGCTCTCCTTGAGCTGAATGCGCCCTGCACGAAGGCTTTTGACCTCCCAACCCAAAAGGCAGAGCCCGGCTTCAAAGCGCTCCTCGATGAAGTAGTCGTGAGTCGCTTGGCGGTTCTGAGCAATCAGCGGGCTCTTCGATGCGCCTTCCTTTTTCTTTGCGGCCATATCCTGGAACCTAAATCTGACGCTTGAGAGAAAACTTGTTATTTTACTCGATTTGACCCCTTAGCGGCCTTCACACAGGCGCGTGATTTTTCGGAGAAGCCACATGAGCGAGCAGAACCCAATCCATGGCCAATGGTCTTCCCGTGTGGCCTTCGTGATTGCGGCGAGTGGTTCCGCCATTGGGCTCGGCAACATCTGGAAATTCCCCTATCTTCTCGGCGAAAACGGAGGTGGCGCTTTTGTCCTGGTCTATCTTGCGTGCGTCTTCCTAATTGGACTGCCGCTCATGATGGCCGAAACAATGCTCGGACGGCGCGGGCGCAGGAGCCCCATTCATGCCATGGCGAGCCTTGCAAAGTCGGTGAAAGCCAGCCCCCACTGGCAACTGGTGGGCTGGATTGGAATGGTGGCCGGATTCCTCATCCTTTCCTACTATTCCGTCATCGCGGGTTGGTCGATGGCCTATGTCTTCAAGATGGGTGGGGGTTTCTTGGAGGACATCGATCCTGCAAAAACCCAATCAATTTTTACAGAACTCAAGGATGCAGCCGAAATCCAGTTGGTCTGGCACACGCTGTTCATGGCCGCCACGGCCTGGATTGTGGGTCAAAGCGTGAGCGAAGGAATCGAAAAGGTGACTCGACTTATGATGCCCGCGCTTTTGATCATGCTGATCATGCTCGATGCGTTTGCTCTTAGCAGCGATGGATTTGGTCAAGGCATGTCATTTCTATTTACCCCTGATTTCAGTAAGGTCAGCGCTGAAAGTCTTCTGATCGCCATGGGACAGGCCTTTTTCTCCCTCGGTCTTGGGATGGGATCCATCATGGTTTACGGGGCCTACTTGCCGAATCATGTCTCGATTGGCCGCTCCACCCTGATGGTGTCACTTGCAGACACGCTGGTGGCATTAATGGCCGGGGTAGCCATCTTCCCCGTGGTTTTTGCCAATCATCTTCCGCCCTCCGCTGGACCCGGGCTCATCTTCGAAACCCTGCCGCTGGCTTTCAGCCACATGCCGATGGGTACTCTTTTTGGAACCCTTTTTTTCCTCCTCGTTTTTTTTGCAGCCATCACCTCGGCCATTGCACTGATTGAACCCGCGGTGGCCTGGCTGAGTGAAAATCAGGGCTTCTCCCGGAAATTGGCCAGCGGCTATGCCTGTGGGGCCTGCTGGCTGCTTGGACTAGGCACCCTCTATTCCTTCAGTCACCAGACAGACAAGGGAACCGACGCGAAGGGCTTTTTTGAAATGCTCGATTTCCTGACGGCCGATATCATGCTGCCCATAGGTGGGATCCTGATCGCAGTGTTTGCCGGTTGGTTCCTTCCCAAATCCATCAGCGAGAAAGAACTTGATCTGGGGAAACAGTTCCCCATCTGGCTATTTCTAACCCGGTTCGTCGCCCCTCTTTCGGTCCTGATCATCTTCCTGAAGGGCTTGGGTATTCTGTGATTTGGACATTGATCACATGGATCAGGAACTTCTGATCGAGGTAGCCTATGCAAGGCCTGACAAGCAATGGCTTCTGGAGATCACCCTGCCAGCCGAGTCATCGATTGAGGATGCGATTTTGCGCTCAGGGATTCTTGATCTTTGCCCGGAACTCAGCCACACCGCTCTGTCCGTTGGGATTTATGGAAAGCTGAGACCCCTGACTCACCGGGTACAGCATGGCGACCGGATTGAAATCTACAGATCGCTACTGAAAGACCCGCGCGAGGCGAGGCGTGAACGGCACGAGGAAACGCGGACTAGTCCTCGTCCTCGACATCCGCTCCCCCAAAAGCGCCACTGATCATTTGCCAGATTGTTTTTTCTCGCTCGATCTTGGTGACATTGATTGAGGAGTCTTTCTTCATCTCGATCGAGGGAAGCGTTCCTGGCCTGAAATCGCCCTGAAGTTCGGCAAGTTCATCTCCCTTAAAAATCAGGGTGATGTTTTTCTGGACGCGCGGTTCATCTCCAGGCTGGTTGGAATAAACATAATCCCAGCGCTCATCATGAAAGGGGTCGATCATCAAGGGGGTTCCCATGATGTAGGAGACCTGTCGCTGGGTCATTCCGGGCTTCAATTGATCCACCATTTCCTGCGTAATCACATTTCCCTGATGAATGTCCTGGCGGTAGACAAAAGGCAACCATTCCCAGGTACATCCTTGAACAAGGACAAGGCAGATTGCCAGTGCAACAACGCGGTGGGGCAGCATGATATGATGCGATTGACTTTGGGCTAACTTTTAATCATAACCCAAGCAACCGCGTAAAACAGCGACCGGAGTTTCCGTATTGGAAAGCAAAGACATCCGAAATGCGGGACTGAAGGTCACCCTCCCCCGAATCAAGATCTTGGAAATTCTGGAGCGTCAGGGGACCCAAGGCAGTCACCTGAGTGCTGAAGAAATCTTCAAAACCCTGGTCAGCGAGGGTGAGGAGATCGGTCTGGCCACGGTCTATCGCGTCCTCACTCAATTCGAGACTGCAGGGTTGGTCATCCGCCATCATTTTGAGGGCGGCAACTCCGTGTTCGAGATGAATCGGGGTGACCACCATGATCATCTGGTTTGCGTTCAATGCGGCAAGGTTGAAGAGTTTCAGGATGCCACCATCGAAACACTCCAGGCTGAAATCGCTCAACAGCGAAATTTTATTCTGACTGACCATTCACTCTGCCTCTATGGGGTTTGCGCGTCTTGCCAGAAAACCCATACCCCTGGCTAAACGCTCGCTTTAAACCATCGGCATCGACCGATACAGTCATCAATCATGTTTAAACCGCTCACCTTATTCATCGGGCTACGGTATACCCGTGCCAAACGCAGAACCGGTTTTATCTCTTTCATTACACTGACCTCGATTCTCGGAATCGCGCTCGGGGTCGCCGCCCTTATTACGGTCTTATCGGTGATGAATGGATTCGAGGCAGAACTGCGGGATCGCATCCTCGGAATGACCGCACATGCCTCCATCACCGGCACAGACGGGCAGCTCTTTAACTGGCAGAAATTCGAAGCGCCGCTGAGGGAAGAGAAGCGCGTCTTGGGCTGGGCCCCTTACGTCGAGGGCCAGGCCATGATTAATTCAGACCGGCATGTCAGCGGATCCATGATCCGGGGCGTTCTTCCAGACTATGAGCCGAGGGTCTCAGAAGTCGCAACCCACCTGGTTGCAGGAGAACTTCAAAACCTCAAACCCGGTGAATTCGGCATCATTCTGGGTGAAGAGCTCGCCGAATATCTGGGTGTGATCCCCGGCGACAAAGTGACGGTCATCACGCCACAGATCACCGCAACACCCGCAGGGATTCTCCCGCGCCTGAAACGGTTTACCGTCGTCGGCGTGTTCCACGTCGGTATGTTTGAATACGACCGTAACCTCGCACTCATCGCACTCAATGACGCGCAACGTCTCTTCAGTTTGGATGAGGCCATTTCAGGGCTTCGGCTCAAGGTCGATGATGTTTTCTACGCCCGGCAAATCGTTCGCGAGGTCGGCCCAAGGCTTCCGGAAGACTCGATGGTGACCGATTGGACTCAGGCCCACAGTAATTTTTTCAAGGCGATCCAAACCGAGAAGCGGGTGATGTTCATCATCCTGCTTCTGATTGTTGCAGTCGCCGCCTTCAATATTGTATCGACCCTAGTGATGGTGGTTACGGACAAACGGCCTGATATTGCCATCCTCAGAACACAGGGACTGACACCCGCCTCTGTGATGGCCATCTTCGTCGTCCTTGGAACGATTATCGGCTTGTCCGGCACGCTCATTGGTGCCGTTGGGGGGGTTGTGCTCGCCCTTAATGTGGAAACCGTGGTACCTGCCATTGAACGTCTCTTTGGGGTCCAGTTTTTATCCGCAGATGTGTACTACATCAGCGAACTCCCCTCCAAATTAATTTGGAATGACGTCGTACAAATCACGGTCGTTGCATTTTTCCTCTCTGTCCTTGCAACGCTCTATCCGGCTTGGCAGGCCGCCAAGATTCGCCCAGCAGAAGAGCTCCGCTATGAATAAGGAAATCGTCTTATCCTGCAAGGACCTCTGCAAACGGTTTAATGAGGGGGACCTTGACGTCCAGGTGCTCGATGGCATTACCCTTGAGGTTGGTCGGGGTGAACGTATCGCCATCATGGGCACCTCAGGATCAGGAAAGAGCACACTCCTCCACCTTCTCGGTGGATTGGATGACCCCACATCCGGTTCTGTCAAACTTCTGGGCAAACAGTTGGCTGGCCTAAATGCCCGTGAACTCTCAAGCCTTCGAAATCAATCTTTGGGCTTCATCTATCAGTTTCACCATCTCCTCGGAGAGTTTTCACTCCTCGAGAATGTGGCAATGCCCCTTCTGATTGGGAAAGCAAGCGTTGAAGAGGCGGAGGAGCGTGCTTTATCCATGCTCGATCAAGTCGGTCTTAAGGCACGTGTAAAGCATAAACCCGGCGAACTTTCCGGTGGAGAGCGCCAGAGGGCGGCGATCGCTCGAGCGCTGGTAACCAACCCTCGGTGCGTCCTCGCAGATGAACCTACCGGCAACCTCGATCGAAAGACAGCGGATGCCGTTTACGGTTTGATGCTTGATCTCAACTCAGCGCATTCGGTGAGTTTTCTAGTGGTCACACATGACGCGGGCCTTGCCGGCCGTATGGAGAAACAGTGGCGCTTGGAGGACGGTCGACTTCACACCCACTAGGGACACAAACGCCGAAGCGCACAGAGAAAAGGGGCCCTTAGGGCCCTTTTTATTGAACGGCGCTGCTAATTTTGTACAGTAGAGAGTGCCTGAACAATAAAAAACCCCCATGGCGGACCTTGGGGGTTTTT
>CAYLUS010000061.1:0-8691 GCA_964386975.1 uncultured Methylococcus sp.
TCCTCCTTTTCAAATGGCCTCTCAATGATCTCCCGTTGTATTTGCCTCAGTCTCTTTTTGACTGCGCTGTCCTTTCCCCTTTCCGCAGCCAGTTTTGATTGCGGAAAAGCACGACAAGCAAGCGAAAAGTTAATCTGTAACGATGCCCCTCTTTCTGAGATGGACAGTGCACTAGCGAGCGCTTACAGCGCAAAATTGGCCGAACTCTCAGAACCAGCCCGCAAGCGCTACCGCATTGGCCAGCGAGAATGGCTGGCCTATTGGCCGCGACTGTGTGCAAACGACACCAGCGGTGCTTTGAATAAATCCAATGAGTCAATCGAGTGTGCAAAAAGGGAATACACCGCAAGACTGGATGTATTGAACCGACAGTCCCATATTTTAAAAGGGCTGCTTGTTTATCCTGTCAGTCACTATGCGGTCATGAAGTCGACGGCAGGTGTCGATTTCATCAAGATTGCCCATCACACAGAAAACGGTCTTGCAATTGATATCGATGGAGCCGCCCATGAAGACCTGCCCTTAGCCGATGCAATTAACCGATGGTTGAAAGAGGCCGTTTCAGGATCGAAGCAGCCAACGGGTGATACCAATGACGAAAAAAGCAACGATACCGAGGTGGATTTCCGTCTTTCGCCGTCAACGGGCTCTTCGCTAGTTCTCTCGGCAACGCAAAATAGCTATCTTTTTGGTCACGGCGCCGCGCACCCCCTCTCGATCACCCGCCAATTCCACTTCAACCTATCCACTGGAAAATCCCTCACGGCTAACGATATTTTTAAATCGAATGAGTGGAAATCTGGGCTTGCCCACCTGGTGGAAGAGGCCCTAAAGAGAGATTACAAAGACGATTACGCGGTCGACAAATTCGAAACTCTGGCCGACATGGTCGCGAACCCCGACTACTGGATCTTCAGCGCCGAAGGACTGACTGTCCAGTTCAACCCTTATGATGTTGCACCCTATGCAGCTGGAGCCCCATCCGTCATGATCCCTTGGTCAGCGTTGAAGGTCTGGCTCAATCCGAGCTTTCTGAGCGCGGCGTCAAAATAGTTCGAATGAACCTCAGGAGGCGGGTCCCCGGCAGGGAAGGGTCTGCCTTCGGCGAGCGTTGCTTGACTGGCCTCGGCGGGGTGGGTCGATGCTGCAAAAAGAAGAATCGCTCTCCAACGCGATCCTTGATTAGAAGCCGCGACTCAAGGAGATTCGTGCGCGATTACGCATGAGTCATCACTCAGATTAGAAATCACCCGAGTCGCATACGAATAGCCGATTCGCTCCTGCTCAAGCCGGAGATTTTTCCCATAGCGCTGATCGCAGAGTGCATCATAAAGCGCACACTCGGCCGGGGTCAGACGATCCAGTGCATGGCTTTTTGGGGATTTTTCCTCTACCCAAGCCCAGCGATACATCTCGAAAGTCTTGGCATCCATGAGAAAGGACTGCGTCTTGGGAAAGTGGGCTCTAAGCTGGTTCAGTATGGCAAAGCCGTGCGTATCGATGTCCCCCCAATAGAAGATGTCCACCCGGTTCAGCCAGCTTGCCTTTGACAGCGCTTCGAATCCGTAACCCGCACCGAAAATTATCAGGGAGCGCTTTAATGCGGGGAAAGAGAGAAAGTTGATCTCATTCTCGACAATGAAAACACGGTCTATGCCAAGACGGAGATTCGCAAAGCTGAATTGATCGAGCGTGATATCAGGAATCCCCTGAGCCCCGTCAAAAAAAACGAGCTCCGAGTCAAGGATCCGAAACCGAATCCGCACCGGCTTTTCAAGAAAGCCCAGATCGCCAGCAAAGCTTGATGCGCGAATGGGACGATCACCCGCACTCTTGGGATCCACCCAGGAGACCAGATCGGCCAAGATGCCCAAATGGGACTCAATGAATTTGGTATGAATCCCCGGCAAATCGATCTGACGGAGGTAGATTCCAGGGCGAGGGTGATCGAGAATCCAGGTGACCAGCGCCAGAAGATCATTCCAGACCGCTGCATAGCTCAGGGCATCAATCGGTCGTTTTTGGACAAAAGACACCAAAGCGGGCACACAGTCACCGGTCTTCCGGACGATTTCTTGAAGCCTCGCTGCCTCTTGGCGCCGCCCGATCAAAACCAGCGTCTCGTCCAGATCATCCAGCCAGGCCTCACTCGGTATGGCTTGCTGGCCAAGAATGCGATGGCGGATATCGCGCCACTCAAAGCGGATACCTCGCATGCCCCGGAGCGCCCCGATCCAGGTCCTTACCGATTCAAACTGATCCACTAGCTCCTTGGAGGAGGGACCTTTGAGGGCCAATCGGATGGGAAATCCATCGCCCGCCTGAACCACGGCCCGAGGGATGATGCCACGCTCCCAGAGCCGGTCCACCTGTTGCCTGAGGCTCTTGGGATCGCTCCAGGGTGTGGATGGGCGCATTAAGCCAAGACTCGCATCAGGTTTTTTGACCCAATAATTCCGCCACCTGATCGTGATAAGCCTCTATCGTCAGATTCAGGATTTTGGAGTTGCGTCCCCCCTCATTGCGAACCAGTCCGACACCGGAGATGAACGGCTCGATGACGTGGATCTTCTGGAGCGGGGTCACGATCAGGAGCTGCAGGTTCAGGTTTTGGAAAAGCTTGAGACCGTATTCGGTCGAATCATCAGAGCCCCGACCAAACGCCTCATCGATCAAGACAAAGCGAAACGACCGGGAACGGACAGCCCCCCACTCCAAGCCAAATTGATAAGCAAGGCTGGCGGCTAGGATGGTATAAGCCAGCTTTTCTTTCTGGCCTCCGGATTTCCCTCCCGAATCCGAGTAATGCTCGTATTCAGCATGATCGGCTCGCCACCGCTCGCTGGCGCCAAAACCAAACCAGTTTCGAACATCCGTCACTTTCTCGGTCCACTTTCGGTCCTGATCGGTCAGGCCCTCGCGACCCCTGAAACGGTCGATGATGCTCTTGACCTGAATGAAGCGCATTTCCGAATACTGGCTGTCTTCAGTACCGGACAAGGTACCCTCGGTACACGCACGCATCTCCGCTTGAAACTGGCGGATTTCGGCATCCGGGGTTGGCATGGCCTCAAGGCGAATGTAGCGGCCCTCGTTATAGTCGATTTGCGTCAGCGATTCATTAATCCGTTCGATCCGTTCTCGGATGGTCTCCTTCTCCCGGTTCAGTTGCGCGTTGAAGTTGGCAATTTCGTTGATCGTGTTGACGTTGAGCAACTCCTTGAAATGCGCCTCAAAACGCGGCAGGTCATCTTTTTCAAGTTGTTGCAGCAATCGCTCGTACTCGGGGAGTGAGGCAATGACCGTATCAATCTCGCTGGTCTCAAGCGGGTAGTCCCGCTTGAACGTGGTCATTTCGCTCACCAGATGGCCCTCAAGGGTTCGGATCCGGTTGTGTACAACGGTGATTTTGGAACTGAGGCTTTGAGCGACCTCCTGTTCACGAGCGGCCAACCCATCGAGGGTAATGGCCCGACCCGAGAGCGCAGCATCGACCTCTTGCGCCAGATCGCCCGCGGTCGCTTCTTCCAGCACCCGCGCCTCAAGGTGTTTCTTGAGCCTTTGAATTTCTCTCTGGGTATCCTCCAGCCGGCCTTCAAGTTTGGCGCGAAGACTTCTGACCTCATTGAGCCGCTCTTCACTGGCCAAAAGGTCGTTCCGCGCCGTGTCCAGCTGTTCCTGCAGGGCCCTTAGGACATCTGATGCTTTGGCAAGCGCCTCACGCTCTCGGTTCAGGCGGGAGATTTCCACCACGAGGCTTCGATAATCCAATTCTTCAAAGTCGCCGAACCCCTCCAGCCGGGTGAGGGTATCCAGCCGAATCCCCATCTGCCGCCGCCGCGACTGAATGTCGGCAATCCGGCCGGCGATACCCGTGATCTTCTCCTCCAACTGGGTCTGCGTGACCATCAGTGCCTGAATCTTGGCCGTATTGGTCCACCCCAGCACATACCGACTTCGATCATCGATTCGGTGTCGATCATCCTTTTCGTGTCGACCGCTCGGGTCCTTGATCTGTCCAGCCAAGGTGATTGCGCGCGGCTCCCGTCGAAACGCCTCCTGCGTCGCGCAGCAGGCCACATCGAAACGGTGCACCAATTCGCGCTCCAGCCAGTCGTAGAATTCAGAATCGGGTTTTATGGCTAGCTTTCTGACCAGCGAGTGCGGGGCTAGGGTCGGAAGTTCGCCAGCGCGTCTGGCCTTGACATGGAAGTACACCAGACGGCCCCGGAGATGATGCCGATCCACCCACTCCGCAACCCGTGCATAGTGCTGATCAGGAACCAGCAGCGAGAGACCGAAGCTTCTAAGGAAGCGTTCTATCGCTCCCTCCCAGTCACGCTCCTCGTCCCTGACCTGGATCAATTCACCGGCAAACGGCATCTGCTGTGGGTCGATCGCCAGCGCCTCGGCGATGGCCTGCCGCATCTCAATCTGGCGATGATCAATGTTGCTCCGGCGCTTCTTGAGGCTTTCGACCTCGGCCACAATGCGGGCATGATCGGTACGAACCTGATGGAGGACGACGGATTCCTCCATTTCCCCATCATGCAGACTCTGCTCCTGCTTTTTTTCTGCCTCGCGAAGATCCCCAAGACGCTGGCGCTGACTCATAAAGTCATCCGAGTCAGCGGGCATGGATTCACCGAGACTGTCGAGGAGGGCTTTGAATCGGTCTGCACGAAGCTTTCGTTGATCCCTCAGCTGTTCGCGCTGATGTATTTCCTGTGCCAGGCGCTCCAGTCGATCACCACCATTTTCCATGATGACCCGGCGCAATTCCTCCACACGAAGCTGCAGCGAGGCGCGTTCAGTTTCAAGCTTTTGGACCCGGGCATCGCGCTTGGCCCACTCGAGGGAGAGCGCCTGCTCCCGGCCTTGGTGGAGATCGAGACTGATCCTTGAAAAGTAGAGATTCAGTCCCTCCCGGCAGGCCTCCAGCCGGGCGAGGCGCTGCTGGGCTTCAGCATGCGCCTTGCCCTTCTCGACCAAAGGCGTCAGGAACTCAACCTGCCGCTTTGCCTTCAGGACCGCAAGGTGTGCCCGGTTAAGGTCATCAAAATGGCCGATCAACGCTTCAATTCGGCTCCCGACCTCGAACGGCTCCAACATATGAACCCGAACGAACCCAGTCAGATTACCGACGGACTTCATCGAGATGGTCTGATGGAAGAGCTCCATCGCCTGCTCATTCTCGATGCCAAAACGACGACGGTACCAGCTGCCATACTTCGGGAAGGTGTCCTCAATTTCGGCCCCGATACCCCGAAGACGCCTCTTGAGCGCCGAGAGATCGCCCCCGAATTCGGTAAAGTCGCCTGCAATGGTGAGGGGCTTTTCCGCACCCACAAAGAAACGGGCCGGCTGGCCCTGCCCCTCCTTCAACCAGAACACTTGGGCGAGGGTGACAAACTGGTCATAGCCTGCGTTATAGAAGACGCCAAGAAGGACCGAGAGGCTTTTCTCATCCCGAAGACTGACAGGCCGCGAGATCCCGGTTTCCTCGTTCCGCTCGGATTTGTAATACCCCTGAACATAGGACCTGAGTGATCGCTCCTTACTCTCGGCACCGGCCGCCTTGTTGAAGGCAATTCGGTGAGCGGGCACCAAGAGCGTGGTGATGGCATCCACCAGCGTGGATTTCCCGGAGCCAATATCCCCGGTCAGAAGAATATTGCGGCCATTGAGATCGAGGACCCAAACCTGGCCGTTGAAGGTTCCCCAATTGAGGGTCTCCAACCGCATGAGCCGAAAACCGGAGAGCTGATCATCGCTCGCAAAATCAAGGTCCATCTGCATCGGTTCACTCATGCTGGAGCCCATCATCCAGATCGTCGCCATGGATCAGGTGCTGGCGATAGCCCTCCAGCCGCTCGTCCAATTGACCCAGCCACTGCGCATCCACGAAGGCCTTGAGAATACGGCGGACCTCGAAGGGCCCCGAATCCCGACCGGAGCGGTCGTCGGTGCGAAGGCGTCTTAAAAAGCCCAGCTCAACCACCCGATTGATGTGCGCATCCATCTGATCAATCAGGCGGGCCTCATTGGTGTTCTCACGGAGAAAAACGCGAACCAGATCCAGTATGTCCTCGCGCGAGAGCACCAGGCGGAGATCGCCGCCCGAAGCATCAAATTCAGCGAGCTTCCTGCGCAAGAGCGCCAGCAAGAGACTGACGGGATAGGACAGGGGCCGCCGGGCAATCAATCGCGGTGCGCGAAGGGAACCGACCCCGTCCTCCGGATCCGGGCGGGATTTCAGAAAGGCATACCCCTCAGATTCATCGAGGATGAGCTCCAGCCCCAGAACCCCGACGTACTCCCGGAGCTTGAATTGCAGCCGAATCAGGAGCGACCAGAGCCGCTCATGGTCCTCTCGATAAACCACCCCTTTCAGAAGGCGGATGAGAATGACGGAGAGATCCAGGTTCTCTTCCGAGACCGCCCCCTCATCTAAGGGGTTCTCCCTTTCTTCACGTTGCTGGTCGTCATTCATGCGAGAAAAATCACCCGTGGCATCTGGGCCTCCCGGCGAACCGGCTTGCCTTCCGAATCAATCCCGGCCCAGGCAATCGTATCCATCGTGCTCGGATCCTCAAGAAGTCGAAGGCCGTCTTCTCCCAACTGAAGGTAGGCAAGCAGCTCGGCAAGGCCCTGTTCGAGCGGTTGAAGCGCCACCAATTCGCTCAAAGTCACTTGTTTTTGCGATTTTAATGCCATTTTCACATGTCGCTTGAGCCTTCCCTTATCGATCCGGATCTGATCAAGAAGCAGCCGGGCATCGAAATCAGCAGTGCCCACCTCGATCCGTCCCATGTCGATCTTGGCGCGGCTCGGGGGACTGAAGAGGCGTCGCTCCATTGGCAACTCGAAGCGGGCGGATGCCTCATCGAGCTCCATCATGACCTCGGGTAGCCGCTGGTCCCGGAGCTCGAGAGCCTTGGTCTCGATGCTGCGGAGGATTTCCATGATGCGCCGATTTTCAAGAAACGCCTGATCATCCAGAAACCGTCTAAGTTGCTGTGAAAGCTGGGCCACGGTTCGCTGGGTATGCTCCCCCGCCTCCAGCCAATCATGATGGACACGTCGAAGACGCGGATCTGGCCTCATTTCGGCGACGGGCTCCAGCTTCAGAACCTGGTGCAATAAATCACTGAGCTCCTCCTGTCGCCGACTCGAGAGCAGAAAGTCCCAGAACGCCCGGAAACTCCGTCCCTGATCGGAATCCCCGATCACATCACGTTCCCCCATGATCTCTTCAATCAGGGCTCCCTTGGAACCCTGCCATAACGCGATCTTTTCACGAACCCGCCGGTCCAGCTGACGAAAGTTGTGCTCGACCTCCCGGAAATCCCCAAGGAGCTCACGTGCGGTCTGTCCGAATTGCTGGAACCGATCCCGAATCGCCGTATCGTCCAGAAGCGGGAGGTGGCCACTTCGAATCGATTCCATCTCCCGGTCAATCTCGGCCTTGCGACGCTCCAGCTCGCTCAGGCGCTTGAGAGGATCTTGTTCACTGCCTTCAACCATCTGCTTAAGAAGGTCGATTAAGGTCAAAAGACGTGATTCGGTGCCGACGAAGGCCCGCTCTCCGAGCTGCTCAAGCCAGCCAATGGCTTTTTCGGTGGCTGGCGTCAGGTCGAATTGCGGCTCGTCCGTGCCGGCACGGTAATATTTTCGGAGCCAGCCTTTCTCAGGCTCCGCCCAATCATTGAGGTACTCCTGCGCCGCCCTCGGAAAGGCTTCATCGCCAAGGCTCTGGCGAAGGCCATACAAATGATCCTCGAGGGCTTCGGCCAACTCCAGCGCGGGCATGGCCCGAAGATTGGGTGCGACAAAGGCCTTGAACAAGAAGCTGACGATGAGCTCCGCATGGTCGGATCGAAGCAGCCGCCAAGCGGGGTGGTGCTTTCGAAGCGCGGCCAGCGTTTCGTAGTCAACGCCCATGCCGGCATCCAGTCCGAGCCCTTGGGACCCGACAAAGGCCGCCAATGGCCGAGGTCACGGTTCGGCTATCGGATGAAATAAGGGTACTCAAGCAGCGGGGCATGACCCTATTCTAAGGGGGCTCAGGTGATTCGTCATGGTCGCTCCAGTTGGGGAGTTGCGCCAAGGCGCTGCGGCGGGTCGTATCATTGAGGTGCGCATAGTGACGCATGGTGAGTCGCAGGTCGGCATGACCTAAAAGATCGGCTATTACCCGAAGATCGACGCCGCCTTGAACCAGAAGGCTTGCATAGGTATGGCGAAGATCATGGAAGGAAATGGGTGGATCAATCCCTGCGCGCTCACAGGTCTCCCGAATCCGTCGGATTTGGTGACAGCGACCCCAGGGTTGTCCATCTTGCCGCAACAGGAGGCGGTCCCCACCTGAGCGACCGAGCGTACGCGCCTGAAAAAAGGCAACTCCACGCGCATCCAGAGGCACAAACCGCGGCCGGCCGGATTTACTCTCATGGATCCAAAGACCGCCCTGGTCCGCCTTGAAGTCCGAGATCTTCAGCCGGATCAGCTCCCCGTAACGCATCCCGGTCTGGAGTGCTGCCCGAATCAAATCCCGAAAATCCGTCTCGGCCGACTTGAGCAAGTCGCGGCATTCAGAGGGATTGAGAAAACGTTCAACCGGAAGATCCACACGGGGAAATGGCTTGACCCGACGCCAGGCACGATCATCTGCAACCAGACCTTCCTGGA
>CAYLUS010000062.1:0-8550 GCA_964386975.1 uncultured Methylococcus sp.
CCGGTGCGCTGATCGGGGCCAGTAACTTCTTCGAGCTTGCCGTGGCGACGGCGATCGCCCTCTATGGACCTGAATCCGGAGCCGCATTAGCTACCGTTGTTGGTGTATTGGTTGAGGTGCCGATCATGCTGTCGGTCTGTGGAATCTGTAACCGAACCCGATCCTGGTTCGGATAATCCTGAAGCGTCCGAAGAACCCCGGTTTCTCGCGCCTGGGTATCCTGCGCTGCCAATCATCCGCTGGTCCGTGAGCCATGACCATGTAATCAGACATGGCAGGTCCTGCGTCTTCTACTTGCCCATGCATCGAGTCTTTGCAACCAAATATCGCCGAGGCGGATTCACAAAAGCCGTTCTGGAAGACCTTCAAGACATCTTCGCTCGCGTGTGTGTCGAGGCTAAAGCGAAACGGGTGGAATTTGATAGCGATGATGATAGGGTCATCCTGTTATCTTGCCATTCACTGTAGCGGTGCGCCGATTGAAGGTGTCCGGCAGTCCATCGAGCGACAACAGACACCTTCCTAAGAATCAGGACACGATCGTGTTCGCGTTATTCATCCCCGCACTCAACGATGGGGCTTTTCGCGCATCAATGTAAAATCCAGGTGTGAGTCCACTACCGTTCACCGACAGACTCGCATCCGATTCCTTCATAACGGTAATGTATGCACCGGTTTGAGCATGCACCAAGGAACTACGAACATGGCCGCCTCTCAGACCGTTCGCATTCACGGACCGCATATTGAAATCAGTTACTCCGAGAGACTGAAACCTTCGGATGTGAAACGGCTGTTTCATGCGCTGTTCTCACACCATGGCACCCGAAGCGTCAGCATTGCACCGGAGCGCCGTCGGATTCGGGTCAGGCTCCATAAGGATGGCAGCCCTAAACAAGCGCTGCAGCAACTGGCCGATCTGGTCATCAAGGGACCCATCGGCCAAGAATCGCTCCCATTGATCGTGCCAGAGCGGGCAACAACGCTTTACCGTTGGGGTAACACCGTGACCTCCTTGGTGCTCATTGATCGAGCGCCTGGGGAAGTCGAGGTCAGAATTCCAAGATCGCAACGTCGGCTGATCGATCAATCATCGCTGCGCCAATTCGCGGGGATTGTGACCTTAGGTGAGCGCCGATTCCCGAATCGTCTGGTAATCAGGCATGATCCAAGCATTGATCCGACCCCATGGATCAGAAGGCTCGAACGACACCTCGATCCCATGGCGAAGCAGACCGTAGTGGTTGCCAACCCCAGGGTGCCGTTCTTGATGGCAAACACCAATTTGGCTTTGTGCGCAACCAGCCAATTTTTATATCCAGCCGCCATTCCATGGGTGTGCGCGGTGTTGCTGGCAAGTCGTGTCCCGGGATTTTCCAAGGCAGCACGAGAGCTGGGGCGTGGCAAGATTGGCACGCCTTTTTACTCCTCAGTCGTTGTTGCCTGCTCAGTAGCGACACTCGCGCCCTTCGCCTCCGCGCTCGCCGAGTGGTTGACCCTGATTTGGGAACGCAGGGCAGGCCGTGTCATTGCGCATGAGACGCGAGGGCTATTGAACACCTTACCGGAAGTGATCGCCCTTCCAAATCCGGATGCTCCCGCCCCCACCGTCATGCTCTGTGCTGGGGATACCGTTCCTTTCGATGGTGTTGTCAAGGAAGGCGACCTTCTGGTCCGAGACGGTCTTTTTTCCGATGCCCTATCCTCTCCCCTTCAGCGCAAGCAGCCGGGTGATGCATTGGTCTCGGGCTATCTGATCATCGGTGGTCAGGGGCTCCTCGAACGTGATCATGCCCATGAGGACCGAATGGCTTCCATTGTCCGCATCCTCGCCGAACTCCCGGCCAGCCTGACCGAAGATGAGTCGCTGCGCGGAGAGAGCCGCCGTCTGAGTGATCTGACGGTCTACCCCAACCTGGCTCTGGCTGGCGTGGCCTATTCCATGGGGGGATTGCATATGGCCGGCGCACTGATGCATCAGGATTGGGCGGCAAGCCCCATGATTGCGGCGCCGACCGAGTATTTCCGTGACCTCCGGACCGGCCTTTCGCATGGTGCATTGGTGATGACGCCGGGCGCCTTGACCGGCCTTGCAAAAACATCGGTTTTGGTGGTGGATGCCGACTATCCAGGTCTTGGCGACTTGCGACCCCGGGTCAGTGATCTCGAATCTCCAGAAAAGCCGATCAGTCGCGCCAATGCCTGGGCTCACTTACTCGCAGAATGGATCGGAGATGCCCGATCCGAGGCCATGCGCGACTTGGCCGAGGTCAGCGACAGTGCGCCGGCCACCGCCACCCTTATAACCCATGAAAGAGGAATGACTCGCCTCTCAATCGATGGCTATACAGTGAGCCTTGAGGACTTGCCGAGTACCGGTGAGTGGCCTTCACTTCGAATTGGCATTGAGGGTGAAGCCGATGAGATCGTGCACTTCGGTGCAACCAATATTCCTCGACTGGCGAGGACGTTCGAGCGGCTGCGGACCATTGGCGTTGCCACCGCGATCTGTGGCGCGAACGCAGAATCGATCGGCGCACGACTGGGCGTGGATGCGGTGTATACCGGGCTCAATGAAGCTAATTTCACGCGTTTTCGCGAGGAACTCTCAGCGCGGGGCTACCAATCAGCGCTGATCACGCACCGGCCGCCTCCAGAACTCGTCGATCAAGAATCCGCTGTCGTCATCGGACCCTTGCAGGCGATCCGAGGTGTAAATGCGTCAACCATCCAACTGCTGGGCGAATCACTCGACAGTCTTTTTGAACTGATGCTAGCCTCACGCACACTCAAGTTGCGGATGGGGATGGCCAGTCTCCGCACACTGCCAACGAACCTTTTATGTATCCTCGGCGCGTTTGCCGGCACCTTTAATGGCACGATGACCACAGCAATCGCCCATACCGGGGTCCTTGGGGTCTCGATGGCACAAAGTCGCAGGATTAAAAAGCCTCGGGAGCAAGGACAGATCTTTTAGAGACCGTCCGATCAAAACAACCGCTCTTCAAAACTTTAGGTTCGCGAACCCTTGCTGTGATTTGGGGGGATCGCGCCGCACTTTGATGAATGAGGCCGTCTGCCATGGCGCAATATGTGTGTTCCCGGCCGCGTACTATATGTTGTTCCCGATTTTGCACCGTTCAGCTGTTTCCTTGACTTGACGGTGGACGAGTGAAACGATGTTCCTGTACTCATTGTGAATGCAAAGGGAAAAGTCCCAAAATCGTCTCTTTAACCCCATATCCGGTGATTCATGCGAAATCTCGTACTGCCCCTTCTTCTCCTTATGGCTTTCAATCCTTCAGGGCATGCCAAAACCAACAACTTCAGCATCGTGGTTGAGCATACCGGGACAGAAACGCTGGACCTTGGACAAACAGGCGCGAGCATGGGAGATATCGTCGTGACTCGGGGTCTTGTCCTCAACTCGAAAAGTCTGGAAAAGATGGGAAGTTACGTCGCCCGAAAGATCATCATTTCGGTTGACACCGCGGGTGGCCAGGATGAAAGAGATACCCTGGCTGAATATCTTCTCCCGGATGGGACCATCACGATCAATGGCATCACCTCAAACAACTCGGGCACCAATCTGCCCAGCAAAACCTCAGTGCGACCCATCGTCGGCGGCAGCGGCAAGTACCTCGGAGTCAGAGGGACGAGCACCGTATCCCCTATCGCCGGTCAACCCAACCGGTTTTTGATTAATCTAAAATTCAAGTAAGCGAACCGAAGGACCCCCAATGGGGTCCTTCAGATTGCAGCACAGCGCTTAAAACGAGACAGACGCTCGCAGCGTTCTTGCCGCTGACACCATGTTGGCAAGGGCCGGAATGACCTCGTTCCATTCTCGCGTCTTGAGTCCGCAATCGGGATTGATCCAAAGGCGTTCAGGCGGGATCTTCTCGGCAGCCCTCCGTATTAGGTTCACGATCTGCTGCTCGGAAGGAATGTTGGGCGAGTGGATATCATAGACACCGGGCCCGATCTCGTTCGGGTAACTGAATGCATCGAAGGCATCCAGGAGCTCCATATCCGACCGAGACGTTTCGATCGTGATCACATCGGCATCCATCGCCGCTATTGAGGCCATGATGTCATTGAACTCGGAGTAGCACATGTGCGTGTGAATCTGGGTGTCATCTCTTACCCCGTTGGCGGCAATCCGAAACGCATCGACCGCCCAGCCAAGATAGTTGGACCACTGAGATTGCCTGAGCGGCAAACCTTCGCGAAGCGCCGCCTCGTCAATCTGAATGATGCGAATGCCGCCCGCCTCGAGATCGAGGACCTCTTCGCGAATTGCAAGCGCCAGTTGCCGGCAGCTCAAAGCACGCGGCTGATCATCCCGGACAAACGACCAGTTGAGGATGGTAACAGGGCCGGTCAGCATGGCTTTCATCGGCTTTGCCGTCAGTGACTGGGCGTACTGGATCCACTGAAGGGTCATCGGTTGGGGCCGATGAATATCGCCGAACAGGATTGGCGGTTTCACGCAACGGGAACCATAGGACTGCACCCATCCATACTGGCTGAACACAAAACCATCGAGTTGTTCCCCGAAATACTCAACCATGTCATTGCGTTCGGCTTCACCATGGACGAAGACATCAAGACCGATCGATTCCTGCGCGTTGACGCTGCGCTGAATTTCAAGATGCATCGCCGCCCGATAGGCCGTCTCATCCAAAAGACCTGCCTTGAATTGCCCCCTGGCCTTGCGGATCTCTGGTGTCTGGGGAAACGAGCCGATGGTCGTGGTGGGAAATCGCGGCAACTGAAGATGAACGGCCTGTTTTTCGGCCCGTGTAACATAGTCACTGCTCCTTTGGCCCATCGACGCATCAATCCGCTCCATTGCCGTTTGGACCCTCGCGTCATGGACCCTCGGAGAGTGCGCACGCGAGACAATCGCGCTCTGGTTACAATCTAGCGCCGTCTTGACCGATGCACGCCCCTGATTGAGTGCCTGAGCCAGTATCTCAAGTTCCTCGAGTTTCTGAAGTGCAAACGCAAGCCAGGACTTAATCTCGGGGTCAAGGAGTTGCTCGCCATCAAGGTCCACCGGCACGTGGAGCAACGAGCATGTGGGCGCAATCCAAAGACGATCCCCCAACTGCTTGGCAATCGGTTCAAGCCAATCCAGTGTTGCCTGAAGATCGGCTCTCCAGATGTTGCGGCCATTAATCACGCCCAAGGAAAGGACCTTGTGTGAGGGCAGCAGATTCAACACCGGCTGGATGTCACCAGCGCCATTGATCGCATCGATATGGAGCCCTTCAACCGGGAGATTGACCGCCAGATAGCGATTTTCAAGCAGTTCACCGAAATAGGTGGCCAAAAGGATTTTAACCCTTGAGGCTTTTAGCTGATGGTAGGCCAGGTTGAGGGCATGCTGCCAGGATTCGTTAAGCTCCATCACCAGCACAGGCTCATCCATCTGAACCCACTGGACACCGGCTTCTGCCAGCTGCTCAAGAAGATCTGCATACACGGGCAGGAGTCGATCCAGAAGGGCAAGTTTGTCGCTTCCATCCTTGCTCTTTCCAAGAGCCAGGTAGGTAACCGGACCAATCAGAACCGGCTTGCCGTTGACCCCTTGTGCCCTGGCTTCGGCCAGTTGTTCAAGGAGACGCGAAGCATCCAGAGAAAATTGGGTCCCCGCCGTGAATTCCGGGACGATGTAGTGATAGTTGGTATCAAACCACTTGGTCATCTCCCCGGCCGTCACTTCGCCACAGCAAGGCTTGGCCGGCTCCGAAACCGCCCGTGCACGCCCTCGGGCGACCCGAAATGCATTATCAAGGGCATCGCCTGTGAATCCCTTAACCCGCTCCGGCAAGTGACCCAGCGTGAAACTCATATCGAGGACCTGATCGTAGAAGGCAAAATCGCCCACCGGCACATAATCGAGGCGGCGTTGTTGTTGCCAGTGCCGCGCCCGAAGCGCTTTACCTGTGGCTTTCAATTCATCCAGTGCGCTTTGATTTTTCCAGTATTTTTCAAGGGCAAACTTGAGTTCACGCTGGGCGCCAATGCGGGGAAATCCGAGATTGTGGGTCGTGACCATGCGGTCTCCTGATTCATCAAAAAGAAAGGAAGCGCATGGTAGCCAGATCAAATGATGAGTAAAAATGGTATTAACTCATCATTCAATGATTTATATTCATGCATAGTGTTCAAGGCAGGATCTTCTGCCCATCACTGAAGCGTATCGCCCTCAAGTCATCGTCGCTCACATCGAAGGCATGACCCTCTGTTGGATAGCCGCCTTTGACAATAGCCGCCCTAAGACCGAGTGAACCCGATGGCCCATCTTGAAAGGACCCACCTTGAAGTAATCCGCGCAGTCGATGAGCTCGGCTCCCTAACCGCAGCAGCCAAAACCCTGCACCTCACGCAATCAGCCCTGAGTCACACCATACGCAAACTTGAAGAGGGTCTTGGCGCCGCGATCTGGCACCGGGAAGGTCGCCGCCTGATCCCGACCCAGGCCGGTGAGTATCTGATCGCCGTTGCTCATCGGATGCTTCCCCAGTTCGCTCATGCCGAGGAGCGGCTGACCCAGTTTGCCCGCGGGGAACGCGGCAGCCTCAAGATCGGAATCGAATGCCACCCCTGCTACCAGTGGCTCCTGAAAGTGGTCAGCCCCTATCTTTCTGCGTGGAAAGACGTGGATGTTGACGTCAAACAAAAATTTCAGTTTGGCGGAATTGGTGCCCTCTTCGGCTATGAAATTGATCTTCTGGTCACACCAGATCCCTTGCTCAAATACGGTCTTTGCTATGAGCCGGTCTTCGACTATGAGCAGGTCCTGGTGGTCGGTCCCGATCATCCCCTGGTCGGAGCCCTCTTTGCCCAGCCTAAAGATCTTGCCGATGAAACGCTGATTACCTACCCGGTGGCGATCGACAGACTAGATATCTATACCCAATTCATGATTCCGGCGGGAATCAGCCCCAGGCGACACAAGCCGATCGAGAGTACCGACATCATGCTGCAGATGGTTGAAAGTGGCCGGGGGGTGGCCGCCCTGCCCCGCTGGTTGGTGAACGAACACGCCTCAAGGTTCAGGGTTCATGCTGTCTCTTTGGGATCGCAAGGCATCGCTAAACACATCTACCTCGGCTTTCGCAAGGAAGATGCAAAGATTGATTATCTTGAAGCCTTCATTGCGCAGGCGCGTGCCTCAAGTGACATTAAAGCTTCGTGACTAAGCCCCCCCGCCGAAATGAACAGCGGTTCAAGGGAAACGACACCTTGCCCGCGATGCGGGGGACAGTTTGAGTGCGTACGAAGCAACATCACAAAGTGCGCCTGTGCGACCCTGATGATCGATGCCAGTACACAAAAAATCCTACAAGAAACCTATTCAAGGTGCCTTTGCATCACCTGTCTTGAGGCGCTCAGGAAGACCACTTAAAGCGATCAAGGACGTCGGCCGGATACTGTATGACCCCGTCTAGAAGTTCCTGACCAGATCAAGTCCATTGTAGAGAGCGGCGACCTGTTCCCCGTAACCATTGAAAGGCAGCGTTGGGCGCTTCAAGAAGTCACCGAGCCTTCGCTCCTTGGACTGGCTCCAGCGGGGGTGATCCACCGCGGGATTGACGTTGGCATAAAAGCCATACTCCTGCGGGGCGGCCTGATTCCAACTGGTCAGGGGTTGAGTTGCAAGCAAGCGGATCCGGACGATCGATTTCGCGCTCTTGAAACCATACTTCCAGGGAACCACGATCCGAATGGGCGCGCCGGACTGAGGAGGAAGCACCTGGCCATAGAGACCCATCGTCAAAAGCGTCAGGGGATGCATGGCCTCGTCCATGCGAAGCCCCTCACGGTAGGGCCATTCCAGAACCGCTCGCCGAACGCCGGGCATCTGCTCCGGATCATTCAGGGTCGTGAACTCCACGAATCGGGCACTGGTTTTCGGTTCCACCTGTTTGATAAGAGCGGAGAGCGGGTAACCGATCCAGGGAATCACCATGGACCATGCCTCAACGCAGCGGAGCCGATAGATTCGTTCCTCCAAAGGGGCCAGTTTCAAAAGGGACTCGATATCGAAGGTCCTCGGCTTGTGCACCTCACCCTCGATACTAACGGTCCAGGGTCGGGTCTTCAGTGTGCCGGCATTTTGGGCCGGGTCCTCCTTGTCGGTTCCGAATTCGTAGAAGTTGTTGTAGCTAGTCACTTTCTCAAACCCTGTCAGGGTATCGTTGACCGTGAAGGCCTTGTTTCGGGTTGCTGAAAGTGAATCACCCGCACGTCCGGGGAATGGCAGCGCGGATCCCGCGGCTAGCGCGAGTCCCTGTTTGATGAAGTGCCGGCGCTGATCCCACAATTCGGGGGGTGTGACATCGTGATCGGTGAGTCGAACATGCGGCATGTGGTCCTCCTAGGGTTTGGGGTCCCAACGACCAAACGGATGGCAAGAATCCCCCTCTTTTTACTTATGGTAGGAGTCGGTTGATCTCCAAAGGTTTCAAAGGATCCGGCAATCGCTTGCCTTGCACCCTCTCAAAGGACTTTGAACACGCCAAGCGGGGCGGTAGCATT
>CAYLUS010000063.1:0-8278 GCA_964386975.1 uncultured Methylococcus sp.
CTGTGGCACTTTCCGTAGGCTCACGCCTCCCAGGCGTTACCTGGCGTCCTGTCCTATGGAGCCCGGACTTTCCTCCATTCCCTTGGCAGGAACAGCGACTGTCTGGCCAACTCCATGAGGAAGTTTATTGGAGTTGGCTTGCGCTGAATAGAGGAGTGAAGCCTTCCATTGACTTTGAGGTTTGACATGGCCTGCGGCCGCATGGATTCATTGAGAGACGAGACAATTTATGGTTTAATCTCGATGTTTTTGCCGGAATTTAAGGTCTTGCGCCCCGAACGCTGTCGCCAAGCGTCGAACGGTTGGGCACGCAAGCGGGTTTGGTGCTGACCGGACCCCCACTTTCACGAAATGAACTGCTACGGTCGACGAAGATCTAATGGGGCAATTGCCCTCGAGATCTGTCGGAGGGGCCGAAAGATTTGTGCGTTCCACGGGCTCACCTATGCTAATTAACACGAAAAAAGGTCTGGATCTTCCGATTACGGGTGAACCAGAGCAGGTTATCTACGATAACGCGGGAACTGTTCAGTCAGTCGCCCTTCTGGGCCCCGACTATGTCGGCCTTAAGCCTTCCATGAAAGTGGCTGAGGGAGATAAGGTCAAATTGGGTGATGTTCTGTTTGAAGACAAGCAGCATCCCCAGATTGTCTACACATCACCCGGCGCCGGAATCATCAAGTCTATCCATCGCGGTGAGCGGCGGGCTCTCACATCCGTGGTCATTGAGCTTAGCGGCAACGAGGCGGTCAAGTTCGCTTCATACGCGCAGAGCAAGTTGCCGACCCTGACCCGTGAGGAGGTGCGAGACAACCTGTTGGCCTCCGGCCTGTGGACGTCGATCAGAACGCGGCCCTACAGTCATGCCCCAAATCCTGAGTCGATCCCGCATTCGGTATTCGTAACGGCAATAGACACCAACCCCCTTGCCGCTCGACCTGAAGTGGTTGTTGCTGATCGTCCTGATGATTTTAAAAACGGTTTGATTGTCATCTCGAAGCTTACCGAGGGTAAGGTCTTCTTGTGCAAGTCACCGGAAGCCGTCATCGGTACGCCCGATATGGCGCAACTTGAGGTTGCTGAATTCGCGGGCCCACACCCGGCTGGGTTGGTGGGTACTCATATCCATCATCTCGACCCGGTCGGCCCGACCAAGTCAGTATGGCACCTCGATTATCAGGCCGTGATGGCCATTGGCACCCTGTTTACAACCGGAAAGCTCAATGTTGAGCGGGTAGTGGCCTTGGCTGGGCCTTCCGTCTCCTCCCCTCGATTGGTAAGAACAAGGCAGGGAGCGTGTCTTTCGGACTTGGTCAAAGGACAGCTTAAGCAAGCCAAGTCGGCGCGCGTGATCGGGGGTTCTATCCTCTGTGGCAGAAAAGCTGAGGATGCAACCGATTTTCTGGGTCGATTCCACACGCAAGTATCAGTAATTCAGGAAAACCATGAGCGCGAGTTCATGGGTTGGGTTGATCCAACTGGAAAAAAATATTCGTTCCTGAACGTCTTGCTAACCAGTCTCCCAGGTTTACGGGGCAAGAAGTTAGCCTTGACCACCAATAAGTTTGGAAGCCCGAGAGCCATTGTTCCTGTAGGGGTCTTCGAAGAAGTCATGCCGCTTGACATTCTTCCGACCCAATTGCTGCGTTATCTGATTGTTGGTGATACCGATATGGCTCAGGCGCTAGGGGCACTTGAGTTGGATGAAGAAGATTTGTCATTGTGTACCTTCGTAGATCCGGGCAAGCATGATTTTGGTCCGGTCCTAAGAAGGAACCTCAGCCAGATTGAAAAGGAGGGCTAATGTCTAGTACCCGTCAGTTTTTGGACAAAATCCACCCTCAATTCGCTAAGGGTGGACGGTTCGAAAAGCTTTACCCTGTATACGAAATGGTTGACACGTTTCTGTATACGCCACCAGATGTGACCACTGGATCAACCCATGTCAGGGATGCGATTGATCTTAAACGGGTCATGACCTATGTGTGGATTGCTGCTTTTCCGTGCATGTTGATGGCCTTTTTCAATACCGGCTATCAGGCAAACCTAGCCATGGATGCGTTGGGTCTTGAGGAGGTCCCGGGTTGGCGGGGCGCTGTGGTCAATCTGTTCGGTCACAGCCCCTATAACCCGATCTCGGACCTTGTGCACGGAGCGATGTATTTTCTGCCGGTGTACCTCGTAACCTTGGTTGCCGGGGGGGTCTGGGAAGTTCTATTCGCTGTTGTTAGGAAGCACGATGTGAACGAAGGTTTCTTTGTATCCTCGATCCTATTTGCTCTGACCCTACCCCCCAGTATTCCACTCTGGCAGGTGGCACTCGGCATTTCATTTGGCGTGGTTATCGGCAAGGAAGTATTTGGTGGAACTGGAAAAAATTTCCTGAACCCCGCGTTGACTGGCCGTGCCTTTTTGTACTTCGCCTATCCAGCGTCCATGTCAGGTGATGCGGTTTGGACGGCTGTGGATGGTTTTGCAGGGGCTACGGCACTGGGTCACGCCGCAATGGGCGGTGTAGCTGCCATCCGCGAAGCGGGCATCTCATGGTGGCAAACCTTTTTCGGTTTTGAACAAGGCTCCATGGGTGAAACATCGACTCTGGCTTGCATGATTGGTGCTGCATTCCTGCTCTATACCCGCATCGCCAATTGGAGAATCATGGCCGGTGTTCTTGTCGGGATGATCGGGACTTCAACCATCATGAACATGGTTGGTAGTTCCACTGACATTATGTACAGCATGCCTTGGTACTGGCATCTGACCCTAGGGGGTTTTGCTTTTGGAACCGTTTACATGGCAACTGACCCTGTCAGCGCTGCACATACCAACACGGGTCGTTGGTTATATGGGGCGCTGGTTGGATTCATGACAATCCTCATCCGCGTCGTCAATCCGGCGTTTCCCGAAGGAATCATGTTGGCGATTCTGTTCGCTAACATTTTTGCGCCCCTTATTGATTACATCGTCATTAAGATCAACATTGCTACCAGGGTGAAGCGTTATGCCTGATTTGAAGAGCAATCAGACGAAGCAGGCCGAACAGGAAAAGCCGAGCCTCAAGCAGCAGTTCGGGGTTTATGTCGACAAGGCACAGGTTTATGCCAAGCCCTATCTCGATCTTCCGAATGACAGTTTCAAGAAAACGGTAGCTGTTGCCTTGGCCCTCTGTTTGGTGGGTGCCATAGTTGTATCTGGGTCTGCCGTCATTCTGAAGCCCCTTCAGGAATGGAATAAGTCCAAGGATGAAAAGGTTAATATTCTTGAAGTAGCCGATTTGTACCAGAAGGGTACAGATGTTGACCTGGCCTTCAAAAATATCGAGACGCGGCTGGTGGATCTTGATACCGGTGACTATGCCGAAGGCTTGGATGCCAAGTCCTATGACCAGTGGAAGGCAGCAAAAGATCCAGCCCAGAGCGTTGCCATTCCTTCGGACAAGGATATTGCCAGCATCAAGCGGAAGCCCAAGTATTCAAAGGTCTACTTGGTAAAGGATAACGGTGCCCTTAAGACCGTCATTTTGCCGGTTAACGGCTATGGACTCTGGTCAACCATGTACGGCTTCATTGCAGTGCAAGCCGATGGCGAGACAGTCGTTGGTATGAACCTTTATGACCAAGCTGAAACCCCGGGGCTTGGAGGTGAGGTTGTCAATCCGAAGTGGAAAGCGCTTTGGAAAGGCAAACGGATTTATAACTTCAGTGGCAAAGAACTTCACGAGACCAATCTGACCGAAAAAGGACAGACCATTGATATTGGTGAAGTAGCGCTGGGGCTGGTGAAGGGCTCGGTGGATCCCTCAAAGCCCGGCTCGGAATACCAAGTGGATGCGCTGGCGGGAGCAACTTTGACTAGCCGTGGCGTGAGTAATCTGGTCCAGTATTGGATGGGCAAGGAAGGGTATGCGCTCTACCTCGCCAAGGTGAGAAACGGAAGAGGTTGAAAAAATGGAACTCGAACTGACTGAAGAAAACAAGAAAGTCCTTGTCGAGCCACTCGTCGAGAACAATCCGATTACCCTTCAGGTTCTCGGAATCTGCTCGGCCTTGGCAGTGACCTCGCAGCTTTCAACAGCATTGATCATGAGTCTTGCACTTACCACGGTGACGGCTTTTTCTAGCGCGGGTATTGCATTCATTCGTAACCATGTACCCAGCAGCATCCGCATCATCGCTCAGATGGTCATCATCGCCTCATTGGTGATCGTGGTTGATCAGTTGCTGAAAGCATTTGCTTATGACGTCAGCAAGCAGCTGTCCGTATTTGTTGGCCTGATTATTACCAACTGCATCGTCATGGGACGTGCCGAGGCCTATGCGATGAAGAACCCGCCTTGGGAGAGCTTCCTCGATGGCATCGGTAATGGATTGGGATACAGCTTGATTCTGGTCTCGGTCGCTGTTGTTCGTGAACTTCTTGGCTCAGGAAAACTTTTAGGGATCGACATCTTCCCCTTGGTGAAGGATGGTGGCTGGTATGTCCCGAATGGACTTTTACTGTTGCCGCCGAGTGCATTCTTTTTGATCGGACTCATCATTTGGGCCATCAGGACATGGAAGCCCAAACAGGTCGAGAAAGCCGATTTTGTGATTCAGCCGGCCCACGGAATTGCTCATGGGGAGGCTCACTAATATGGAAGCCTATATCAACCTCTTCATAAAGTCCGTGTTCATCGAGAACATGGCACTGTCGTTCTTTCTGGGGATGTGCACGTTCATTGCAGTATCCAAGAAAATTGAAACAGCAATCGGTCTTGGCATAGCAGTTGTCATTGTCCAGACGCTGACAGTACCTGCCAACAACTTGATCTATAGTTTTTTGCTTAAGGAAAACGCGCTCACTTGGGCAGGGGTCCACGATGTAGACCTCAGCTTTATTGCATTGATGGCGTGCATTGGCGTTATTGCTGCGATTGTCCAGATCCTTGAGATGGTGCTTGATCGATTCTTTCCCGCGCTGTACAACGCGCTCGGGATCTTCCTTCCGCTGATCACAGTGAATTGTGCGATCCTCGCAGGCAGCTTATTCATGATCGAGCGTGACTATAACTTTAATGAAAGTGTAGTTTATGGCGTTGGAAGCGGATTTGGATGGGCGCTAGCCATTACTGCGATGGCCGGGGTGCGTGAAAAACTGAAATACAGCGATGTGCCGCCTGGTCTGCGTGGCTTGGGGATTACCTTCATTACCGCAGGTCTCATGGCACTCGGGTTTATGGCGTTCTCCGGAATACAACTTTAAAGTCAGGGCCAAGCCATGTTGGAAATTATCCTAGGTGTCGTTTTCTTCACCTTCATCGTTGTAGCACTGGTATTCGTCATCCTCGGCGCCAAATCCAAACTGGTTGCCGAAGGCAATGTCGATATCCTGATCAATGATGAAAAGACGATTCATGTTCCGATCGGATCCAAGTTGTTGACAGCATTGGCCGATCACAGCCTGTTTGTCTCCTCTGCCTGTGGAGGCGGCGGCACCTGTGCCCAATGTCGCGTTAAGGTTAACGAAGGCGGCGGTGACATTTTGCCGACGGAGTTGTCCCACATCACCAAGCGTGAAGCGGCGGAGGGCGATCGCCTCGCCTGCCAAGTCACGGTCAAACAGAACATGAAGATCCATGTTCACGATGAAGTATTTGGTGTCAAGAAATGGGTGACGACAGTCCGCTCTAACAAGAATGTGGCGACATTCATCAAGGAACTGGTGCTTGAATTGCCGAGGGGCGAGAAAGTTGATTTCCGAGCTGGCGGTTACATCCAGATTGAATGCCCGGCATACGAAGCACAGTTCAAGAACTTTGCAGTCGAACAGAAATTCAGAGAGGACTGGGATAAATTCAACATCTGGCAATACGAATCTGTCGTTAAAGAACCGTCGATTCGTGCTTATTCGATGGCAAACTATCCCCTCGAAAGTGACATTATCATGTTGAATGTCAGAATCGCGACGCCTCCGCCGGGAGCCCAAGGCATTCCTCCCGGGGTCATGTCGTCCTATATCTTTAACTTGAAGCCGGGCGACAAGGTAACGATTTCGGGGCCGTTTGGTGAGTTCTTTGCGCGAGACACTGAGAACGAGATGGTCTTCATAGGCGGCGGTGCCGGTATGGCGCCTATGCGTTCTCACATCTTTGATCAGCTCAGAAGAATCAAGAGCAAGAGGAAGATGTCATATTGGTATGGTGCCAGAAGTCTCCGCGAAATGTTCTATGTCAACGATTTTGACACCCTGCAGCGGGAAAACCCTAATTTCCAATGGCATATCGCGCTCTCAGAACCTAAGCCAGAGGATAACTGGACCGGGCATACCGGATTTATTCACAATGTCATATATGAGAACTATCTCAAGGACCATCCGGCACCGGAAGACTGTGAATACTATCTGTGCGGTCCTCCCATGATGAATGCGGCCGTCATCAAGATGCTGCTGGATATTGGGGTCGAACGCGAAAATATTATGCTTGATGACTTTGGCGGCTGAGCCCAATCAAAAGTCACAAGAGGGGGCGGTACGCCCCTTCTTGCTTTGGAACGATTGAAAACGTTAGCGGTGAGGTGGAAATGAATCTATTTCTGGTAACTTTTGCAATCATGGCCGTGATTGTCGCACTCATGGCGGTGGGTGTAATTTTTGGCCGTGGTGCCATCAAAGGAAGCTGTGGAGGGGTCGGAGGCAGTGATTGCGTCTGTACCAAGAAGTGCGACAAGAGAAAGCGCCAGGAAGCTAAGGCTATAGAGCTCGGTCACTAAAAGACGCGGCGTGCGGTTAGCATGCAAACACTCTACTGGTACGACTACGAAACATTCGGGCTGGATCCCCAACGGGACCGGCCCGTTCAATTTTCTGGCCTCAGAACCACATTGGATCTGGAGGTCATTGCTCCACCATTAACACTCTTCAGTCGTCTCTCGGATGACTATATTCCCCATCCTGAAGCTTGCCTTACAACGGGCATCACCCCAAAGATCGCTAACCAAAAAGGCCTGAGGGAATGTGAATTTATAGATCAAATTAATCAAGCGTTCTCTGTGCCAGAGACGTGCGTGGTGGGATACAACAATATCCGTTTTGATGATGAATTCACACGGCACACCCTCTATAGGAATCTCAGGGATCCTTATGCGCGCGAGTGGCGCAATGGAAATACCCGTTGGGACCTTCTGAATGTCGTACGCATGGTCAGAGCGATAAGGCCGGACGGGGTGAACTGGCCGCAAAATGAGGAGGGTCAGCCCTCACTTCGGCTAGAACATCTGACCAAAGCAAATGGCATAGATCACATGGCGGCCCATGATGCCGAAAGTGATGTATTAGCGACTGTGGCGCTTGCGCGCTGTATCAAAGAGGCTCAGCCGCGATTGTATCGGTTTCTCTTTGAACACCGGAGCAAGCAAGCTTTGGAGCGATTGCTGGCCATCGGCACCCAGACACCCTTTCTGTTGGCTTCACCAAGATTTGATATTCGTAGTCAACAACTCAGTCTCGTCATGCCATTAAAACGGCATGCTAGGCGCCCAAACAGCCTCTGGTTGTTGGATCTTGGTGCGCCTCTCGAGGAGCTACTTGATGCGTCCTTGACCAAGCTTCAATCGCCTCTGCACGGGTTAATGTCGATACAAATTAATCAAAGTCCAGCTGTGGCGCCAATGAGTGGGCTGCGCGCGGCTGATGCAGATCGATTAGGCATTGACCTTGGCTACATCAGCTCAAATTGTGCGTTGATCAAGCGGCGCTGGGATGAAGTGATGACGTTACTTCAAACTCTGGAAGATCAGCCACCAAAAGAACATCAGGGCACAAAGTCGGCAGATCATCGCCTCTATGATGGTTTCGTGTCCTCGGCTGATCGGCGCCACCTGGATGCCTTTCTGGCACTCTCGCCAAGTGACCAGCGCACTTACAGGGCGACCTGGGACGATGGGTATCTTGATGAACTTGTGTTTCTGTACCGCGCTAGAAATTATCCGGAAACCCTGGGCGCCAGTGAAAAGGAAGAGTGGGCGAAAATAAGACATATCCGGCTCTCCGATCCTTTGGCAGGAAACGGCATGACGGCTGATCTTTTTAGGGACCGTCTTGACCAGATTGGGCATTCTGTAAACCTGACCTCATCGGCAAAGGCGACGCTTGAGGATTTGCGTTGTTTCAGCGAAACCCTCGGCTAGCCCTCGCTTCTTCAAGAACACGAATGACATATCGGCGGCTTAAAGAGAACCGGGCTTCCAGGCAGGGTGATTCGATTCAGTAATGGCACATGAGACCCCGTCTTGATTTTAGGGTC
>CAYLUS010000064.1:0-7656 GCA_964386975.1 uncultured Methylococcus sp.
CTGGGGCAGGAACGAGAAGGTGGTGAGGGTGCCGGCGATCAGGCCGATTGCCTCTGAGCTCATGGGCATGCGCGGACTCGAATCATAAGGTTTTTTGAGTTTACTCCGGGTCGTGGATCGATAGAAGCGTGGGGTACCCGGACGCCGGGAGGGAGGGCTGCGAGTGATGCACCCCATGGGATCATGGGATGAAGGGGGCGGTAAGGGATGGGGCGCCGCCTTCGATGCGGGGATTTAAGACCCCTCGCCGAGCCGGTGCCATTCAAAGAAGGGGCCGGGGTCGGTTTTTCGGTCAGGTGCAATGTCTTCATGCCCGGTCACCGTCTCTAAGCTCAGGTCGGGATAAGCCCCGATCAGGGCCCGGATGCAGCGATTCAGGGCGTGGTACTGCGCCGCTTCAAAGGGTTCGAAATCCGATCCCTCCATCTCGATGCCAATGGAAAAATCATTGCAGACGCTCTTGCCCCGGTGACTGGAGAGGCCGGCATGCCAGGCCCTTCGATCAAAAGGGACGAACTGGATGAGGGTCCCTGAGCGTCGGATCAGCAGATGCGCGGAAACCCGAAGGTGATGGATGCCCTCGAAATAGGGGTGGGCCGTCGGGTCAAGCCGATTGGTAAAAAGCGCGGTGATGTCATCGCTCCCATATTCACGGGGTGGGAGGCTGATGGCATGCACCACGATCAGCCGAGGCCCCGTGCCCGTGGGCCTTGGGTCCTGGTTCGGGCTCTCGATGAAATCGACCCCCACCAAACGATGATCCCGAACGGCAAGGGGGGATGTCCCGCCAGGAGCCGTCTCAGGCACGTCCGTGGTCATCTCTCGGATTTGGGGGTCCTGAAGGCATCCAGCAGCAGAAGGCCGACGCCCACCGTGATCGCGGAATCGGCGACGTTAAAGGCCGGCCAATGCCAGTTCTGGTAGTACACATCCAGAAAGTCGATGACGTAGCCCCATATGAGACGGTCGATGAGATTGCCGATGGCCCCGCCGAGTACAAGAGCCCAGCCGATCGCCTCCCGGGTTTGCGTGCGATTCAAACGCCCTAACCAGATGCCGATGGCAACACTCGAGGTGAGGGCCAATGCCACAAAGAACCAGCGTTGCCAGCCGCCGGCACTGGAGAGAAAGCTGAAGGCCGCCCCTTCATTTCGAAGGTAGGTCAGCTGAAACGAAGGCATCAGGGGGACCGATTGGTACAGCTGAAGGGTGTGATCGACCACCCATTTGCTGCTCTGATCCAGTGCAACGATGAACAGTGACAGCCAGAGCCAGATCCGCATGCCGGCTATCCCAGGCGGCGGATTTCGCCGCCACCCTCGACATTTTCAATACACCGCCCGCAGATCTCCGGATGATCCGGGTGGGACCCGACCTCCGGGCGATGCTGCCAGCAGCGAATGCACTTGGGCGCCTTTGAAACTCTGGCCTCCAGCCGGGTTTGCCCATCCCCCGAACGCGCGATCGAGGTGCCGGAGTTGATGAACAGGAAACGCAGTTCATCGGCAACCGGTTCCAGTTGGGTGTAGAGCGATTCTTCACAATGGATCACGAGTTCGGCATCCAGGGAGGAGCCAATCGCCTCATCGGCTCTCAAGCTCTCAAGGGATTTGCTGGCCTGTTCCCGAAGGCTCAGGATTTCATCGAAGAAGGCTCTCCCATAGGGCGCTTCGGGTTCGAGCGGCGCCAGATCCTCATACCAGGTCTCCAGAAACACCGATTCGGAATGCTCACCCGGGAGATGCCGCCAGATTTCCTCTGCGGTGAAACTCAGGATCGGGGCCAGCCAGCGCACCAAGGCTTCTGCGAGGTGATAGATCGCACTCTGACCGGATCGGCGCGCGGGGCTGTTTTCCTGGCAGGTGTACTGCCGATCCTTGAGGACATCGAGGTAGAAGCTACCCAGATCAATCGAGCAAAAATGCAGGAGCTTCTGGCTGACGGTGTGGAACTGGTAGTCGGCATAGGCCGCGCGGATCTCTTCCTGGACCCGAAAGGCCCGATCCACGGCCCAGCGATCCAGTGGCAGAAGGTCATGAATGGGGATCAGATCGCGCTTGGGATCGAAGCCTGCGAGATTGGCAAGGAGATAGCGGGCGGTGTTGCGGATTCGCCGGTAACCCTCTGCCGTGCGTTTGAGAATCTCATCGGAAACGTGCATTTCCTGACGGTAATCGGTCTGGGCGACCCACAGCCTCAGGACATCGGCCCCGAGGTTCTGCACGACCTTTTGAGGGGCAACGACGTTGCCTTTGGACTTGGACATCTTCTTGCCGTCGGCATCGACGGTAAAGCCATGGGTCAGCACCTCGCGGTAGGGTGCCTTGCCTTGAATCGCCACCGCCGTGAGGAGTGAGGACTGGAACCAGCCGCGGTGCTGATCGGAGCCCTCAAGGTACAGATCGGCCGGGAATCGGAGCTCCGGACGTGGATTCAGGACCGAGAAATGGGTGACGCCGGAATCAAACCAGACATCGAGGGTATCCGTCAGTTTCCGGTAGCGGGCAGCTTCCTCCCCGAGAAGTTCGCAAGGATCCAGTTCGAACCAGGCATCGATGCCACCGGCCTCGATGCGCTGGGCCACGGCCTCAATCAGTTCGAGCGAGCGGGGGTGGGGTTCCTGGGTCTCACGGTCAATGAAAAGCGCAATGGGAACACCCCAGTTACGTTGTCTTGACACGCACCAGTCGGGTCGGTTGCTGACCATCCCTTCAATGCGCGCCTGCCCCCAGTCGGGGATCCAGCGAACCTGACTGATTTCCTCGAGGGCACGGGCCCTGAGGCCCTGTTTGTCCATGGCGATGAACCACTGCGGCGTGGCTCTGAAGATGACCGGGGTCTTGTGGCGCCAGCAATGCGGGTAACTGTGTTCGATGCGGGCCTCGTGCACCAGATTGCCCCTGGCCTTAAGCACCTCGATCACAGAATCGTTGGCGGCAAAGACATGCTGGCCGGCAAAGAGCGGCGTCTTTTCAAGGAACCGGCCATCGTCACCGACCGGGTTTTCAACCGGCAACTGATAGCGCTGCCCCACCACATAGTCCTCCTGGCCATGGCCGGGCGCCGTATGAACGGCGCCGGTACCGGCATCGAGGGTCACGTGGTCGCCGACAATGACGGGTACCTCGCGATCATAGAAAGGATGCTGGAGCGCAAGGCCTTCGAGCGCCTGCCCGGAGGTTCTGGCCAGAATGCGATGGTCGTCGATGCCATACCGGGAAAGCGCCGTTTCGAGTAGCCCCTCGGCCAGAATCAGGCGTTCATGCCGGGAGGGGCATTCAATGAGGGTGTATTCCACCTCAAGTCCCAAGGCTACCGCCTGATTTGCCGGGAGCGTCCAAGGGGTGGTCGTCCAGATGACGATGGAAATCGGGCCTTCCCCCAGCGTTGGGAGAGGGCCTTGGAAACGGCTCAGAAGGGCCTCCTCGGAGGCGACCTTGAAGCGCACATCGATGGCCGGGGAGGTCTTGTTCTCGTATTCAACCTCGGCTTCAGCGAGGGCCGATCCGCAGTCGGTGCACCAGTGCACGGGCTTGGCGCCTCGCGTCAGGTGCTGGTTCGCAAGAAGGGTTCCAAGGGCGCGCACGGTATTGGCCTCGAACCGATAGTCCATGGTGAGGTAAGGCGCATCCCAGTCCCCAAGGATCCCGAGCCGGACAAAATCCTGGCGCTGGGTCTCGACCTGGCGGCTGGCGTATTCGCGGCAGGCTTTTCGAAACGCGCTCGGTTCGACCTTGAAGCCGGCCTTGCCCACCTTCTTTTCCACCATGAGTTCGATCGGCAATCCATGGCAATCCCAGCCCGGAACGAAGGGGCTATCGTAGCCCTCAAGGCCCTTGCTCTTGACAATGAAATCCTTGAGGACCTTGTTGACCGCATGGCCGATGTGAATCTCGCCATTGGCATAGGGTGGGCCATCGTGCAGGATGAAGGGCGGGCGGCCCTGCTTGCGGCTACGAATCTTGGCGTAGAGGTCCTGATCCTTCCAGCGGGCGACCTGCTCGGGTTCCCGTTGCGGCAGATTGCCTTTCATCGGGAAGGCCGTTTCGGGGAGGTTCAGTGTGGCTTTGTAGTCGACGCTCATGGTCCTTGGCCCTGGTGATGCTTAGCGTGCGGCGAAATAGCGTTCGGCCGCCTCAATGTCGCGTTCAATCTGGTCCCGAAGTTCTTCAAGGCCAGCGAAGCGTTTTTCGTCGCGGAGCTTCTGGTGGAATTCGACCTGCACGCGTTTGCCGTAGAGGTCGCCCTTGTAATTCAGGAGGTGGGTCTCCAGCAGCATGGTCGGGTTGCCGGTCACGGTCGGACGGATGCCGACGTTGGCAACACCTGGCCAGGGATTTTGACCCAAACCGCGCATTGTAACGGCAAACACGCCCTTGACTGGAGTGTTTTTGCGCTGCATCAAGAGGTTTGCCGTTGGAAAACCGATCGTCCGGCCCCGCTTTTGGCCATGAATGACCCGTCCGCAAATCTCATAGGGCCGCCCCAGAAGACGGGCGGCGAGATCAAGATCCCCCTTAAGGAGGCGCTCCCGAATCCAGGTGCTGCTGATGCGGGTCTCATTGATCAGAACCGTCGGGGTATCGCTCACCCGAAAGCCCAAGCGCTCACCGGCTTGTTGCAGGTGTGCAAAGTTGCCGGATCGGCCACGGCCAAATCGAAAATCATCGCCGACCACGAGGTGTCGAACGCCCAGGCATTCGATGAGAATGCGCTGGATGAAGGCCTCCGGGGTCATTGCCGAGAGGCTTGGGTTGAAGCGCAGAATCAAGGCATAGTCGACCGGCAGTTCCGACAGCCGATCCACTTTCTCCCGAAGCCGCATCAGCCGGGGCGGTGCGCGGTCGGGATCAAAAAATTCAAGCGGTTGCGGCTCGAAAAGCACCACGCAGACCGGGAGATGGAGCGTCTGCCCAAGGCCCGCCAGACGGTCGATAATGGCCCGATGGCCCCTATGCACGCCATCGAAATTGCCGATGGTGGCGACGCAGCCTGTGGGAGGGCGCTGTTTGGAATCAAGACCGAGGATCAGTTGCATCGCGGTCGGGCGAGTGAAACGAGAAGACCAGATGATGCCAGCGAAGTCCCATCAACAAAAGGCTGGCGCTGTAGGTCACAAGTCCAACACCGATCAGTGCGGAGAGCGCAAGCATCCGCTCCGAATGGGAAAGGCCGACAAAATCGATGGCGCTTTGGGCGTATCTGATGGCCAGGGCCATCAACCCGTTGCCGATCAGGACCCGGCCGCCAAACCGGTAAAGCGCGCCTGAAGGGCGAAAATGTCCGGCCCGGATCAGGCTGATGAGCAGCAAACCGGCATTGAGAAAGGCCGCCAGCGAGACCGCCAGGGCTAAACCTGCATGTGCCCAGCCCTTAGGCGCCAAGCCCAAGGCAAAAAAGACGCTCAATCCGAGATTCAGGGCCACCGAATAAACGCCGAAGCGGGCGGGCCGGCTGAGATCGCCCCGCGCGCTGAAGGCCGGAACCAGCACCTTGACTGTCAGGAATCCCATGAGACCGAGCGCATAGGCCATGAGGCTGCGGCTTGCCATTTCGGCATCGAGCGGACTGAATCGATCAAACTGGAACAGGGTCAACATCAGGGGGTGAGACAGCAGCATCAGCCCGAGGCTTGCAGGAAGGCCCATCACCAGCAGCCAGCGCAACGCCCAGTCGAGGATCTGGTTGTATGCGTTGGGATTATCACTGGCAACGCGTCGAGACAATTCCGGCAGGAGAACGGTCCCAAGGGCAACCCCCAGAAGCCCGAGCGGGAATTCCAGCAGCCGATCGGAATAGTACAGCCAGGAGATGCTGCCGATGGGAAGGAGAGAGGCCAGGAGGGTGTTGATCAGAAGGTTCAGCTGGCTCACCGATGCACTCATGAGGCTCGGTCCCATGCGCCGGGCGACTTCCCTGACATTTTGGTCGGTCAGGTCGATCCTGGGCCAGGCCAGGAGCTTGCGCCTTGCAAGCGCCGGTAACTGAAAGCCCAGTTGCAAGAGGCCACCTAAAAGCACCGCATATCCCAAGGCCAGAATCGGACGGTCCAGATGCGGCGAAAGCCCCAGTGCCAGGCCGATGAACGACAGGTTCAACAGCAAGGGGGTCATGGCCGGAATTGCAAACTGGCCCAGGGTATTGAGGATGCCTCCGGCCAGCGCGGCGAGGGAGATCAGGAAGAGGTAGGGAAAGGCCCAGCGAAGCAGCTCGGAGGCGAGGTCCAGCTGCTCGGGATGCGCGCGAAAGCCAGGTGCAAACAGCGTCACCCAGAGGGGGCTCAAGGCGATCCCGATGAGCGTGATGGCGACCAGCACAAGGCCAAAGCCGCCCGTCAGCCGTTTGAGGAAGCGCCGCGCTGCTTCGAAACCGTCGGTTTCCAGGATCTCGGCCAGGCGAGGGACAAAGGCCTGGGAAAAGGCCCCCTCGGCAAACAGACGGCGGAGAAAATTGGGAATCTTGAAGGCGACAAAGAAGGCATCGGTTTCACCCGTCGCTCCAAAGACCGAAGCGATGACCATGTCACGCACAAATCCAAGGATTCGTGAGAGCAGGGTCATCGAACCGACGATGCCGGTGGATTGGATGAGTTGCTTGGACAGCGCTCAAATCCCCTTCAATCGATTGTGTCTTGGGTCCCTCTGGATCAGCGTCCCTGCCGCTGGGTCGAGGGCGGGATCACCTGGAGCGGCATCGGCGGCGGCGTCATCGGCATTGCGGTTGGTGTCTCCGGCATCGGCGGGGGGATGGCCGGCATGGGCGGGGGGGTATCCGGCATCGGCGGCGCCATCGTCGGCATCGGTGGAATCCCCATGATTTCCTTGGTTAACGGGGCTTCAATGACCTTTGACGGTTTTGTGGCGGCACCGGGCATCGCTTGCGGCTTTTCGGCGATTTTGGCGGGAGGCTTGGACTTTAATGTTGGCTCCTCGCTCTCGTCCGGATTTTCAGAAATCAGCCAGAGAATGAGGCTTAAGAGGAGGACCGGGATCAGGAGGATTCCGGCGTAGAGGACCTTTTTATTCATGCGTGTAAGGCTCGTGGTTTGAAGAGGGCAGCGAAGGCGTCGGGACACCCGGGCGATTCGTTTAAATGCATTGTAGTTCCTAAGGTCTGCCGTTGTGGGGCAAATCCTTTTTGATTCCCTAGAGGTCCCCGGGCTGTTTCAGCCAGGCCGCTTCGGTGGGGGGTTCATGCGGCATTTGGGCCAGTTTCTCAAGGAGATGCGCTGGGGTGTCTGCAACCTTTAGAAGGTCTCGCTGGTGAGGCTTGATGAAGCCCTCTTCGAGGAGGCGATCGAGATAGGCCAGCAGCGGGCTATAGAACGCATCGGTATTGAGGAGGCCGATGGGCTTTTGGTGAAATCCCAGCTGGGCCCAGGTGACCACCTCGAAGAGTTCTTCAAGCGTCCCATAGCCCCCCGGGAGCGCAATGAAGCCATCGGCAAGTTCTGCCATGCGGGCTTTGCGCGCGTGCATCGACGCCACCACCTCAAGCCGGCTGACGCCCGTGTGTTCGACCGGAACCCCTTCGATCTCGAGGCCAACCAGTGCCTTGGGGATCACCCCGATCACATGTCCACCCGCTTCAAGGCAGCCATCGGCGAGGACGCCCATGAGACCGGTGTTGCCCCCACCGTAGACCAGTTCGATGCCG
>CAYLUS010000064.1:7666-8199 GCA_964386975.1 uncultured Methylococcus sp.
TCTGGCGAGCTGTTGCCCGGGCGCATGGGCAGCTGCCCGGTAACGGGGGTTATGGCCGGGCTTGGCGCCCAGGAATACGCACAGTCTTTTCAAGGGTTGTGGGCTTGGCGTCTGCATCAGGGGCTCTTGTGATGGCATTGAGGGGTCAGGTATCCGTTTCATTTGATGGGGGTCCGAAGCCGCCTCCGCCGGGAGTCTGGATCTCAAGGATATCGTGGGCCTTCGCCTCAAAGGCGACCCGGCCTTCAAGGGCGTAACGCGTTCCCTGCCGAATCAGGCAATCCTGACCCGCCTGCCCGGCCTCGCCACCTGCAAGGCCAAAAGGTCGGGTTTTCCGGCGGGTGGCCAGGAGGCAAACGGACATCGGGCTTAAGAATCGGATACGGCGCACCACCCCGTCGCCTCCCGGGTAACGACCGGCGCCACCGGAGCCGGCCCGCAGTGAAACCTGCTCCACACGGACCTTAAAGCGCGATTCCAGGACCTCGGGGTCGGTCATTCGCGAATTGGTCATGTGGGTCTGAAATCCGCTG
>CAYLUS010000065.1:0-7377 GCA_964386975.1 uncultured Methylococcus sp.
TCGCAGGGGGATACGCCGCCTCCCTCCGGGGTGGCGCTGGCCAAGCAGGTGCTCGACAAACTGGTGATGGAAAAAATCCAGATCAGCATGGCGGCTCGGATGGGCCTAAAAGTCGATGATGAGACCCTGCGCCAGGCGGTGGGGCAGATTGCCCAGAAAAACAACATCTCAACGGAAGAACTTCGTAATTCGCTGCGCGGCGAGGGTATCGAGTACAGCGACTTTCTGGAGCAGATCCGAGGTGAACTCGCGCAGCAACGGCTTCGTTCCAGTCAGGTCAACAGTCAGATCAAGATCAGTGACCGCGAAGTCGAGAAATGGTTGAAAGATCGTGGGGAGAATGCCAGTAACCCCGATACGGAGTTCCTGCTCGGGCACATCCTCATCTCAACGCCGAGCGCCGCGTCGCCCCAGGCGATCAAGGATGCCAAGGAACGGGCCGACCAACTCGTCAAGGAGTTGAAGTCCGGGCTTGATTTCAAGCAGGCCTCCTTAAGTCGCTCGGATTCCTCCGAAGCGCTCAAGGGCGGTGATTTAGGTTGGCGCAAGATGGCGGCGATGCCCACCATCTTCGTGGAGGTGGTCCCCAAGATGCGGAAGGGCGATATTGATGGACCGATTCGCAGCCCCAGCGGATTTCATATCATCAAGTTGCTGGATGTTCGAGGCGGCGCGATCGATACCATCACCAAGACCCATGTGCGTCACATTCTCATCAAGCCCAGTGAATTGCTGACCAATGAGGATGCCCGCAAGAAGCTGCTGGCGATTCGTGCGCGGGTCGAGGCGGGGGATGACTTTGGAGATCTGGCCCGGGGCAATTCGGATGACAAAGGCTCGGCCGTCAAAGGAGGCGACCTTGGCTTTGTCGGGCCGGGGGCACTGGTTCCCGAATTCGAGCAGGCGATGATTGCGCTGGATCTCAATGAGTTGAGTGAGCCGGTGCAGAGCCAGTTTGGTTGGCATCTCATCCAGGTGCTTGAACGCCAGGAGTCCACGGACACCAACGAGCTTTTGAAGAAGCAGGCGCAGAACGACATCTTCAATCGCAAGGTGGGTGAAGAAACCGAACTTTGGATGCGCCGGATTCGCGATGAGGCTTACGTTGAGTACCGGGTCCTGGAACTGGCTCCGGATGGCTGGAAGCCGCCGGAGGATAAAACCCGAAGCGAGGCCACCAAGGAGTCAGAAAAAGACACGGCCGCAGCGCCTGAGGCCAGTGATAATGAGGCTGAGAAGGCGCCTGCCAAGGAGTCCGAGTAATGCGCCCAAGGCTTGCCCTGACCTCCGGTGAGCCCTCTGGAATCGGGCCGGATCTCTGCCTTCAGCTGGCATCCCGGAATCTGGATTTTGACGTCATCGTGCTGGGTGACCTGGAACTCCTGGCCGAGCGATCCAGACTCCTGGGGCTGGAGGTCTCTCTGGTGCCCTGGTCGCCGGGAGAGGCGACGGAAGCACCTTCAGGAAGCCTACGGGTCTGGTCGGTCGCAACGGCCATCAACCATGCCCCCGGTGTTCTCGATCCCCAGAATGCGGACTATGTTCTCGCCTTGATTGACCGGGCGGTCGGGGCTGTCCAAGCGGGGTCTCTGGACGCCCTGGTCACCGCGCCGATCAGCAAGGCCAGCATCAATGCCGCAGGGATTCCCTTTACCGGGCATACCGAGTACCTCGAGGCATTGACCGGTGGTCAGTCGGTCATGGTGCTGACCGCGCCAGGTTTAAGGGTAGCGCTTGCTACCACCCATCTGGCTTTGCGCGAGGTGCCAGATGCCCTGACCGCTCCCCGGCTTGAACGGATTCTCGAGGTGCTGTTCAAGGAGCTTGAAAGCCGTCTTGGGATCGAGCGCCCGCGGATCCTGGTTGCAGGCCTCAATCCCCATGCCGGCGAAGCCGGGCACTTGGGGCACGAGGAAATCACCGTCATTGAACCGGTGCTGGCGCGTTTTCGTGCCAGAGGCCATCGTCTTGAGGGTCCCTTGCCGGCCGATACCTTGTTTGTCCCGCATCGATTGGAGGGAGCGGATGCGGTCCTTGCCATGTACCACGATCAGGGACTACCTGTCCTCAAGTTCATGGGCTTCGGCCAGGCCGTGAACCTGACCTTGGGACTTCCGATCATCAGGACCTCGGTGGACCATGGTACCGCGCTGGATCTCGCGGGACGGGGGGGCGCCGATCCCGGTAGCCTCTTTGCAGCGCTTGAAGCGGCAAGTCAAATGGTGCGCCATGCCCGGAACGCATCGATCATGAGCGGGAGAAAAACGGCATGAACCATGCGGCCCGAAAGCGCTTTGGCCAGAACTTTCTGAAGGATGATCTGATCCTTCAGCGGATGGTGGCGGCCATTCATCCCAAGCCCCCCGAGCACCTGGTCGAGATTGGTCCAGGTCTTGGCGCCCTGACGCAGGGGCTACTTAAAGAAGGCGTCAGGCTGGATGCCATTGAACTGGACCGGGATCTGGTGACCCATCTTCAGCGCCGATTTCAGGGTGTCGAGGGATTTCGGCTGCACTCAGCGGATGCCCTTCGGTTTGATTTTACGCCGCTGATGGGGGAAAGCCGCTTGCGCGTGGTCGGCAACCTCCCCTACAACATTTCAACCCCGCTGATCTTTCACCTCTTGGAGCAGGGGCCGGTCATTGCCGACATGCACTTCATGCTGCAGCGGGAAGTGGTCGACCGTCTGTGTGCCGAGGCCGGGGAGGGTGCCTATGGGCGCCTGTCGATCATGACCCGCTACTATTGCCGTGCCATCAAGCTGTTTGAGGTGCCGCCTGAAAGTTTTGATCCGCCCCCAAGGGTGATGTCGGCGATTGTGCGGTTGGTGCCGCACGAGCGCCCGCCGGTCGAGGTCGATCCCAAGCGACTGGGTCGACTGGTGACGGCGGCGTTTTCCCAGCGCCGGAAGACGCTCCGGAATGCCCTCAAAGGGTGGTGCGAGGTCGGGGCGCTGGAGACCGCCGGTATCGACCCCGGTTCCCGTCCGGAGACCCTCTCGTTACAGGACTATGCCCGTATCCTTGAGGTCGCGAGGCCAGCCGATCAGGAGGCCTGAGGACGCGCTCAGGTGATGACGGTAGGCGCCGCCCGTCCTGACCGTTTTTTTACCTCACCCAGGGTCTCAGCCAGCTCAATCAGGTCTGAAAGCGCGACTTGGGCATCGAGCGCGTGATGGGCCGGATCTTTTTCGAAGCGCTCGAGGTAGATGCGAAGCGTCGCCCCTTCGGTCCCGGTGCCGGAGAGTCGGTAGACGATGCGGGAGCCATTACCAAAGATGATGCGGATGCCCTGATTCGGGCTCACACTGCCATCAATCGGGTCGAGATAGCTGAAGTCATCGGCCAGGACCACGGTATGTTCACCGAAGGTCTTGCCGACCAGGGCCGCAAGCTGTGTCTTGAGATGCGCGAGGATGCCGTCACCGATCACCGCGGGGATGCCTTCATAATCATGGCGCGAATAGTAGTCCCGGCCATAGCGGGCCCAGTGGTCCCGGACGATGTCGGCCACGGACGTTTTGCGCTCGGCAATCAGGTTCATCCAGGCCAAGACAGCCCAAAGACCGTCTTTTTCGCGGACATGATCCGACCCGGTGCCAAAGCTCTCCTCGCCGCAGAGGGTAATGCGGTTGGCATCCAGGAGATTGCCGAAAAACTTCCATCCCGTAGGCGTCTCGAAGCAGGGAAGACCCAGCGCCTTGGCGACCCGATCGACCGCCTGACTGGTGGGCATGGAGCGGGCAACACCCTTGAGTCCTTTGCGGTACCCCGGGATCAGGTGCAGGTTGGCCGCAAGAACAGCCAGACTGTCGCTGGGCGTGACGAAAAAGTGATCGCCCATGATCATGTTTCGGTCGCCATCGCCATCGGAGGCCGCACCGAGGACCGGCGCGCCGGGGGCGTACATGGTTTCGGCCAGTTCGTGGGCGTGAACCAGATTGGGGTCCGGGTGTCCTCCGCCAAAATCCTCAAGCGGCACGGCATTGATGATGAGGTCCGGATTGGCGCCGAGGCGCTCGATCAGAATGCGACGGGCATAGGGGCCGGTGATGGCATGCATGGCATCGAAACAGATCGACAGCGCCCCGGATTTCAGGCTGTTGCTGATGGCTTCAAAATCAAACAATTGTTCCATCAAGGCTGCGTAATCACTGACCGGATCAAGGATCGTGACGCGCATCCCTTCGAGCTTAGATTCGCCAAGCTGATCCAGGTTGATATCCGCTGCATCGACAAGGCGGTACGTGTCGATGGCAAGGGTCCGCTGGAAAATGGCATTGGTTACCGATTCAGGGGCCGGACCGCCGTTTTCGGTGTTGAACTTGATGCCGAAATCCTCATCGGGTCCTCCGGGGTTGTGGCTGGCTGAAAGGACAAATCCCCCTTGGGCCCCGTACTTTCGGATCACACAGCTGACCGCTGGGGTGGAGAGGAGCGCTCCCTGACCGACCAGGAGGTGAGCAACGCCATTGGCGGCGGCCATCTTGAGAATGATCTGTGCCGCATCTCGATTGAAGAAGCGTCCATCGCCCCCAAGCACCAGCGTCGATCCTTCAAGGTTCCCCACTGCATCGAACACGGATTGCACGAAGTTTTCGAGGTAGTGCGGCTGCGTGAAGACCTTGACCTTCTTGCGAAGGCCCGATGTGCCGGGCTTTTGATCCTGAAAGGGGGTGGTCTTGATGGTTTGAATGGCCATGTAAGGGGTTCCTCGGTGAGAAGGCCTGAAGTGGCCTCATTCTACCCAAACCCGGTGCCTTCGGGCGGCCGTTCGGCATTGGCGTGGACCTGGGTCCCTCCGCCTGTTTTGCGCTAAATATCGCTTTTTTTGCAAAACTGGTGTCATTGCAACAAAATGTGTGAAAATAACACTGGAAAGTTTGCAGGAATCCCGGCAAACTAGATACTGAGTGGCATATGTGCTAAGCGAAATGTGATGGTGCAGATGCTTTCTTGAAACGATCGCAATAAGCAAGAAGGAAACTGACAATGAATGCAACCAAGCTCTCTATCGTTCTTCTGTCTGCTGGCCTGGCTGTTGGCTGCGCCAGCAAGAGCGACCTGGCTGCTCTGCAGACCCAGGTTGATGGCCTGAAGGCTGAAATCTCTTCTGTGAAGAGCACCGCTGACGAAGCACTTTCAGCTGCAACCAGCGCTGACGCTGCTGCTCGCCGCGCTGCTGCTGCTGCTGAAGAAGTCAATGCGAAGCTCGACCGTGGCTTCCGCAAGGGCGCAATGAAGTAAGTTTCTACTTACCTCATTCCCTTGAAACCCCGGCCGGGCTTGCCCGCCGGGGTTTTTTAACGCCTTTCGCCAGGCGAAGCGCCTGATCCTTCGGGCTTAAGCGCCCCGCTGAACCGCGCGATAGCCGATATCTTTTCGGTAAAACCCGCCCTTGAACTGAATCTGGCCCGCCCTTGCATAGGCCTTTTGCTGGGCCTCGCGGACCGTCTCACCGAGCGCTGCAACACACAGGACGCGTCCGCCTGCCGTGACGACGTCCCCGTTTTCCAAAAGCGCGGTCCCCGCATGAAACACCTTGACCTCGGATGTGTCCCCGTCATGGAGCCCAGTGATTGGGTCGCCCTTGGCGTAATCCGAAGGATAACCCGCGGCCGCCATGACCACACCGAGGGCCGGTCGGGGATCCCACGTGGCGGATACGCCATCTAGGCGACCTTCCAGCGCTGTCAGGCAGAGGCCGGGAAGATCGCTATGAAGCCTCAGAAGAATGGGCTGGGTTTCGGGATCACCAAAGCGGCAGTTAAATTCCAAAACGCGGATCTCGCCCTTTGGCGACACCATGAGGCCGGCATACAGAAAACCGGTGTAGGGAATCCCGTCCTCGGCCATGCCGCGGAGGGTGGGTAGGATGACCTCGTTCATGGCCCGTTCATGAACCTCAGGGGTCACCACCGGGGCCGGAGAGTAGGCACCCATGCCGCCGGTGTTGGGGCCGCTGTCCCCTTCATCCCGCGCCTTGTGGTCCTGGGAACTCGCCATCGCCAGGGCATGCTGTCCATCGGCCATGACAATGAAGCTGGCCTCCTCGCCGACCAGAAACTCCTCGACCACCACCCGATGTCCGGCCTCACCAAAGGCATTACCTGCCAGCATGTCGGATACCGCAGCGATGGCTTCAGCCTCGCTCATGGCGACCACCACCCCCTTGCCCGCCGCAAGACCATCTGCCTTGACCACGATCGGCGCCCCCTGGGCCCTGATGTAGTCAACTGCAGGAGCCACCTCGGTGAAGGTCTGGTAATGGGCGGTCGGGATGCCGTGCCGTGCCATGAAGTCCTTGCAGAAGGCCTTGGAACCCTCCAGTTGCGCGGCCGCCTTGCGGGGACCAAAACACTTGAGGCCCTTTTCTTCGAAGCGGTCGACAATGCCAAGGACCAGAGGGGCCTCCGGTCCGACGATGGTCAGGTCAATGCCTTCGTCCAACGCAAAGCGCAGCAGCGCCTCGATATCATCAGCGGCAATGGCGACATTTCGGAGTGCGGGTTCAAGCGCAGTACCCGCATTACCCGGTGCCACAAAGACCTGTTCGGCATCGGCTGAGAGGGATGCCTTCCAGGCGAGGGCATGTTCACGTCCGCCGCCTCCCACAATCAGTATCTTCATCGCCTGCCCTTTTTTATTGGATTCAAAAAAGGGAGATGATACTGGTTAAAACACCTCCATGGCAGCATCAACGCCCCGTGTCCTCCCATCGCCGTGAGGCTCAGGTGTCCCTTGTGCTACGATGATTTTTATTTGAGCCGGGTGCTTCGATGGCCATTGTGTTTCGTTCCTTGACGTTTTTTCTGAGCCTTCTCCTGTTTGCCGACCTCGGCCTCGCCGATCCGGCCGCCGATGCCAAAAAACCCGTGGACCGACTCAATGCGGCCTTGCTTGAATCCATGAAAGGCGGCAAGACCTTAGGCTATACCGGTCGCTTCAAAAAGCTGGATCCGGTGGTCAGGGACACCTTTGATTTTGACGCGGTCTCGGTAATTGCCCTTGGGGCGCACTGGAAAAAATTGAGCGAAACCCAGCAACAGGCGTTCAAGGCCAAGCTCACTGAATTGAGCGTGGCGACCTACAGTGCGCAGTTCAAGGAATATGGCGGCGAATCCTTCGTCTTTGACAGTAGCCAGGATGCCAAGAACGGCCGCATCCTTCTGCGCTACAACTTGACTGCCCCCAAAGAGACGCCCATCAAATTTGAATATTTTGTCGGTCAGTTTAATGGTCAGTGGCGGATCATCAACATTGTGGTCGATGGTATCAGCGACCTGGCACTCAAAAAAGCGCAGTACACCAGCGTGATTGACCGTGAAGGCTATGAGGCGCTGGAATCCAAGCTGAATCAGAAGATTTCCGATTACGC
>CAYLUS010000066.1:0-7320 GCA_964386975.1 uncultured Methylococcus sp.
AAGAAGCAGGGGAGATATTTGAAATGGTGGGTGGATCGGATGCTCACCCGCGGCATTCTCCCAGATTTTGTCACGATTAGGTAATGTCCAGGCGGCCAGCGATGGGTTCTTCTTGTAATCCTTCGCCGGGGTCTTCCTGAGCAGCCGTTATACTGAATTGCGTTCTAAATTAAGAGATGACTATGAGACCAAGTGGCCGGCAAAATGACCAACTGCGTCAAATCGTATTGACGCCCCATTTCACCTCACATGCCGAAGGCTCTGTGCTGGTTGAATTTGGCGCAACCCGGGTAATCTGCACGGCCAGTGTAGACGAACGGGTCCCCCCGTTCCTGAAGGGCAAGGGATCGGGCTGGATTACGGCAGAGTATGGCATGTTGCCGCGTGCCACGCATGAGCGTTCTCAGCGTGAAGCGGCGCGGGGCAAGCAAACAGGAAGAACCATGGAGATACAGCGTTTGATTGGTCGCTCCCTCCGGGCGGCACTGGATCTCGAGGCGCTCGGAGAGCGCACCATCACCATTGACTGTGATGTGATTCAGGCGGATGGAGGCACCCGGACAGCCTCGATTACCGGCGGTTATGTCGCATTGAGACTGGCGATCGCCCAGATCATGAAGACCCGCAAGCTCAAGCGCAATCCGATTCACGGTCAGATTGCATCGGTATCGGTTGGCATCTGCGCAGGACAGCCCGTACTTGATCTTGATTACAAAGAGGACTGTGAGGCTGAAACCGATATGAATGTGATCATGAATGATGCCGGGTCATTCATTGAGATTCAGGGAACGGCTGAGGGACATGCCTTTCGCCGGGAGGAATTGAACGCCATGCTGGACCTGGCGGCAAAGGGGATTGGCGAACTTTTGGACATTCAGCGGCTGGCCATTGAGGCCGCAATTTAAATTGCGGTCGGTTGGCTGTCTTATACGGTCGACAGCCAACCGAAATCCACACTCAGACAGGACGTCCGGCTTTCATCGCATCAGGTACTTCAACCAGCTTTCCGGTTTTGACATCATAGATAAAGCCATAGATCGGAATGTAATTGGGCACCAGTGAATGGTTCCTAATCCGGTTGACGTCCTCAAGGACACTCAGTTCATTGTTCTTGAAGGTCAGCCAGTTAATGTACTTGCCATCCGAGGAGCCCGGCCCCTTGCCCACATCGTGCCAGCCTGAGGCATCGACCTTGGCAGTATCCAGACTCTTGCCAAGAAGGTCAGACATGATGTCGTTATCAAACAGTTGCATGCCGCAATCCGTATGATGGATCACGAAGAATTCCTGCGTACCCAGCAGCTTGTGAGAGATGACCAGAGACCGAATGGCGTCATCGCTGGCGCGTCCGCCCGCATTGCGAGTGACATGCGCATCACCCTCTGAGAGTCCAGCATACTTTGCGGGATCAAGACGTGCGTCCATGCAGGTCAAAATGGCAAATCCGCGAGCAGGAGGCAGCGCCAGATCACCCTTCGTGAAGCTAGACACATAGCCTTCGTTGGCCTTGAGTACCTCGGTCAAAATTTTGCTCATCGATTGTCTCCTCGTACGTTTATGCTTATGAATAGATGCCTGACAACCTGCTTGCGTGCCGACCGTGATCGAATCATCGGCGCAGGACCCCAGACCTAAGGCTGACTTCTATGAAAAAAGTTCTCATTGCCAGCAATAATCTCGGCAAGATTGCCGAGATAGCCGCTATATTAGCCCCTCATGATATGGAAGCGACACCCCAAATCGCATTTGGCGTAGGTGAAGCGGAGGAGACCGGCACGACGTTTCGTGAAAATGCCCTGATCAAGGCCCGATTTGCGGCGGCCCATACCGGGCTTGCTGCCATCGCCGATGATTCTGGCTTAGAGGTTGATGCCCTTGAGGGCGCGCCCGGAGTCTATTCGGCGCGTTATGCAGGTCCAAAAGCCACGGATCTGGAAAATAACCTTAAATTACTTAAGTCGCTTGCGGGAATCCCTTTATCCGCCCGGCACGGCCGATTTCGTTGCGTGATGGTCTACGTGCAATCGCACCGGGACCCGCACCCGCTGGTTGCCGAGGGTGTCTGGGAGGGGCTCTTGCTCGAGGCGCCACAAGGGGGTTTCGGTTTCGGGTATGACCCTTTGTTCTGGATTCCTGCGCTGGGCATGAGTGCGGCAGAATTGCCGATGGGCTTCAAGAATCGTCTGAGTCACCGGGGGCAGGCGCTTCGACATCTTGCCAAGCTGCTCAAAGGAACGCACTGATCCGTCATGAAGACCTGCGGCTCTCGCCTTTCCCTGTTTGCTTACGGGTCACTGATCTTACCGGAGGTCTATGAGGCCGTTACCGGGGTAGCCCGCGTGGGTCTTCCTGTGACGGCTTCTGGATTTGCCCGCTTCGCCTTGAAGGGCCGCAGCTATCCGGGCCTAATTGCATGGCCCGGTGGGGCTGTTCAGGGCATGCTTTATGCGAACCTTGAACGGGAGGAGTGGCGGCGACTTGATGCATTTGAGGATGACTTCTACGTCAGGCAGTCTTTGATCGTCATGCATGCGTTGGGTGAAAAGGGGTTTGCCGAGGCTTATCTGATTCGTTCGGACCGCTATGAGGTGCTTGAGGCGGAGGGATGGTGCCTCGACACCTTCACGAGAACCGCATTAGCCCCTTTTCTGGCGCGAATCTCAGGTTAAAGAGAGCTTTTCAGCCTTGCAGCGTGTGCAACGCAAGAGGGTGACTAACTTGCCCTGCTTGACGTCAAATCGCGTCTCTTTCGAAGCGGCCCATTTATGAAATCCATGGCGGCAGAGGGTTTTGCCGCTGTGCTTTTCTGAGGCTTTGGGTCGTTTGAACGGGAGAATGTTCGTCATGGCCCCGTTCCTAGAGTCCTGAAGCTCAAGCTGGTGCGAGGGGCGTCGAGCAAGTTCGCCTTTGGTACCCGGTGTTTCCAATGGGCCTGAATGGGGCCCTCCAGGAGGATCAGGCTGCCGTTTTTCATCTCCACCCGTAAAGGCGGCTGCCGGACCGCCGTCCTGAATTCCAGATGGCGGGTTGCACCAAGGCTGACAATGGCAATGGAGGGGTCAGGCCCGAGTTCTTTTTCGTCGTCACAATGCCAGCCGAGCGAGTCATGGCCATTTCGGTAAAGATTTCCAAGGACGGCGTTGAATTTAAGACCCAGTTGCGTTTCTACAAGCACTTTAATCCGGCTGACCGATGGGGTCCAGGACGATGCCTCATGACGAATCCCGCTGTAACGATAGACCACACCCATTTCCCCTTGAAATGCCAGTAAGCGGGGCGTGCTGATTCTTCGTCCAAACAGCCGCAGTTCCCCTTGATGCCATTGCATTTCCTCAAGCACCCGGGGAAACAGTGCTTCGCTCACGTGATCTGGCAGAAACCGTTCAATGGCCTGAATCCGACCTCTGTCATTTAGCAGTGTTTGACCGATTGGGTTATCCTTCATCGCCGGATGAGTGGTCTTGGTGAAAGCCGGGAGCCAGCTCGTGGCTGATGATATCTGGATGGAGCATGCTGTGAACACGAATCGTTTTGAACCCGAAGAGATCGATCCGGGTAATTTTTTCCTGCGTTTTGTCTATATTGCCGTCTACCTGTTGATTCTTGGAGGGGTTCGCTTCATTCTCTGGGGGGTGCTTCTGGTGCAGCTGTTCCTCCACCTGATTGGCTCAGAGCCCAATGTGTCGGCGCAGAAAGTGGGTCAGGTGGTCGCAGATTATGTCTACCGGATCTGGCTTTACCTGACTTACAACACGAATGAAAAACCCTTTCCGTTTTCTGGGCGCAGAAACGTTGAATAGCTAACCAACGCTGAGGAAATCAAATCATGAGTCAGGTGACGCTGAAAGTAGGTGGGATGAAGTGCGGGGGCTGCGTCGGCGCTATCAAGGCGGCACTCCTGAATCTTGAGGGTGTGGCGGATGTCTCGGTCAGTCTTGAGCGAGGTGAGGTCCAGGCAGACGTTCAGGAAGGAAAAGTCTCTGAATCACAACTCAAAATGGCCATCCGTGACAAGGGGTATTCTGTCGACTGAGCAGGTTTGAGGCCATTTCCGTCATGTCAACGCTGAACGTGGGCCGGACGCCGGTTGCCATCGCCGTGTCCGGGGCCGCCGGACAGATTAGTTACTCCCTATTGTTTCGTTTGATCCGGGGCGATCTTCTCGGGCCTGATCAACCGATCGATCTGAGGTTGCTGGAAACTCCGGAGGCACTGCCACACCTCGAGGGTGTGGCCATGGAATTGGTCGATTGTGCATCCCCGTTGCTCGCAGGGCTGAGTTGTCACGCGGATCCGGAGGCTGCTTTCGACGGCGCCAAGCTGGTTTTTCTGGTCGGGGCCACACCCAGAGGCCCCGGGATGGAGCGCCGTGATTTGCTTGAAATGAATGCGGATATCTTTTCCCATCAGGGGGCCGCACTGAATGCGGTTGCTGATGCCGGGGTCAAGGTCCTGGTGGTCGGCAATCCCGTCAACACGAATACCTTGATCGCCTTGAGCAATGCCCCAGGGCTGGATTCGTGTCAGTTCGCGGCCATGAGCCGTTTGGACCATAATCGGGCGGTCAGCATGCTGGCTACTCGCGCCGGGGTGGGTGTCGAAGCCGTCAGCCGGGTGACAGTCTGGGGCAATCATTCGACCTCGCAGTACCCCGATCTTCGGCATGCGCGAGTCGGGGATCGGCCGGCACTGGATGTGGTTGGGCGGGATTGGTTTGAAAGCGGCTTCATTCCCTCTGTCGGCAATCGCGGCGCAGAGGTGATCCGCGTGCGCGGCCGCTCCAGTGCGGGGTCCGGCGCCAACGCCGCTTTGGACCACATGCGCGACTGGGTATTTGGAACCCCGCCGGGGTCTTGGACCAGCATGGCGATCCTGAGCGATGGCAGCTATGGGATCACCCCGGGCATCATCTTTTCCTTTCCCGTCGAGGTCACTCAAGGGGTCGCCAGAATCGTTCAGGGACTGGCACTTGACGCCTTCAGTCAGGACCGGCTGAAGGCCAGTGAAAGAGAGTTGCTGGAGGAGCGTGCGTTGATTCGAAGTCTCTTGCCCGATCAGAAACTTCAGTGACGGCAGCGAACGGGGCTGTCGGCAACCAGTAAGAATTCGAGCAAAGCCTTCTGCGCGTGCAGTCGGTTTTCCGCTTCATCCCAGACGACGCTTTGTGACCCTTCAAGGACCTCGGCACTGACTTCCTCGCCACGGTGTGCGGGCAGGCAGTGCATGAACAGGGCATCGGGTGCCGCGCGCTGCATCAGCGCTGCATCGACCTCAAATCCCTCAAAAGCCAGTATGCGTTCCGCCTGCTCGCCTTCCTGACCCATGCTCGCCCAGACGTCCGTGACGACCAGATCGGCCCCTTGGACCGCCTTTGAAGGATCACGCATGACCTCTACGCGGCCGTTTGGTGCGCGGTTCAAGAAGACCTCATCCGGATCGTAACCCCTTGGACACGCAATCTTGAGGTTGAAATTCAGCAAGCCGGCTGCTTCGATGTACGAGTGACACATGTTATTGCCATCGCCAATCCAGGCGACGGTTCGCCCTTCGATGTCGCCACGGTTCTCGAAATAGGTTTGAAGGTCCGCCAGCAATTGGCAGGGGTGGCTTCGGTCGGTGAGCCCATTGATGATGGGTACCTTTGAAAATTCAGCAAAAATTTCGACGGTCCGGTGCGAGTGGGTCCTCAGCATGATGCAGTCCACCATGCGGGAAATGACACGGGCCGAGTCTTCAATCGGCTCCCCGCGCCCGAGTTGGGTGTCCCTTGGCGAGAGAAAAATCGCCGCGCCGCCCAGTTGGGTCATGCCCGCCTCGAATGAGATCCGGGTTCGTGTCGAGGATTTCTCGAACAACATCCCCAATACCTTGTTCTTGAGTGGCTCAAAAGGCGTTTTCATGGCCTTGAGCTCAATGGCGCGATCAATCAGTCCCCGAATCTCAGATGCACTGAGGTCAGAGAGGTCTACCAGGTGTCGAAGAGTCATTGTTAACGCTCAATCAGACGTGAATTCATGGATGAGAGGGGTCAGGGTGTCCACCAGATACCGTGCTTCCTCCTCGCTCAGGATCAGCGGAGGCAGGAGCCGGATGACCGTGTCAGCAGTGACATTGATCAATAAGCCCCGATCGAAGGCCCGTGCGGTAAGAGCCTGGCACGGCCTATTCAGTTCGATTCCGATCATGAGGCCCTTGCCTCTGATCTCGCGCACAGAAGGGGTGTTCTTGAGGGCGTCTCTGAATGCATCAACTAGCCATTGCCCAAGGCTTGCAGCCCGCTCAGCGGATTGTTCACGGGTCATGGTCTCGATCACCGCCAGCGCCGCTCTTGAGGACAGGGGATTTCCGCCAAAGGTGGACCCATGCTTGCCTTGCGTCAGCACGCGGGCTGCAGGGCCGGTGGCAAGGCAGGCGCCAATCGGAACGCCATTTCCCAGCCCTTTGGCGAGAGTCATGACGTCGGGTTTGATGTCGCTGTGCTGAAAGGCAAACCAACGGCCGGTCCGTGCCATGCCGCTTTGAACCTCATCCAGCATCAACAGCCAGCCCCGCTGGTCGCACAGTTCACGCAGATGCTTGAGATAGTCGTTTTGAGGAATGCGAACCCCACCTTCGCCCTGAACAGGTTCGACCAGGATGGCAACGATTTCAGGATCATCCAGAGCGGAGACGGCCTCGATGTTGTCATAAGGTACCCGCACAAAGGTATCGACAAGCGGCTCAAATCCGGCCTGAACTTTACTGTTGCCAGTCGCACTCAGAGTAAACAGCGTTCGGCCATGAAAGCTGTTCTCCATGACAATCACTTTGGGTCGCTGAATCCCCTGATGGTGTCCCCACAGTCGAGCCAGTTTGAGGGCCGCCTCATTGGCCTCTGCCCCGGAATTGCAGAAAAAGGCATTCTCAAGGCCGCTGATGGCGCAAAGGGCCTCAGCCAGCTTGGATTGATTCGCGATGCCGTAAAGATTGGAGGTATGGATCAGTTGGGAGGCCTGGTCGCAAAGCGCCCTGGCAATCGCAGGATGCGCGTGGCCCAAATTGCAGACGGCAATCCCGGAGATGGCATCCAGATAGCGCTTGCCATCCGTGCTCCAGAGCCATGGCCCCTCGCCGCGCTCGAAGGCAACGGGCATCCGGGCGTAGGTGGGCATCACCGGTCCTGTCATTGAATCATTCCCTTAAAAACAAAAAGGCAGTCATGGGACTGCCCTACAAAAAATAAGCCGACAATTCTAGAAAAAAAACGGCGCTGGGTCTATTTTTTTGCCAAGAGACGCGCTTGGGCCTGTGATTCACACTTCGGCCAGATTGCCTTTGGCC
>CAYLUS010000067.1:0-3512 GCA_964386975.1 uncultured Methylococcus sp.
GAGGCAGCTGCCTGCCAGAAGACGCGCGCGGACTTGAGATTGGAGGGACATGATCATTTAGGGTGGATGAATGACGCCAGCTTGCCTATTCTGGTCTTATTCTTGGTAAATCTGAACCCATTGATGGCTGAAATCGTTTTGATCACCGCCCCGCATGATGCCTGGCGGGCGGATATCTCCGACTGTTTCTCAAGGCTGTCGGAGGTCGAACGGACCCGCGCGGCGGCCATGCGGTCAACGCCCGCGCGCACCTCGTTCATCCTCACCCGGGCCTTGCTTCGCCTGTCGCTTGGCAACGCCCTCGGCTGTGATCCAGGGACGTTTGTCTTTGAATACGGCATCCATGGCAAGCCGGCACTCAAGGAATGCCCGCTGAGCTTCAATGTCTCCCATACGCCGGGAATGTCTCTGATCGCGTTTGGCGAGGTGCCATTCCTCGGGGTTGATGTCGAACGATTGAAAACCCGCAAAGACCTGAGGCGATTGGCCCGTGCCGTCCTCAATGACGAGGAGTTCCGTGCATGGGACCAGTTGGATGAAGCGCACCAGCCGCGGGCTTTCCTTCGCAGCTGGACGCTCAAGGAAGCGTTTCTCAAAGCCACCGGTCTTGGCTTGCAAGGCGGTCTCAAATCCGTTTCCATGGATAAACACAGTGGTCGGCTGATGGCCATCCCCGCCCGAGACGGGGACCCAGAGGAATGGCAGGTGGAACGGTGGGAACAAGGCCTTTACCAAGGCGCCGTGGTCTATCGGGGCCCCAGCCAGTTGCTCCGGGAGATCGCCCTGACCCCTCAAAATCAGCACCAGTGGTAATGACAGACGCTAAGGGAGATCGAGATGCGTAAAAAAATCATGATGCTTATCTGTTTATTGCCGCTGATGGGGTGCGATACGGCGCAGCGTCAAGGTCTGCCCGGAACCCCTGTAGACCTCACGCATGAATTTTCATCAAAGACGCTTTACTGGCCCAATGCCGACCATTTTCGATTGGAAAAGGTGTTTGATGGGACCACGGACAAGGGCTATCACTACGCCGCTAATAATTTCACCGCAGCCGAGCATGGCGGGACGCACATGGATGCACCCGTCCACTTCAAAGCCGGTGGCCTGACGGTGGACCAATTACCCGTTTCAAGGACCACTGGGGCGGCTGTCATTGTGGATGTCTCGGAGCAGGCGCTCAAGCAAGGCGACTATGAGGTGAAAGTGGCGGATTTACAGCTATTTGAGGCCAAGCATGGGCCGATCGGAACCGATCAGATCGTCCTGATCGCGACCGGCTACGACCGTTTCTGGCCGGATGCCGCGACCTATCTTGGTACGGCCGAACGCGGATCCGCGGGTATCGCCAAGCTCCATTTCCCGGGTCTCTCGCCACAGGCCGCCGACTGGCTGGTTAGGGAGCGACAGATCCGTGCAGTCGGAATCGATACGGCAAGCATCGACTTTGGCCAGTCCAATCACTTTGAAAGCCACCAGATTTTTGCAGCCGCGGGGGTCCCCATTTTCGAGAACCTCAAGGGCTTGGTGGGACTGAAGGCCGAGCGGCTGACCTTCATCGGCTTACCCATGAAAATCGAAGGGGGCAGCGGGGCCCCTTTGAGAGCCATGGCTTTGCTGCCGGTGCCCTAAAGCGGGAGTGCTTTGCCCCAGTTCAAGATCCCCTTGGGATCAAACTCCGAACGGATGCCTTTCATCAGGCGAATCGATGCGGCATCCAGTTCACGGTCGACATAATCGCGTTTCTCGATGCCCACGCCGTGTTCACCGGAGAGCGTCCCCTTGAGACTGAGAACCAGCGAGAAAAGTCCATCCAGGCAGTCATGCGCCCGTTCCGTCTCGCCCGGGTTCGAGGGGTTGTACATCAGGTTGACATGAATGTTGCCGTTGCCGGCATGACCGAAATTGACGATCGGGAGCGCATATCGCGCAGAGAGCGCATCGATCCCTTCAATCAGTTTGGGGAGTTCGGTCACGGGAACCACGACATCCTCATTGATTTTCTTGGGTGCCACTTTACGAAGTGTGGGTGAGAGGGCTTTTCGGGTTTGCCAGAGCGCATCGACCTCTTCCTGGGTGCGGGCGACTTCGAAATCGATCAGCCCCGGATTGGTTGCTGCCCTTTGAATGCTTTCGATCTGAACCCCCATTGCGGCCTCAAAACCATCCACCTCGACCATGAGCAGCGCACCGGCCTCCTTGGGCAAGGCCACGGTGGAATAGCGCGACACCATGTCGATGGCATTGCCATCAATAAATTCGAGTGCACAAGGGATCGCCGGCTGGGCCATGATGCGGGCAATCGCCTCGGCGGCCGATGCGACATCCCGGTAAATGGCGCGCAGGGTGCGCTTGACTTCAGGCAGAGGCGTCAGCTTCAGCGTCGCCTCGGTGATCAGCCCGAGGGTACCCTCGGAGCCGACTAAAAGGCGGGTGAGGTCATATCCGACCACCCCTTTGGTGGTGAATGTACCAACCCGGAGCGTTTCGCCACCCCCGGTGACCAGACGCAGCCCCAGGGTATTGTCTCTGGGTGTTCCGTATTTGACTGCGCGCGGGCCTGCCGAATTGTAGGCAAGGTTGCCGCCAACACTGCAGAAAGCGGCACTGGTGGGGTCAGGTGGCCAGAAAAAGCCATGCGGTTTGAGGAAATCCTGGAGCGCCTGGTTGGTAATACCCGGTTCAACCACGATGTAACGGTTGTCCTTGGAAAACTCCAGAATCCGGTCCATGCGCTCAAACGAGGCCACGATCCCCTGCTTCAAAGGAACCGTGGCCCCCGTGGTGCCGGTGCCCCGTCCCCTGGCGGTCAGTGGCAGTCCCTCCCGGTTGCAAAGCGCAAGCAGCGCCTCCACTTCCACATGTGCCAATGGAAACACCACGGCCTCTGGAAGCACCTGGCGCTTGCTGTTGTCGTAACCATAGACCCAGCAGTCCGAGGGTTCTGAAAGGACCCGCTCCTCGGTAAAGATGGCTTTGAGCGCGTCAAGTACGGCGTCTTTAAGGGCCATGGTTTATTCCCCGAACAGCTGAAGGTCAATCAGATCGCAAAAGCAGTGCGTTAGCAAAAGATGTGCCTCCTGAATGCGGGCGGTCGAGGTCGAGGGAATGCGAAGCTCAAGATCACCATCGCCCAAGAGGGCGGCGACGGTACCCCCGTCACGCCCGGTCAGGGCGATGATGCGCATGTCACGGTCATGAGCGGCCTTGAGGGCCTTGAGGAGGTTTGGGGAGTTGCCGCTGGTGGAATACATCACCAGCAGATCCTGGGCGTGCCCGAGGGCCCGAATGGGTTTGGCGAACACATCGTCGTAGTGATAGTCGTTGGCGATGGACGTGACCGTGGCGACATCCGTCGGAAGGGCAATGGCCGGGAGACCCGGACGGTCGCGGTCGAATCGATTGAGCAACTCGGAGGACAGATGCATGGCTTCGGAGCAGGAGCCGCCGTTGCCGCAGGTCAGAATTTTGCCATCGTTCAACAGACAATGGGACATGCGCTGAGCCGCCTC
>CAYLUS010000067.1:3612-4685 GCA_964386975.1 uncultured Methylococcus sp.
GGAACCAGCGTTCTGGCGTCATCCGGGTCGGCGATCAGAAAAATGAAGCCGTGGCTGGAGAGCGCAGGAAGTGTCTGGTAGAGCGTCTCGAGCGCCGGACTGTGGATGGGGTAGAAGGCGGACGGGACCAGTCGGCCACCGTGGTTCTGCCACACGTTTTGAAAGTGCTGTGCGGTTCTTTGCCCAAACGCCGTGTCAGGTGCCAGCACCAGCGCCTCAGAAAGGCCCTCGGACAGCGCCTTGGCGACCAGCTGCTCGATTTCTTCTTCCGGCGAAAGGCTGAATTGATAAATACCCGCGGTGTCCTTGTCGGTTTGATTGAGCGCGAGCACCGCCACGGGAGGGGCGTTTTGCTGAGACAGTCGCGCCACATCCTCCTTGACCAGTGGACCGACAAGGGCGGTGGCCCCCGCACGGACCAGCTGGGTAATGGTCTCCTGAAGCGGGCCTTGTGTGGTGTCGGCAAAGCGCAGTTCAGGGCGGTCAGGACGGCTGTCCACGGCGTGGGCACGGAGCATGCCCCGCTTGATGGATTCAGCCGCTGAGGCGTAGGGACCCGAGAATGGAAGCAGGACGCCGATGCCGGCAGCACCGGACGTGGGCGCAGGCGTGGGCGGTTGGGCAGGTCTGGAATTCGGTGTTTTTTTGAGGTGTCGGCGAATCCAGGCGCCCTGGGCCGGGTGTCCTGGATAACGCATCGACCAAGCGGCCAGCTGAGGGTTCAGGTCCTGTGCTTGGGCGGTCTTGAAGATCAGGACGAGCTCCATCCAGCCACTCAGTTCATCCGGTGGCGGGGCCTTGGGTTGCAGCGCCAGAGAATCCAGATGCCCAAGCGTTTCAAAAAGCGCATCCTGGTTTCGAACCTTTTCTTCCGGCTTTGAGAGCAGCGCACCCAGGCGGACTCTTTCGCGGGCACTCTCCACCATATCGCCCAGCTGGTTCAGCGCGGATGCTCTGAGAACGAGGTAGTTTTTCAGGTCGGGTTCCGATAGCCTTTGTTCGTTGACCTGAATGAGGGTCTTCAAGGCCCGCGCGGCAGCACCTTCATTGAGATCAAGGCGCGCGACCAAGAG
>CAYLUS010000067.1:4785-6742 GCA_964386975.1 uncultured Methylococcus sp.
ACACGACCCTGACATGCCAGCAAACCGCTCAAAAGGCACAGCATGACCAGTGATCGAAACGCCCGCATGGAACCGTCTCCCCGAAATAACCGAACCGGACCCCCAGAAAGGGCGCCGGAAAAAAGCCAACTATACCTAGTCGCAACGCCCATCGGCAATCTTGGAGACCTGAGCCTGCGTGCCGTTGAAATCCTCAAAGGGGTCGATTTCATTGCCTGTGAGGACTCAAGGCACAGCCGTCCTTTGATGGATCACTATGGCATCGATCGCCCGCTGGTGTCCCTGCACGAGCATAACGAGGACGAGCGCGCCGGACGCCTGGTTGAACGGCTAAAGCGGGGCGAGACCATGGCACTGGTCTCGGATGCCGGTACCCCCTTGATCAATGATCCAGGCTATCCGCTGGTCAGGCTGGCGCGCGCCGAAGGCATTCCGGTGCGGCCGGTACCCGGACCCTGCGCGCTGGTGGCCGCCCTCTCGGCTTCCGGTCTTCCCAGTCACCGATTCGCATTCGAGGGTTTTCCGCCGCGTAAAAAAGCCGCGAGAACCGCTTTTTTCCAGGCGCTCCTCAAGGACCCAAGAACGCTGATTTTCTATGAGTCCTCGCACCGCATCAGCGAGTGCCTGGACGACGTTGCGGAGGTCTTTGAAACGTCACGGCGGGTGGTGATTGCCCGGGAACTGACCAAGCGCTTTGAGACCATCCTCGAAACATCGGCCTCGGAGGCACCCAATCGGGTCCGAACCCAGGAAGGGATGCAGCGAGGGGAGTTTGTTGTCCTGATCGAGGGATTCACCCCGGATGCCCAGGCGGACGTCACGGATGAGCAGTTAAGGGTCCTTCAGATCCTTCTGAAGGACCACAGTGTGAAGACCGCTGTCACCCTAACCCTCGAGATTGCAGGGGGTCAGAAGGACAAGGTCTATCGCGAGGCGTTAAGACTTAAAACCTAAGGCTTGGCTTTGGCAGCAGGGGCGGCAACCGCCGGTTGTACAGGGGCGGCGGGAGTCTCAGCTGCACCTCGAGACGGTCTTGTCGAGTCTCTCAAGGGCTGTCCGGCAGCGTTACCAGATCCACTTGTATTGCCTTCATTACCAAGGCCGACCAGATTTTCCCAGCTGCCGTACTTCACCAGATCCGGATCACCCGCGGCAATGCGCTTGCTGACTTCTTCCCGTGCCAGTTCGTTGATTTCATCCGGGGTCTTGCCGTCTACGAAAGGCAGGAAAGCGTCGGGACCTTCCTTGGACTTGATCGCACCCAGGACTCCATAGGAAGTCTCAAAGATATGTTGCTGTTGAGTGGTCATGTAGCGCTTTAGCTTTTTGACCGAGTTGGCTGCAGCCCGCTGGTTGGAGCCATCAATTCCGTGAGAGTTGTGGGTGAAGGCGGACATGAAATACACCACGGCCAAAAATCCCATAACCCAGAAGATAACTTTCATAACGAGAACCTGATGACGTAACGGATGGTTGAAATGGAGTCTTCAAGCGTATTCCCTACCGGAACATTGACGGCTTGAGATACTGTGACAAACAAAAACCCGATTGGTTCGCACCCATTTCACGCACCATAACCCATGGCATTCCGCGCCAGGAGTCGTTTGGCAAAAGGCCAACGTTCCAGCGCGAAAAGCGCCAGGTTCCGCGCCAGCGCCATTGGCGGAAAATCATTGGAAAAAATCCCGACCAGACTATCGGTAAAGCGAATGACGCGGCTGAGGTCCCGGCGTCTCGCCTCTCCATAGCGGGCAAGGAATTCCGGATCACCCAGATCCAAGCCCAAACGACGCTGTGTGATCAGCCATTCGGCCAGTACGGCGGCGTCCCGAAGCCCGAGATTGAAACCCTGACCTGCAACAGGATGAATCTGATGCATCGCATTGCCAATGAGCACCACGCGGTCATCGGTCATGCGTCCTGACTGAATGAGCTTCAAGGGAAAACCCACCGGACG
>CAYLUS010000068.1:0-6584 GCA_964386975.1 uncultured Methylococcus sp.
AAGAACACCCACAAGCGGGAGGCGTCCCTTGCGGCTTAGAACTGATTCGCCGTGGGCTTCCAGGCTCTGGTTGTGACGGATGAGGGTCAGATGTCTTATAATTTGGAATTTGTACAATCCTTTATCAGGAGTGGTGAATGAAGAAGATGCTGTCTATGGTCGCTTTGGGTGGCCTTCTGGTTTCAGGTCTTGCGCTGGCGCATGGGCCAACCCGCGAAAAACATAGCGGTTCGATTGAGATCAATGCAGCTCCTGATGCCGTTTGGGCCCTGGTCGGCGATTTTGCCCATGCTGAAAAATGGGTTGCTGGTGTAGAAAGCTCAACTGCGCAGGGCGGCAATGAAAAGGGCGCAACCCGTGAACTTAAAGTTCCAGGTGGTACGCTCAAAGAAGAGCTGAAGAACGTAGATAACGAAAAGAAGGTCATTCAGTACAAAATTATTGATCCTACGGATCCAGCGGTTTTTCCCGTCAATAATTATTCTGCCAAAATCACCGTCGAAGCCAGTGGTTCAGGAAGCAAAGTTGAATGGGATACTGCTTTTTATCGCTGGTTCCTGAATAACAACCCGCCGGATGGACAGAATGAGGCCGCGGCCTCCGCTGCGGTTGAAAAGGTGGTTAGCCAATCGCTGGCAAATTTGAAGGCCGCGGCTGAGAAGAAGTGAGCCAAACATTCAGGGGCCAGTCAAAGGCGATGGTGCAAACCTTCGCCTTTGCTTTTTTGGGGGGTACCGTTTCCTGCTGGGCTGCACCGCTGGCCTATGTCACCAACCAGAAGGCGGACAACGTTACCGTTATCGATACGGAGAAGGCCGAGGTCGTTAAGGTTATCGGGGTGGGCAAGGACCCTGCCGGCGTTGCAGTGAATGGCGCGGGGGATCGGATTGTTGTCACCAACCCTGGAAATCATGAGCTTACGATCATTGATGGGGGCCAGAATGAGGTCCATTCTCGTTTGTCGGTAGGTGATGGTCCTCTGGGAGTTGCCATCTCTCCGAAGGGAGATCGGGCCTATGTGGCCGATTTTTATGGGCACTTTGTATCCGTGATCAACCTGGATGATCGCACGATTCTCAAGCGCATCCCGGTCGGGCACTACCCCTCAGGCGTGATCGTGAATTCAGACGCGTCAGCTGTCTTTGTGGCGGAAAGAGAAGACAATACCGTTTCAAAGATCAGCGCGTTGACCCTGACCACTGAGCGAACCGGCGGGGTCGGCAAACACCCTTTTGGTCTCTTGCTGGATGAAACCCGGCGTAGGCTCTACGCGGCGAATGTAGAAGGCAATGACGTGTCAGTTCTGGATATGGATTCCCTGCAGGAAATCCGACGAATTCGAGTTGGAGAGCGGCCCTATGCATTGGCAGCGCTTGATCAGGGGCGGCGGGTGCTGGTGACCAATCAGTACGACAGTACGGTCTCTATCATTGATGGAGATGCACTTGCAGTAATCGGGACAATCCCGGTCGGTGATTATCCTGAAGGAATTGCAAGTCATCCAGATGGTCGTCATGCCTGGGTGGCAAACTGGCTGGATAATACGGTCAGTGAAATTGACATCGCGGCATTGCGTGTAACTCGTACGGTAGGCGCAGCCAATGGTACTCGGGCGTTTGGCAGCTTTATCGCAAATCCGGTTCGCGCTGAGGAACGTTAGAGATCGATTGCATTTAGGAGATTGGCGCCGAAGAGGTCTGCCCGCCATCCGCCTGACAGGCGACTTTTCGTGGGCTGATCGATCAGGATTTCAAGGTCTTTTTTAGAAGCCAAAAGACTCGCAGGAATGGCCAGCTTCTCACTTTCTGCCCGGACGATGCCGGAGAGTTTCTTTAAGAGTAGCTTGCGACGATCATCTGGACGATAAGCCCACTCTGGAGGTGGCGTTTCTGCCCCTGGATTCTCTGCCAGTTGTATTAGGGTGTCTCTCAAGGATTGAGTGACCCCTGAGCGCTGTTGTGAGGGAATCGATGGGTTTTCTTCTATGGCATTAAGCGGGGCGTTTGGGCTTGATGCCAGACGGCAAAGCCATTCGTCTCTTGCAATCCAGTTGCGAGGCAAGTTCAAGCCCTGTGCGGCAGTTTCGCGCCAGGCTACGAGGTGTTTCAGTCGGTAGAGTGACTCGCCGTCAAGATCATAAGCCATACTGATTTTGCGCCAGAGGCCCAGAGGTTCACACGTGTAAAGCTGCGGCTGAAGGAGGGCGTCACATTCCTCCTCTAGCCAGGCAAGTCGGTCCAAGGTCTCAAGCCTTTCATGCAGTATTTCATGAATTGCCCCCAAAAAAGCCACATCTTCAGCGGCATAAATAAGCTGCTCAGGCCTCAAGGGGCGTTGCGTCCAATCCGTTCGCGTGTGCGCTTTCTCAAGTTCAACGCCTAAAACCTCAAACACCAGCCTGGCATAACCGATCTGATCCCCGTAACCGCAAAGTGCGGCAGCAATTTGGGTGTCTTTTATATTCTGTGGTAGTACTCCGCAGTTAAGATGAAGTACTTCAATGTCCTGACGCCCTGCATGCAGAATCTTGGTGGGATGGTTTGCTGTCAGTGCCTCAGTGATTCGAGAATGGGAGGGTATGGCGAGTGCGTCAATAAGCGCGATGCCTTGATGTGTGGCGATCTGTAAAAGGCATAGCGTTGGATAGTAGGTCCGATCACGCGAAAACTCGGTGTCGAGACTTAAGATTTCGACCCGGCCAGATGCTTCAAAAAAGACGTCGAGTTGTTCGGCTGTCTTGATGAATTGGAAAAGGGGAGGGCGCCCGCGCATAGGCTGGTTTTTCGCTAATAAGGAAGATGAGGTATGGGGTTCGTGGTCAGACCCGCTTAAACATTATGCATGATCCAGTGGCGTGAATCTTGACAGATTTGCCCGCTACGATCATAATTCTCCATTCATCTATGCGCCCGTAGCTCAGTTGGATAGAGTACCTGGCTACGAACTAGGTGGTCGGGAGTTCGAATCTCTCCGGGCGCGCCATTCTTCCTGATAAAACGGGAAATAATGAAGGATGAAACGTCTTTTCCCCTGTAGCTCAGTCGGTAGAGCAAGTGACTGTTAATCACTGGGTCGGCGGTTCGAGCCCGTCCGGGGGAGCCAAATACAGAGAAGGCCTGCGTCGCGGGCCTTTTTTATTTGGTGCTGCGGACCATTCTGTTGACACTCCCGCCCATATCCCTTAAATTGGTCGGCTTTACTGTGGGGTTCTCTGCCCCCCTGTACCCGCTTCGGCGGTGCCGGACCTGTCGTCCGGCTAGGCTTGAACATTAACGCCTTTGGAGTTTGGTAATGACCACGATCAATCAGTTGGTAAGGAAGCCCCGGGTCCGCAAGAAGGAAAAGAGTAACGTTCCTGCGCTCGAGAGCTGTCCCCAGCGCCGCGGTGTATGCACCCGCGTCTACACCACGACACCGAAGAAGCCAAATTCGGCGCTTCGAAAAGTAGCCCGTGTCAGGCTGACAAATGGTGCCGAGGTAAGTAGCTATATCGGCGGTGAGGGTCACAACCTGCAAGAGCATAGCGTCGTCCTGATTCGTGGCGGCCGTGTGAAGGACTTGCCGGGTGTTCGATACCACGTGGTTCGCGGTAGTCTCGATACGGCGGGTGTCGCAAAGCGTCGTCAAGCGCGCTCCAAGTACGGTGCGAAGCGTCCAAAGAGTTAATTAGGATTCGGAAATACCCATGTCTAGAAGAAGAGTTTCCCAAAAAAGAGAGCTTGTACCCGATCCCCGTTTCGGAAGCGAGACGCTGGCGCGGTTTGTGAACATGCTGATGCTGAGCGGCAAAAAATCAGTCGCCGAGCGGGTTGTCTATGGGGCTTTGGATCAGATCCAGGGCAAAATTGGCAATGCCGCGGATTCACTCGATGTGCTTCAGCGGGCACTGGACAATGTCCAGCCATTTGTTGAGGTGAAGTCACGTCGAGTTGGCGGTGCAACTTATCAGGTTCCCGTCGAAGTGCGTCCAGGTCGTCGTGTGGCACTTGCCATGCGCTGGTTGATCGATGCAGCGCGCAAACGCAGCGAAAAGGGAATGGTCGCGCGTCTTGCAGGCGAACTCTACGATGCACATGAGAACCGTGGATCGGCTGTAAAGAAGCGGGAAGATACGCACCGCATGGCCGAAGCGAACAAGGCATTCTCTCATTACCGCTGGTAACGGACTGCAAAGACATTGATTCATAGGCAGCACCAGTGGCGCGCACGACCCCCATAGAGCGGTACCGGAATATCGGGATCTCAGCCCACATTGATGCGGGCAAGACCACGACAACCGAGCGCGTACTCTACTACACGGGGATCAACCACAAGATCGGTGAAGTCCATGATGGTGCTGCGACCATGGACTGGATGGAGCAGGAGCAGGAGCGAGGGATTACCATTACCTCTGCTGCTACGACGACCTACTGGCGCGGCATGGCGATGAACTATCCTGAGCATCGCATCAATATTATCGATACCCCGGGTCACGTCGACTTCACAATTGAAGTTGAGCGCTCCATGCGGGTTCTGGACGGTGCCTGCATGCTCTATTGTGCGGTGGGTGGCGTCCAGCCCCAGTCAGAAACCGTTTGGCGTCAGGCCACCAAATACGGCGTTCCTCGCATCGCCTTTGTTAATAAGATGGATCGCTCGGGGGCGGATTTCGCCAAGGTGTACGAGCAGATGCGGACCCGATTAAAGGCTAACCCCGTACCGATTCAAATACCGATCGGCGCAGAGGAAGGCTTCAAGGGGGTGATCGATCTCGTCAAGATGAAGTCGATTGTCTGGAGTGAGGCCGATCACGGTGCAAGCTTTGATTATGCCGAAATTCCAGATGCGCTAAAGGAGTCGGCGATAACCTGGCGCGAAAGGATGGTCGAGGCGGCTGCAGAATCCAGCGAAGAGTTGATGAATCGATACCTCGAGTCCGGCGATCTCGAAGAGGAAGACATTCGGCAAGGACTGAGGCAGCGGACGATCTCTCTAGAGATCGTGCCCATGCTCTGTGGCTCGGCCTTCAAGAACAAGGGCGTCCAGGCCATGCTGGATGCCGTAATCGATTATCTTCCGTCCCCGATTGATGTGCCGGCAATCAAGGGTTCCGACGCGAATAGCGGGGAACCCGTTGAACGTCGGTCTGACGATGCAGAGCCGTTCGCTGCGCTTGCATTCAAGATCATGACGGATCCCTTCGTTGGCACTCTGACCTTCGTAAGGGTTTATTCCGGGGTGCTTGCATCCGGTGACAGTGTCAACAACTCGCAGACCGGAAACAAGGAGAGGATTGGCCGGCTGTTGCAAATGCATGCCAATGCAAGGGAAGAGATCAAGGAGATCCGGGCCGGGGATATTGCCGCGTGCGTCGGCCTTCGCGATATTGTGACCGGGACGACTCTCTCATCGATTGACCGGCCCGTCGTTCTCGAGCGCATGGAATTTCCGGATCCGGTGATTTCGGTCGCAGTCGAGCCGAGGACCAAAAGCGATCAGGAGAAGATGGGAATTGCCTTGCAGAGGCTCGCGCAAGAGGATCCTTCGTTTCGGGTGCACACGGACGAAGAGTCTGGTCAGACCATTATTTCCGGGATGGGTGAACTGCACCTTGAAATTATCGTGGATCGAATGAAGCGGGAATTCAAGGTCGAAGCGAATGTCGGTGCACCGCAGGTCGCTTACCGTGAAACCATTAAGAAGTCGGTTGAGCAGGAAGGAAAATATGTTCGACAGACCGGAGGGCGAGGCCAGTATGGGCACGTCTGGTTGCGGATCGAGCCGTCCAATGATTCGAATTATGAATTTGTAAACGGCATTGTCGGGGGAGTCGTTCCCAAGGAATACATTCCCGCTGTCGACAAAGGTGTGCAAGAACAGTTACAGAATGGTATACTTGCCGGCTACCCCGTGGTCGATGTCAAGGTGACGCTGTTTGACGGGTCATATCATGATGTCGATTCCAGCGAAATGGCATTCAAAATCGCGGGCTCGATGTGCTTCAAGGAGGGTTGCCGGAAGGCGGACCCAGTGCTTCTGGAGCCGATCATGAGTGTCGAGGTTGAGACGCCTGAGGACTACATGGGTGATGTGGTGGGTGATCTGAACCGGCGCAGGGGCGTCATTCTTGGCATGGAAGACAATGCCGGGGTTAAGGTTTTGAAGGCCGAGGTGCCTCTGGCCGAAATGTTTGGTTACTCGACGTCGTTGCGGTCCCAGAGTCAGGGGCGTGCCACGTACTCGATGGAGTTCAAGAAGTATCAGGAAGCTCCATCCAATGTTGCCGATGCGGTGATTAGAAAAGCATCGGTCGGTTAGCAAATTTGGTTTTTTTTAGCGAGGTATAGGGTCGTGTCTAAAGAAAAATTCACGCGTAATAAACCGCACGTCAACGTCGGTACGATTGGTCACGTTGACCACGGCAAGACGACCCTGACGGCGGCGCTGACGAAGGTAGGTGCAGAGCGTTTTGGTGGTGCGTTCAAGGCGTACGATCAGATTGACGCGGCGCCGGAAGAGCGTGCACGCGGTATCACGATTGCAACGGCGCACGTTGAATACGAGTCACCGAGCCGTCACTATGCCCACGTTGACTGCCCGGGCCA
>CAYLUS010000069.1:0-6541 GCA_964386975.1 uncultured Methylococcus sp.
CTGATCCCGCGGCGAGAGGCGAATCGGGGCATCGGAAATGCCATGGACGATCGGAATGATCAGACGCGCGGCGACTTCAAAAAGCACCCAGAGGAACACCCCATAGCCGACGATCATGGCAAAACGCGAGGGAGCGCCTTCCTCCTTGGGGCTGGGATGCGACATCAATCCAGCGCGTACTGGTGGGTGTAGTCGGCCCGCGCCTCGCTCGACTGCGCCTCTTTTCGAAGCAGGGTGTCGCCGATCACCAGAAGATCAAGCTCAGTCCCCATGAAACAACGAAACGCATCCGTTGGCGAGCGCACGATCGGCTCACCACGGACGTTGAAGGAGGTGTTGACCAGGATCGGGCAGCCCGTGATGGCCTTGAAGCGGGTCAGTAACTGGTGGTAGCGGGGATTGGTTTCGGCATGCACCGTCTGAATCCTTGCCGAGTAATCAACATGCGTGACTGCCGGAATCTCGGATTTGGGGACATTCAGTTTGTCGATCCCAAACAGCGCCTGCTCCGATTCTCTCATCGGCTTGCGGCGCGATTCAAGCACATCAGCCACCAGCAGCATGTAGGGGCTGTCGGTGTCGAGCTCAAACCACTCGGCAACGTCCTCCCGAAGCACGCTGGGGGCAAACGGCCGGAACGACTCCCGGTATTTCACCTTGAGGTTCAGGATCCGCTGCATCGATGGCGAACGCGGATCCCCAAGGATGCTTCGCGCCCCAAGGGCCCTTGGGCCAAATTCCATACGCCCATTCATCCAGCCAACCGCCTTGCCATCGGCAAGCGCCTTGGCAGTCTCCTCGATCGCTGCAGTTTCCGAATAGGACTCGAATACGGCACCACAGGCGCGAAGTTCCGCCTCTATTTCCGAGGCCGTGAATTCAGGGCCGAGGTAGCTGCCTTTCATGGCATCGTTGGAGGACTGGATGTGCCGGGGCTGATCCAGCATCTGGTGATAAACGGCAAGCGCAGCCCCAAGCGCGCCGCCCGCATCACCCGCCGCTGGCTGGATCCAGATCTGATCGAAAATCCCTGCCTTGAGCAGCTTGCCATTGGCAACGCAGTTAAGGGCAACTCCACCGGCAAGACAGAGGTTCCTTTCACCGGTCAGCTTGGCCGCCGCCCTTGCAAGGTTGATGACGGCCTCTTCGATGACGCATTGGATGGAGGCCGCAAGATCCATTTCCCGTTGGGTGATCTCGCTTTCCGGCTGCCGGGGGGGGCCACCAAAGAGATCATGAAACCGCCGGTTGGTCATGGTGAGACCCGTGCAGTAGTCAAAATAGGCCATATTCAGCCGGAAGGAGCCATCGTCCCGCATCTTGAGAAGATGCGTCCGGATGATGTCGGCATAAATGGGATTGCCATAGGGCGCAAGACCCATGACCTTGTATTCCCCACTGTTGACCTTGAAGCCTGTGTAATAGGTGATGGCCGAATACAAAAGGCCCAACGAGTGCGGAAAATGGATCTCCTTGAGGATCGACAGTTGATGCCCGTGACCCACCGCCATGGAGGTGGTCGTCCACTCCCCGACCCCGTCCATGGTCAGGACCACGGCACGCTCAAAGGGACTTGGAAAAAAGGCACTGGCGGCGTGGCTTTGATGGTGCTCAGAGAACAGCAGCCGGGACTCCCAGTCCACCGCATCGCCAAGTGCGCCTTGCAAGGCCTTGATGATCAGCGATTTTTGAAACAGCTTGCTCTTGAGCCAGACCGGCAAGGCGGTGGCAAAGCTCTTGAAGCCCCGCGGCGCATAGGCCAGATAGGTCTCGAACAGGCGTTCAAACTTCAAAAACGGCTTGTCATAGAAGACCACATGATCCACATCAGCTGCCGAGATGCCGGCCTGCTTCAGGCAGAAATGGATGGCATGGACCGGGAAGTCGGCATCATGCCGCTTGCGCGTGAAGCGCTCCTCCTGGGCGGCGGCGACAATCTCGCCATCCCGGATCAGACAGGCAGCTGAATCGTGGTAGAGCGCCGATATCCCAAGTATGTGCATGATGCGGTTTTAGAACAGGGTATAGATGAAAGGCGCAACAACCGACCCTTGGGCCAGCAAGAGCAAGCCACCGATGACCAGCAGCACAGTCATGATCGGAATCAACCATAACTTCTTTCTGACGCTTAAAAACTTCAAAAACTCACGAATAAATGCCACAGCGGTTCCTTAAAACTGATTTTTGAATGACTCGGCCACATCGGTGGGGGACTCTTTGTTGACCCAGAAGGTCTCTGCCCCGTCGGCCTTTCGAATGCGAAGCGGATCCCGGCCAAACGCCCGGGTGACCAAGGCCACCGGCGTGATGATCACAAAGAAGAGCACGCCCATGACGACCGGGTTGACGATTTTTCCCATCAACAGGCCCAATCCATACCATGACCGATTGAGCGGGTGGAGAATCTTCGGAAAAACGAGGCCTGTGAGTACAAGGACCCCAGCGGCAGCGCCAGCATAGACCGCAACGTCCATGTCCTGCCGATAGAAGGACCATCCTGCAAAAAGGGCCAGAATAATCCCCATGAACAGACCGAATTTGCGGTCCGACGGCATAGCGGATTGCGGCTCAATGAAGGGTTCTATCATGGTGATTTCACAAGAGTGAGGCCAGCATGCATTCGATTTCAGCTTGCCTGAGCCATCGATTGCCGGTGAGAGTATCCTGGGTCGCCGGTGCGAGTGACGGGGTCATTCGGGCTGGCTGATTCAAGGGGTTTTATGCATCAAGATGCGCATCATGACAGGTTTGGAAACCGAAGTGGCCTGAGCCACGCCTGAGATCGATCATGCGTGGGAACTTGCATCATCAAAAGAATGGATTGAAATCGTAATGATCCGTTTCGCGCCGCCGCGACGCCTTGATGGTTTTAAGCCATGCTTTGAGTTTCTTTGGATCCTGCGCCTCCTCGAGACGGACTTCCATCTTCCTGACTTCAAGCTGGGTGAAATGAATGTCCTGTTTCAACCAGTCCAGCACATGCAATGGGTCGAGTTTGCCATGGTTCGACAAACCGAACTCGTAAATCATGCCATGTTCAATCCGCAGAAGCTCAGCATCCAACTCCTTCACCTGCCCCTTGAGCAACTGCGTGTACTGTTGAATACGATCACTACTGAGGCTCGATGGATCAAGAACATGTAGCCGGTCGACTTCCAGTTGCAGCTCGAGTAACTCGAGAAGCGCGCCCCGTTCATAGGCCTCATTGGCTTTTTGCATGAGCTGCGTCTTGCGCTCCCGCTCTTTGGGATCCTGTTCGCGATCGGGATGCAGGGCACTTGCGAGTTTTCGAAAGATCTCTCTCAAGGACTGAACCTGCAGTTTTTCCTCCGCGAGTTTCAGATCCTCCTTGGCCTGCTGCTTCTTGGTTTTTTTCTTGCGCGCTTTCGCCTCGGCACGCGCTTCCTCCTTGGCGCGCATCTCCTCTCGGAGTCGGTGCATCAAATCATCGCCATTTCGAAGTTCATCGACATCACCCAGATCAAGCCCCAGGTTTTCCTCGAAGAGCGCCTTCATGATCCCCAGTTCCTCTGAGGTCTCCTCATCGTAATCCGAATCGGTATAGTCGTTGTAGATCCGCTTGACCTCGGGATCGTCACAGCCAAGCTCCAGCAGATCAAAGGAAAAATCGATGATCTGGCGGGACAGCTTTCGACGTTCGGTCTGCGTAAGGCTTAACGACATCAACGCCGCATCCAGAGCAAAAAGCCATTCAAGGTCCAGCTCCCGGCTCTTTTCGATCAGCGGCATCAGGTCGCGACCGTATTGCTGGCGATAACGCGGTATCACAATGTCCCACTGCCCCAGGCGTTCGCGTCGCTTTTCCACCTGCTGAATCAGGCGTGTGAAGGCCTTGTGTGCCGGGCTCTGGACCTCGGCGCCCTTGGCGCGAACCAGACCCCTCCGGGGTAGCGGATCATCTTCAAATATCATAGTCAGGAAAAGACATCAGGAAAGAGGTTGAGGCAGTTTAGTGCCCGTGAGACAGGCATGCCAAGTCTCTTGCGATAACGCCCATGCGATAGGACAAGCACAGCGTCATGCGCTCACGGACAGCCCATGGCTTTCGCGTTGGAACCGGATCGACTCATCTCCCCGGTTCGAACCGAACCGCTGCTCAGCTGGAGATAGGGCAAGCGATCACCGCCACTGACCAGTACCCCATAGAAGCTCGGCACCCCTTGCTGGGTGAAGGTAACCGAACAGTCACTGGCCACGGTGTACTGGAGACTGGCCGCACTTCGGGTGATGCGGGAGGCTTGCTTTTCAGTCTGGGCAAAGGAAGTGCAGCCGGCGCCATTGAAACGCCCAACACCCACAATGCCGGTCGGAATCCAGGCCGGCACTGCCGCCAGAGGACCCGACTCATAGCCCTGAGAGCCAAAAGTGTACGTGCCTTTCAGGGAGTGATTGGTGCACTTGGAGAGTCCCACGGGCATCATGACCCCATCGACCACCATGGGTTGCGCGCTCTGGATTTCGGTGACAAAGATGGCATCGCCCCGCGCGACGATCTGGCCCTTGAGCTGAAAGCCCTGGGTAGAATCGCTTCCTTCAAGCGTCAACTCACAGTTTTTCAGGCTGACCGTCCCCTCGAACGGATTCTGGCTGATGACACCGCCGACCGAGGTGGTGAGATTCGTGCTGAAGCGCTTTTTCTGCAGCGTGACCCGGCCAACCGCGCCATAGGGGCGACCATCGACCAGATGACCCTTGAGGCTTATGCCATAAGCGCCGATGGGAGACTTGATCGCAAGACAACCGGCGGCCTGCGCATGCGGGGCGATCAGCGCGAAAAGGACGATGACCATCGTCCATTGAGTTCTTATCATCATGTCGTCAATTCCTTAATTACGCACCTTGGCCATCAGACCGGTCCGGGTCGATCCCGGCGCGAGATCCATGTAAAGCGCGCGCTGGCCTCTCTCGATGACAACGCCCGCAAATCCACCATCGGAAATATCCATGAGACAGGATCTTAAGGTCTTGGAGGGGATGACAGTTGGTTCGGATTGGGTCACGTCACCATTGAAATTGACCCACTCCAAGGGTTGATAGAGCGCGCGGCGATTGGCAGTGAACCAGCCAATGCGCGCTTCGGGTACCCGCGGCAACGGTTTACTGCTCGCGGGTACACGTCCCCCCGAAAGAAAGGCATAACGACCCTTGAAGGTCGCGGGACCACAGTGCTTAAAGTCCACCGGGTGCATGGTGCCCATGGCAACCGAGTCCTTGTTGGGGATGGTCTGAATGACCGCCAGTTCGCGGGTTTTCGGGTTGAACTGACCGGTCAGACCCCAAGGACTGCCATCACTGTCACGCACCTCTAGCGAAAAGTCACAATCACTCCCGAGCGAATACGTTCCAGTCGCACTGGCATTGACGATGGCGCGGTAAGGCGTATTGACGAAATAGGTCTCCTGAACGGTTAGGTCCGGCTTCAACTCAAACAGGCTCAACGTGGTGGTATCAACACCTTCAGGTCCAATGGCCTGCGTGATGAGGCCATAGAGCCCCTGGATCTGCGTGGCCTTGCACGCGGCAAGACTCTGTGCCGGAATGAGGCTCGCCGCCAGCAGAGGCATCAAGATGGGATTTCTTCCATTGCGAGAATATGAATAAAAATAGCGCTGGCGATTGGTCGATCCACGACAAGTCGCGCCCCGGTCTCCCTGTCCGGCTTCACCCGGAAGATCGCAGTTTTTTCGCTGTCCACGGTCACTGCGATAACAGTGAAATCGTGTAGGTGAAAATCTGGGTGCTCGGATTGTATGAAATCTTCACGGTTCCTCTCGCGCCCATGAAAAGACCCGTCCCTGAGGTAATTCCAAAATAAATGGGACTTGTCAGGATTGCGCCATCTGGCGGGTAAGTCTCAACCCCCATCATATTGAGGGCGTCATTCGGAGCTAGTAGCGTGGCTCTCGGTAAGGCGTTGAATCCGCAGCGATGTCTCAGTTGTGGGGCTTTTTTCCTGAAAGCCTCATTGAAGGACATTTCAATGAACACCTGACGACGCTCGCTGGTTCCATCTGCGGAGGTCGCAAACGCGCTCAGATCAAATACACCCAGACTTAAAGCCGAACTGGAAGCCGACTGGAAGATCTCGCCATTGGCATACACCGTGTCACCGACAGGACCTGGGGGGCCTACGGGCGTAAATGATCGTTGAATGTTCTTGGTGTAATACGTCAGCGGCGCACAGATCCGATCCGCATGCGATGGCGCACTAAGTAACGGGGAAAGACTAAAGACCAACAACGTGAGGAACCTACTTCTTTTCATTGTCACCTCCTGAAGTACTTGAGCTTTAAAGGGGCTGAAGGCGCTGCAAAATTGGCATAACATCAGGGCACAGACACTCTTAATTTTGAAGTCCCACCGGGATATCGAAAAGTGCGGCGCATTCATGGGGCTAAAGAGGAGATCAAGTCTCCGTTTAGGTCGCATCCGACTTTCAAAACCGTGCCAGACTACTCGATATTCTGGATCTGTTCGCGGATTTGCTCCAACTGCACCTTGATCTCGACCGCGGCGCGTG
>CAYLUS010000070.1:0-6102 GCA_964386975.1 uncultured Methylococcus sp.
GATCGCTCTGCATCCAGGCATCAACATGACGCCGCTTAAGTAGTTTGTTCATCCTCACTCCCAAGGTTAGATGCTGGAAGGTAGAATGGCTCGACACTCAACCAAAGAACAGATGGTAGGACCGGATGCTTACGCTCCTTTAGGTGGACAAAACGATCCGTTTAACGGGCAGCTTAACTGCCCAAGGGGCGATTTTTAGCTATTTTAAGGCAATTTTCAAACGCAATTCGCGGTTGAATTATTCGCTAAGTGCTTGATTTAATGGAGGCGCGTGGCGGAGTCGAACCGCCCTAGATGGATTTGCAATCCACTGCATAACCGCTTTGCTAACGCGCCATAAGGGTAACAGCGCCCGTGCAAAACCCCGGATGATCAAGGGATGATCAAAAAATGAAGGGACAGGGTTTTAGGACTTGGAGCGGGAAACGAGACTCGAACTCGCGACCCCAACCTTGGCAAGGTTGTGCTCTACCAACTGAGCTATTCCCGCATCGACTTGAGCCATCCATCTTAGAAGTGAAGCTCGATTTTGTCAACCAGGCCATCAACAAAAAGAGGCCCTGATTTGCCTCGTCCCTCTGGTATTTCGTTCAGACGGGAGCTTGTCCCTTGGAGAACGCAGGCTTGGCTGCACGAAGGTACACAATCATCGACCAGAGGGTAAGGGCTGCAGCGACCATGAGAAGCATTTGTCCGGCACTTTTCAGATCGTCTCGCCAGATATCCATGCTGAGCAACAAGAGGGTGATCGAGAGCATTTGCAGCATTGTTTTCCACTTGCCGAGCGATGAGACGGCCACTTTCTTGCGTTCGCCGATTTCTGCCATCCACTCACGAAGAGATGCGATAGTGATTTCACGGCCGATGATGATGGCCGAGGCTATGGCGACCGTCGGGCTTGGGTCTGCCTGCACGATCAGAACCAGCGTCACGGCAACCATCAGCTTGTCTGCAACTGGATCCAGAAAAGCGCCAAAGCGTGTTGCAAGCCCCATCTTGCGGGCAAGGTAGCCGTCCAACCAGTCAGTCACGCCGGCAAGAGCAAAAACTGCTGCACAGGCAATGTGGGCGTTGGGCCAAGGCACGTAGAACAACGCAACCAGAATCGGAATCAGGACGATTCTTAGCAATGTCAGGTAGGTTGGTAGGTTCAGTTCCATCGCTCAAGCGTCTTGTTGATGAAAAGTCTGATAGATCCGTTGTGCCATCTCTATGCTTATACCATTGACGGAGGCTAATGTATCTACCGATGCCCGGCTAATTTCCCGAATGCCGCCAAATTGCCGCAACAACTGCTGACGGCGCTTGGGTCCCAATCCTTCAATCCCATCAAGCTTTGATTCCGTTTGCGCCTTGGATCTTCTTTGGCGGTGGCCTGTAATAGCGAAGCGATGGGCTTCGTCCCGAATTTGTTGAATCAGCAGGAGCGCGGCTGAATTCGGGGGAAGCATGAAAGGGGGTTGATTGCCAGAGGGCACAATGTGCTCCATACCGGCTTTTCGATCTGGTCCCTTGGAAACCCCGAAAACACGAACGTCGGACATTTCAAGCGACGCCAGCGCCTTCATAACAGCACTCAGCTGGCCTTTGCCGCCATCAATCAGGAGCAGATCCGGGCAGATGTACTCGCCCTTTTTGACTCTGTTGTAACGTCGGCCGACGGCTTGAGCCAATGCGGCGTAGTCATCGCCAGGCTCAATGCCCTCGATATTGAATCGCCGGTAGGACGCTTTGACGGGGCCTGATTGGTTGAAGACAACACAGGAGGCTACTGTTTTTTTTCCTTGTGTGTGGCTGATATCGAAGCATTCGATCCTGGCAGGCGTACTCGGGCAGCCGAGGACCTCACCCAGCGCTTTGAAACGCGCATCTAACGTTTGTCGCTGAGCCAGATGCGTGGAGAGGGCAATCTCAGCATTGGTTTTAGCCAGTTCCATTCTCCGGGCTCTCTCTCCGCGTAGCTTCGATGCAATTCGAACTGGATGACCTGCCTCTTTTTCCAGAGTGGTCTCGATCAGTTCGCGCTCCTCCATGTCATCGCTCAGAAGAATTTCCCGTGGAATCGCTTTTCCCAAATAGAACTGGGTGATGAACGCTGAGAGAATCTGCCCTTTGTCATGCTCTTGATGCATGCTGGGGAAGTAGGTGCGATCCCCGATCTGCTGGCCTCCACGGATGAAAACCAGTTGGATACAGCTCGAGGCGCCGCGGAGCGCACAGGCGATGAGATCCAAATCTCCCTGTTCGCCATGAACGGCCTGCTTCTGTAGCACTGTCCTCAAGGTGGCAATCTGGTCCCGATACCGCGCTGCTTTTTCAAAATCCAATGTGGATGCAGCCTTTTCCATCCGGATAGCGAGTTGGTCGATGAGTCGGTTTCCGTCTCCCTCGAGGAACATGAGTGTGTCGCTGACATCGGCCGCATAGTCCGCCTCAGAGACCAAACCGACACAGGGTCCTGAGCAGCGTTTAATCTGATACTCGAGGCAAGGTCTTGAGCGCTGAGCAAAAAATGAATCCCGGCATTGTCGAACCGGAAAAACCTTCTTCAGGAGCTTGAGGCTTTCGCGAACCGCACTTGCGCTGGGGTAAGGCCCGAAATAGCGCCCTTCGCGCTGCCTCGTGCCCCGATGGAAGGCGAGCTGCGGGAACGTCTTTTGGGTGGACACATATATGGCCGGATAACTCTTGTCATCCCGAAGGGTAATGTTGTACCGCGGCCTATGCTGTTTAATCAGCTGGCTTTCAAGAAGCAGTGCTTCAGCCTCTGTGTGGGTAACCCTCACATCTATTGTGTGAATGCGACTCACCATGGCTTGTTGTTTTGGTGAGGTTTCTCGTCCTGAGAAGTAACTGCTGACTCTCTTTTTGAGATTTTTAGCCTTGCCGACATAGATCACTTCTCCTTTCTCATCGAGCATGCGATAGACACCGGGACGCTGGGTGAGCGTCTTGAGGAACTGATCGATATCGAAGGGGGAGGTGGGAGTCGTGGGATCCATGCCGAGAAAGCGCCGGGTGAAGGCCATTCAAGGTTACTATAATCAGCAAAGCAAATATGCCATCGACGCGACCTATGAATGATCTTCTGAACCCGCGACTTTTGAAAGGACTACGCAATCACTACCCTATCCACTATCTCAAGGGGCGGGAAGAAGGGCGTATATGGGATCAATTGAACCAGTTGTCACAGGCACACTACGGAGATACACGACCCGTCCAGAAGTGGACGCTGTCAGGTGGCCTTAATGGTGATCCGGCCACTGCCCAGCCCCTGAAGGTCATTGAAGCCATCAAGTCAGCCAAGAAAGATGCCTTTTTCTGGTTGGCTGACCTGCCCTCCCTGCTGGGGGCTGATCCGATTCTGGTTCGCGCCCTTCGCGATCTTTATCATGAACTTGAGCATCAGAATCGGTTTGTCTTTCTCTCCCATCCGGCGCTCCATCTCCCGGAGGAACTCAAGGGTCAGCTTTGGCTGGTTGACATGGGAATGCCCAGCGAGAAGGAACTCCGCCTACACCTCGAACGCCTGACTTCGGGTCAGCCATTGGACGCGGGTTGGTACCGCCAGTGCGCTGGTGCCATGAAAGGCTTGATGCTGGAGGAGGTTGGCCATCTCGTTCGGGGCTGGATGCACGATCGGCGATTTGGCATCGAGGATGTCTTGCCGGATATCTATGACAACAAAACAGCGGCTCTGGAAAAGGAGGGATGTCTTCAGTTCATTTCGAAAAGCATTCAGATTGATCAGGTAGGTGGTCTTGAAAATCTCAAGGAGTGGGTTTCAAGTCGAAAATCCCTTTTCAGCCGTCAGTCGCATGAGGAGGGGATTCCCCCACCCGCGGGTATCCTCTTCATGGGAATCAGCGGGTGTGGGAAGAGCTTGGCATCAAAGGTCATCGCGAGCGCCTGGAATCTCCCTTTGGTTCGCCTCGATATGAATCTCGTCATGTCGGGTGCCTATGGCTCACCGGAATATGCCTTTGATCATGCGCTGCGAACGGCCGAAAACATCTCGCCACTGGTCCTCTGGATTGATGAGATGGAGAACAGTTTTGGCTATGACAGTCATGGGGGTGGAACGGGCAGCAGTAGCATCTTCTCGACATTTTTAACGTGGATGCAGGAAAAACCCCCAGAGGTGTTTGTGGTTGCAACCGCAAACCGCATCGAAAAACTCCCCGCCGAGGTGATCCGCAAAGGCCGCTTTGATCAGCTGTTTTTTCTGGATTTGCCATCGGATGAGGAAAGGAGGGCAATCTTCAGAATTCACATTCGCGCCTATGGCGCCGATCCCGATACGTTCAACATGAATCTATTGTCAATCGTGACCAAGGATTGGAGCGGTGCCGAAATCGAGCAGGCGGTCAAGGCTGCCAGGATCCACGCCCATCAGGAGGGGCGCTTGTTTGATGAAAAGGACATTACGTATACCTCTGCTCGGATGGTCCCGCTCTCAAGGACGATGGAGGAGCAGATCAAGCACCTGAGGCAATGGTCCCAGACCCGAGCTACGCCGGCCTCCAAGAAGGTTGCCTGAGTCCGGTTCTTGCTAGAATCGCGATTAGACGCCTCGTCTCCTGCCATTTTCATGGCGCCCCTTTTCGCGCACTTTGTCAAAAAATAGAAGGTTATGACCATTCGTACCCGTTTTGCCCCAAGCCCAACCGGATACCTGCATGTCGGTGGCGCCCGTACGGCACTTTTTTCCTGGCTTTTTGCAAGAAAGCATGGCGGGACCTTCGTACTGCGCATCGAAGATACCGATCTTGAGCGCTCAACGCCCGAGTCAGTCAATGCCATTCTTGAGGGTATGGCGTGGTTGGGTTTAGATCACGACGAGGGCCCTTTCTATCAAACGCATCGCTTCGATAGATATAAGGAACTGATTCAAAAACTCCTTGATGAAGGGAAGGCGTATCACTGCTATTGCTCTAAGGAAGAACTGGATCAGATGCGCGAAGAGCAAATGGCACGAAAGGAAAAGCCGCGCTATGACGGCCGCTGTCGCCACAGGCAGGAGCCAAGAGCCGGGGTGTCACCCGTTGTCAGATTCCTCAATCCCGATGAGGGAGAGGTTGTCATCGATGACTTGGTGAAAGGCCGGATCGTCGTCAGGAATGCCGAATTGGATGACCTGATCATTGCCCGCTCGGATGGCTCACCTACCTATAACTTCACAGTGGTTGTCGACGACCTTGATATGAAAATCACACATGTGATTCGAGGCGACGATCATGTCAACAATACACCCCGTCAGATGAACATTCTTAAGGCGCTTGGCGGTGAAATGCCCCTCTATGGTCACCTCCCCATGATCCTTGGAAGCGATGGCGCCAGGCTCTCTAAGCGCCATGGGGCGGTCAGCGTTCTCCAATATCGGGATGATGGCTTTTTGCCCGAGGCACTTCTTAATTACCTGGTTCGCTTGGGGTGGTCTCATGGCGATCAGGAGATCTTTTCAATTGATGAGATGGTGGAATATTTCGATGTTCCGGCGATCAATCATTCCCCCTCCAGTTTCAACACGGAAAAGCTTCTCTGGCTGAATCATCATTACCTTATGCATGCGGATCCGAAGCATGTCGCAACTCATTTGTGCTGGCACCTTGGGCAAATCGGGATTGATCCTACTCAAGGCCCTGATCCCATCGAAGTGGTCAAGGCACAGCGAGAGCGGAATAAGACGCTGGTCGACATGGCCAACGCAAGCGCCTTCTTTTACCGTGACTTTGAAGCGTATGACGAAAAGGCTGCAAAGAAGAATCTGGGACAGGACGCGATCCCTATTTTGACTCAACTGGGGGCTACTCTGGGTAGTCTCCGGCCTTGGGTAAAGGAGAGTATTCACGACCTGATTGAGGCGACGGCGGGGGCTTTAGAGGTCAAGATGGGGGCGGTCGCTCAACCCCTTAGGGTAGCCGTTTGTGGCACTTCTGTATCACCACCAATCGATTTAACCCTCGAAATCCTGGGTCAGGAGAAGTCCTTGGAGCGGATCCGACGGGCGATCCGCTGGATTGAGTCTGCTCATTGACATCCTCCTGTCCCTATAAGGAAGAGGATTCCTACGGCGCTCAGGCAGCTCTTGCTGCCTGAGTC
>CAYLUS010000071.1:0-5859 GCA_964386975.1 uncultured Methylococcus sp.
GATCATGTCCCTCCAATCTCAAGTCCGCGCGCGTCTTCTGGCAGGCAGCTGCCTCCTTCTCCTGGGCCTTTGGATCTTGCACGGCTTTCTGGTCCCGATCAGTTGGGCCGTTGTGCTTGGAATCACCCTGTGGCCCTTTCTGGAGTGGGTCAACACACGCATCCCCAGGCCGCATCGAAGCGGCATCTTGCCGGCGCTGATCGTGACGGGCGTGATCTCGGTCCTGATCCTCGGGCCTGTGACCTTTGGCCTTCTGCAGGTAATCAAGGAAATTCAGGCCATCATTCAATTGCTTCAGCAGGCCCATCAGGAAGGCCTGCCACCACCTGAATGGCTAGAAACCCTGCCGGTGGTGGGACAACAAGCCATGGATCTCTGGAACCATTGGCTGGGGACGTCCGATGCTGTCAAGGAACTGATTCATCAGGCGCTTTCCAGCCAGCTCCCGGTGTATACCCGTCAGCTGGCATCCATGCTGTTACATCGCTACGTTACGGTCCTGTTCACGCTGCTGGTTTTGTTTTTTGTGTTGCTTCATGGCCCAACGGTTGGCCGCGCATTTCTTGACCTCTCCAAGCGAACCTTTGGTGATGAAGGGGTCCGTTACGCGCAACATGCCCTGCTGGCCGTTCGAGCCACCGTCAACGGCATCATTCTGGTCGCCTTGGGACAGGGAATTCTGCTGGGCTTTGGTTACGAAGTCGTCGGCTTTGAACACGCCGCCTTGCTGGGCATCGTGACCGGTCTGATTGCCCTGATCCCGTTTGCCGCCAAAATCATGTCCTTAGGCGCCATGCTGGTCCTGCTCGCTCAGGGTCATATTGTCATGGCCATTTTGTTCAAACTCTATGCCTTGGCCGTCATCATTGTCGCTGACAATTATGTGAAGCCTAAACTGATCGGCGATGCGGTACGCCTGCCGTTCATCTGGACCTTGCTCGGCATCCTGGGAGGCGTTGAGACTTTAGGGCTCTTGGGCCTCTTTCTCGGTCCGACCGTCATGGCGATCCTGATCTCCATCTGGCGGGACAGCCAGGATCCCAAGACCGCCACCTGATCAACGATGCCGGCCATTTTAAAAGTGACCTTAGGGTCGGTGGTCTACTTGGTCCTCACCGGCTTACTTGCTGCCCTGATCGCCTTTCCTGTCTTTCTCCTTGAGGGAACCGGCGATGTGAGTTTCTTGCGGTCTCTGGTCAGTCGCATTGGCCAGGGCGTGTTATTGATCGGGTTTTATCCCCTGGCTCTGGGGCTCTCACTGAAGCCACGCGATCTTGGCCTTTCGTGGCCACCGTTGAATGCCATCCCCAAGGGATTTCTGATCGGTGTGGCGCTTCTGGGTGGCCATGCTGTGTTTCTGGCCCTGACCCAGATTCGTATCTTTGTGCCGCCCTCGGTTGCCCATGGCCTGCCGCTGGTCAGCCTCCTGATCAAGTCGCTGGGAATCGGCTTGGGAGTTGCGTTGCTGGAAGAAATCACCTTTCGCGGTGCCATGCTAGGCGTTTTCCTGAAAACGCTCACAAGACCTCAGGCCCTGGCCATCAGTGCGTTTTTCTTTGCAGCGCTGCATTTCATCGGCAGCCAGTGGTCGGCGCCCGCGGCGAATCTCGGCTTTGATGCCCCCTTCCGGATTGCCATGGATGGATTTGCCAATCTGGTTCATGCGCCCATGGATGCCTTTCTGGCGCTGTTTGTGGCAGGCCTTTTCCTCGGCCTGGTTCGCCTTCATTTCAGAGGTGGCCTCGGCCTTTGTATCGGCATTCATGCCGGATGGGTGTTCGTCATTCGCCTGACCAAGACCTGGACCTATCCGAATCCAAAATCAGAGGCTGCGGCCTGGATCAGCACCTATGATCACGTGATCGGCTACTTTTCGGCGCTCTGGCTGGGACTTGGGGTGATGGCACTCATTTATTTCTTTCACACGGCTAAAGGCCCTACCGGAATTATTGCGGGGTCAGGGGACAACCCATGAATCGGGATGAAAACTTCAAAGCCCCACGGCCCCGGATCGAGGACTTTACCTTTGGCGCCGAGACCGCCCGGGTGTTTGACGACATGCTGGATCGGTCGGTGCCTTTTTATTCGGAAACCCAGCGAATGATCGGTGAGCTGGCCCGGGATTTCGCCCAGGCTGGCTCGATGATCTATGACTTGGGCTGCTCAACCGGCACGACACTGATCTCGATGGATCGGGCCATCGCGGTGCCCGTGACCCTGATCGGGGTCGATTCCTCCGTGGACATGCTGGATAAAGCCCGCCTCAAAATGGACCAGAGCGCCCTCCGTGCCCCCTACCGGCTGGTGTGTCAGAACCTCGAAGAGGATCTTCAGATCGAAGATGCCTCGGTCATCGTCATGAATCTGACACTCCAATTCGTGCGACCGCTGCATCGGGACCGCTTGATCCGCACGCTGACTCGGGGCTTAAGACCCAAGGGGTGCCTGATCTTGGTCGAAAAGGTCTTAGGCCAGGACTCCGGGCTCAATCGCCTGTTCATTCAGCATTACTATGATTTCAAACGCCGCAACGGCTATAGCGATCTTGAAATCGCGCAAAAGCGCGAGGCGCTCGAAAATGTCCTGATCCCCTACCAGGACACGGAGAACAGGGCACTTCTCCTGAATAATGGGTTTGGAGTGGTGGAGACGTTTTTCCGCTGGTACAACTTCACCGGGCTCATTGCCATCAAAACCGGGTGATTCGGCTGATGACCGGTTTCTGAGATAATGGGACCTCTTATCGACACATCCCAACGCCCTGAATGTCCGCTCCCAATCGAAGTAAACACCGCGCGATCACCCCCATGAAAAAGGGGATCCTGGTCCTTTGGAATGACCAGAAGGGGTTCGGCTTCATCCGACCGGAGGGCACCGATGAGGATTTTTTTGTCCACATCAGTTCTTTCAAGAAAGGCTTGTCCAGACGACCGGAATCCGGCGATCTGGTTCACTTTCGTGTGGCCGAGGGCAGCGGTCGCAAACGTGCCTCATTTGCCCTGATCCCATCACTTGAACCGGCCCCGCCACCGAAGGGGCAATTTGCCCTGAATCCGAGGCCCAGATCCTTCTTCACCAACCTTCTGATCCTGACGCCTCTGGTTCTCTCAGGCTATCTCCTGTTCCTCGCTAAGAACCCGATTCCCTTTTTCTCCTACTGGATCCTCAGCATCCTGACCATGTTCCTCTATGGCTTGGACAAGGCACATGCCGCCACGCGCCGGTGGCGGGTACCGGAACTCTACTTCCATATTCTGGAAATGATGGGCGGCTGGCCTGGGGCGCTCTTCGCGCAGAATGACTTTCGTCACAAGACCCGTGCGTCGGTCTACCTCTGGATCTTGTGGGGCATTATCACCGTCCACATGATGGCCTGGGGCATCTACTTTTACTGGGCCAGCATTCGTCCTGCCACCGACCTCACCTAGTATTCAGGCCAGGACTTCCTCCGCCAAGGCGCGAATCTCGGAGGCTGCCGCACTCTTCGGCGCCCATTCGGTCACTGAGAGCCCTGCGGCGGCACTTTCTGCAAAGACGACCCGCTGACTGATGTGGGTCGTGTAGACCGGGAAGGGATAGTCCTTGAGGGCTTCTGTGACCTCACGTCCAATCGCGGTATTGGACACCAGACGATTGATCAGAAAAAAACTCGCCAGAGACGGCTTGTAGATCATCGTTTCCTGAATGAGCTTCACGATTTCATCCGCTGCCCAGATGTCATAGGGGGAGGGTTGAACCGGAATGATGACCTTATCACTGGCCATGATGGCCGAACGCGCCAGCTCATTGACCCTCGGGGGTCCGTCGATGATCACGATCTCTTGTTGGGCGGCCAACTGCGGCACGTCCTTATGGAGGGTCGGCTTGTCCATGCCCACCACCGGAAACAGGCTGTCACCCTGCCTCGATGCCTGCCAGTCCAGCGCACTCCCCTGAGGATCTGCATCAATCAGAAGGGTTCTTTTACCCATTTGGGCCAGAGCCGATGCCAGATTGATCGACAGCGTGGTTTTGCCGACACCGCCTTTCTGGTTAAGAACGCTGATGATCATGGTAATGGACCCTGAATGTGCTTCATCTCATCTTAGGGAGACCGGATGAGTGAATCAAGGGATGCGCTTCTTAATAATAAATAAAGAGAATAAAGAAAGATGGTTGTTGTTATAGTTCGTTCTGAATCCGTTGATAAAGGTTATTTTTTATTTAAATTCAATAATTTATCTAATTTAAACCCCGTGTAGAACGCCACTCAAACGCGTGGATAGCCTGTGGATAAAGCCCCCGAAGATCCGTCCCTTGAAATCATGCACGGTCTATCCACAGGGTTCTGGCACAAGACTCCACAGACTTGTGCCCCAGCGGTTACTTCAGTTTCAGGGGGATAAAGAGCGTGTCACCTCCTCGCTGAATCAGGAGCGCGACATGGTGACCTGCCTTTTCAGCCAGATGTTTCAGGGCCTTGGGGTCCGAGACCCTCTCACCATTGACGGCGAGCACAATGTCGTTGGGAAGGATCCCCGCCTTACCCGCAGGACCCTGCACTTTTTCGACCAGAAGACCTCCCTCAACGCCGGCTTTTTTCTGCTCCTCAGGGCTCAACGGACGCACCGCCAGGCCAAGTCGTCCCTGCGGCTCGGATGCCTCTGAATGCGGCTCTGCTGCCGGTTTTTTCTCTTCAAGCTCACCCACCGTTATTTTGATGTCCAGGGTTTTGCCATCGCGCCAGATACCCAAGGTCGCCTCGGTTCCGGGGGTAAGATCGGCGACCCGGGGTGGCAGTTCTCGTGAGTCCCGAACGGATTTGCCATTGAGTGACAGGATCACATCGCCGGCCTTGAGTCCGGCTCGATCACCTGGACCGTCTTTCGGAACCATGCCGACCAGGGCACCATCTGGGGTCTTGAGACCGAAGGATTCAGCCAGACCCTGGGAGAGATCCTGAACCGCCACTCCGAGGCGGCCCCGGGTCACTTTGCCCTTCTCCAACAACTGCTTCTCTACACGCAGCGCCACATCAATGGGAATCGCGAAGGAAAGGCCCTGGTAGCCCCCGGACTGGCTGTAGATCTGGGAGTTGATGCCGATCACTTCGCCTTGTGTGTTGATCAGAGGGCCCCCGGAATTGCCAGGATTCACGGCGACATCCGTCTGAATGAAGGGCACATAGCCTTCTTCTGGAAGGGATCGCGCAGTGGCGGAGATGATCCCGGCAGTGACGGTATTTTCAAAACCGAAAGGCGATCCGATGGCGAGAACCCATTCGCCCACACGGGCATCCTGAGGACGTCCGATCCGCACCGCGGGTAATTGCTTGGCATCGATTCGAAGGACCGCCGTGTCGCTGAGTTTGTCGATGCCCACCACCTTGGCCACAAACTCCCGTCGATCTTCCAGTTTTACCAGGACCTCTGTGGCTCCATCCACCACATGGGCATTGGTGAGGACGATGCCGTCCTCACTGACAATGAAGCCGGATCCGGTTCCGCCATGGGGCGTGTTCTCGGAGGGGTCCTCCTGAGGGCCAAAGAAAGGCGCAAAGGGATCGCCCTGCTCCGGTCCTTCTCCTTCGGAAGGAGCCGCCCCTTTAGTGGGCTCAGGGGCGGAGATTTTGGTGCTGATATTGACCACAGACCGCCCGACCTGATTGGCAATTGCGGCAAAGTCGGTCTCATCAAGACCGGCCCGTTTGTCTGTTTCAGGCGGCTGAAGGCCAGAAGGAGAAGGCTTGGGCTCGGGGGCAGACGCCGAGACCTGGGGGGTCTGGGGCGCTTGCGTCAGATAAATGCGGAGTCCGACGGCGGTCGCCAGAATCAGGAGGATGGCAAGCGCAATACGGGTGGTGAGACTGGATTTCATGGG
>CAYLUS010000072.1:0-5837 GCA_964386975.1 uncultured Methylococcus sp.
CGTTCATGCTTGTGTCTCACCGACTAGCAACAAATCAGTTAATGTCTCATTTTTTGGGTTTTGTGAATCTCATCAGAAGTGGTGTCTATTTCGTGAGACTCAAAAAACTTCGCCGCCCTCAGCAAGATTGAGCTAAACACGAGGTCGGTGATGCGGCTTAGTTGACCCATAAGGCCTAGGTCATCAGTAACGCCCTATATGCTTCAGGGTATCCTGTGGGATACAAATCACGCATGAGCTATCTGATCGAACAGACCGAAACCTTTATAGACTGGATTTCATCGCTCCGCGACTTGTCGGGGCGTATTGCCATCCTAAGAAGAATTGATCGGGTGGCTGATGGGAACCTCGGAGAGATCAAGCCGCTAGGCGATGGAGTCTCTGAGATGAAAATCGATAAAGGCCCCGGCTATCGCGATTACCACATGCGACGCGGAGAACTGGTGATATTGCTTCTCGCAGGGGGCGATAAATCCTCGCAAGAAAGAGACATAAAGAGGGCCAAACAACTCGCTAGGGAGATGAGCAATGAGCAAGGGGATCACGACGTTTGATCTATCCGAGTTTCTGGATAGCGATGATGCCATCTGTGAATACCTGACACAGGTCCTCGATGATGGCGATATGGAAGAGGCCAAGAGAGCCTTGGGCTATGTGGCCAAAGCAAAAGGGATGGCCGCTATCGCAGAGCAAACCGGGCTTGGAAGGGAGAGCCTATACAAGACGCTGAAGCCAGAAACGAAACCCCGTTTCGATACGATGCTTCGAATCCTTCATGCTGCAGGACTGCGGCTGAAGGTGGAACCAATCACACCGCATTGAAGAATCCCGCCTCTTGCAAATTTTCAAAGGTGGTGGATGCCCCTTTGAATTGCGCTCAAGCGACCTTCGAAGTCAGCAACCAGACAGACTCGGTGAGTCCAGTAAGGCCTCTGGAAGCAAGCCCTGGGTTGTCATTCAGGCTCTCCCGGCTTTCGATGAGCAAGGGTTGATACGGATCTTTAAAGAGTTCACGCATTCGAGTGTGGCTCAGGGGAAAGGGCGGTCCCGCCATTTCGCTCGGGTTGTAATCCAGCGTCACCATGAAAATTGGAGCGCCCTGGGCTAAGGTCATCAAGTGCCTTGCATAGCGGTGTTGAAGTTCAGGTGGCATCGCGATGAGCGCGGCACGATCGTAGATCACACCGGGCGATCCGACCTCTTGGGGGCTGACTTCAAAAAAGTCGCCTTCAATGATTTCAATTCCATCCGATGACCAGAAGATCAGCCCTTTTTCGTCGCGGCGCACAGGGGTTGTATCCAGCGCCTTCCAAAAAGCCTGAACCGCGATCGGACTCAGTTCAAGGCCGATCACCTGATGGCCGAGGCCTCTCAGGTAAGGAAGATCAACCGATTTCCCGCAGAGCGGAACCAGGACAGATGATTCTGATTTGAGACCCTGTGCTTCCCAGTGTCGCAGCAGCACGGGATTGACGTCGTTCAAATGGAATCCGGTATGGCCCTTCTGCCAATTTTCTAACCAGAATCGTGGATTCATGATTGAGGAGATCCTCCTTTCCTTTGTCTTTGTATCGGGGCCTTGAAAAAAAATCCCTTTTGCGAATCCCGTTAGCCTATTGAAGATCTGGGGTGAGTGTGCTCGTCAGGTATGCGCCATTGATCCCGTCCGATGTAAGTGATCCCCTGAAGCCGGCATGAGAAGGACTCTTCCGATATGGCGTATGGCTTAAAAGAGCAACGCCTCGACTCCTCATGCGCGTGGATCGTTAGAGAGATCGGTCAATGACCCATGCCCATGACGATAGAGTCGGTGAATTCTGGGCCTCTGTCATGGTTCCGGTCCATATTCTTCAACAAAACTAGCTGGTCGTCTTTCTGGCCATGATGTTGATTGCCTCTTAAGCATGATGCCATCGCTCGAATAAGCCTTTGATTGACAATGCACTTTCAGTAGCTCGATCTCCGGAAGATTTCGTAACCACTGGTTATCGACCCAGTACTCTCGATTGGCCGGTGCATCGTAGGAATCCCCTGAATAGCCATTGCCGGTGAAGTATTCGGAGAAGCTATTGACGGCAAAAAGCCAGGCACGAAGCTCAATAGCGGATGGCTTTGGTCCGAGATCATGCAAGACCCGATCGGTTGGGCACTGGTTGGTGGGGGAATACCTGAGAGCGACTTTATTGGCGCATTGCTTCTGATTCAGTGCATTGGCGATCGAAGTGAAGATGGGGTCGCATTGAGTGAGATCCGACCACCGGAAGGCGCCCGTCGTGGAATCGAGAGGACACTCGGTCAGATCCGAAAAGCGCTTGGACATGAGATCAGCAACCACCGATGGGCTGATTTTTGGAGATCGCGCTGTCCCATAGACATGATCAAACCATTTCTGAAGATTGTGGGGGTATACCGCTGATACCGGCTGCGATTTTGGTCGAAACACGACCAGCCAATAGTTCTGGTTCGCCGAACAGGTAGCACCTGTCCCGTAGCCAACATCTGCCATGATTTGATCGGGATTGAACTGACCGGCAATCAGGGCTTTTTCAATGAGCGTGTGATCTGCGACGAAGATGAAGTAACGACCGATGCCCTCCCTCCCGAGGGCAAAGTGCTGTTTGACCCATGCCGCATCATTGCCATTGGGATACTGATTTTTTGAAATGGAAAAAAAACGAGCGAAGAGTTTCTCGGAGACGATCGCAGGCACTTTCAGGGTGCCCGCCGCATTGCTCACCGGTGTTGTTTTTTCAAATGCGTCCCTGACTGCCCGTGCAGAACGAAGTGTCACGGCGGATTCATCCCGTGCCAACGTGGGACTGCTGATACTCAGCATCAGGACGCCGCTTAGAAAGAGCCAAAAGCCGCTGTGCCGAAGGGAACGTGTCATCTTGCCTCCCTGGATCCTGGACCATTCAGTCAAATGATTCGATTCATCATGATGGTATCGCAAACGGCGGGGAACCCTCTCATCACGCTGAGATCGCAATTGCATTGCGTGGGGGTAATGGCCGCGCGTTGACAACCCATCGATGAGTCCATTTCGCGATCGAGACGCCGCCCGAAGATGTGTTCGCAGCAGACGGTTTCGATAAGCAATCCCGCATGTGGACTAGAATAGAGGTCGCCCCACGCCTGTGGGAGAAACGTTCTCACGAGCGGAGGACTAAGCGCGTTGTGGTTTATGCAACCCTTCGCTCCGATTTGATCGATCAGATCATCATTTAACAAGATGCAGGACACTGATGTTTGAAGCCCTTTTTATTGATCTACCCCTCGCCCTGATCGGCTATGCCCTTATTATTTTTATTCTCATGAAGGTTCAGGGGGATCTTGTTCATGATGCTGAAGGGGTCGCTTCACGATCCCGGATCGACGGACCGGGTTCAACGCTTGTGCGCGAAGATGTGGCAAAGACGCATGCATCCCGTGATGAGAGCCAGCACGAGACCGTTCAGATTGTAGAGGCAGTCTCAGCTTGTGATCCTGATCACTCAGTTGACGATGACCACTTGCCGCCCCATGTGCCGACCGATTTCCAGCAGAGACGACATTTCATTACCCACCTCTATACCCTGGCCACGGATGTCTATCCCCGGCCTGATGATCTGGAAGAACGCCGCAGTTACATTGAAAGGGTCCAAGCGTCAGTCACGCGGATGTTGCACGATCCGGAAGAAGTCGCTGCCATGGAAAAACGTCGTCTCGACCGTTCCAACTCGGAAGCGTCCTTCGTATCGTCTGCCGGCGACGCTCAAACATCCCTTCAGCCCGGCGGGCATTCCGGGACGATCAAAAGAACCGGTGGGGACGTGCTGGCACTCCCTCAGGATGCCTCATTAAGGCGGCATGCCATCCAGACCCTTGCCGCGGCATGGGAAAAGCAATATCCCCGTCCCACGGATCCCACACTGCGTCGTCACTATGATCAATGGCTGGCCTCTGAATTTGCATCTCTTTCTGGCGAATGAAATTGGCGGTCATTGGCAGATTCAAAGATGGACTATCCGTTGCACGTTGTAACCCGATGCCGAATAGCATCCCGTTTGCGTCCACAAAAAAGCGCAGTCAGTGGATGAGTGAAGCAAGAGCGCCAGCAAGAACCGGGCTTTTCTTGAAGAAATGCCGTTCCTTTAATCCGGGGGACCACCCCGGATCCAAAGGATCGTTCCCCGATTGAACCGCCGATGATGAATGCGCCGCATTTGGAGCAGCCCCCCCTCAGTCGATTGCTGATGGGTGGTACAACGTTCCTCTTTTCACAATCCCTGCCTCTGTTCGTCCCACTGGTTCTCAATTCTGAACTTTCAACAGAAGCCAAGACGATCGTATCGGGCGCTCTCCTCTTTGGTTTGCCGGAGGCGGGGACCTTTATCGCGGTCTCCATCCTTGGTAAGCCTGGCTATTATTGGTTGAGGGCGAAGGCCCTTGGCATCATTAAACGTTCGATACCGACGGCGGAGGTTGGGCCGCTTCGCTATTACATAGGACTCACGGTTTTCTGCATTCTGCTCCTCCTCGGAATCATTGAGCCCTACGTGTCAAATCAGTTGCCGATGGCGATCCAGCTCAATCGTCCACTCATCGTCGGCATTGCCGATATCCTCTTTGTCGCAAATCTTTTCGTTCTCGGCGGCGACTTTTGGGATAAGTTGCGCGCTCTTTTTCTCTACACGGCAAAAGCCAAATTCATCGAGGAGGATCCGCCAGAACTTCGCCTGTGAGTTCAGGTCCGGGCGGCTAGCCTTTTTGATGCTCGTCTTTCAAAGCAGTTGGTAACTGGGTCATCTGAAACGTTTGGTCAGTTTTAAGAGGATCACTTCTTTGGGTTGCCATGACCCTCCTCATCACATGGCATTCGAAAATCATCAAGGGTCTGGCCCTGAGCCATTGATGCCACAGGCCACATCAGTTAGATGATGCGCCAACTGGAATGAATCCAGCATAAAAATCAGTTCGTCCACGAAGAACTAACCTGTGATGCCGGGTGGGGTTTTGACCCAGGGATTGCCTTTAGCGGCGAGTGCAAATCCGAAATCAAACAGGCTCCGCATGTAGTTGCGGTCAAAATCCATATGGTGTGGCGCATTGAATGACTGAGGGATGAATGTCAGATTGAAGTCGATCTTGTCCTGTTTGGCCGTGAGGTAGAGACGGTAGAGATCACCGACTCCTTGGGTCTGAATCAACGATGTAATTGCTTTTTGAATGATCGGTAAGGTTCTTCTCTCAACCTGGGTCCAATCATGATCGAGACGGGCATTACGAATAATGAAGAGCCGTCTCGCTCGATGTTCGCTTTGATCCTCTAAAAGTTTGGCCGTCCTGAGCGCTGGGGGGTAGAGGAATACCTGCGTCGTCGCCCCGCCATCGACATGCATCTCCTGATAAGGATGGCCCTCCGCCACCACATCGATTAAGACGGGCGGGAAAGCACCCGGTATCGCCGCGGATGCAATCATCAAACTTCGAAAAAGGGCCAGGGATCCGGGTTTGCCGCTGGCGGCTATTTTTGTGAGATTCCAAATGACCGGAACCTGGGAATCGAGATTGGTTGTTGCAACAAGTAGCAACCGTCCAAGCTTGTACTGTGCGGCAATGTCTTCAAGCATGCGCTGGTCAATGTACTTATCCAGCAACCGCCAAAGCGGTCGGTTATTGGCCATGGCATCGTCCCAAATCGCCGCAGTAATCCGCCTTTCTTCAAGAATGTCCGCTTGCGTAACGCCGGTGTATACCTCTCTCAGTTTTTGGTCATAACGAGGTCCCAAAAATGCAAAGGGGGCAATAAGTGCCCCGGTGCTAACACCGGTTACCAATTTGAATTCAGGGCGATC
>CAYLUS010000073.1:0-3019 GCA_964386975.1 uncultured Methylococcus sp.
CATGGCTGCGCGGATGCGAAGGGTGGCCTTCAGGTCTTCATCAACGTTTCGTATGGTCAGGGTAGCCATAATCGATCCTTGGTGATGTCAATGCTGTCATTGTATGCGGGTCAAGTGATTTTTCTCCATCCTTCTTCCCATGGTCAGTGAACCCCATGGGTCGCATACAAGTTATTGACCATGACTGTTCAATGGGATGAGTAGAGCTCTTTCATCATTTCTTGGGCTGTTCACCCTAGAACTGATTGGATAGGCCTTCATCCGATCCGAGGGGTAGGGCAGGAGCAGGGATTTAAGGGCTGATGCCTTGGTTTCCCGTGGATTCATCCAGGCATCGTAGTAATCGGGCGAGAGGATCACGGGCATACGATCATGGATTGGAGCTACCAACGCATTGGCCGATGTCACGATGATGGCGCAACTCTCTAGAATCTGACCTTCACGTGCCCACCGCTCCCAGATTCCCGCAAAAGCAAAGGGTTTGCTGTCCGCAAGACAAATGAAATAGGGTTGTTTGCTGCCATCTGCGTTCTTTTTCCACTCATAGAACCCATCACTCCCGATCAGGCAACGTCGTGACTGGAATGCGGCTCGAAAGGTGGGTTTTTCATCGATCGTCTCTGCACGGGCGTTGATGGTGCTGAATTCGGTCCGCGGTTCTTTGGACCAAGCAGGGACCAATCCCCATTTCACGGTCACCAGTTCGCGGCCGCCTTGCGCATTGTTCCTCGCAACGACGATTTGGCTGCTCGGGGCAATGTTGTAACTGGATTGGAAGTCAACTCGCCCGGGGGCATTGAATAGCGCCGCGTAGCGTTCGATGGGCGTGGTGCGAATGAAACGGCCACACATGCGGCGGCATCAGTTGCAATTCATGCCGCCAATCCCATTTTCCTGACACCCTCCCCTGGGAAGTGCCGTTATCGGAAAAAGCAAAAGAAAACAATAAATCAGTCGATTCATGATGTGCCTCAAACAAGTAAAGAATGAAACCAAGTGGGACATATGCGACACTGAAATGAGAGGGGCTCACGGGATGAGCCTAGGGTGCACTTGCCTCACCCTATGAGACCCATAACGGATTAATCGTGCGTCCAAAACGTTTGCACCTGTTTGTTTTACTTGCCGAAGGCATGCAACATTGTGACTCTAGGTCGGATCGATCCATCGATAAAGCAGGCAGTCAGCGTTGAATCAAAGCTTAATAGGGCGACTGATTAGATGATTCTGCTATTTCTCCTTACCATCTTCACTCCGTGAGAAGTTGAACCAGAAACGGTTCCGCAAAGAGCTATTTTTTCTTCGCTCCGATTGTCCAATTTGGCACGGCAGACAGGTAGGCTTTGGGTGTCATGAGTCGGGCCGGCAGCCAATAGACCACAAGAAGATCCACCAGAAGGATCATGATCAGGACCAAGATCGCTCTAATTGGCATGTCAGGATCGATTCTTGTTACCACATAGACCCTTTGGATCATTCCCGTCACGAATAAAAGGACCAGTGTCGACCACCACTGTTGGTTGGCCCTTCTCAAGCGTTCCTCCGTTACCGGTTCCTTACGTGCGGTTTTCACAAACCACCAGACCTGACCCAGGTAAACCAATCCATAGGACCACCACAGCATCGGCTCAACGCTCTCACTGATCATCCGGTGCGCCTTTTCTTGGGAAGTTTCAAGCCATAAAGCGAAAAGGTCCCAGACAGGTCCTGTGACCAGCATTCCCCAGAGGAAATCAATGCCCATCACAAGAGAGAGGGCCAAGCCACTGGATTTTGATAAAAGGCGAATCGATTTCATCTTCATCTCTCAAGATTACTTGGCCTACTGACCCGGCTGACTGCCCATAGGCTTGGGTTTCAGATCCTGTTCAACAACACGCTCTGGCGCAAATGGATTCGTGAAGGGCTTTCCATAAAAGAGTAGGGGTTTGAAATCCGATCTCCTGCCGAGCGTTTGGATTCTTGGCTATTTGCCGAAACTTCCTCAGGGACATGGCCTGATGGGATTGAGGCTGAAATCGAGGCCTCATTTTTGATGACCCTTCGCTTTTTGGCGGTCTTTTTCTCTGCGTTCGCCCCACTGATTTGCCTTGTTAGCCTAAAAGGCTAACTCCTCTTCTGAACCAGCCCCAAGAGGTGCGGTTTTCAAGTTGTCATGCCATCTGCTGTGCTCCGGCAGGCGTCATCACCGATGTAGATTGATGTAATCCCTGAGGTTCAGGAAGGGGGTGTTTTTGACCACTAATGCGCCGCTGTAGGGCGTGTCATAAAGGTAGGCAATGTAGAGATTGAGCGAGAGCACAAAGGCCACCATGGCCGTCATGACGGCCTGCGCCACCAGACTTTCGATGGTAAAGAAAAAGGTGAATCCAATGGTCGCCAAACCTCCTGTGATCAGGGAAAACCATTCGATGTTTGGCAATTCATAGTGCTCCTTGTTGACCCGGGATTCACGGTTCTCTGAGGCATTCACCAATGACTCGATCATGATGGGAAAGAGTGCCTTCTGGTTCTCGGTGCGCGGTTCGATGGATCTTGCCGAAACGATGATTTCATCGAAAATCGCTTCCTCGGCCACGTCAACAATGCCCTGCTGAAGATTGCGCCAGCCCTCGTTGCCGGCATGATCCACGTATCTTTGGATGGCGCTCCTCAGCTCAATCCGATTTTTAAGTGGCATGGTCTCGGCAAGTGCATAGACTTCGCCAATCGCATCCACTTCATTGATGGTGTTGGTTCTGGCCTCATTGAACTTGCTGGCGGAATCGACCACGACCAGCCCCAGAATCACCGCATAGAGGGTCCCCACGGCCGAAAAGTAATGGCCACCAACTTCCAGTTGATCTTGCCCCTTAAGGCCTTTTCGCCACTTTCTGACCGAGCAGACACAAAGGACTGAGCAAATGACAACGGTTGCAATGCCGAGCGCGCCGTAGCCGTAGGCCTCAATCAGTTCAATCACTTTTTTTCCTGGTTGCGATTTCTTAAATCAAGGGCGAGGTGCTAGGAGAGAAAGAGG
>CAYLUS010000073.1:3119-5536 GCA_964386975.1 uncultured Methylococcus sp.
AGGGGTGAGGAGGATTCCATGTGGGATCGCTTTGCAATCCCCGCCAATCGGTCCAAGATAAGGTTCCAAAGAGCGCCCGAGCCTGATGACCCCATCCCATGTCACGGACATCCATTGAAGCCTGCCTTGAGGCATGGGACAACCTTGCCCTGATGTTCCATCATGTGGCGCTGGACCGCCGCATGGGGTCGAGAGCGCGCGTGTTGGTCTTTGGCTTGCTGGCTCTGGTATTGATCATCAACGGCCTGAATGTCCTCAATAGCTATGTCGGTCGTGATTTCATGACGGCAATCGCGGTTCAGAATCGGCATGTATTCTGGATCGAGGCGTTGAAATTGGTGGGTGTATTCGCGCTTTTGACTTTGGCATCGGTACTGTCGCGCTTCTTTGAGGAATCCCTCGGTCTCCTTTGGCGCAAGCGCATGTCATGGCGTCTTTTTGAACTCTATGCCGATAGCCAGGTGTTTTTGCACCTGGATGATCAGGGCCTTCTTGAAAACCCGGATCAGCGCATTGCCGAGGACGTACGCAATTTCACGACCACCACCCTTTCCTTTATCTTGATGCTGATGAACGGGATCCTGACCGTGATCGCGTTCTCCGGTGTCCTCCTCTCGATCAGCGCATCTCTCTTTGGGGTGTCGATCGCCTATGCAGCGCTTGGAAGCTGGCTGACCTTTCGGCTTGGAAAGCCGCTCATTCAGCTCAATTATCAGCAACTGGACAAGGAGGCTGCCTTTCGTGCCACGCTGATCTATCTTCGTAACAATGGACTTTTGATGGCGCTTTCAAGGCGCAAGGATCTGTGGGTCGGGAGGGCCTGGGACCGGCTGGACGATCTGGCGATAAATAACGAATCCATCATCCGAACCAATCGGACGGTCGGTTTTTTCACGACCGGGTACAGCTGGATGATCCAGATCATCCCACCTCTGATCGTCGCGCCACTGTTTATCGAGGGCAGGGTTGAATTCGGCGTGATTACTCAATCTGCACTGGCATTCACCCAGATCATGGGGGCGTTCTCGCTCTTTATTACCCAGTTTCAGTCCATCTCCAATTACCTTGCGACCCTCAAGCGGCTTTCGGACATGACGCGCCAGACCCTGAAGGCCAAGGGGCAACTGACCCGGTTGAAACAGGAAGCCATTTCAAACTGGGATCAGTTGCAGGGGATGCAGTTTCAAGATCTGACCCTCGGCTCGGACCATGAGGATCAGGCGTATGTCCGAAACCTTGATCTCTTGCTGCCCTTAGGGCAGCGGGTTCAGATCGTCTCTGAGGATCCGCATGCGTTGACGGCCCTGATGCGCGCGATCGCAGGGGTCTATCCCAAGGTGCTGAGTGGTTGCATTCACCGCCCGCCGCTCAATCGGTGCCTCTTCGTGACTGAAAGGCCCTATCTTCCCCCTTGCTCGCTGCATGAACTGTTTGCACGCCCCTACACGGAAGCCGTGGGCGAGGTGGAAGCCCCCATCCTGGCTGCCTTTGATACGCCGATCGCCGCGATTCATGAGGCACTTGAAGCGGTCGGCCTTGAAGCGCTGACCCTTCGAATCGAAGATCCCAATCAGGTCCAAGACTGGCAGAGTCTCCTTGCCCTTCACGAACAGCATCGGATCGTCATCGCTCGTGTCCTGGTGGCTGAGCCTTTGTTTGTCCTTCTCGATCGCCTGGGGGGTGTGTTTGATCCGCCCGCCCTGGCTCCGCTGATCGCACGCCTTGAAAGCCGAAACATGACCATCATCCGACTTGAAACCAGCGATTCGCTGGCCGATGAGAGGGCCGCACGGCTCAGGATCAGTGCGGATGGGGCGTGGACCTTTCATCCTCCTGAGCAAGGGCACGGCGGTGCCATTTCGGGGGACGCATGAGTGGCGCTGCCACGTTGCCGCATTCCCGAGACATGGGGATGGAAGTGAACGGCATTCGGCTCCATGTCACCGACGTCGGGGAGGGCCCCTTGCTGGTCCTCCTGCACGGGTTTCCCGAAAACGGCAACTGCTGGAACCCGCTGCTTCCATCGCTTGTAGCGGCAGGTTACCGGGTCGTGGTACCGGATCTTCGCGGCTATAACCACTCCGACAAACCCAAAGGCATTGCCGCTTATCGCCTGAACCTACTGGCCCGGGACATCCACGAATTGGTGAATGCGCTGGGCGAGCGGAAGGCGACCTTGATCGGTCATGACTGGGGCGGGGTAGTGGCCTTCGCCGTGTCGCTCCTCTTTCCGGCTTCGGTTCACCGTCTGGTCGTCATCAATGCGCCACACCCAGGGCGATTCATTGAGCGGCTCTGGATCTCGCGCCAACTGCTCAAGTCCTGGTATGTGTTTGCCTGCCTCTGTCCTGTGATTCCCGAAGCCTACATTCGCTTTGGTGACTTCAAGGCGCTCCGGGCGCTCTTTAGAAATGACC
>CAYLUS010000074.1:0-2602 GCA_964386975.1 uncultured Methylococcus sp.
GGTAATTGCCCTCTAGAGCCCTCCTGAAGTTCCTCTTGGGAGGTTGTCCGGGTTCCGGATGACCTCTCCCCCGTCATTTGATCTTACGGCACAAACCTAGAGGCCCCGGCATCCATTCGCCGTGGGCGCGTTGATCCTACTCCTTAGCCCTGTGAGCAGCCACACGACTCGAGCCTAAGCAGAACTTGGCATCGCTTCGGGCCGGGGTGAAGTTCTCTCCGCAATGGTCACAGGAAGCCTTAGCCACCACCTTCTTGGTAGCCCTTCTTCCCTTTGCTGTCGCTAGGGTGGACTCTGCCCTGCAAAGGTATGAGCAGAAGTTGAAGCGACCATCCTTGCGCCAAAAGTTAGTTTTGCAATACGCGCAGGGTCTAGCCCTAGAGAAGACCGAAAACTGGCCTTCGGCATAGTCAGACTCCCAACCTAATGCGATAGCCCTGTCACGGTCATTGGTTGCTGTGATTTTGAGCATGTAGGTGTCCCCGTACTCTGCCCTTCCCGTCCGCTGGTTTGCGCCAAGGTATTCCCATCTGATGGAGTGATGGTGGTGCGGGTCTCTCAGGGCCTTCCATTCACGCATGGCGGCATTCTCGATCAACCTTCGCTTCTGCATTCTTTCCCAGAAATCACTTCTCATTGTCTGTAACGGATAGATGAAACATGGATCGAGTATCCCACCATACCATAGCCGTTACATGGGGGTCGGGAGGGCGAGTGCGCCAATTTGTCCCAGCATCACACAACCGATACCTACGGGTTTAGTCGTTTATCGCTAACCGAGGATCGGCAGACTACATAGGCGATCAACTGTACAATTATGGACATTAGCATCAGGCTTCGCGCGCTTCCGACAGTCGACACCACACAAAACCACCAGACGCCCCCTGACCTCAAACCTACAGATCGCTTGATGCCTGACCATCAATCGAGACAACCCGCCTGATATTGAACGTCTTCGCGGTCATCTCGCCATTCAGGCCGACATCAGTCCTCTGCAGTTTTGGCAGTGTGAACTCGATCAAGGCAGTCAACATTTGGAACGCACGGTGCGGATCGGGAGCGACGATGTATTTGCCCTCCTCCTCGCACCATACGCCGTTTGCCACCTGATCCAGCCATGCCTGCAGTTGGTGCAGATTGCCCTCGACAAAGACCCTGAGCGCCTCACGGGCTTGGGCTGTGGCCTTGTTCGGGCATCCCTTGCGGGAACCGCCCCCACGTCTCTTTGATACAGATTCACTCACTTTGCCATCCACGGTTACGGAATTCATCGTTATGCCCCCTCAAAAACTGATCTGGTCATCAAAGTCAGGCTCACTATTTGAGCCGGGTTTGCCGTACAGCCTATCAGCCGCTTGGCGTTGTTCAGGACTGAACCCGGTTTCATCCCTCGGATGGCTCTGGGGCTTCCTCTGCTTGATGTCATAAACCGAAAGGATGCCGGTTGCCTGAATGTTCAGGGTTGGCGTTGTCACCCCCTCCTGATTCGTCCAAGTCGAGACCCGGCATGATCCGGCTATCGACACCTGATCACCCTGACGAAGCCGTGCCAGTTTCTCGGCATCAGCCCCGAACGCAATCAGCGAAGCGAATACCGAATTCGGCTCATCTTCGCGCTGGGTTTCCTGTGGAATGCGGATTGAAGCCGTGCAATAAGGGCCTCCGTTCTTCCCGGTTCCCGGCTTTGGGTCTTTGACCAGCTTGCCGCCGATCAGTATGTTGATGCTCATTTCAATTCCTCGTTGTTAGTGGCAAAGCGCCAGCCCGAGATACCCGGGCACTCAGGTATCTGAGGCTGAAGCCGTGCCGTAAATCCAAGACAATGGTGCTGATCCGTCAGCCACCAGCCAGCGGCCCCCGGTGATTGAATTCCGCGCAAGCACCGGCCAAGGCCACCGTGAACAAATTCCGAATGCTGGCAATCGCAGCACCGGGCCTGATCGGGAATTGATAGCTTGCGGATGAAGTCAGCCTTCCAGTAGCTCCAATCGTCGGGAACCTCAAGCAAATCAGCCAGCATTTCGGCAATGGCTTCTGGGCCATCACCGTAAGCCTCGGCGCAATATCTGGTCGCCAGCATGTGCAAATCACTCGGCACCCCCGGATTTGCTACCTGTGGCAGTTCTGAGGGCGCCACAGGCTTTGATCTTTGGCACGGCTTGTTGTGTGCCTTGATCCACTCAGCCTGCTCTTGATCGGCCGCGAAGACCGTCACCGTCTTCCCGGCTTGGGTGTGAACCTCAACCGGGATTTGGTTAGCTGGGGGGTGATCGTTGCCGGCTGTTGAGGGGGGCAGAATCTGGGCCTGATTCGGCTTTGGTGGCATCCCATCCAGATGATTTGCTACTGCTACAGTTGCTACATCTGCTGCAGCTGGTGGTGCCTTTTGCTCATCTGCTACAGCTACTCTTGCTGCACTTGCTACAGTTGACCCCTTCCCCTCTACATGCGTAGCAAAAGTAGCAACTGTAGACGTAGCAAACTCTCCTGATACCGGCTTATGAATTCTGGAAAAGATACTCATCGGGCACCCTCCAGAAGTGCCGGATTGACCTCGATTAACTTCCTTTTGCCGTCCTTCAGCAGTCGCGCCCGTGATAAA
>CAYLUS010000074.1:2612-5240 GCA_964386975.1 uncultured Methylococcus sp.
ATGCAGTCGGCCATGATCCCTGACGGGGCCGAACTGTTGGGCCTCACGCGACGGGATAGCCGTAACCCTCCGGCGTGTGCACTCGCCGATCAGCCAATCATCAAGGCGCATGGCGTCCGTGAACACTTGAGGTATCGCAAGTTCACCGAAGAATCGACGGGATTCAGAGAGGTGCCACAAGGCTATACAGCTGGCTCTGTTGAACGATTTAGCCGATACGCTATGTGAGTCACCCTCGAACATCTCAAAGAGCACGGCTAGCCGTGCTGCGTTTTCTGCCGTCTTACTGGCAACGTCTCGAACGTCGAACAGTTCCCCGCCACTCACAAGCTCCCTTTCAACTGCATCATGGAATTCAACCCATGCTGCTTTTGCCTCTGGGGATAAATCCATAACTGCTGGCTGTAGCTCACGTCTGTCGGTGAGGGGTGCCGAACGTCTTAGAATTGAAGCAATACGAGCGTGAAAGGCAGATAGCCCCGGCCATGATTGGGGTGGATCGGTGAACAGCCGAGCCCCTTGTGTGCTCTCCGGCCATGACAGAAGGAATCGAGCAAGAAAACCAGTGCCCCGCGCAAGCGTTCCAGACTTGCCAAAGAAATCACGCAAAGTGGGTTCCTGAATCTGAAGCCCAACAGTCAGCCTTGCCCCTCGGACGGTGAATGAATCGCTCGTGCGTCTATCAATGCTCAGGTCGCCACCGTCCCAAAGCACGTTCAACTGAGCGAGGTTCCGCATAACGGAATCTTTGCCCATGCCGTGGGAGCCAAAAACAATGCCGGCCTCAGAACTCACGATGCCAGCGGATGGCCATTGCTTGGCAAGGTTATGCGCCAGTGCCTCCGGTGTTGCATCACCATAGACAAGGCGTGGGACTCTTGGCGCTTCAGGCTTTTGTTTGCTGTGGCTCGACAGGGCATCATCAAATTTCGATGAATCCTTGCCCTCCTTAGCTAGCTGCCGGATTTTTTCCTTAATACCGTTCCGCTTGGCTTCCCATGCATCCATTGATGCGCCATATTCACGAACTATGGGTTCTGAAATCTGGGCCTGTTCCTCGTCATACGCACGGACTGCAGACATGAACAGTCCGTCACAAGTCGTCTTGCGCTCACCGCTGTCTGCGATGGTGAGCAAAAACAATCCAGAGGGCCCTGTTAGCCTTTCAGCCCTTCGAACGTCTGTGTGGGACTGGACCGCCAGTGAAACGGCTGTCAACGCTCACGACGCCACCAACGGTATTGGAGCCTTCACGAAGCCCTGTACCTCAATAACGGCACTTCTGATCGTCTTTGGCAGAGCTTCTACCGGGTACTGCTCCCGGCTCAGATTGGCGCCAAAAGCCTTGGGTGTCTCCCAACCATCGTCCCGCTCCGCGCCTGATCCCTGATGCTGGCCTTGATCATCCGAGTGGTCATTAGGCTTCCAGTCCATACCCAGAAGCCGTGCCGCTTCCTTCACGGCCTCGGCGTGAGTTCCCTTACCCTCAAGGATGCGCCAACAATCGAATGCATCGTGGGGTTTGCCGTCGCCCAGAAGATCGTTTGCATGGCTGAAGCACAGGCGACCATCTCTAAGAATCGAAAGGCCGGGAATTCCACTCTCGGAGTTTGGGTGGAGGTACTTCTTTCCAACCCGACGATAACCATTGGTCACAAGGATTTCAGTGAGACTATGCGCGGCATTGAAAGCGCCGATCACCGATTCCGTTGCCGGTTTCCACGCAGCCTCGGCACGGCTCTCTGCCTTCCGTTGAGCCCGGTGTCCTTTAAGAAACTCATCCACCTTGAAGGGTTCACCTTCATTTACCCACGACGAACGATCAGCTCCGGGAGGGCATGAGGGAAGGAGTACGGGCTGGTCAGGATGATTCAGCTTCGGGTCTGGTTCGTAGGGCAGAATCGAAGCAATCGCTTCAAAAAGCTCACGGTACTCGTCAGGGCTAACCTCCCTATCTAGCAAAAGGACCACGCGATGCTTCCCATTTTCGGGAGTGTAGGAGTGAGTCGTGTAACCGAAGTGATACCACTTGGCAAAGAAAGCCCTGCTCTGATCTGGGTCAGGCTTTGACCCCTCTTTACCGTCAAAGTCAAGGCAAAGCAGGCGCCATGGCTGAGCGTCAGACCCATTGCGGGACGATCCGCTCATCGGGCAACAAATGTAGGCCCCCATTTTGGCGTGGCGTTCGTCGTGGGTGGCCAGCCTTTTCGTAAAATCATGCAGGGTTACCCCCTTGGTGGTCACTGGCGTACCGGCGTCACGCGGGTTCTTGCCCCATGCCAAATTGATTACAATCTGATTCGGTTGATTTGGAATTTCCCCTGCACCGTCCTCATCGGTCAGGGGCACCGATCTAGCAGCGCGCATGATTCACCCCCACACGGGCAAATCTTCTGGGAAGTCCTATGTAGCGCCATTCAACAAAATGCCAGAGCGCCAAACCGAACGCCTCGATGTAATCCGCAGGGGCTTCGAACCCGGGAAATGCCTGCGACCACAAGGCCCCAACAAAAGCCGTGCCCTCTTCAATCTGCTGGCAGAGTTCTCCAATTGCCTTGATCTGGTCGGAATCTGCTGTTTCCAGCCATGTAGCAGCATCCTCTGCGGCCACAATGAAATGTTCGGGCA
>CAYLUS010000075.1:0-2818 GCA_964386975.1 uncultured Methylococcus sp.
GGCCATCAGTTGAAGGAGTTCTTGAACGTTTTCCATTAAAGTGGCCTCTCTAGGATAATAGGCATTGTAAATTCTGCGTCTTCCATTTCGATCCGGGGCGAGCGCCTTGCCGCACGGCCCCTCGTTCTCTCAAGTCATGATCCATTTTCTCTGGCCCTGGTCCTTTCTGTTGCTACCGCTTCCCTGGATTATGGGGCGGGTGCCTCAAGAGCGGGAAGCGCCAAAGGCAATGGATGCGCTTCGAGTCCCTTTCATGGAGGACCTCATGCGCATCCGTCCGGGGCGGAGGTCGGTGCCGACTGAAATTCGGCGCCTGAGTCTCTGGGGCTGGCTCGCCTGGCTCTGCCTGGTCGCGGCCATGGCCCGCCCGGTCCTGTTCGGGGATGCCATGGAAGAGGCGGTCAGCGGTCGGGACCTGATGCTGGCCGTGGATCTCTCCGGCAGCATGGAGGTTGAGGATTTTGTCCTCAAGGCCCGCAAGGTGGATCGTCTGACCGCCACCAAGGCCGTGGCCGGTCAATTCATTGAACGCCGGGTCGGCGATCGCCTGGGGCTCATCGTCTTTGGCGACAAGGCGTATCTGCAGGTGCCATTAACCTTTGACCGCAAGACAGTCCGCACCTTGCTGGACGAAACCGTGATCGGTCTGGCGGGCGAAAAAACCGCGATTGGTGATGCCATTGGCCTTGCCGTCAAACGGCTTCAGTCCAACCCGGAAGGTCAGCGGGTTCTCATTCTATTGAGTGACGGTGCCAACACGGCGGGTGCCGTAACCCCGTTGCAGGCAGCGGATCTCGCGGCCCGGGTGGGCCTTAAGGTCTATACCATCGGCATCGGTGCCGACGAAATGATGATTCGGGATTTTCTCGGGAGCCACAAGGTCAACCCGTCGCAGGATCTGGACGAAGTCACCATGCGGGGCATCGCCGAGAAGACCGGCGGCCAGTATTTCAGGGCGCGGGATGTTCAGCAAATGGAGGCTATTTATCGCAAGCTGGATCAGTTGGAGCCCATTGAGCGGGACAAGCGCTACTACCGTCCCATGGACGAGTATTATCGATGGCCCCTAGGCATGTGCGTGTTGTTGTCGGTCGCGCCACTGACGATCAGGGCGCTTCACCGACGAGTCCTTGCCATGCGGCATCCCGGGGGCGCTTGATGGCGGGCACGCTGACGGATTTTCACTTCCTGAGGCCGCTCTGGCTGCTCGGGGGATTGCTGTTGCCGCTTTGGTGGTGGGCCTCGGCCAGTTCCGCATTATCTGGATTGGACCGCCTCTGTGATGCGGCGTTGCTCCCCTTCGTTCGGGTAAAGTCACAGAGGCTCGGGCGGGATGGCCGCGGTCGGATTCTGGCGCAAATCTGGCTGGCGCTGTCGGTCCTGGCGCTGGCCGGCCCCTCCTTTGAACGGCTGCCGGTGCCGGTGTTCAGGAACCTCTCGCCCCTGGTGCTGGTGGTGGATCTCTCCTACCCCATGCGGGCGGCCGATCTCAAGCCCAGTCGCCTGGAACGGGTCCGTTTCAAGCTGGATGATCTTCTTCGGGGACGCAGGGGAGGGCAGAGTGCACTGGTCGTCTATGCCGGTGATGCCTTTACCGTGACCCCGCTGACCGATGATGCTGGCACCCTGTCTGCGCAACTGGATGCGCTTTCGCCGGACATCATGCCGGTCCAGGGCAATCAGGTTGCATCGGGTCTTGAGGCGGCGAAGCGACTCATTCATCAGGCGGGAGAGCGCTCAGGGGATGTCCTTTTGGTGACGACTGGAGGGCTGGGCGCTGCCGAGCAAAATCGGCTGCAATCGCTGCATGAGGAGGGAATTCGGGTCTCCATTTTGGGGGTTGGCACGCCGGAAGGGGCCCCGATTCCCCTGCCGGGGGGTGGTTTTTTGCGTGAACCATCCGGGCGCATGGCCCTTTCCCGGCTGGAGATCCAGTCGCTGTGGGAGGCTGCCAAACGGGGAGGTGGGGTGTATCGGAGCCTGTCTCAGGATGGCTCGGATGTCGCTGACCTTTTGAGTTTTCTCAGTCGGGCAGGGGCTCGATCGGAGGAAGATGCAGCGCAGTTGAAACTCGAGCGCTGGAAGGATGCGGGCTTCTGGCTGTTGCCACCTCTGGTGATTCTGGGCCTCATCGGGCTCAGGCGCGCCAGCTGGTTCTGGTTTGTCCTTGTGCTCGTCATGCCCTGGTCGCCACCTTCCCATGCGCTCAGTTGGACGGATCTTTGGAAAACGCCGGATCAGCAGGGCAAGGCCGCGCTGGAAGAGGGCGATGCAAAAAAGGCCCAGTCGCTGTTTCTCTCGCCGGAGTGGAAATCAGCGGCGGCCTATCGGGCCGGAGACTTCACGGCCTCCGAACAACTGCTCAAGGACGTGCCGTCGGCATCGGCTCACTACAACCGGGGTAATGCGCTGGCCCGGGCCGGGCGTTTGGAGGAGGCGCTTTCCGCCTATGACGAGGCGCTCAAGCAACAGCCCGCGGACGCCGATACCCTCTACAACCAGTCGCTGGTCAAGGAGGCCTTGAAGAAGGCGCAACCGCCCCCTAAAAAGAATTCACAAAAAGACCAGAATCCGAAGGATTCTGGCCAAAACCAGGGCGAAAAGACGGCCGATGGATCCAAGGGGTCAGACAGCGATCAAGGCGCTTCAAAACCCAATCCTCAGGGAAATCCTTCCGAATCGCCTCAACCGCCCCCGACCGCCGATGACAGCCGCAAGGCATCGGAGCCAAAGCCGGATGCCGCATCAAACCCGGACTCATCATCGGGACCCCAAGGCGATCAGGGCAAAGGTAACCCCCCGAAAACCCCTTCCAAGG
>CAYLUS010000075.1:2918-5018 GCA_964386975.1 uncultured Methylococcus sp.
CCTTCCAAGGCCTCACCTACGGCGGGCGAAGATACAGCCCCGAAGGGATCCCCGTCTCCTCCTAACAAGCAGCCTGGCGCCGGGGCAACGGGCGCGGATGACCCGGCGCGGTCTGATGAAATGCGGGAAATCGAGGCGCAGTGGCTGAGAAGCATCCCGGATGATCCCGGCGGGCTTCTCAAGCGCAAGTTCTATCTCCAGTATCAACAGCGGCAGGGAGACTCTGGATCTCCCAGGGAGTCCAAATGAGCAAATCGAAGGGGCCCTTTGCAGGGTGTTCCCGGCAGCGGATGGAGGCCTCTGGCCTGCGTGCCCTCATGCTGGTGCTGTGGCTGGCGGCGGGGCTGCTGCCGTCGCTCGCCGTCTCGGCGGTGATCGAGGTGAGCCTCAGCCAGAACCCTGTGCCCCTGGGTGAATCCTTTAGCCTGCGATTTTCATCGGACCGCGAGCCTTCGGGTGACCCTGACTTTTCACCGCTGTCGCAGCAGTTTGAAATCCTCAATCAGCGGCGCAGCAGCCAGTTCAGCTTTCAAAATGGCCATATGCAGCGCGCCTATCTCTTCGAGGTGGAGCTGATCGCCAAGACCGCGGGTAAGATCGAGATTCCGCCCATTGCCTTTGGCGCAGACCGTTCCAATCCCTTTAGCGTGACCATCACCCATGGGGCGGTGACGCAAAAGCGTCCGGGGGAGTCGGAGCTGTTTCTCGAGGTCGAGGCGTCCCCCAAGAATCCTTATGTGAGCCAGGAAGTGGTCCTGTCCGTCAGGGTCTTGAGCCGTGTGTCCTTTTCCGGGGATCTGGCGCAGCCGGCACTCGACGGGCTCAATCTCTCAAAACTCAATGGCGACCGGCAGTTCTCTGCCCTTCGGGGCGGTGCCCAATACCGGGTGAATGAGCGGCGCTATGTGTTTTTTCCAAACCAAAGCGGCACGCTGGTGATTCCGCCCGTGAATCTGACCGCGGAGCTCCGTGATTCCGCTGGCCCTGATCCTTTCTCCGTGCGTCCGCGCCAGCAACGCTTCCATTCAGAGCCCGTGGCGCTTGAGGTCAGGCCGATTCCGGCTGCCTTCAAGGGGAAGGTCTGGCTGCCCTTGCGCAAGCTGGAGATTGAAGAGGACTGGCAGCCCAAGGCATTTGAGGTGGCGCAAGGCGATCCGCTGACGCGCAGTCTGACCGTCAAGGCCGAAGGCGGTACCCAGGGCATGATTCCCGATGTCCTGGGCGAGAGCGGGGCGATTGCGGGGGTCCAGCAATATGCCGATCAGCCGGAACTGTCCGAGACCTTGGGGAGCGAGGGTCTTGCCAGCCAGCGCAAGGAGAAACGGGCCTATATTGCCAGTGGCAGCGACTTTGAGGTGCCCGCGGTGGCGGTTCCCTGGTGGAATACCAAAACCGATCGCATGGAAGTGGCGCTGCTGCCGGGCCGCATGGTCAAGGTGCGCCCTGGCACATCCGCCATGCCGGTGCCCGGGTCCCTTCAGGCGCCCGGTCTTCCGTCTTCTCAAACTCCGGAGGGGGCGTCGGGCCTCGCGTCTGTCCCTGCCGCCTCGGAGGCGCCGACCGAAGGTGCCTCACCTTGGAACGCAGCAGGTGTTTGGCAAGCAGCGACGGGCGTTTTCTTGTTGCTCTGGATCGCAACCCTTGGGCTCTGGCTCAACGCCCGTCAAGGCGCGAAAGGCCAGAAAGACGCCTCGCTCACAAAACCTGAAAAGGGCCCCGGCGAGCGGCCGGCGCCCGCTGGGGCCCACGCCCTGGAGGCAGCGATTCGGGACCAGGCATGGCAACGCGCCCACCAGATCCTCAGCGCCTGGGGCCAAAGCCAGTGGCCGTTGGCAACGGGCCTGCCGCTGGAGGATCAACTGGACGCAAGCTTGGGTGCGCCCTATCAGGCGCTCAAGCGCAGCCTGTACGCGCCCGGGCATGCCGGGTTTGCTGAGGGCGAGGCCCTTGTGTTGGCCTTCAAGAAGGCCTGTGCGTCGGCTCCGCGAAGCGCCGGGCGAAAAGCGAGCGGACGAGAGGACCCGGCGCTCGAACCTCTCTACCGATCCTAGGTCCGGTAGAAAGGTTCGATCAGGCCCCGATGATCTTGACCAGAACGCG
>CAYLUS010000076.1:0-4958 GCA_964386975.1 uncultured Methylococcus sp.
ATTCAGAATCGTTCCGAAGACTCCATTATTCGTGAACTGGAGACGATTCGGGATACATCACCCTCATTTACGGGGCACATCACCGACTTGGGTGGACCCACGGCCAACATGTATCGCCTGGCCTGCAAAGATTCAGCAACGGAAGCGTCCTGTAGACGTCTCTCGTGCGTTTTCCCAGGCATCTGCAAAAACTTAAATACCGACCATGGCCCATTGATTCAGCTCTATCAGAGAGCCAGAGCGGTTCGTGGAATCAAGAAAATCACGATTGGCTCCGGGCTTCGCTACGATCTGGCGGTCCGTTCTCCAGAATATGTCAAAGAACTGGTGACCCATCACGTGGGTGGGTATCTCAAGATCGCCCCCGAGCACACAGAGGCTTCGCCCCTGTCCAAAATGATGAAACCGGGCATCGGCACCTATGACCAGTTCAAGGCACTTTTTGAAAAATTCTCAAAAGCGGCCGGCAAAGAGCAGTACTTGATACCTTATTTTATAGCCGCCCATCCGGGCACTACGGATGAGGACATGCTCAATCTTGCGCTCTGGCTGAAACGCAATGGTTTCAGAGCCGATCAGGTTCAAGCCTTCCTGCCATCTCCCATGGCGTTGGCAACCACCATGTATCACAGCGGCAAAAATCCCTTGCATCGAATCGGTCGCGACAGCGAAGCGGTCTTTGTGCCTAGAAACATGCGCCAGCGAAAGCTTCACAAGGCCTTCCTTCGCTACCACGATGCGAATAACTGGCCGATGCTTCGGGAGGCCCTCAAAAAAATGGGGCGATCGGATCTGATCGGAAATGGCAAACACCACTTGATTCCGACGTGGCAGCCATTGGGCTCGAGTGATGCGACCGGAAATGGGCGGCGTGCGCCAACATCCACCAAATTTTTGACGCGGCATCTGCAAGGGCTGGGCAAACCCGCCTCCTCTGGAAAAAAAGGCCGACCGAACCGATGAGCCCTTTCCACTGTCAGATAGAATTCAGCCTAAGCCCAAGATCTTGGGTCATCCACAGGAGAAGCGAGGTATGTGGGAAATTAACCTGATCGCAGCCATGCGAGCCGTCGAAAAATCAATGGGTTATGCTGTCTATCGATTTGGACTTTGCATGGGCGTTGCGCTTGGTTATCTATTTGCAACGCTCGCGGGTGCAGGAACCCTCGTTGGGTTTGGTTCACTGGCTAAAAACGCGCTGGCACTCGGCCCCTTTGGCGCTTTGATCGGATTCGCTCTCTTTGGCTATCTCATGTTTCGTATCCGGTCGACCTGGTTGAACCATGTCACTGTCCCGCAACTGGGTATTGTTGCAGACCAGATCATGGGAAGACCCATTCCTACCGGCAAGGCACTGGTCGAATATGCAAAAAATAGGCAGCAAGCCTGCTATCCAAGCACCACCGGCATCTTCGAGCTAGACCTTTCTATCCGACAGGTCCTTGAGGACATTGCAAACCTGCATCCCTGTCCGAAATTGCCCGCCGATCAAGGTCTATTCGCGCGGAGCAGCCTGCGCGTTGCCGGCTTTTTTGCAAGGCTAAACCACGAGACGATCCTTGCCTGGCATTTCTTCGAAAGCCACGATAACACGTGGCAATCCGCCACCCGGGCGCTAGCAGTCTTTGATCGCTCTTTCGGGCTTTTTCTAAAAAACCGAGTGATCGCATTCACCTTCAGCTGGTTGGGTTTTGCTTTGGCCTTCCCCGTCATACTGGGCGGAATACGAATGCTGGTTGAAGACATTCCGATCAACATGAGCGTATGGCCACTGGTGTTCGCGGGTGTATTTTCATGGGCCATTAAAGCGGCTTTCCTCGATGCGATTGCAGAGGCAGCCCTGCTGGAACTTTTATCCAAGGAAATGAACACGTTTTCAGGGTCCGCTGCCCCACAACTCAAAGACCAAAGCGCAGCCTATAGGAACATGGAAATCAAGTCCGGGCAGTTCCTCTCGTAGTAAACCCCTGACTGATTCTCATCGGATAGATGGATTAAATTTGAAAAGACTTCCTAGAAAGAGATCGAGCCTATGCGTGTAATTCAAGAAGCACTGACCTACGACGATGTTTTGCTCGTACCGGCTCATTCCACCGTCCTTCCCCGTGATGTCAGCCTTGCCACGAAGCTGACCCGAAAAATTGCGCTCAACATTCCGATTCTCTCTGCGGCGATGGACACCGTGACGGAGGGTCGCTTGGCCATCACGATCGCTCAGGAAGGGGGGATCGGCATCATCCACAAAAACATGAGCGCTGAACGGCAGGCCTACGAAGTCAGTGCGGTCAAAAAATATGAAAGCGGCGTCATCAAAGAACCCTTCACCGTCTCCCCCAATGCAACGATTCGTGATGTACTCGAACTAACCCGAACCAAGGGTATTTCAGGGGTTCCGGTCGTCGATCATGGAGACCTCGTCGGCATCGTGACCAGCCGTGATCTTCGCTTTGAAACCCGACTGGATGAGCCGGTTTCCAAGGCCATGACCCCAAAGGAAAAGCTGGTCACTGTGCGCGAGGGGGCCAGCAAGGAAGAGGCGATTCGGCTCCTTCACCAACATCGCATTGAGAAGGTCCTGGTCATCAATGATGACTTTCAATTACGGGGCATGATCACCGTCAAGGACATCCAAAAATCCAAAGATTATCCGCAGGCCTGCAAGGACGAGCAGGAGAGGCTTCGCGTGGGGGCGGCTGTTGGCACCGGTGCGGGCACGGATGAACGCGTGGCAGCGCTCGCAGCGGCCGGCGTCGATGTGATCATTGTAGACACGGCACATGGGCACGCACAGGGTGTGCTTGACCGCGTCCATTGGGTAAAGAAAAACTTCCCCCAGATTCAGGTCATTGGCGGCAATATCGCAACCGGGGAGGCCGCTCTGGCCTTGGTTGAGGCGGGAGCTGATGCGGTCAAAGTCGGGATTGGGCCAGGTTCAATCTGTACGACACGCATAGTGGCAGGTGTTGGTATTCCCCAGATTACGGCTGTTTCTAATGTGGCCGAAGCACTCAAGGGAACGGGTGTCCCCCTGATTGCAGATGGCGGTATCCGCTACTCCGGGGACCTTGCCAAGGCCCTCGCTGCTGGAGCTCACTCGGTCATGCTCGGCGGACTGTTCGCTGGGACCGAAGAAGCGCCTGGCGAAGTCGAGCTCTATCAAGGTCGATCCTACAAAAGCTATCGCGGCATGGGTTCGCTGGGTGCGATGGCACAAACACAAGGATCCAGCGACCGCTACTTCCAGGAAAGCACGGAAGCGGAGAAACTGGTCCCTGAAGGCATCGAAGGTCGGGTCCCGTACAAAGGTTCGATGGTCTCCATCCTTCACCAGCTGGTTGGTGGTGTCCGTTCATCCATGGGCTACACCGGCTGCAAAACAATTGAAGAAATGCGGAACAAGGCCTGCTTTGTGAGAGTCACCTCCGCGGGGATGCGTGAGTCGCATGTCCATGATGTGACCATCACCAAGGAAGCGCCGAACTATTCAATGGATTGAGCCAATCAAGGCCTCGGATTCGCCAAATCACTTTCAATGCCTGCCGGCGTGTGACGTCAGCAGGCATTTCCTCACGTCCCTGTTGAAATGTCATGCACGATATTCATGCGCACAAGGTTCTGATCCTTGACTTCGGCTCTCAATACACCCAGCTCATTGCCCGGAGAATTCGAGAAATCGGTGTCTTTTGCGAAATTCACCCCTGGGATTGCGAGATTCGATTCATAGAAGAATTCGCCCCGAGGGCAATCATTCTCTCGGGGGGCCCTGAGAGTGTGACTCAGGCCAATCCACCGGCTGCCCACGAGCGGGTCTTTACGTTGGGGATTCCGATTCTCGGTATTTGCTATGGCATGCAAACCATGGCCCAGCAACTCGGGGGACAGGTTCAATCCTGCGCACATCGTGAGTTTGGCTATGCGGCGGTCAGAGCACGTGGCCATTCGGATCTCTTGAAAGGCATCGAGGACCACACAACCCCGGAAGGATACGGTCTTGTGGATGTCTGGATGAGTCATGGCGATCAAGTCACAACGCTGCCTGAAGGTTTCAGAGTCATTGCATCCACGGAATCCGCACCGATCGCCGGAATGGCCGATGAGAGCCGACGATTCTATGGCCTCCAGTTCCATCCTGAGGTGACCCACACCCGTCAAGGAACGCGAATTCTGGAACGCTTCGTCAGGGAGATTTGCGGGTGCGAAGCCCTCTGGACGACCCAGAACATCATCGATGAAAGTCTTGAGACGCTCAAGGCGCAGATCGGCTCGCAATCGGTCATTTTAGGGCTCTCAGGCGGCGTCGATTCCTCTGTTGTAGCGGCACTCTTGCATCGGGCGATCGGCAGTCAACTGACCTGCGTGTTTGTCGATACGGGACTCTTGAGAAAAGACGAAGGCGATCAGGTGATGGCGACCTTCCAAAAGCACATGGGTGTCACCGTTATTCGGGTGGATGCAGAAAGCCGCTATCTTCAAGCGTTAGAGGGAATAACGGACCCTGAGGCCAAGCGAAAGGTGATCGGGCGACTGTTCGTTGAAATTTTTGATGAAGAAGCATCCAAACTGACTGAGGCCGAATGGCTGGCTCAGGGCACCATCTATCCGGATGTCATTGAATCGGCGGGCTCCAAGACCGGCAAGGCGCATGTCATCAAATCGCACCACAATGTCGGTGGACTGCCCGAAAACATGAAGCTCAAGCTGGTTGAGCCCCTGCGAGAACTCTTCAAGGATGAAGTTCGACAAATGGGGCTGGAACTCGGCCTGCCGTCCGAGATGATTTTCAGGCACCCATTCCCGGGGCCTGGCTTGGGTGTTCGGATTCTGGGTGAAGTCAAAAAGGAATACGCGGATCTCCTGCGTGAAGCCGATGCCATTTTCATCGAGGAGCTCTATCGCCACGACCTGTACGACAAGACCGATCAGGCGTTTGCGGTCTTCCTTCCCGTCAAGTCCGTTGG
>CAYLUS010000077.1:0-4769 GCA_964386975.1 uncultured Methylococcus sp.
ATGCTGATCATCCAGTCCTATATGGCAAGGCATGCGGCGGACTTCAATTCGATCATGGTCCGGGCGGACCTTCGTCTAATGGCCCTCTGCCTGATCCTGGGTCTGACCTCATGGACGGGGCTTTGCCGGCTACTTCGGGCGGAGACCTTGAAAGTCAGGGAGATGGAATTCGTTCTGGCCGCACGTGTCATGGGCGTTTCAACGTTCAGGATCCTGATGCGGCATGTCTTGCCGAATGTCACCCATCTCATTCTGATTTCGGTGGCGCTGGATTTCAGTAGCCTGGTTCTGGCTGAAGCGGCCTTGTCCTATATCAACATCGGCGTGGATCCGGCCACTGAATCCTGGGGCAACATGATCAACACAGCGCGGCTGGAGATGGCCCGTGAACCGGTGGTCTGGTGGTCCCTTCTGTCTGCCTTTACCTTCATGCTGTTGCTGGTGTTGCCGGCAAACCTGTTCGCTGATGCCCTTCGCGATGCCCTGGACCCGAGGGTAAGCGATTGACGGCCCGCACCGATTCGTCATCCGTTGACACGGAGGGGACGCCGCTCCTGATGGTCCGTAATCTCAGCGTTGGATTCGAAAGGGCCGCTCCCGATTCGCTCGCTGTTCGAGACCTCTCACTGACCATTCATCGCGGCGAGTGTCTGGCGCTGGTGGGCGAGTCGGGGTCTGGGAAGACGGTTTCGGCCCTCTCGGTCGTCAGGCTTCTGCCTAATCAAGCCCGAATCAGAACCGGGCAGGCCCTGTTTAATGGCGAAGACCTGTTTTCCTTAGCTGAGAGGGAAATGCGCGCCATTCGAGGAGGGCGGATTGGCTTGATCTTTCAGGATCCCATGATGGCGCTGAACCCGGTGATGCCGGTGGGAAAACAGGTCGGTGAGGTACTGGCCTTGCACAAGGGCCTCAAGGGCAAGGCGGCGCGGGAGCGAATCCGGGATCTTTTTGATCAGGTCGGACTGCCAGGCACTCGCGAGATCAGTGATCTTTATCCGCATGAACTCTCCGGCGGCATGCGTCAGCGGGTCATGGTGGCTCAGGCCTTGGCCGGCGATCCTGAACTTCTGATTGCCGATGAGCCCACCACGGCCCTGGATCTGGTGGTTCAGGCGCAGGTGGTTGAATTACTGCATCGGCTTCGACGGGAACGATCAATGGCGCTTTGGTTAATCAGCCATGATTTGGGTATGGTAGATCAACTAGCCGATCGCGTTGCGGTCATGAAAGCGGGCGCCCTGGTTGAAGAGGGACACACCGCTCAGCTGAGAGCCCCCCATCATCCCTATACGCGCGCCTTGTTTGAGGCCCTGCCGCGGCTGGATGACTGCCTGTCCAGAGACCCAGAATGCGTGAAGGCAGCACCTCCCATTCTGAGTGTCTCGAATCTCACCGTGCGCTATGGCGAAAGACGGTGGCGCTTCGCTGCACGTCCGCGCAAGAAGTCCACGCTCCAGGCGGTCTCGCTGGACCTCTTTGAAGGCGAGACGCTGGCGCTGGTTGGGGCATCCGGCTGTGGAAAAACCACGCTGGCCCGCGCCCTGGTAGGGCTCGTCACACCCGAATCCGGCCAAATCACCCTGAATGCAGATGCGTTGGGTCAGGGCGGAACTTCATTTGCGCGCGCAAGAGCGATTCAGATGGTGTTTCAGGATCCCCATGGCGCCATGAACCCGAGAATGGAGATTCGAGGAATCCTGAGCGAAGGCTTGCTGGCGCTCTGCCCGGCGCTGGACGCCCGGGCACGCGAGGATCGTATTCGATCCATTCTGAAGGCAGTGGGTCTTGCAGAGATTGCCTTGGATGCCTACCCACATGAATTTTCAGGTGGCCAGCGGCAACGCTTGGCGATCGCCCGCGCGCTTCTGGTTGAGCCACGCATCCTGATTCTCGATGAACCCACCAGTGCGCTGGATGTCTCGATTCAGGCCCAAGTCCTCGCGCTTTTAGCCAGTCTCAAGGCGGAGATGAACCTCACCTACCTTTTTATCAGCCATGATTTGGGCGTTGTCTCCCGTTTGGCGGACCGGGTGGCCGTCATGGAGCGGGGGCAGATCGTTGAGTTGGGGCCGGTGAGGCAGGTGCTGATGACCCCTGAAGCCGAGGCAACACAAAAATTGGTGAGCGCCCTTCCCCCCTTGCGTCGGCAGAGGCTATTTTGCGATTAGTTGCTCGGGACGGGCTCTGGGGCGATTTGCGCGTTCGGATCGCGCAAGACTTCGTTGATTGAATCTCTGAGTTCATCGGGGACGCCGCTGGCGCCGACCTTCGTCTGAAGCGCGCTTCGTATGCGGTCGTAGGTGGGGGAATTTTCATCCTGGGCCAGCATGAAATCCTCCAGTGTGGAGAGCGCACTGAAGCGGACATCCTCGCTTTGATCATCCAAGGCGGAGAGAAGGATCGACAGGCTCGATTCGGTGGGCGCATCCAGAGAGCCAAGGCTTAAGGCGGCAGCATTCCTGACTTCGGGATTGCTGTCTGCAGCGAGTAGCTGGCCTAGTGTTGCCTCCGTATCGGGGCTTGGATAGGCGCCGAGCTGCTCGACCGCTTCAACCCGTTCCTCCTGATTCTGGCTGGCGAGATGCGCCATCGCTTCTGCGATTTGCTCTCTCTCAATTTGCGCATCATCAATGAGATCATTTTCGACCGGAAGGTCACCGGAAGATGCAGGTGTTGGGGGAGCAGCGGCCGTGGGTTTGGGGGCCTCTTTTGCGGGTTTCACCAGCGCGGTTGCATCATCGGTGCCTTCTGAATCACCGGAATCAGATCCCAGGTTAAAGAGGGCCAAGGCGACGATGGCGCTTGAAATGATGAGGGTGATGAGGAGAATCCGACCGATCGACATGGAGAAAGGTGAGGCGCGTGATGGATTTAACTTGGAAATTATCTTAGCAGACCAAAGCGGCCGCGTAAGGCGAGATCAGTGGGCCCAAAAGACGCCCTCCGGGAGTTCTGGCGGTGTGCCCGTCGTTTGGCTTTGAGGTTCAAGCCATTGATACAGGGCCTTCGCGGATGCTTTCTCCTTCGGGGTGAGTGAACCCCGGCGACTGTCGCAATAGCCCTTTCGAAGCGCCTTTTGCACATCGGCATCCGCCTCCTGGGTCATTGCCGCGATGGGCTGCCATGCCTCATCCGATGAACAGATGCGTTCGCTGGCTTTGTGGGCGGCCGCCAGAAATGAAGCGAGCGCTCGGGGATGGGCACGCGCCCAGGTTTCGCTGAAGACATAGCCGAGCGTCGGGATCCCATCCTGGATTCCAAGCTGCCTCTGGATGTCTTCACCGTTCAGTAGCGTTCGATAACCTTTCGCCTCCAGCTTGGCGGCCGCATTCCAATAGGTCAGTACGGCGTCCAGATCGCGTTTTTCAAGCGACTGGCTCAAAAGGGGCGGGGCGCCAAAGGAGACCTGAGCGGCCTCATCCAGATTCTGCTGGGTTTCCTTTAAGAAGGCCGCCTTTAGAAGCACAAAGTTTTTATCAAGACTGCCCCCTGCAACGCCAAGGCGTGCCCCCTTGAGATCTTTCAGCCTCTGAATGGGGGATTGTGGAGCCACCATCAGGGCCCCCGCGCTTTTGGTGAAGGGAACAAAGCTGAAGTCCCTTCCCTCACTGCGTTGCTGGGCAACCCAGATCCAGTCAGAGACGATCAAATCGACGGTCTTCCCAAGGAGCGCGATGCGTCCGGCTTCCGGATTGGCGAGTTCTTGAATCTCAAGGTCCAGTGCCTCTGTCCGATCCAGACCCGCGGCCTTCATGGCCGATAATTCCCAATTCAGGGTCCCAAGCGTCAGCGCGCCAATCCGGATTTTTTCCGTGGCCCCCCCCTCTGAAAAATAAACAAGGGACACAATCAACGCGCGAACAAGATGCCGAATCACCATGGACATTCTCCTTGACTGACAGGCTCTAGTGGCCTGCAAGGGTCATTTCTTCGATGAGGATCGAGCCGGTCCGGGTATTGCCGCGAAGGTCCACGTCATTTCCGACCGCAACGATCGAGGCCAGAAGCTGTTTGAGATTCCCGGCGATCGTCAATTCTTCAACCGGAAATTGAATTTCGCCGTTCTCGACCCAGAAGCCGGCAGCTCCCCTTGAGTAATCCCCGGTCAGCAAGTTGACGCCTTGCCCCATGACCTCCGTCAGTAGGAGGCCCGTACCCATCTCGCGAATCAATTCTGCCTGGTTCTTGGGGCCTGGATCGATGATGAGGTTGTGTATGCCGCCGGCATTTCCCGTCGATGCAAGGCCAAGTTTTCGTGCTGAGTAGGTACTCAAGACGTAGGATTCAAGCACCCCATCCCGGACAATGGCATGAGGTGTCGTTCGAACGCCCTCTCCATCGTAAGGGGCACTCCCAAGGCCCATTAAAAGGTGTGGCTCTTCCCGAATCTGGATGAAGTCTGGAAACACCGGACGGCCGAGCTGGTCCAGCAGGAAGGAGGACTTTCGATACAGGTTGCCACCTCGAATGGCGCCGATGAAATGCCCTAAAAGCCCCGAGGCCATCTCCGGAGCGAAAAGCACCGGGCACTTGCGGGTGCTTAAGCTGCGTGATCCCAGCCGACGCAGGGTGCGCTCGGCGGCTTTTCTGCCGACACTTTCTGGGGATTCAAGGGTTGAAGAGGATCGTGCCACGGTCCACCAGTCATCCCGCTGCATGAGGCCGGATCGCTCGCCAATAACCGACACACTGAGGCTATGGCGCGTCGAGGGGTAGCCATGAAGAAACCCGAGGCTGTTGCCCAGCACTCTGAAGCCTTCGAAGGTGCT
>CAYLUS010000078.1:0-4757 GCA_964386975.1 uncultured Methylococcus sp.
ACCAGTCTTGGCCACACAGAACCATCGCCTCCCGTGTCCTGACGAGGGCTTTGGCACGTTGGGCCGGATCAAGAATGGATGCGGTCAGGTCCCCCGATCCCAGGTCTTCCTGAAGGACGGTATCGATGAACCGGCGGTCGACCGGCGCCTTGGGTTCGGCTTGAGGGTCCATGGAGGTTCCCAGTCGTTGATGTGGATCCGAAAGAAAAAGGCCGGGAAGCCATTAACGGCTTTCCGGCCTTACATCTGTCGCGCGTGACTTAGTGTTTTTTGCCTTTTTTGCCGCCGGCCTTCGCGCTGCCGCCCCCACCCAGAGTGCTGGTTGAAGGGGTGACGCCGACTTCTCGCAGTTTGGCGGTGTAGGTCCCTCGCTCACTGCCCGGCATGGTGATCAGACCGAGTGAGCGCAGATAGCCCCGTTCACCCCAGGCATTTTCGTTGGACATTTCGGCCAGAAATTCGCGAAGCCCTGGAATCACGCCAATGGAGCGGGTCTTGACGTAGATATAAAGCGGTCTTGAACCCATGTAGGCATCCGTGGAGATATTTTCATAAGTCGGTTCGACGCCATCAATGGGAATCGGGCGAATCTTGTTCTGGTTGTCGGTCACCATCTTGTACCCAAAGACACCAATCTGGTTGCCACTGCTGGCGGCAATGATGTCGACATGGGATTCATCATTTTCCCGACCTTCGCGATAAACGCCATCTTGGCGAAGGCTGCGGCACTTATGAAGGTCATCCGCGCTCGGTTCCTTGGCGCCCTTGGGCACAAAGGGAAAGCTCTTGCAGTCCACTTCGGAAATGAGATCAATGAAGGCATCGTGGGTCGCCGATGTGTTGGGTGGACCCAAAAGTTCGATGGGCGCTGCAGGCAGAGTGGCGCGGACGTCCTTCCACGTGTGGTTGGGGTTTAGCACCATCGTCCCATCGGGTTTTGCGACCCACTTGGCAAAGGCGATTCGGGCTTCGGTATGGGTCAAGGACCATGGCTCCGCCTTGCGTGATTGCGCCAGGATCAGGGCGTCGTAGCCGATCTTCAGCTCGAGGACCGGTCCAACGCCATTTCGATCGCACTCCTCGCGCTCCTTGGGCTTGATGGCCCGGGAGGCCAGCGCGATGTCAGGGGCCTCTGCATTGATCCCCCCGCAGAAGAGTTTGATGCCGCCACCGGTTCCGGATGACTGGATCAGGGGTGCATGCAGGTGGCTGGATCGGGTGACACGATCACCCACCGCTGTCACAAAGGGGACGACGGTGGATGAGCCCATCATGGAGACATAGCCCCGTTGGTAGTCGGCAGAACCGTTCTGGCTCAGCAGAAGGCCGGCAAGAAGAGGAATGAAAGTCAGGAAGTGATTTCGATTCATAAGTCCGTGGTCTGGGTGTTCTGATGTGATCAAACGAAAAACCATTCTAGGGGATGACGCATAAAAGAAAACCCGCCAGGAGGCGGGTTTTCTCGGTTCTTCAGGTGAATGACTCCACCATGAAGAGGGGCGTGACCTTAGTCACCCATCCAGCGGAGTTCAACACGACGGTTCTTGACGCGACCGGCTTCCGTGTTGTTGTCTGCGATCGGGAACTGCGTGCCGTAGCCCTTGGCGAACAGCTTGTTGCTGATGCCTTTCTTGCGCAGGTAGTGAGCCACTGACTCAGAACGACGCTGTGAAAGGTGCAGGTTGTGCTGTTCCTTGCCCTTGTGGCCTTCGAAGCTTGCGTAACCTGCAACTTCGATGTCCTTCTTGGTCGGCATGGCGACGAGCTGCTCAACGACACCGTCGAGGACGTGCTTGGCACCCTCAGTCAGCTCTGCTGAGTCGTAGTGGAAGTTAACGCCCTTGAGTTCCATGACGATCGGGCAGCCCTGATCATCAACCTTGGTGCCAGCGGCCGTACCGGGACACTTGTCGTCACAGTCGTTAACGCCGTCATTGTCGCTGTCGCGGCTTGCACATGCATCGGCAACAACCGGCGCTGCAGCGGCTGAGGTCGGCTTGTCACCCAGCGGGATTTCGAAACCGACGTTGACCACGAGGTCGCTGTAGACACCCACCGGATTGATGGTGTTGCCCCAAGGCGTGTTCAGGCCCTGTGCCGTGGTACCGCGGTAACGTGCATCAGCACGCAGCAGGAAGTTGTCAGCCAGTTCGTAGGTTGCACCAGCGCCCGCTTCAAACACGAAGCCAGCGGATGAACGGCCCCAGGCAACCGGGTTACCGTTGATGTCACCGTGGTTGCGACGGCTGGTGTTTGCACCACCGACGGCGAAGACCACATAGGGTGAGAAATCATCACGCATGAAGTAGTACTGGAGGTCTACCGTGCCGCCGGTGTAGTCACTGCGACCGCCGCGGTAGGTCACACCCGGTGCGCGAATGCCGTCAACGCCGCCGTTGTGGTTCCAGCCATTCCAGAAGCCCTTGATTTCAACGTTGAAGTATTCGTTGATGATCTTACCGAAGGCCATGCCGCCACCCCAACCCGCGTTGGCATTGCGGTCACCGCCGGTCTGGATGAAGGAGCCGAAAGGCGCGATATACCAACGGTCATCCATGAAGGTGCTGTTTGCAACCGGTTCAGCCTGAGCCGGGGCTGCAGCAGCAGCGGCATCGGTGCCCGAGGTTGACGTGTCAATCGGGTCGGCATAGACCGTGGAAAGGCTTGCAAGCCCCGCCAGGCCCAGCGCCAGAAGTGATTTCTTAAACATAATTTTGCTCCCAATTATCCCTAAAACAACAATTGTTGAGAAATTCGCAACAGCGGCAATAGTATCCGCACCCTGTGGTTGTTGCAACTTAAATTTTGATTTTTTTGTGTTTCGAGTCACATTGTGGCGTTCACGCCACTTTTGCGATTGGGGGCGACCAGGCGGTCTGAATGAAAGTGACAGGAGAAGCGACTGCCCTTGCCGATCGTGCTCTGAATTTTGAGTTCCGCACCGTGTCGGGCCAGAACATGTTTGACGATGGCAAGCCCCAGCCCTGTGCCGCCGGCTTCCCTGCCCGGGTCGACCCGGTAAAAGCGTTCCGTTAACCGCGGCAGAAACTCCGGAGCGATTCCCTGCCCGGTATCTGTGACTTCAAAGTGCCCGCCATCGGCATCTTCGAACCAGCGAAGGCTCACCCGATCGCCCTCACTGCAGTACTTCAGCGCATTCTGGATCAGATTAGAGAAGGCACTGCGGAGTTCGGTTTCAGAGCCAAGCAGCCCCCGGTCTGAATCCAGTGCGAGCTCCAGTGCCGGCTTGGACTCGATGGGCAGATCGCTGGCTTCCTCAAACAGCTGTTTTAGCAGCGATGGGACATCCACCGTCTGGCGTGTCTGCGGATGGCTGGAAGCCTCGAGTCGCGTCAAGGTCAAAAGATCATCGATCAGGCTTTGCATGCGAAGCGTTTGTTCTTCAATTCGCTTCAGCGCTCTGGCATTTTGGGGTGGAAGCCCCTCGGATTGATCAACCAGGGATTCGACATAACCTCGAATCACCGTCAAGGGGGTCCTGAGTTCATGCGAGACATTGGCGACAAAATCCGTCCGTACCCGCTCCATGAAGCGGAGCTGGGTCACGTCCTGGGCGATCAGCAGGCGCAGATCGTCTCCGTAGGGAATCACCCGGATTTCAAGCTGAATGGCATCGTTGACCGGCGAGACGATGCCGACGGTCTTCGTGTACTCAGCCGCCTTGAGGTATTCGACGAATGGAGGGAAGCGCAACAGGTTGCCGATTTGCTGGCCAATATCAGAGCGCCGAAGCCCCAGAAGTCGGGCGGCGGCGTCGTTGTACCAATCAATTTCCTCTTCTGCACCGAGAATCACGGTGGCATCAGGCAGGGCGGCGGTCGCGGTCCTAAAGCGTTCCAGCAAGCGAATGAGCTGTTTTTTGCGGCGTCGGTTGCGGCGCCTCAAGCGCAGGTTCAGGTAATAGATCTCCTCCCAGATGCCGGTGCCATTCGGCAGCTGACTGGTTTTTCCACTTCTGAGCCATTTAAGGAGGTGATTGGCGCTTGCAAGGTGATAGCTCAGATAGGTGAGAATCATGACCACCAAAACCACCACCGGGTGGTTGAAGATCTTCCCCAGGAACAACCCGACCAGAAGCGCCAGAAGGATCAGCGAAAATTCGGCGCGCCAGGGGTTCATGGTGCTCTCTCAATACCTACAAAAACGGCGCCGACCCCCTCAGCGGCGGGGATCCTTGAACGGATACAGTGACCAGGCAGCCAATGCCAGGAAGGCCATTAAAACCCAGGCGGGCATGCTCAAGCCGAGAAGGGTCCAGTCGACCTTGGCACAATCGCCGGTGCCATTCACCATGGCCTTGAGCGTTTCACCAAGAGGAAAATACTCGAACATATAGGCAAGCCCGGGTCCACAGGCGGGCACTTCATCGGCCGGCAGATGCTGGATCCAGACGTGCCGGGCGGATATGGAGGCACCTGCCAGCGCGCTCAGGCCCGCGACCCACCGGTACACCCTGACACCCCGTTGGCCGGGATTATGAATAAAGCCTGCGGCCAGAATCAGGCCGGTCAGGACCACCGCAATGCGTTGCGAAATACACAGCGGGCAGGGACTCAGACCGTCCACAAACTGAAAGTAAAAAGCGGTCAGGATCAGGCCGACGCAGTAAAGAAAACCGATCAGAAAGGCGGCTCGGGGATTCAACTGAGGTGTATTCATGCCGTTTTCGGATGAGGAGAGGGTGAGGTGCCTGAGGTCTGGGTCTGGATGAGTCGAAGGCCTAGCTTGAGTGTCAC
>CAYLUS010000079.1:0-4697 GCA_964386975.1 uncultured Methylococcus sp.
TGCTGTCTGCGCGTGATCAGCCAACGGAATTTGGGTCCAGGTTAAATGCGGCTGGAAAGCGGCACAGCCTGTCGCTTCCTCACGGAGATCAACAACGACATCGATGTTTTCCTCGTCGGCGATCTGTTGTACGTCGTCAGCTCCGCCAAAGTAAATATGGTTTTCTATCAGTGCGTGATAAGGCTTTTCCATTGCGTCAAGCGCCGTGTTCGAATTCATGGATGCAGGCAAAGGTTTCACTACGCAGAAAATCAAATACGACCCGATCTTAAGTGGGATGATTTTTGACGCGCTAACGAATTTCAGTACCGATACGCTGCAGTTCCTTAGTAATGGCCTCCTTGGTCATGGTTTCAACAGGAAGGTCAACCATGGCCTGTACTCGCCGCTTGAGAATATCGAAAGTCTTCTCGAAAGCAGCCCTGATTTCCTCAGGGGTTCCTTCCATATGACCCGGGTCTTCAACACCCCAATGGGCGCGAATAGCAGGCCCCAGAAAGGTTGGGCAGGGCTCTTTGCCTGCAGAGTCGCAAACGGAAATCAAAATATCGATGGACTGATCATGGAAGGCATCCATTGATTTGCTGGAGTAGCCTTCAGTCGGAAGACCATGACGTCCAAGGGTCGCCAACGCGCCTTCGTTGATTTTCCCAATAGGGTTGCTACCTGCGCTGTGTCCCCTGAAACGTCCTTGCCCCAAAGCGGTTACTAGCGCTTCACCCATGACACTTCGGCAAGAGTTACCTGTACAAAGGACCAGGACATTAAAGTTTTTTTGGTTCATGGTGGTTTTGCGTGTGTGTGCTGGATGGCAACAGCCGAATGAAATTAGCAAGACCTGCCGCTGCAACAGTTTTCGGTGAGGTAGCCAATGACCGATTTCATTCGCTCATAGTTGGCGGAATAGATGAGGAACCGCCCATCCTGTTTTTGCATAATCAATCCTGCGTGGTGCAGTTCTTTTAAGTGAAAAGAAAGTGATGAGGACGGGATGTCCATGGCCTCGGCAATCTTTCCTGCCGGCATACCCTGCTGTCCGGCCTCTACGAGGAGACGAAACACAGCCAGTCGACTCGACTGTGCGAGCGCGGTGAGCGCAGTGACAATATCTGCTGATTCCATATTTCCACAATAGTCGAAACATGAGGGAAGTGCAAGGCTTCAGAAATCCCTGGGTTGAGCCCAATTTTGGGGGGGCATCTTATTCCCGAATAACAGCGACGATCATCTCCTGCTGTTCGCTCGTGTCTCTTTGAATTCATGAAAAGGTGACGAGTGCCGCGCCCTTTGCTTAGAAGGAAGAATTCAGAATTGCTCACGGGCAGGAGTAGCCCTTGACAACCCTGATCTCCAAGCTTCATTTAATGCCGGTAATGCTGGAGAGCTTGCTCAGTTGCGGGCGCTACGCAATGAGGCCATGCCCTTTGTATCGCAATCGGCAATCAAGCATGAGCCCGCCCGCTTGTTCAAACCAAGCGTATTGAACGAACCTAGAAAAACGTCACGACTGCATCATCGGCCTGGTGGATTCTGCAATCGCTGAAGTTACCATTAATCCAGATGTGGGTGAGAAGAAAGAAGGGAGTCGCTCTTATCGTTGAGTCTATCAACGCAGATTCCAGGCCCACCCAGCTTTATCTTCTCGGTTACGCGCGGAATGCCGGAGTCAAATTGGTATGGTTGGACGCGCTTGCTCTTCATAAAATTTTTCACAAAGCCCTGAAGTGATGGAGCGATATGAGTTGAAGGATTTTCTGCTGAGAGCCCCTGGAATCGTCACAGATCGATCTCTGCTTGTTGAATGTTCAAGATGATCAATTTGCCTTACTCTACACAACGGTCATCGTGCTTCTATGCCGATTGGAAACATTTAAAAAGCTGGCACGTTATAAGTTGGAGAAATTTGATGAGCTATTTAAGGGTATTTTTTTATTTGGCTATATTCTGAATGTCGGGTTCCGCTGTAGGGGCAGATGATATAAGAAACACCCATATATGCCTGGAAAATGGAACAAATCAGATGGCTTACATCTCAGTTGCTAACGTAATTAACGCTGAATGGGTTGGCTCTAGTCGTCCAGACATAAATTTTAGTGGTGTTGGAATCTCCCCGGGTAAAACTTTATGCAATAAAGCAGTTTTTCGATCAAAAAGGCCTCCCAAATTCACATTTGTTATTGGCGGGCAAAGCTCTGATATGAAATATAATGGTTTTGTTGAAGGTTGGGGGGTCAAAACGCTGGTTGGTCCAGTAGTTCCAAGCGGGAAATCTAGCCATAAAAACGGTTGGTATTCAGGAACCAAGTGTGGCACTAATGAAATGAGAAAATGCAGAAAATTTGCGATAAAAGATGTGGTTGCATACCAAGGCAACTAATTTTCTTAGAAGACAATCTTTTCAATTGGCCCTCTTTTTTTTCGTTTCGGCAACAAATCCGCGCGCATAACACCGATCTCCAGACCAGTTTGGCTTGTGGGTTTGATTTCGATGGGGCGGGCCCTTCGGTGCTCGTCTTGTTATGTGGGCCTAGTAGAAACTTTGTTTGCATTAATAAAGATTTAATCTGATTGGCTTTTTTTATATTACGCACTCTTTGTCTTTCTTAAAGGAAATATTAGTTAGCACAAAAATGCGATGTTTAACTTATTCGCTTTTTCAATCTGAGTCTCAATACAATATTTTAATCGACTTCGTCAGTGCTTTGAGAAAGTAGCTCAATGGACATAACTATAATATCACCCATGAAAGAAAATCCTTTGCATCCAGGTGAGCAGCTAATAAATCTGCTTGAGACAGGTTCGTCTATCTGTAGTATTGGAGTGTTCGATGCGCTTTCGGCATCGATAGCGGCGGGTTACCCCAAGGTTCAGGCATTATTCATTAGCGGATTGGGTTTTACCTATTCTCGATATGGGTGGCCTGATATTGGATTGATTGAGCTAACGGATATTCGTCACGCATGCAGGATCATTCGTCATAACAATCCACGCTGTTTGGTCATATCAGATATTGATTCTGGATTTGGTGGTATTGAACAGCTCAGGCACGCTTGTGCAGAATTGAGGCAACTCGGCGTGGCTGCTGTTCAACTGGAAGATCAAGCGTTGGATCACAAACGATGTGGTCACTTGGATGGTAAGGTCGTCAGATCGATAGAAGAATCGGTGATGCACCTCAAAGCGGCAATTGAGGCTGCTGCTCCGATGCAGGTGATTGCGCGAACAGATGCGCCGCTAGAGGGTGGTGAGGCCTTGCGTCGCATTGATGCTTTTATTGAGGCAGGGGCCCGCATTGTCCTAGTTGACGGTATTAATGAAGCTGATCTCGTCCAAGTGGCAGATCACACGGCCCGGAGGGCTTTTGTTATGGCGAATGTTGTTGGCGGTGGAAAGCTGGCAGGAAAATCAGCGTCTGCGTTCCACGAAATGGGCGTCTCAATTATCAATCTCAGCACTCCTCTCCTGTTTCCTGCGATTCATGCAATGAATGAAACGATGCAGGACCTCGTGAGCCATGACTTTACTGTTTCTAAAAATACCGTTGGCCCCGCTCTCCTCGAGGTGAATGAAATGATGTCAGAGAATTACAGGAACTTCATCGGCTCCCCGCGCGTTTTTCAATATGACTGAACTTGCAGCCGAACTGATCCTGCTTGGCATCATTGCGGGAACTTTGGCTGGTCTCTTAGGGATTGGTGGCGGGATTGTTGTAGTTCCCTCTCTGCTCTGGCTATTTGACAGATTTCAATTGGTGCCCCCAGATCACGCAATGCATTTCGCTCTGGGTACCTCTCTGGCAACCATTTGTTTTACGTCACTTGCATCCGTCCGGGCACACCACAAGCGGGGTGCTGTTCTCTGGGATATCGTTCTCAAGCTGAGCCCCGGGCTTGTCATTGGCACGCTGATGGGTACTCAAATTGCTGAACGTATGACGAGCAGAAACCTTGGGATTGGTTTTGCCGTATTTCTGATTGTTGTCTCGCTACAAGTCGGATTACAGCTTCAACCCAAGACCGGCGGAGCCAGCCTCAAAGCATGGTTAGCCATTTTGCTCGGACTATTCATTGGTACTATTTCAGCGTTAGTTGGCATCGGAGGTGGAACGCTTACCGTTCCCATACTGATGTGGTTTAACGTTCCAATTCGGGCTGCAGTTGCGACATCTGCGGCCGGAGGGATTTTTATCGCAGCAGCTGGAACCATAGGCTTCATGCTGATTGGTTCGACAGCAGGCGCTTTGGGGGAGGGTGGCTATATCTATTGGCCTGCTGTTGCAGGCATTGTTCCAGCGAGCCTTGTCTTCGCTCCACTCGGCGCACGCCTTACACATGCACTTCCTGTTGGCATGTTGAAGACGGTGTTCGCCCTTTTTCTCTTTGTGGTTGGAGCTAAGCTTTTTATCCAGAATTTTCCAAAGAGTGAGCTCGGGCCCCTGTTGGAAGCAGCCCATGGATCAATGACCTCTTTTATTCAAATTGCCGAGAGGATGCTGGGGGTTGTAAAAGAGTAATGTGCTGTTTCGACTCCGCTCAAGATTCACTTTATTGATCAGGCCCTTAAATAGATTGCGATCTGTTATCATTCGGGCATGGAAAAAATGGACACCAGAAGCCTCCATCCCGAGGCCCGAAATGAGCTTAGAAGAACCGTCATCAGGCTGCGCCAACAGTCTGGCATGTCATGCCAACACCTTG
>CAYLUS010000080.1:0-4601 GCA_964386975.1 uncultured Methylococcus sp.
CCGCATTCGACGGCTTCACGCACCGCCAGAATGGAATTGACATAGTTGCCATTGGCCTTGGCCTTGCACATCTGGCTGTTGACGTGGTTGCGCGTGTAGGAGGAGGTGCGGACCTTGATGCCCCGCTTCATGTTCTCCTCCCCAAGGTAACTGCCCCATTCCCAGGCGGCCACCATGACATGGGTCTTGATGCCCTTGGCATGCAGTCCCATGGCCTCGGAGCCAAAGAAGCACATCGGACGGATATAGGCGCTCTTGAGCTGGTTACGGCTGATCGCTTCCTGATGGGCCTGATCCAGGGTGTCCTTATCAAACGGCATCGGCATGCCCATGATGTGGGCGGAGCGGAACAGGCGATCGGTGTGGTCACGAAGCCGGAAGATGGCGGGACCCTCGGCGGTTTCATAGGCCCTCAGGCCCTCGAAGACGCCGCAGCCGTAGTGCAGGGTGTGGGTCAGTACATGGACTTTGGCCTCCCGCCAAGGGAGCCACTCGCCGTCCAGCCAGATGACGCCGTCTCTGTCATCCATCGCCATGGTTTCTTCTCCGGATTCAGTGTGGGTTTTTGGGGTCAGGAACAGTCAATGGCTGTCCCCTTGAGATTCATGTCCGAGATGCCGCATCCAGATGGCGCGGACCTCGGCCCGGTTGCGGCGCATGGCCATGGGCTCGATCAGCGCCTTTTTTTCGTTCAGCGCCTGACGATGCACGTGTTCCCGGTACAGGCAGTAGTCTTCTTTGAGGACCCTGGCTTCATCTGCGCTAAAAAAACCGGCTGCGCTGAGCGATTCAAGCAGTCGGACCCCATCGGTCCAGAGGACCAGATCGGGTTGCTGATGGGCCAGCGATAAAACGCCAAATTGTACTAGAAACTCGATATCGACGATACCGCCGGGGTCCTGCTTGATATTGAAGACGGCGTTGCCTTTGGAGCCGAGCGCCTCGCGCATTTTTTCGCGCATCTCGATGATCTCGCTCCGGAGGACCTCAAGGTTGCGCTCCCGGCACAAAGAACGTTTTCTGATCGTTGCAAAGCCAAGCGCCACCGAAGGGTCGCCGGTAATGAAGCGCGCCTTGATCAGGGCCTGCTGCTCCCAGGTCCAGGCCTCGGTCATCTGATAGGTTTCAAAGGCCGTGAGGCCGGTGACCAGAAGGCCGGACTTGCCGGAGGGTCTCAGCCTCAGGTCCAGCTCGTACAGGGTCCCTGCGGGGGTATTGGTGGTAAAAAGATGAATCAGGCGCTTGGCAATACGGCCGTAGAATTCAGAGAGGCTTAACGGTTTTTCACCTTCGGTCTGGCTGAGGGCATCGCCTTCATAGACGAACACCATGTCGAGATCGGACCCATACCCAAGCTCAAGACCCCCAAGCTTCCCATAGGCGATGACCCCAAAACCCATGACGTGGTCCGGGGTGCCACCGGGGGGGCATCCATGACGGCGGGTCATCTCCCGCCAACTCTGTATCAAGGCCCGTTCCAGAAGGACTTCTGCAATGGCGCTCAGATAATCGCTGACGACCATGATGGGAATGGCGCCTTCAAGGTCCGCTGCGGCGACTTTGAGGACCTGGGCCTGCTTGAATTGCCTAAGGCACACCATGAAGCCCTCGAGATCATCCGCCTCGATGGCTTCAAGCCGACGGCTGAGATCCCGCTCAAGATCGGCCTTAAGGAGCGGTTGATAGAGGGTTCTTGGATCCAGCAGCTCATCAAGGAGCAGCGGATGCTGGCCAATCTGCTGGCTGACCCAGGGACTTGCTGCGACCAGGCGGACCAATTGATCGAGCGCCGTCGGCTTTTCCCGAAGGAGGTTCAGGTAGACCTCCCGATTACCGATGGCCTCAAGGATTGCAAGCACCCGATCCAGCGATTCCAAGGGGTCTTGGGTTTTTCCAACCCGGCTCAGAAGATCGGGCAACACGCGGGTCAGATCCCCTTCCCCGCGCGCGGACAAGCGGCGGATGGCATAGGAATCGCGGAACTGGATGAGTCGCTGGGTGGTGGCCTCTCCAGCCTCAAATCCCCAGTCGCTCAGGCGTCCCTGCCATGACAAGGGATCCTCGCGTAATGGAAAGGAGGGCGCTTCCTCGCTCTGGCTTTCAAGGCGAATGACCTCGGAGAAAAGGCCCTTGACCGCTTCCCGCAAGGGATCAAGGGCCTCAAGAAGCGCGTTCCAATGGGGAAAGCCCATCCCCAGGGCGATCGCCTCCCTGACCCTCTCGTTTTGCGGCAATTGATGGGTTTGCTGGTCCTGGTATTGCTGCAGCCGATTTTCAAGGCGCCTTAAAAACCGGTAGGCCGTGAGAAGCTGGGCGACCTGGTCCGCTTCCAGGAGTCCCAGTGTGCCCAAGGCCACCAGCACCTCTTGGATGGGGCGGACCTGCAGCGATTTTTCGCTGCCACCCCGAATCAGCTGAAAGGCCTGGCCAATGAATTCGATTTCCCGAATGCCGCCTGGACCCAATTTAATGTCGTCTTTCCGGTCTTTTCGAATCAGCTCCTGGGCGATCTTTCGCTTGAGGTCGCGAAGTTCCCCAAGCGTTCTGTAATCCAGGTAGCGCCGATACACGAAGGGCCTGAAGAAGCTCTCGATGTCGGTGCGATCGATCGGATCACCGGCGATGGCGCGGACCTTGACCATGGCGTAACGCTCCCACTCCCGGGCCTGACCCTGATAGTAGGCGTCAAGGGCATCGAAGCTCATGACCAAGGGCCCTGAATCGCCAAACGGGCGAAGCCGTGTATCGACCCGGAAGACATACCCTTCGGCCGTTCGTGCATCGAGGACCTTGGTTAGACGGCGGGCCAGCTTGGTGAAGAATTCGCTGTAGCTGGTGCCCTGTCGATCGCTGAGTTCCCCCTCCTCTCGAAACGCGAAAATGAGATCGATGTCGGAGGAAAAATTCAGCTCGAAGGCACCGAGCTTGCCCATACCAAGAACGATTAGGTTCTGGGGGGTGCCGTTTCGGTTCAAAGGGGTCCCATAGCGCGCTGTGGCCCAGGCATAGAGCACCGCCAGCGCCTCCTGCACCGCTGCATCGGCGAGCCGGGAGAGATCCAGCAAGGTCTCATCAAGATCGGCCCAGCCGGCGATGTCGCGAAGCGCAATCCGCATCATCTCGACATTGCGAAACCGTCGAAGCCGGACCATCAGCTCGTCTTCTTCGGAGATCCCCTCAAGGTGATGATGCAGATGGTCCTGAATTTCAGACCCATTAGAAGGTCTGAAAAGTCGCCCATCGTCGATCAGGCCGTTAAGCGCCTCCGGATATCTGAGGGCGGTTTCTGCGACGAAATGGCTGGCTGCAAAGACCGTGGGGAGCGCTTCCTTGAGCTGCTGGGGCCATCGTCCGAGGGTGGCGGGGTCAAGCTTCTGGCTCAAGTGATCCAGCGGATCGAGGACGCTGGGTTTGAGATCCTCAGGAAACGATGCATCGAAATGCCACATGGTGCAGGGGCTTAGCGAAAAGAGGGGGTGAAAAGACCGAAGAAATCCGATCGCTTGTGCGTCCCTTCCCGGATTTCCGAAAGGGCCCGAAGGCTCTCCTCATGAAGCCTTTGGTCGGAGACCTTGAGGGTGGGCCTTGGCGCCAGCTGGCTGGCATGCTCAAGGTAGGGTTTGGCCTTTTCGGTTTCTCCTGCCTCGAGCAGGAAATCGCCATAGAAATAATTGGTATCAATGCCGTTGGGAAACAGCCGAAGGCCGGTTTCAAAGGTGCGCCGGGCCAGCTCCTTGTCGCCATAGAGGACAGGCCAGCCGGGGAGCCTTCGATACAGATTCCCAAGCGTCACAAAGGCGGCGCCTTCCAGCGCTGAAGGCTGAATGTCGATGGCTTTTTGGAGGAGGCGCCTTGATTCTTCGAGGAGCTCCAGGGTGTCGAGCCCCAGATCTGCCGCGCTGGTCGTGCAAAGGACGATTGCCTCGACGATCAAGGGTTCTGCCCGGCCGGGGTATTGAGCCTTGAGGGCCCGGACTTTCGGAAGGAGGGCCTGGTATTTTTGAAGATGTTCGTGTCGTGGCGCGAGATAAAAGATTTCCGTCCAGGTTCTCTGGAGTTCCCGCGCTTCGCGGGCAACGGCATCGGGTGGCGGGGCGGCCGCCCGCACACTCGTGAGGCCGGCTGCCAGAAGGACCAGCATCACAGGGGCCTGAAGCCGTGCGCGAAGGCTCATCCGCGGTGCTTCATGCAGGCGCGCCTTAAAGCCCTTCTTTCAAAGCCGATTTTCATCGCAACCAGAGCTAGGGTCAGCAGCAGGGTCAGAAAATTGGAGAGCATGATGGGGCGCGATTCGATCAGCACGCCATAAAGCAGCCACAGGCTGACCCCCAGGCTAAAAAGGCCCAGCATGCCAAAGGAGAGATCGCCGCTGGAGCGCGAGCGATAGGTCTTGATGACCTGGGGCAGGAACGAGAAGGTGGTGAGGGTGCCGGCAATCAGGCCGATTGCCTCTGAGCTCATGGGCATGCGCGGACTCGAATCAGAGCATAAGGTTTTTGAGTTTACTCCGGCTCGTGGATCGATAGAAGCGTGGGGTACCCCGACGCCACGGCGAATCAGTTCTAAGCCGCAAGGGACGCCTCCCGCTTGTGGGTGTTCTT
>CAYLUS010000081.1:0-4428 GCA_964386975.1 uncultured Methylococcus sp.
CACTATGTTCACTGGCATCATTCAGTCCATCGGCCACATTGCCCGGATGGAATCCCGGGGCGGCGACGTCAGACTGACCGTCCATCTCGGCGACCTCAAGGCATCTGCTATCGGCCTTGGCGATAGCATTGCAGTCAATGGCGTCTGCCTCACTGCGGTAGAGATCACGCCACCCCTATTTGCCGCTGACGTCTCCCGGGAAACACTGGCGAAAACGACGCTCGGCCAGCTGAGTCTGAATTCGCCCGTTAACCTTGAACTTGCTCTGCTTCCAACCACACGGCTGGGAGGACATCTGGTCAGCGGCCATGTTGACGGTGTCGGCAGGGTCCTTGAGCAACGCGATGACGGCCGGTCCTGGTGCTTTACGATGGAAAGTCCCCCCCAACTGATCCGATTTATTGCCGAGAAAGGCTCGATCTGCCTCAATGGCATCAGCCTGACCGTCAACCGGGTGAAGGGGCATCAGTTCGACGTCAATATCGTGCCCCACACCCTCTCCAAGACAACGCTGGGTTCGACCCGGATCGGCGATCCGATCAACATCGAGGTTGACCTCATTGCCCGCTATCTTGAGCGCCTGTTAAACGCACGCGGCGAGGCTCCAACAGGGTCCGGTGTTACCATGGACCTTTTGCAACAGTCCGGATTTCTCGGAAAGTAGCCATAGAATCAGCCGGGACTGACATTGATGAACACGACTGCTGAACTGATTGAAGACATCCGCCAGGGAAAGATGGTGATTCTCCTGGATGATGAGGACCGCGAGAACGAGGGGGACTTGGTTCTTGCCGCTTCACATACCCGGCCTGAGGATATCAATTTTATGGCCCGCTATGGGCGCGGCCTGATTTGTCTGACCTTGACACGAGAACGCTGTCACCAATTACGTCTGCCCTTGATGGTGAACGAAAATCGGACGCCGCACTCCACGAACTTTACCGTCTCCATTGAGGCGGCAGAAGGGGTTACGACCGGAATTTCAGCCAGTGATCGTGCGAGAACCATCCAGTGTGCTGTCGCAAGCGATGCCAAGCCGGAAGACCTCGTTCAGCCTGGCCATGTCTTTCCCTTGATGGCACAACCCGGCGGCGTTCTGAATCGCGCAGGACATACGGAAGCCGGTTGCGATCTGGCCCGCCTCGCAGGCCTTGAGCCTGCCGCGGTGATTGTTGAAATCCTCAATGAGGACGGCTCAATGGCCCGCCGCTCCGACCTTGAGGCATTCGCACAGGAGCACGCGCTGAGGATCGGTACGATCACGGACCTGATCGAGTACCGCATCCAGAACGAGAAAACCGTCGAACGGATCTGCGAATGCGATTTTCCCACCGAATTTGGTAAGTTTCGGATGATTGCCTATCAGGACCAGATCGATCAGCGGCTTCATCTAGCCCTAACGATGGGCGCTGTATCCGGAGAAACCCCCGTGCTTGTCCGTGTCCATGGACGCAATCTTCTGAGTGATCTCCTCGGTGGAAAACGGGAAGGCAGCCCACTGCCTTTGCGTACCGCCATGCGTCAGATTGCCAAAGCGGGCGTTGGTGCGCTGGTCGTGATCCGGCGAGAAGAGGACGATAAGTTTCTGGTGGAACGAATCCATCAATACCAAATGGAAGATCACGGGGTAGAATTCACTCCCGGCAATGCGATCAATGAGGACTGGCGAATGACCGGCACCGGGGCGCAAATCCTTTCCGATCTCGGCATCCGGAAGTTGCGAGTGCTTGGAAGCTCCAGAAAGAAGTTTATGGGGCTCTCCGGATACGGTCTGGAGGTCGTAGAATTTGTCGCGGTCGATGACGCTTGATGAAGACTCAAGCTAAAAGCCCACAGTACGCGGCCAAAGGCCCATATAAAACCCCCGCCTCGGGGCCTTGATCGTATTATCGGATGATCGAACCCCCGCGTTCGGTCTCTAATCAACCTGCATCGGACCAAATCCATGAGTGAATTCAAGACCTATGAGGGTCAACTGCTCGTCAAAGGCTCTCGTTTCTGCATTGTCAGCTCCCGTTTCAACAGTTTTATTGTGGAATCGTTGACCGGCGGCGCGACCGACGCCTTGGTGCGGCATGGCGCCTCTCCCAAAAATATCCATCAGGTCAAGGTTCCCGGCGCTTTTGAATTACCGCTGGCTGTTCAAAAGGTGGCCCAAACCGGCCGATACGATGCCATCATCGTCCTGGGCGCGGTAATCCGTGGGTCAACACCGCATTTCGACTATGTGGCCTCTGAATGCACCAAGGGCGTCGGCAGCCTCTCGCAGCAATTTGGGCTTCCCATCGCCTTTGGCGTTCTGACCGTTGACTCCATCGAACAGGCTATCGAACGCGCTGGCACCAAAGCAGGCAACAAAGGTGCCGAGGCCGCAATGACGGCGATTGAGATGGTGAATCTTCTCAAAGAAATTGATGCCGGCTGATTCTCGATAGACCCTAAGTTCAGGTCCATTCCCACAAAACCCATGAGCAATCCCAAAAGCCGGGCTCGTCGTTGCGCCGTTCAGGCCATCTATCAATGGCAACTGACGGGTTACAACCTCTCGGAAATCGAGCGGCAATTCATCGAGGAGCATGGCATCGGCACTGCCGAGCTCCCCTATTTCCAGGAGCTGCTGCACGCCATTCCAAAAGTGCTCGATGAAATCGACCAAGCCATTTCCGAATACACGGATCGGGCAATCGAACAGATTGACCCTGTTGAGCGCGCAATCCTCAGGATCAGCAGTTACGAATTAATCAAGCGTCCGGAAGTGCCCTTTCGGGTCGCCGTCAATGAGGGTATCAATCTTGCCAAGGAGTTCGGTGCGACGGAGAGCCACAAATTTGTGAATGGCTTGCTTGACAAGATTGCGAGGAAACACCGCCAAGCTGAAACACAAGCCAGACATCGCAACTAAAAATGTCTCTCGGAGAGTTTGAGCTCATTCGGCAAACCTTCCAGAAAGCCACCAGTAGACAAGACGTCACCCTCGGTGTTGGAGATGACTGTGCGCTCGTTGAAGTGTCCGAGCAAGAGGCGCTGGCAGTCACCGTCGATACATTGGTCTCTGGCATTCATTTTTTCGAAAATGTCGACCCTGAGTCTCTGGGCCATAAAGCCCTGGCTGTAAATCTCAGCGATCTCGCCGCCATGGGGGCGGATCCAGCATGGTGTACGCTGGCACTCACGCTTCCAGAGGTGGAAACAGCCTGGGTTGAGGGATTCGCCAGAGGTTTTTTCAACCTCGCCTCTCGCCATAAGGTCGCTTTGATTGGTGGTGATACGACCCGGGGGCCGCTAAGCATCACGGTTCAGGCGATGGGAAAAATCCCCAAAGGCTCTGCATTGACACGCAGCGGGGCACAGCCCGGCGATACTGTTTGGCTGAGTGGTTCGGTGGGTAGCGCAGGTCTCGGGCTTGCAATCCGAAAAGGGCTTTACGCCCTTTCTGACCCCGTCGCGATCAAGTCTCTCGAATGGCCAACGCCACGGGTTGAGCTGGGCAAGGGCCTTCGTGGGATAGCCAAGGCCTGCATCGATGTTTCAGATGGGTTGTTGCAGGATCTGGGACATATCCTAAGAGCAAGCCACTGTGGCGCAAGGGTCGACATGGAGAGGGTTCCCGTGCTCAAAACTGTTGCCCATTATGCTGACCAGATTGCGCAACCCGAATTTGCCATGAGCGCCGGTGATGACTACGAACTCTGCTTTACGGCCGATGAGAGTCAGAGCGAGGTGATTCGTCGCTTACTGGAGCGGCTTGGACTTGAGGGGACGCCAATTGGCAAGGTCACTTCAGAACAGGGCCTCCATCTCATCCAGCATGGCGAGCCCTTTATTCCTGTGAGAGCCGGCTATGTTCACTTCTAAAAATGACCCTGCACGGGAAAGAAAAAAAAGATCACGAATCCCGGCCGGCGTGGTGTTTTCAAATCCTTGGTGCCTGATAGGCTATGGATTTGGTTCAGGCCTTGCACCGGTTGCTCCCGGTACATTTGGAACTCTTTCGGCTATACCTCTTTATTTACTGCTCTCACATTTAGCCCCGGAGCAATATGGGCTGCTGCTTTTCGCCATGTTCCTGATCGGCGTTCACGCCTGTTCCATCTGCGAGCGTGTCTCGGCAATGGAGGATGATTCCGGAATTGTTTGGGATGAAGTGGTCGGGTTTCTGATGACGATGGCTTTTTTCAAGGCCACCTTCGCGTCTGTTGCCCTTGGATTTGTCTATTTTCGATTCTTTGACATCCTTAAGCCATGGCCAATCCGAATTCTCGACCGGCGAGTACATGGAGGATTTGGGGTCATGATCGATGACCTAATCGCAGGGCTTTTCGCAGCTGCTGCCCTCTGGATGACACAAACGGCGTTTGCTCTTTCATCAATCACGCTTCGATAACCTTAAAGCGCAAGACAATGACGCTTTTGACACAATCAAGAAGA
>CAYLUS010000082.1:0-4403 GCA_964386975.1 uncultured Methylococcus sp.
TGTCTTCGGGCATTTCCATGCGGACCGCCAGTTCATCCGGCGTGGGCTCACGTCCCATTTCCTGCAGCATTTGCCTTGAAATCCGGTTCAGTTTATTGATGGTTTCAATCATGTGCACCGGAATACGAATGGTGCGCGCCTGATCGGCAATCGACCGGGTGATCGCCTGGCGAATCCACCAAGTCGCATAGGTCGAGAACTTGTAACCACGCCGGTATTCAAATTTGTCTACGGCTTTCATCAAGCCGATGTTGCCTTCCTGGATGAGGTCAAGGAACTGAAGTCCTCGATTGGTGTACTTCTTGGCGATCGAGATGACCAGACGAAGATTGGCCTCGATCATTTCCTTTTTGGCGGCGCGGGCTTGAAGTTCGCCGATCGAAACCCTGCGATTGATGTCCTTGATGTCCTTGATGGAAATCAGGCATTCCTTTTCGATCTGTGCCAAGCGGGACTGTGCCGCGCGGATCGTCTCGGCGTGCTCGGCCAGTGACTTTGAATAGGGCTTGCCGGCGGCAAGCCACGGCTCCAGCCAATCGAGGTTGGCTTCATTACCGACAAAAGAAGCGATGAATTCAGCCCGTGGCACCCGACAGCGGCCCACACAATGCTCCTGAATAAGTCGCTCTTCCTGACGGACCCGCTCAACCGTTCGCCGAAGAATATCCGTTAGTTCTTTGAAAAAGACTGGGGTCTTCTTGAACTCCATAAAGCTCTCAGCCAGGCTGTCAAAGGCTTTTTGGGTCTTCTCGTGATGTGCCCCATGCTTGTTATGGGCATTGGTCGCGGTCTTGAAGCGCTTGGCAAATACCGCAAGCTTTTCGCGGACCACCTCGGGATCGGGCCCGGTATCCGCTTCCTCCACCGCACCGTCAGACTCATCATCCTCGGCAGCTTGTGCTTCAACCGGGGCATCATCAGCATTCGGGTCGTAGAAATCCGAAATCAATTCAGCAAGGCGGGTATCGCCTCGCTCGACGCTTTCAAAGGCCGCGAGAAAGTGCTGCATTGCGCCGGGAAAGCGAACCAGTTCATTTGCCGCGAGATTGATCCCTTCCTCAATTCGCTTGGCGATCTTGAGCTCCCCTTCACGGGTCAGAAGTTCAACGGTGCCCATCTCACGCATATACATGCGCACCGGGTCCGTGGTCCGACCCAGCTCGGTATCCACGGAGGAGACCAGCGCCGCCGCAACCTCGGCCGCCTCCTCCTCATCATCTTCCGTGACAACCGCCGTCTCTGCGATCATGTCGGTGTCAGGCCGGTCCTCATGGACCTCGATACCCATATCGTTAATCATGCAGACGATTTCTTCCATCTGCTCTGGATCCACGACATCGCCCGGCAAATGATCGTTGACCTCAGAATAGGTCAGATAACCCTGCATCTTGCCCTTGGCAATAAGTTCTTTCAGTGACTGTTGCTGCTCAGGATTCATCGTTAACCTCGCGGGAAGTCCCAACCTTGTGATCGGGGTGGATAAAGCGAAGGCGATTGCACTAAAAGCCTCAGGACCCGAACCGAGTCACTCCGGCGCATGCTGTCTCCGCTTCTCCATGGAATTCATCTCAACAGCTCGGAGCGATCCGGCAAACGCCCCTCATGAGGCTATTGGCCTTTGGCCGTGAAAATAAGCCAAAGCAGCCAATGGATCGAACCACAAGACCTTAATCCAGCTGAGAATGGAGAACTTTCTAGTATAGCTCAACGGGGGTTCTTTTGAAAGTTCAATGTCCCCGACTCAGGTGACCCCCAACGTCAAGCGCCTGAGCTCCTCCTTTTCCTCCACAGAGAGCGCACCCTCACCTGCCTTGGCAATCAGGAATTCAAGCCGTGATGCCCTCGGTTTCTTGAGCACCAGAAACTCGAGGTGGTCCTCAAACGACTCGAAAAGGCTGGATTCACCGACCTGCGTGTCCCACGCCATCAAGCGCTCCACAACAGTCGCCTCCGGGCTACCCCTGAACGCTTCCAGCAATCCGGCCGGGGTTGCCTGCGGCGTATCAAGGAGGTAATCAATAATTCGACCAATCAGTGCGCCCTGTCTTGGCATCTCGCGCAACAGCGCGATGGTCGCTGAATCAAGCCGATCGACCAACTCCGGATTCTGAACCAGCAGCGCCAGGAAGGTCCGAAGCGCTGAAGGGGCATCACGCCGGCCAACTCCGGGCGCCCGCACCTTTGCCCGTGATGCCCTCAGATCCTGGGCTGGAAGGGACTTACCGGTCATTTTTTCGAGCTGGTCCACCAGCATGTCCTTGAAAATCCCCTCCGGAATGCGATCAATCAGAGGATTTGCTCGACTCAGGAAGGTGGCCCGCCCTTCGACCGAACTAAGGGTCAGCCCCTCCTGAAGCGTCTGAAAAAAATAGGCGGAAAAGGTCATTGCCTCTGAGACCCGCTGCCGAAAGGCCTCGGCACCCTCTTCACGGACCAGGGAGTCCGGATCATGGCCATCGGGAAGCAACAAAAAGCGCATCTCCCTTCCCTCCCGAAGATGCGACAAACCTGCCTCAAGCGCACGCCAGGCGGCCTTTCTTCCGGCGGCATCTCCATCAAAACAGAAGGTCAGGATCGCTGCATGCCGAAACAGGAGGCCAACCTGATCACCGGAGGTTGCCGTACCCAAGGTGGCCACCGCATTCATGATCTGAAACTGAGCCAGGGCAATGACATCCATATACCCTTCAACAATCAGAATGTCTGCAGGCTTTCGGATGACCTCGAGTAACTCAAACAGCCCGTACACTTCGCGGTGTTTTTTAAACACTGCCGTTTCCGGGGAGTTCAGATATTTCGGCATTCCCTCACCAAGAACACGTCCCCCAAAGCCGACACAGCGACCCCGACGGTCGCGAATGGGAAACACAATCCGGTCCCGAAACCAGGGCCTTTCTTGGCTGGCATTGGCGTCCGTGATCAGACCCGCGCGCCTTAAGAGCGGCTTGGTCCAAGCCTTTGGGCTTGCCTCAAGGGTCTTGGGCGCGTATCCCAGCCGGTAGCGATACGCCAATTCGCCACTTACCCCCCGCGATTTGAGGTAATCCACGGCAGACTGACCTTCGGGATGGGTGCGAAGCTGCTGCTGGTAAAACCGGGCGGCCTGATCCAACAGACTGTAGAGGGGGGCAAGGTCCTCAGACGCGGCCTGAGATCCTGATGACGATTGTTCTCTCGGGACTTCCAGACCGAGACTGTCGGCAAGCTGCTCAATGGCCTCAGGAAAGGTCAGTCGATCATGTTCGATCAGGAAGCTGATGGCTGTCCCTTTGGCGCCACAGCCAAAGCAATAGTAAAACTGCTTGCGTCGACTAACCGAAAAACTGGGTGTTTTCTCGTTGTGAAAGGGACAACGGGCAACGAAGTTGTCGCCACCGGAACGCTTCAGTGGCACGCGCGCCTCGATCAGGTCCACGATATCCGTTCGCGACAGAACGTCCTGAATGAAATGCTCGGGAATTTTTCCAGCCATGGCTCAGCCTACCACCTTGCCGAAGGCAACGTCGATCGATGACCAGTCTTGAGAAATCCGGAAATGGGACCGTCGGCGGCCAGCGGGGTGCCGGAACAGTGAGTGAAACGGGCCTAGAGCCCGAGTTGGGACTTCACCATGGCACTGACTTGCGTCATGTCGGCTCGACCTTGCATCGGGCCCTTCAACAAAGCCATGACCTTTCCCATGCCAGCAGGGCCTTGGGCACCGGATTCACGGATCGCGGCTTCCACCATCGACCGTATTTCCGCTTCCGTGAGGGGCTGCGGCAAATAATTCTGAATAACGCCAATCTCGGCGCGCTCCACCTCAGCCAGATCGGTCCTCTGTGCGGATTCGTACTGGCTAATGGACTCACGTCGTTGCTTGACCATTCGGTCAAGAACGGCGAGTACAGCATCGTCCGTCAGTTCGATGCGATCATCGACTTCCTTTTGCTTGATCGCAGCCAACATGAGACGAATGACCCCAAGCCGCTCCTTTTCGCCGGCCTTCATGGCCGACTTCATGTCTTCCTGGATGCGGGCCTTGAGCTCACTCATTGAAAATCAACGTTCGGTCTGGGGGCGACCCTTACGCAGGTTCTGAAGCGCGAAACGCTCACGTGATAGCTTCTTCAAGTGGCGCTTGACCGCAGCGGCCGCCTTGCGCTTCCGCTCCTCGGTCGGCTTCTCGTAAAATTCGCGGCGACGAACCTCAGACAGCGTTCCCGCCTTTTCACAGGCGCGCTTAAAGCGGCGGATCGCAATCTCAAAGGGCTCGTTTTCTCTAATCTTGATCGACGGCATGCAGGCCTTCCAGTAATCCTACGGCAATTGAATGCGTTAAAAATGCCGGGCAAACCCGGGCCAGAAAAACCGTCGATTATACTGAGTTCATTCCATAAGGCAAAGACAAACTCTAAAACCCG
>CAYLUS010000083.1:0-4356 GCA_964386975.1 uncultured Methylococcus sp.
AGGTTGAGATCAATACCACGAAGATTCATTACGGCATGGAAAAGGAATTCAGCAGGCCAACCGTCGCATCGCCAGTTACTTTGACGATGTTAAAGCATAGCGCTTGCAAGGATCGGCAATAAATTTCTGGGCGACGAGAGCGGGCAATGAAAACCGAAGTCCACAGGATCCCGATATCGCATGTCTTGGATTCATCCTGGCGGTCAGACCGCATGCACAATTGTGTTATTGAGTGACTCTGATTTCTCTGTAAATTAGCCGCTGGTTTCCACGTGGATGTGGAAGCAAGAACGTTCGGACTCACCACCCGCTAATCCAGAGACTCAATATGTCCGGGCCCGATACCACGCTCTACTGGAGTGGCGTTCTAAAAAAAATTCGCAAACAAGCCGGGCTTAGTCAGGGCGCCTTGGCGGAACTTCTTGAAACCGATCAGCCGACCGTCTCCCGATGGGAACGACGGATGTTTGTCCCCTCGCCTCTTTTTCAGGAAAAACTGGAGCAGTGCGCCAGTCGCTATGGCATCGCCACGCTCCATGACATCGTTGCCGTCGTCAAGCACAGCCCATTTCCCATGATCCTGGTCTCGAGGGACATGATGGTGATGGCCGCCTCTGTGACCAGCGGATTTGAGGCAGGCAGAACCACGATTGAACAGACCCCCCCTGAGGAGCGTCACTTTCTCATGCAGTTTTCCGAAAACATCTCCGTTTCAGGTTTTTGGGAGAGAACCATCGAGAAGTTGGATTATGAGTTTGAGATCGAACAGCAAAGACGCCGAGCTGTGGTCGTCCCGGTCGTCATGCAGGGCGCGGTGTACGCCCTCGTGCAAAAGGCCTGGTAGGCGGCGGGTCGGCTTCATCCACTCCCTGCAAAAAGAGGCATTTCGGATTCACCGAGAACCGCTTATGCCGACTGTCGACACAGGATGAACCGGTTTTCGACAGGTGACGATCGCAAGTCCTGCGGCTTTGATCTTCGCTTGGCAAGGTTTTTTCTTGGTATTGAAGGGACTTGATGCTGCCGATGCTAATGCGACTGATGATTACCATTTCTCTCCAGACCGGAGCGTGTTCTCTCCCTCCCCGTCCTGAAGGGCGGGATTTATTCCGAGAAATTGGATGAAACTACTTCTGGTTTTTTTGATGCTTGTGGGTTTGTCAACGACAGGCTGGTCTTCGACATGGGACGCACAGACCACCCGGACCAATACGGCCATTACCGATGAAGATATTCGGAAGGCCTTGAGTGGCATCAGCATCGCTTTTACAGAGGCCTATCCCAGTCAGAATTTCGGCATTCATGTGCTGGTTGATCGGCATGTGTCGGACCGATTCAATGGCGAGGCGGTGTATCTTTCCTTAGGGCTTTGTCGAAAGCTGCCCGATGGTCGTTATCTTTTGACCTTGGGGAGCCTCAGTGACCTGATCTTCTTGCCCCCGGGCACCTCAACTGAGATTCAGCGTCATGAGGTCAGCCAGAAACTCGAGCGCATGGCGTCCGATTTTTCAAGAAGCATGGTCGAGAATCGTTCCCGATTTACCAAGGGATCCGAGCCGACAAAAAGGTAGAGCGGCCTGCCGCAGATTCACGCAGGCATTCGTAATCGAAGGAGTGCCATGAAGCCAACTTCATGCTGGATATTTTCTTTTCTGCTTGTTTTGGCAATCTGTCACCCTGCGGGCACTTGGGCCGAGGCCATCCCCACTCAAGCAAGGGACATGGCCAAGTCCGCCGAACTGGCTGACGTCCCGGATCTGGCGAAATCCATTCACAGCCTTCGCACCCGAATCCAGAGCCTCTTGCAAGAGACCGAGCGCCTCACGGGGGAACCTCTGCAGCGGATTGATGCTGGCATTCACACAAAACTGAATGCCAGCGCTGCTTATCGTAAAAACAGTGAGGCTGACCTTTCCAAGCTCCTGGACCTCGATGCCGAACTGACTCTTAATGCTCATGAAATAGGCGCTCTGCTCGAGACCTATCAAATCGCCATCCGAAAACTGGAGACCCTGAGTGCCGATGTGTCCGGGGAAAGGGCGCAGTTCAAAATCCTGGAATCAGCCGCCATAAGCCGGTCCGCTCCCCCTGAGATACAGAGGCTCCTTGCCACCATGGAGCGTTCGCTTTCAGATGTTGAAGGGAGTCTTCAGCCTGAACGGGATCGCCTCCTCGTCTTGCTTTCCAAGGCCATCGACACCCGCAGCCTGCTCGATGACTTGAATGCAGCGGTGATGTTAAAGCGCAAGGCCTTTGCCGGCGAGCTTCTTGAGGAAGATCACGAACCCCTGTTCTCGCTTGCAGGGCCCAACCAGGCTCGATTTCAGAGTGCCTCAAACGCCATGATGGTGTGGTGGGGCAGCATCACGAAGCACCTGCAAAGTCATGCATTGGAAATTGCCACTGGCTGCATTGCGATTGGCCTGCTCAGTGATCGATTGACGCGATCAGGAACCTTGATCCTCAAAGACTTTAAATCTTCATCCACGATCGCGACAGATGCCCTCAAACTTGCTCCCAAAAAGGGTTGGATCACGTTGTTAGCTATTTGTCTGGGTATGAATTTTGGCCCCTCTGCGCCGATCGCCTACTATGACCTGATCTGGCTCATTATCCTGGTCCCTGTAGTTCGACTGGGGCAACAAATGGTCGCTCCACAGCAACTGCTGTCCCTCTTTGCGTTGGGGCTTGCCATCACGCCGAGCCCCTTCAGGACGATCCTCGAGCCCATGCCCTGGGTCGATCGCTGGATTCTCAACGCTCAGGCAGGTCTTGTCAGTGCCGCGTTGATTCTGGATTGGATCCATTTTCATCGCGACTCACTGTCTCTTGTGAATCGGCGCTGGGATCAATCACTGGTGGCCCTGATCACCTCGCTGCTTTGGGGAGGGATCGGCTTCAATCTGATCGGCAAAACGGGTATTGCCCGCGAACTTATCAATGGTGTGATTGGCACCTTGGGCTTTTTGCTGGTCTATCGGGTCGGCATGGAGGTCGTGTTCCTGCTCCTCGCGGGTGTCATCAGGAGCCCTGTGGGACGCCTGTTTCGCATTTGCAGATCGGATCCTGCACTTTTGCTGAAAACCTTGCACCGCATCTTGACCGGACTGACTGCACTCATGGTGCTCTGGGGGGGCCTCTATGCCTTTCGGATCGAAACGGTATGCCGTGACTGGATCGGTCAGTTCTGGGCCAGTTCACTGGCTTTGGGCAATGCAACGCTACCGGTTCGGGCCCTTCTCACATCCTTGGCCATTTTGGGGATCTTGCCATTCCTGATCCGCTTCACCCGTTTCATGCTCGTAAGGGAGATCCTTCCGCGATTCAGACTCGCCGCAGGAGTTCCCTTTGCGATCACCACGCTCTCCCAATACGCCGTTGCCCTGATCGGCTTTTGCCTTTCCATGTCCGCGCTGGGGATTGACCTCACCCAGATCTCCATTCTGGCCGGCGCCGTTGGGGTGGGTGTCGGGTTTGGGCTTCAGAATATCTTCAATAACTTTATCTCGGGCCTGATCCTTTTACTTGAACGCCCCATTCATGTGGGGGATGTCATTGAAGTAGGTAGCCTCAGGGGCAATGTGACGCGGATCGGCGTGCGTTCGAGCACGATCAAGACTGCCAATGGTGCCGAGGTGCTCGTTCCAAACGGCGAACTGATCGCCAAAGAGGTCATCAACTGGACCTTGAGTGACCGGCGTCGTCGGATCGAGATTACCGTTGGGGTTGCTTATGGAACGGGGACGCAAGCGGTATTGGATCTCCTTGTTACGCAGGCGAGCGCCATGGAAGAAATCCTCAAAGACCCGGCGCCTATCGCTTTTTTTACCGCCTTTGGCGAGAGTTCCCTGGATTTCGTGCTCTATGCCTGGGTTGAGCATTATGAGGACATGGTCGCGATCGCCAGCAGACTTCGAGAAAGCATCAACCAGGCCTTTAAGGACAGAGGAATCGTGATCCCCTACCCGCAGCGCGACGTCCATCTGTCACCCCTAACTGGTGGGGTAAACGGGACATGATGCGCTCATGGGCCTTGCTGATTTTTTTTGGGGTAACCGGCGCCCTTACCGCCTGTGGCCCCAAAATCAATTATGTTTTCACACCGCCCGCCTCTGCCGAAGGCAGGGTTTGCATCGCACAATGCGCCAACAGCCGCCAGATGTGCTGGAGTGCGGGTCAATCCGGTTATCAGCAATGCCTCAACAACCGTAACTGGGCCATGCAGACCTACTATCAGTGCCGCAACAACGCCCCTGATAACCGCGCCCGCAATAGCTGCTGGATGCCCCCACCATGCTATGCCCCCAACACCTACTATTGCGAGGAAGGCTATCGCGCCTGCTATCAAGCCTGTGG
>CAYLUS010000084.1:0-4198 GCA_964386975.1 uncultured Methylococcus sp.
ATCAGCAGCTGGCCGATGCGGTGGGTAAGTCCCGCGCCTCCGTTTCGAATCTGTTGCGACTCAATGATCTGTGTCCCGAGGTCAAGCTTCTGGTGGGGTCGGGGCAGCTTGAGATGGGGCATGCCAGGGCGCTCTTGGCGCTGTCGGGGCCGGCCCAGATCGAAATGGCGACCCGGGTCGTCGAGGGGGGGTTGACCGTTCGTGCGGTGGAAGCGCTGGTTCAGGCCCGCGCCAAAGAGATGCCTGCGCCTCAAAAGGCGGCAGCTGCAAGAATGGATCCGGATATTCGGCAGCTCGAAGACGATATATCCGGGCGAATTGGCGCCCGGGTGTCCATTCGCCACGGCGCCAAGGGCTCGGGTCAGCTGGTCATTAAATATGCCACGCTGGATGAGCTTGATGGGGTTCTGTCCTATTTCCGGGGCGGGGTGGAACATTGATCTTAAGGCCTGCCGCTGATATTATCCAAAGTGATTTGCTGGCCTGATGATGGTGTCCCCAAGACCCTATTTCGCCGCAGTTCGGTGGATTTTGCTGGCGCAGCTGGCCGGATTGGGCCTCGTGGGTGCGGGTTACGCGCTCACTGAGGGAGCATGGTCGGCTTTCTCCGGGATCCTCGGGGGTCTCGCCGCCTTCCTTCCGAACCTCGCCTTCTCCCTGGGTCTCGGTGTTCGGGATGATCGAAGGACTGCGAGGCAGGTTGTCAGGTTGTTGTATGGGGGCGAGGTGCTCAAGTTGGGGCTGACCGTAGCCTTGTTTGCGTTCATCTTTAAGATCCCCCTGGTTCAGCCGCTGCCCGTGATGGCGGGATTTGTAATTGTGTTGTCGAGTTTCTGGTTTGTGCTGATTGCAGTTCGAACCCATAGGTAACGAGTTTATTTCATGGCAAGTGAAGCACACGGCGGTGGCGGAGCCACCGGATACATTGTTCATCACCTGACTCCCCTGTCTGTCGGCGAGGGGTTCTGGACGCTGCATCTCGATACCCTCTTTTTTTCCGCATTTCTGGGTGGGGTTTTCTTGTTCATCTTCAAGAAGGCTGCCGATAACGCAACGACCGGGATCCCCGGGCCTCTGCAGAATTTTGCCGAGATGCTCGTCGAATTTGTCGATACCCAGGTCAAGGATGCCTTTCATGGCAAGAGCGCGTTGATTGCGCCGCTGTCCTTGAGCATCTTCGTGTGGATCTGGCTGATGAACTTCATGGACCTCATCCCCGTCGATCTGCTCCCGCTGATCGGTTCGGTCATCGGCTTGGAATACCTGCGTGTGGTCCCAAGCACGGACTTGAACGCCACCTTTGGTATGTCCATCGCGGTCTTCTTCCTGATCATGTACTACAGTATCAAGGTGAAGGGCCCGGTCGGATTTGCCAAGGAGATGCTGTTGACCCCCTTTGGCAAGTGGATGATCCCGTTCAACCTGCTGCTGAAAGTCGTCGAAGAAATCGCCCGGCCGGTGTCGCTGGCGCTCCGACTCTTCGGCAACATGTACGCGGGTGAGCTGATTTTCATCCTCATTGCGCTGCTGCCCTGGTTTATCCAGCCCGTGTTGGGTTTCCCGTGGGCTGTCTTTCATATTCTGATCATCACGTTGCAGGCATTCATCTTCATGGTACTGACCATTGTTTATGTCAGCCTTGCTCACGAAGATCACTAGGTCGACTTCTTTTTAATCACTGCTTTTTTCCCTCGGAGGAATCATGGAAATCGCATCAATTGCCAATGTACAGGGTTTGACCGCAATCGCGGTGGGTATCATTCTGGGCGCCGGCGCGCTCGGAACTGCTATTGGTTTCGGTATTCTGGGTGGCAAATTCCTGGAGGGCGCCGCTCGCCAGCCTGAGTTGGTTCCGATGCTGCAGGTGAAGATGTTTATCGTCGCGGGTCTGCTCGATGCGGTCACCATGATCGGTGTCGGTCTCGCCTTGTTCTTCACCTTTGCAAATCCCTTCCTGTCCGCCCTCAAGGGCTAATTGGCCCCGTCGGGTAGCCCAATCGCGAATAGACGACACAAGAGGAACGCGCTGTGAGTATCAACGCAACGCTTATCGGCCAGATGATCACCTTCGCACTTCTGGTTTGGTTCACCATGAAGTACGTTTGGCCCCCGCTCATTCAGGCGCTTGAAGAGCGAAAGAAGAAAATTGCCGAGGGTCTTGCTGCTGCTGAAAAAGGCCAGCATGAGATGGATCTGGCTGAAAAGCGCGCCACGGGTCTCCTCAAAGAGGCAAAGGATCAGGCGGCTGATATTGTCACTCTGGCGCAAAAGCGCGCGGGTGAGCTGGTGGAGGATTCCAAGAAAACTGCCAAGGAGGAGGGTGACCGCATTGTGCATGCGGCACGTGCGGAAATTGATCGCGAGGTTCAAAAAGCCCGGGAGGATCTTCGCAAGCAGGTTGCCGGATTGGCTGTAGGTGCTGCTGAGCAGATTCTCAAGAGCGAGGTGGATGCTAAGAAGCACAAGGCGATCATTGACGGCCTTGACAAGGCGTTGGATCAGAAGTCATGAGTGAGCTGATCACGCTGGCTCGACCCTATGCCGTCGCTGCTTACAAGTATGCGAAAGAGGCGGGCAAGACGCAGGAGTGGAACGATGAGCTGGTTTTTCTCTCCCAGCTCATGGCCGATCCCAGGCTAAAGCAGGCGGCAACCAACCCGAAAGTCAGGCGAGAGGCTTTTACGTCCGCATTTCTGGATTTGTGCGGCAGTCATCTCCAAGATGATGCGCAAAATTTTGTGCGTCTTCTGATCCAGAATCAGCGACTCTCGCTGTTGGGCGAAATTGCCGATCTTTATGGGCATTATCGCGCCGAGGACGAAGGCTATATCGACGTCGATGTGGCTTCCGCCTTTGATGTGACGGCCGAGGAGAGCAAGAAACTAACCAAGACCCTTGAGGCGAACCTCGGCAAAAAAGTGCGCCTGAAGGTCCGAATTGACCCCGAGCTCATCGGGGGTGTCTACATTCGCGCGGGAGACCGTGTGATTGACGCCTCTGTGCGAGGCCAGATCGAGCGACTGGCCAAAAGTCTCCTGAATTAAACCGAGTAAAGAATCATGCAGCTCAATCCATCTGAAATCAGTGATCTCATCAAATCCAAGATCAAGAACTTTGATCTGGGTGTAGAGTCCCGCAGTGAAGGAACCATTGTCAGTCTGACGGACGGGATCGTAAGAATCCATGGTCTGTCTGAGGTCATGCAAGGTGAAATGGTCGAGTTCCCGGGGAATACCTTTGGTATGGCCTTGAACCTTGAGCGTGATTCCGTCGGCGCCGTAGTCTTGGGTGCCTATGAGCATCTGGCAGAAGGCGATTCGGTGCGTTGTACGGGCCGCATTCTCGAAGTCCCGGTGGGGGAGGCCTTGCTGGGGCGCGTCGTTGATGCGCTGGGACGGCCGATCGATGGCAAGGGTCCAATCAAAGAGGCCGGTCGCTCACCGATCGAAAAAATTGCACCGGGCGTTATTGCACGTCAGTCCGTCAGTCAGCCCTTGCAGACCGGCTTGAAAGCCATCGACTCGATGATTCCGGTGGGTCGGGGTCAGCGCGAACTGATTATCGGTGACCGCCAGACTGGCAAAACGGCAATTGCGATTGATGCCATCATCAATCAGAAGGGCACAGGCGTTAAATGCGTCTACGTCGCCATCGGACAGAAGCAGTCATCCATCGCGAATGTCGTCCGCAAGCTCGAAGAGCACGGCGCGCTTGAGCACACCATTATCGTGGCAGCTTCTGCATCAGAATCGGCAGCGCTGCAGTTCATCGCCCCGTATGCGGGCTGTGCAATGGGTGAGTGCTTCAGGGATCAGGGTGAAGATGCCCTGATCATTTACGACGACTTGACCAAGCAGGCCTGGGCCTACCGGCAGATCTCCCTTTTGTTGCGCCGTCCGCCAGGTCGTGAGGCCTATCCGGGTGACGTTTTCTATCTGCATTCCCGTCTTCTCGAGCGGGCGGCTCGGATTAATGCCGAGGAAGTGGAAAAACTGACCGGTGGAAAGGTCAAGGGGCGCACCGGATCACTGACGGCATTGCCGATCATCGAAACGCAGGCAGGTGACGTATCGGCATTCGTCCCCACCAACGTGATTTCGATCACCGACGGTCAGATCTACCTTGAAACCAGCCTTTTCAATGCGGGTGTCCGGCCGGCAGTCAATGCGGGTTTGTCGGTATCGCGCGTCGGTGGCGC
>CAYLUS010000085.1:0-4153 GCA_964386975.1 uncultured Methylococcus sp.
TCAAATCCGATGGCAGGCTATACAAGATCCTCTTTGAAGTAGTCTGATCGGCCGTCTAAGACAGAGCTAGCCATTACCGCAGGATCAATACCGCCCCGAATAAAAGTGATTTAGCTTCGTTCTCTCGGGGCGGTACATCGTTTGAGAATTGTGATTCCTTCGAAATGCGAGTGAACCGGATACCAACGGCGTAACAAGTCATTCCTTCAAATTTGTACTTCTAAGCGCCGTAAAAGTATTCGGCAGAACCCAGAATCAGAAGAACTTACCGCTTACAACACGACACACCTGGCTCACCGGCGACCGGCCCGATTGACGCCACCATTCACGTTTGCAGGTCCTCGACCGACGTTTTTGCCTGCGGTCCCTACCCCGGCACCTGGCAGCGCACCGGCACCCGATGCAGCGCCTCCCGCACCGGCGTGCGGAGCCACACCAACTCCAGGAGCGCCTGCACCCGGACCTGCACCAAGTCGAGGGGCTGCGACACCGGGAGTAGGGGCAACACCTGGGCCTGGAGCACCAACGCCACGCTCATAAGGCAACGCATTAACCGCTGTTATTCCGATGATGCCGGTAAAAAAAAAGCCAACCACTCTGATCATGCCCATCGTTGAACTCCTCCAAGCCGATATGTAATCCAAAAAATCCTTCAAAAAGCGCTCCAAGCTTACACCTGATGAAACGGCACGCAATCCTGCAGCGGCCCACAGTTCGCGCCTGAGAAGGTAAATCGGCGACTACCAAGGCATATTCATTGGGCCGCTGGGTCATCTAGCAAGACTCGGTTCTCTTGAATTCGAAACGATAAAATCACGCCAACCAGCATGCTGATCTCTAGAAAAGACAGGGCAAAATGGTAATCAGCCATCGTGACTCCATGTGCTGCATTTCCAGATGCCTTCGAGTGAATTTCAAGCAAATACCCGATGACCGGTTGAGAAGCGGCGTTACCGGCATAAAAGCAGGTACTCAAAAAACCAATGGAGTAACCCACGGCCTGCGGACTGAGATCACGGGCGCGCGCATAGGAGAGAATGTTCGCGCTCGAAAAAAAACCGGTCATCACCAGACACACCTGAAATGCTCTCAGAGAAAGGTGTGGGAGATAAAGTAAAGCACCGAGCGTTAGCAACCCGGCTAACGAGGCTCCCATCATCGGTTTTTTTCGACTGTTAAAGTGATCAGAGCACCAACCAAAGAAAAGGCTGCCGGCGATACCGCCAATAAACAGCAGAGAATTCACGGCTGCTGAATCTATTTCATCAAGACCATAACGTTTTTGAATGAAATCCCCACCCCAAAGCCCACCAAATGCGGCGAAAATCAGACTGATGCTGGTGGCGTAACAGGCATTCATCCAGACCTGTGGATCCCGCAAAAGGCCTGTGATGTCAGGAAGACCAGAGGCGGGCCGATCCGTGCCCTTCTGAACCTTGGATAGACGCGGATCCTTTACAACAGCCAGCACCACGAAAGCCAGCAGAAGGGTTGCAATGGCTGTCATAAGGAGCGTCTGGCGCCACCCAAGATCCCTTACCAGCAGGGCGATGGGCGCCCCACAAGAGGCCCCAAGCATCGCTACCGTGTTCGTCATGCCGGCAAGGGTAGAAAAACGGGAGGCTGGAAACCAGCCATGGACCAGTTTCAGGCAACCCAAGAAAGAAAACGCAAAACCCGAACCCATGAGAAGCCGAGCAACCAGGCCTTCGAGCGTAGAGTGAGCTTGCGAAAAAACAAGCGTTCCAAAGCCTGCGACAAGAATGGCGATCGTCAGTGGAAGGCGGATCCCATAACGGTCCAGGACAAGACCGACGGGCATCTGAAAAGCGGCATAGGCAAAGAAATAAGCGGCTGAAATAAAACCGAGCGTTGTTTCCGAAGCATTGAGTGTTTCAGCCAACTGCGCGGTGATGACCGTCGGCAAGATCTGTTGCACGTAATTCAATACCACGAAAAGACTGGATACGGACCACATGAACCACGGCAAAATACCCATCGCTTTTTCGATGATCAGTGATGGTAGGCGGATGCCGGTTTCCCGCCGTTGGCATTACTGGCTTTATCAGTCAGGTACTGTATGGCGCTGCGGATGTCATTAATCAGAAGCGTTGCAAGGTCAAAGCCGAGCCCATGCCGGACCAGAATGCGTTGAACTGCCAGATCCTCAAGGTGGGCAGGCAAGGTATAGGCAGGAACCTGCCAGCCTCGCATGCGCAGGCGGTCAGAGAGATCAAACAAGGAAAAGCCAGCCGTCTTGCTGGCCAATGTCCAACAGACCGCCGGGATACCCGTTTCAGGATCGGGACTGTAGATCACCTCAAAAAGGCCGAAAGCGTCGATTTCCGCAGCAATGTATTGGGCCGTGTGGTAGCAGGCTGAGTGCACCTTGGCATAGCCCTCCCGCCCCAATCGCAAAAAATTGTAATACTGTGCAATCACCTGACCGCCGGGTCTTGAGAAATTCAAACCGAAGGTCGGCATATCGCCACCCAGGTAGTTGACATTGAAAATGAGGTCTTCAGGCAGATCCTTTTTGTTCCGCCAGAGAACCCAGCCGCAACCCAGGGGGGTCAGGCCATACTTGTGGCCCGACACATTAATCGACTTGACTCGCGGCAAGCGAAAATCCCAGATCAATTCAGGGGCGCAAAAAGGCGCCAGAAACCCGCCACTGGCTGCGTCCACATGAAGGGGAATATCGATACCCGTCTCGTCATGAAATAGGTCAAGCGCATTTGAGATCGCCTGGACCGGCTCATAGGCGCCATTGAAAGTCACCCCGAGCGTAGAAACCACGCCAATGGTGTTTTCATCACAGCGGGCAATGGCCTCCTCGGGCGTCATCAGCATTCGGCCGTGTGCCATGGGCACTTCCCGTAGCTCAATGTCCCAATAGCGAGCGAACTTGTGCCAGCAGATCTGCACCGGCCCGCAGACGAGGTTTGGACGATCGGACGCAAGGCCATTGGCACGCCGTTGATCCCGCCACCGCCATTTCATCGCCATGCCACCCAACATCGCAGCTTCACTGGATCCGATCGTCGAACACCCGATGACCTCATGGCGATCGGGTGCATGCCAGAGATCGGCCAACATCGTGACACAGCGCATTTCAATTTCAGCTGTCTGTGGATATTCATCCTTGTCGACAATATTCTTGTCAACGCACTCATCGAGAAGCTGATGCAGCTCAGGTTCAAGCCAGGTCTGACAAAAGGTAGCTAGATTCTGGCGTGAGTTACCGTCCAGGAGCAGTTCGTCATGTACCGCCTGATAAATCGCCCGGGGGTTTTGTTCCGATGCTGGAAAATGATCTTTGGCCAGTCGATTCCAGAGCGCTTTAGAGCTGTAGATGGCATCGTTTTGATTGTCTGCAGGGAACTTGCTGGATGGCATAAGAGAAGATCCTGATAAAGAACAGCGAACCAAAAGCCTTTATGCCTTTTTTATCTGATCGCCGCTAGAGTCGACAGGGTGATGGCTGGGGCTGCCATTGTCCAGTTATGCAGGTCATTGTTAATCACCATCCGGTATTCTGGCCCATAGAGAGGCGGCCTACTCTCCTCCACTTTCTGGTTTTTTTAAAAGATGTCGCATTCATGATTGGTCGGCTCGCCGCAGTATTTATGCTGGGTCTTTGGATCCCTTCGGCCACGCCAGCCGATGTGGCGCTGCCTCACACTCGCCTTGACCTGACCGATTCCTGGGCCGGCTACCTCTCACTGATTGTCATCACACTGGCCTATGTAATGGCCATGTTCGAGGACGTAACCTTTCTCCGAAAATCCAAACCCATGCTCTTTGGGGCAACCTTGATCTGGGCTGCAATTCTTCTTGTCTATCGCGAGCAGGGGGATACCCGCCTGGCCCTTGCCGCATTTAGGGAGAACCTCCAAGCTTATATCGAGCTTTTGCTCTTCATCATGGTCTCAATGACTTATCTCAACGTCTTAGAGGACATGAGAGTCTTTGATGCATTGAGACTTCGACTCATGAGGCTCAATCTCAGCTACCGCGCACTTTTCTGGATCACCGGGGTGCTGGTGTTCCTCCTCTCCAGTACGGTCAATGGACTGACCTCGGGTCTTTTGGTGCGCTCGATCGCTATCGCGGTCGGTCGCGCGCAACCGAAATTTGTTGCCATCGCCTG
>CAYLUS010000086.1:0-4136 GCA_964386975.1 uncultured Methylococcus sp.
TCAGGCCGAGTCAGACACCATCTGGATAGTCGTAGCTCCAATGTTTACGCAGCGGCTTAACGACTTCCCAGTCGCTATTGAGACCCGCATGAAAGGAGACCAGATCCCCGGGTACGATCCGGACGGGGGCTCCACCTTCAGGCGTGACAATGATTTCGCCCTCCAGAATGTAGGCGACTTCGGTTTCATCGAAATTGATTTCAAAAGTAGAGACTTCGGCCTCCCAGGTTTCCCACGTGGAAACGCCCAAGGCATCCAGTCGTTCCTGTGCGGGATGATGTTCTATTGTGATCTTGCTCATGAGTATCCTTCGGAGTCTTGATTCGAGTCCCTATTCTAGCGGGCTTGGCGACCAAGATGGGCTGGACTGATCGCCGCCTCGGTTTCAGCAAATACAGAAGCCATCACTCTTGGGAGAGTCATGCGGTTTAGGGCAGTACGCCCTGATATGACGGCTTTCGGAAAAGAAGATGCAAGTCGCCGAGGGCGCCTTCCTGATAGCCGCCCTCGCAATAGGCAAGGTAGAACTCCCAAAGCCGAATGAAGGTCTGGGAATAGCCAAGACTCAGAACCGCCTCCTGCTTTTCAAGGAAGCGTTCCCGCCAGAGTCTGAGAGTCGTCGCATAGTGCTGGCCGATGTCCCTTAGGTAAACCAGTTGCAGGTCTGTAAGCTGAGTTGCTGCCTCGAGCAAAGGCTGGATGGCAGGAATACAACTACCGGGAAAGATGTAGCGCTTGATGAAGTCGACTTCATCCCGGGCTCTGAGATACTCGCGATCATTGATGGTGATGGCCTGTAGCATCATCAGTCCGTCATCCTTTAAAAGATCACTGCATTTTTGAAAGAAGGTGCCGAAGAAATGATGGCCCACCGCCTCAATCATTTCGATCGAGACCAGCTTGTCATATTTCCCTTCAAGCTGTCGGTAATCTTCTTTGAGCAGCGTGATGCGGCTTTCAAGACCCAGCGACTGAATCCGTTCCCGAGCCAGCGCATGCTGATTTTCTGAAATGGTAGTGGTCGTCACATGACAGCCATAATGCTGTGCAGCATGAATGGCAAAGCCACCCCAGCCGGTGCCAATCTCGATGACGCGATCGGTGGGCTTGAGATCGAGGAGACGGCAGATCCGCTCCAGTTTGGCGATGGAGGCTTCCTCCAGACTGATGCCGGGGGGCTCAAACAAGGCGCAGGAGTACATCAGCGTTGGATCGAGAAACAGCTGGAACAAGGCATTTCCGAGGTCATAGTGCGCTGCAATGTTCCTGCGACTGCCTTCATGACTGTTCCGGTTCAGCCAATGGAGCCAGCGTCGGGCAGGTCCTGCCAGCAGCGCAAGACCGCCATCAAGGCCGTCAATGACGCTGCGATTGCGGACCATGAGCCGGATCAGCTCGGCGAGGTCGGAAGTCGTCCAGTCGCCGGCAACGTAGCTCTCAGCGGCTCCAAGGCTGCCTCCAAAGGCTGTGTCCCCATAAAAGGCAGGGTGGTGTACCTCGAGTGTGACCGGATGCGGGAATCGGTCGGTTTTGCGTCCGAATGTATGGCGGACTCCATCGATGATCACTAGCTCACCCTCTTCGAGTTTGGCGAGTTGCTGTAACAGCAGTTTTCGTCCGGCATGATTGATCCAGCCGCGGTTGTGGTTTCGGCTGAAACTATCGTCTTCAAGGGCAATGGTGGTTCTGTTCATCATTCAGGGGTCTCCAGAGAGCCGGGACTGCGTTTCGGGATGGTCAAAGACGGGGATGCCCTTGAGTCTCAGTCGCAAGGCCTCCCAGTAAATGGCACCGGCGACTTTGAGGGTCATCGGCAACAACTGCAGAAGCGAGCGGGCCAGATTCAGGCCATCAAGCGGCTGGCATTTGAGATGGAGCGAGGCATCAAAGAGCTTTTCCTGATCTTTTTCAACCCGCATATGGACGTCGAGATTTTCACCCGGCTCCTGGAAGCGCCAGTCGTAATGAAGATCCATGGGCATGAACGGGGAGACATGAAAGTCCTTGGGGAAGCGGTAGCGATGCAGCGAGCCGACCGGCGTATCCATATCAGGGACAAGTACGTAGGCTTTACGCTCATTCCAGGGCGTATTTGTGATTTCGGCGACGATGCTCTGTACATGCTGCCCCAGTCGATCAAAGCAGTAATAAAACGTAACGGGGTTGAAGCAATAGCCAAAATAACGCAGGTGCGTCAGCATCCGGATCGGACCCTCCGGGATCGGGCCTCCGGCATCCTGCACCGTGGCGCGAACCGTGTCCCTGAGGGAGGTCTCCGCTGACCCCAGATAGTCCTTGCGTCTGAACCAGGCAAGGTTTGGGCGGTGGCTGGACCAGAACCACCGTGACGAAAACACCTGGTCCAACTCATCAAGATCCAGATACAGCATAAAAAGCCGGTAACTGAAGTCATGGCGCTTGGGCGAGAAACGGCGATGGCGCACAGCGCCTCGATAAAGCCGGCTGTTCACACGCTGCCATCAAGAATGGCGTTGGCAACCCTCAGGCCGCTTTTGACCCCATCTTCATGAAACCCAAATCCCCAATAGGCGCCGGCAAAGTGGGTGCGGGCGATGCCGCTGACCTCGCCATGGCGAGACTGTGCCTCAATGGTCTTTGCGGTGTAGGCGGGGTGATGATAGGTGATCCTCCGTAGGATTTTCGAGGGATCAATCGAGCGTTCATGGTTGAGCGTGACACAGAAGGTATGGGGCGCTGTCAGGCCTTGAAGAATGTTCATGTTGTAGGTCACGGCGACCCGATCACTCGCCTGAGCCGGGATGTGATAGTTCCAGGCGGCCCAGGCGAGGCGACGCTTGGGCAGGATGCGCGCGTCCGTGTGCAAGAGGGTTTCGTTTTCCTGGTAATGAATCGCGCCAAGGACGGCTTTCTCGGTCCCCGAGGCGTCTTTGAGCAGGGCTAATGCCTCATCGCTGTGGCAGGCAAAAATCACGTGGTCAAAGGTTTCAATGCCGTTCTCGCGGGTTTCGATCTCGACGCGATCGGGGTGTCTGACTACACCCAGGACAGGCGATTTGAGTCTGATATTGGCTTTAAATCCCTCTGTCATGGCCGGAATGTATTGGCTGGATCCCCCTTTAATGACGCGCCAGGTGGGCCGTTGATCCACGCTCAACATTCCGTGGTTCTTGAAAAATCGAATGAAAAAACGCGCCGGAAACGCAAGCATGTCATCCGGTGCCGCGGACCAGATCGCGGCGCCCATCGGGATGATGTATTGGTCCTTGAAGGCGACGCCATAGCTGCCCTGGTGGATATATTCGCCAAGGGTCAACGCATCATCGCCAGATTCCAGGAATCCGGGGGCTTCACGATTAAATCGAAGGATGTCCCGAATCATGCCGTGGAACCTCGGCGAGATCAGGTTGCGGCGCTGGGCAAACAGAGTATTGAGCGTAGTTCCGTTGTATTCCAGCCCGGTTTTTTCGCAGGCGACGCTGAAGCTCATGCTGCTGGCTTGAGAGGCAACACCCAGCGTCTCCATCAAACGAATGAACTCGGGGTAGGTCCAGTCGTTGTAGACAATGAAGCCGGTATCGATGGCGTAGTGTTGACCATCCAGTTCAATGTCATGAGTCTGGGTGTGGCCACCGATATAGTCATTTTTTTCAAACAGGGTCAGGTCGTGGTGATCCCTCAGTCGATGTGCGGCCACCAAAGCTGAAATGCCGGTTCCTACAATGGCGATTTTCCGGCGAGGGATTTCAAGAGACATCCAGATCTCCACTCTTGTGCAAGCGGTTCAGGGCATCCAAAGGTGCGCGAGGGTCGGCCTTTTCGACCCAGATGCGTCCCCGGTCGCGCCACTTATCCGGCACAGGGCGAAGGTCCCAGACCAGATGGAAACAGGCCATCAGCCTCAGGATCCAAAACGTCGGGTCAAACTCCCACCAAAAAAAGCCTTGGCGGACTGATCCGGGATAATGGTGATGGTTGTTGTGCCATCCCTCCCCAAGGGTAATGAGGGCCAGAAAGGCATTGTTTCGGCTGCCATCGGGGGTGGCATAACGCCGGCTACCCCAGACATGCGCCAGTGAGTTGACCGTGAAGGTTGCATGGTAGAGCAGCACAGTCGAAACGAAAAATCCCCAGGTCAGCATTTGTGGACCATTCGT
>CAYLUS010000087.1:0-4021 GCA_964386975.1 uncultured Methylococcus sp.
CTGCACTTCATGCGGGTTGCCGTCGTGTTTATACCGAGGATCTTCACGCCGGCCAGAAGATCAAGGATCAGTTGTTGATCGTAAATCCATTCTAGACTCTAGATATGGCCCTAAAACCCTCAAACGACCCAAAGCAGACCTAGGAGAAAGAGTTAAAAATTAACGCTCATCCATGTTTCTAGATGCGGATACCAAGCCAATAATCTTATTTCGAGACACAGAAGACAGCATGGTGGGACGAAATCTGACCGATACGTCACACACACTCCGGCGGGGTGGTAGCGACAGCACGATGACAAGGGCACGCTGAGCAACTGGAGAAGCCCCTCCCGTCCCGGTCCGAAATGGCCGGAGCAAGGTAGATCCTATAACCGGAGCACCCGGGAAGTGGGTCGAAGATGGGTTCAAGCACGCTGGGATGAGTGAGCTTGTATCGAAGACAATTCTTTTACGGACGGAGCTCATGAACAAGTTGATAGATTTGTTCAATCGAAAGATTCGGGGCATCTGAGTTGGCTGACGGCATTGCATCCATGAATTGCGCCAGTTTGCGAGCGTTGTAGTCCCGGAGCGCTTCGGCAGCAAGCCCGTATGGCAGGATCATAAGGGTAGGGGTGCCGTATTGAGTGACGGCCACAGGTTCGCCACTCTTAACGATGTTCGCGATCGAGCCGAAGTGATTTTGCACTTCAACGGATGAGAGAGTTTTCACCGAATATTCTCACTAAGTTAGCTAAGATGGATATGTTACCTGTGTTGCCCCGATTCTGCCATTCAGATGGGGCGTGGAGAACTCGCCCAGGCGCAAACCAAGACCTTGTGAGGATGATATGCACCCTACCATTGAGGCCATAGCCAAAGGCGGAGTTATTTAGCCCACCCAAGAAATCCAACCTGAGTCAGATTGGAGATAATTTGCAGGATGTTTAAAGTCTTCGCCCAACCTCAGCGGAGACCCGGTTTCGCTCCAACGTGAGATTCGGAATGAGTGGACCTAATGGCTTAACGCGAATGTTGTCTGGATCTTAAGGGGGCTGCCTTAGCCGAGAGCCACCGGTGTTCTCTTGGCGCGCTCACAATCCCGAAATGTGCTCTGGCAACCCGGTGCGATTTATAAGCGGCAGGTATGACAGCCTTTCTGAACAAAGCAAGCAAGCCTATTGGTGATATCCGGCTTCTTTCTGATGACGGACGGCAAGTATTACTGCGGTCACACCATCGTATCGGTAAAGCGCGATGTAGCCGCTATCGCCAAACTCTATCAACCATTCTCGGTATTCAGGCTCCATTCCTTCTGCTGGCCTACCGATTTCCGGTTGCAAGGAAATGATTTTGACGTTCTCGCGAATGGCTTTTACGGCGCGACGGGCCGCACCAATATTTTTTTCGTTAAGAAACCGGTAGAGCCGCTGCACATCGAGAAGTGCTGCTGGAGACCAGATTAGCTGTGGCATTCTGGCGGATCAATTTCTAGTCCAGACTCGAGTTGGGCTAACCAGGCGTCCGCTTCTTCCATTGCGACATGCAGGCCAGTAGCCTGATATTCCTGCCAGGCCTTGATACCAGCCTGACGGAAAGACTCGCGTTTTTCCTCTCGATCAGCATATTGGCGGATCGCTTCCAGCATCAACCAATGCATGCTCCGTTGTCTATGCTCGGCGAGGCGCTGCATCCGCTGCTTGGTTTCAGCGTCAATTTTAAGAGTTGTCGGACGAATTGTTATGGTGCTCATCGGGGAGTCCTCCATAGTGATATTAGGTATCACCTTAGCATGTATGCACCTGCCTTTGACAGGGCGGGCTCTAAAATCTAGTGCAACACCTACCGAGGTAGGATGTTGGTGAGTGTCCTTAAGAACATCCCTAAGAAGTACCATGGCTCAATCGCATACTTGGGTGCGGCAATTGAGGTGGGCATGGAGCAGTGGGTGAAGGCAGAGATGGAGTCTGAAGCTGCTCATGCTGATTACAGGGCCGCACTGGATGATGAGTGGGCGAAGATTGAAAAAGCACGGGAAGCCCTTCTCAAACTTGAAGAGCAATACCTGAAAGCCTTGCTGAAATTTGAGGGCGTTGAGTTTGGGGAGGGTGAGGTCTTGCATTTATGGCGCGAGGACGACATGAAGGCTATGCGCTCATTCCTTCATGAGGACAAGCACCAAGATCCCAGGATGAAGCAGAGAGCGCAGAGGCTTTTTCCTAAGTGGCATGTTCTTGAGGAGAAGGTTCTCAATCGGGTAAAGAAGAGCAGCATCCCTGTGCTTGAGTCCTATGGATGGAGTAAGACCGTGGAAGAGCGCAGGGCGAAGAGAGCAAAGCCGTAACGTGACAGATGGCTTGATTTTGCGGCAAACCACCGCACCCTATGATGTGTCCCGGTTTAGAAAGCCTGCCTCACGCTCAACTAGGTCCGAGACCTCCTGAATGATTCGGGTGTAGTGGCCTCCCTTCTGAAGATTCTTCAGTTCATCCTCGACCCTGTGCTTTGGTACGGTCTTTCCTAGGATTTTCCGAAGCTGTGGGCTACCAATTCCCTGAGAGATTGATTGGTTTTTGTCTGCTTCACTGCAAGGTTTCCCGGTTTGGGAAACCTTGGATTCAGTCAGATTCTTGTACGCCACCCTACGCAATGCCCCTGCCACAGATCCCGTCTGTGATGTTCCGATGTTGCCTCGCCAGTCTGATCGAGGCGCAGGAGAAGGAGAGGGTTATGCTCGATAAAGGAAATAAAGAATTTTCTTATATAAGGATAATCTTTAACAGTTTTGGCTCAAAACCGGCGTATAACACCCTTGTAGCTTTTAACAGCTCAATTGCTTAAGGGACTAAATTGAAATGAGAAATAGATACATTATCGTTACCGCAATTCTTGGTGTACTCGCGCTGTTAAGCGGTCAGGCTTTTGCCGACAGGGACGGTGACGATGACAACGATTGCAAAAGCGGACGCAATAGGGTTCGCAGCGTGCATAGCAGCAGAAGCAACGATGGAGATGACCATAAATGCACCGGGTCTAGCTCCGTAAACAGCAGCAGCAATAGCGGAACCACGTCACGAACCAAGTTGAAGGCTCGCCTGACCAGCGCTTTGCAAACTGGCGCTTATGGCAAAGTTGAGTTTGAGACGAAGACAAACAGCACCGAGTTCGAGAGCGAAGTGAAAATTCCTGTTCCAAGTTCGTCACTCGGTATCGCTGATAGCACTGCAGCACAGGGGGCGAGTGTTTCTCTGAGTCTCCTGCGTGGAGGCGTTGAGTATGCAAGTTGCGATTTGGATGTCAAGAAGGCTTACACAACGCGAGCCGAGTACAAATCAGACGTAATCAGTTACAGAGGCGCTACGCCAGTGGCACGTATCGGTGATTGTGTTAACGGAAGCGGTGCGATAGTGGTGCCGTCCGTACAAGTTGGTGATACGGTCGAGATCTTTGTTGATACGTATGCCGCTGGCCCATTCATCACGGGCGTGATTAACTAAATCACCCTCGCAACTGAGTGAAAAGCCCTTGTACCCTCAGGGGCTTTTTTTTGCTCTTACCCCCGCCGAAGCGAGGCCCTTACCAACCTGTTGGCTACCAATTCCATTTTTCAGTTCGTGATCTGTCCCGGTTTGGGAAGGATAGGATTGCCCTGATCTGGCGTGAGCCGATCCCTTGTGAGTTTGCTTGGTTTTTGTCCGAATCGTCGCAAGGTGTCCCGGTTTGGGACACCTTGGAATCAACCAGATTCTTGTAAGCAACCCTACGCAATGCCCCTGCCTCAGAACCCGTCTGTGATGTTCCGAAGGGTGTCCTGAGCCACACCCTTTGGCTGCCAATGGGGATGTGGCGCAGGTCGAATTTGGCCTGAAATCGCGGAATGGATGGTAGGATTCCGCTCCCTGCCGTGTGTGGAGATTTTTTCTAGCTAGGCCCCTTGTAGGCCCCGAAAAAGAAAAGGCCCACCGAAGTGAGCCTAAGTCTTTGTTTTATATGGTAGCAACGGCGGGACTTGAACCTGCGACACCCGCATTATGAATGCGGT
>CAYLUS010000088.1:0-4002 GCA_964386975.1 uncultured Methylococcus sp.
TCCGTTGTGGCGCTATGCGCAACGCTATCGACTGCTCGATCATTTTTTTGCAGGCGTCTTCGGCGGCTCTTTCGTCAACCACGTCTGGTTGGCCTGTGGCTGCGTCCTGCATCAGAAAAAAGTCCCGGAAAACCTTGTGATTCACCTCGGACCCCGGGGAGAGGTGGTTAAAGAAGGTGCCTTCACCGAGGATGGCTATGCGGTGAACAATGTCCTGCCGGCAAACGGGCCGCACGGCAAAAAGGACCTCCAATCGCCGCTGCTTCTCGAGCCTCAGGATCAGCCAACGATTGGTGATCGGCTCAGTCAAAAGGGGGTCGATTGGGCCTGGTATTCAGGTGGCTGGCTGGATGCGCTGGCAGGTGATCATGATCCGACCTTTCGATTCCATCACCAGCCCTATGCCTATTTCAAGGCCTATGCCCCCGGGATGCCCGCACGGCGGCAGCATATTCGAGATGAAGCGGAATTTGTCAAAGCCATCCATAACGGTACGCTTCCCCCCGTCTCCTTTTTCAAGCCATTGGGCAAGGAGAACGAGCATCCGGCAGACACCGACATTCTGACGGGCGAAAAGAAGATGGCGCGCCTTTTGGCGGCACTTGAAAAGAGCCCCCAATGGCCGGGCATGGTGGTCATCGTGCTTTACGATGAGTTCGGAGGCTATTGGGATCATGTGGCGCCACCCAAGGGCGACCGTTGGGGTCCGGGGGTTCGGGTTCCGGCCTTGATCATTTCACCCTTTACCCGCGGCAAAGGCCTGGACCATCGGGTCTATGAAACCTCGTCCATCCTGAGGTTGATTGAGCACCGTTTTGAGCTTGAGCCGCTGGGCCCAAGGGATGCGACCGCAGCGGACTTGGCCGATGCGCTTTCGCTACCCTCCTCAGATCGGCTGTAACGACACCAGCGCCTCTTTTAGGTCCCTTTGAACCTGGTCAAGCAGGGGACCCCAGGCGCCGATTGCCGTTTGGCGATAAAGCCGAGCGGTCGGGTACCAGGGGCTGTCAGAGCGGTCCATGAACCATCTGAAATCGGGCGCGAACGGAAGCCAGATCCACACGGGTTGGCCGAGAGCGCCAGCCAAGTGGGCAACGGCGGTGTCAACCGAAAGCACCAGATCCATTTCGCTGATCAAGGCGGCGGTATCTGAAAAATCGACAAGCGCCTCTTGATGGAGGTGGAGATTGGGGTACTGCCCGACTGCATCCAGGTCGGTGTCCCGAATTTCTTTCTGCAGCACATGAAACTCGGCTTCAAGGCGGAGTAGTCCGCTCAATTCCTCAAGTCGAAGGCTTCGATTGCGATCATTGCGGCCGATAGTGCCGCCGGACCAAGTCAGACCAATGCGGGGCTTTTGCCGGGCGCCCAGACGCTCTGACCACCCCCTTTTTTTGGCGGGGTCGACTTTCAGATAGGGCGTTGACGCCGGTATCTGGTCCTTTTGAAGGCTGAGAATACGGGGAAGACTCATCAAAGGCGCCCACGCATCAAAATCGGGCAAGACCCCCCCACGTTCAACCACGGTCAAAGGGCCATCCAGAGTTAAGAGCAGAGGGACCAGCGCCCCGGGGGCTTCCAGGATGACTTCGGCACCTTGTGCGGTGAGGGACGCGATCAGGCGACAGAATTGGATCGAATCCCCAAATCCTTGCTCGGTATGAATCAGAATTCGTTTTCCGGCCACAGAGTCTGAGGGACTCAGTTCCGGCTTGAAGAAAAACCGGCGCTCGCCCTGAAGCAGGACCTCCCAGCGCGTCTCGAAGAGGGTCCAGCCGGTTGCATAATCTCCTAGGAGAAGATGAATCAGGGATTGATTGAATGCTGGAACCCGGTTGTCAGGTTGAATGGCCAGCGCGTGGTCGTGGGCAGACAACGCCTCATTCAGCAGATTCAGATCTTTCAGGGTATTTCCCAAATTGATAAAGGCATCAGGGAAGTTTGGCACGAGCACCAGCGCAAGCTGGTAGGGCTGGATGGCCTCCTGCATGCGATTGAGCGCCCTTAAACAGTTGCCGAGCGCAAACTGGGCACCGTGCTGGTTGGGATCTTGCGCAACGGCTTTTTGAAAGCAGCCAAGCGCGTCCTCCGGGTAGGACAGTCGCTGCAGGATATGGCCTTTCTTCAGGTGTGTTTCGGGTGCCTGCGGTGCAACATCGGTGGCCCGGTCATAGGCGGTGTAAGCAGCCTCAAGGTGGTTGAGGTCTGAGAGGACATCGCCAAGCAAGGTATTGCCCTGGACATCTGAGGGGTCTTGGCAGAGTCCCCGCATGATGGACTTGGCGCCCTCCTGAAGTTGCCCCTGCTGCCCAAGGGCCAGGCCCAACAGAACAAATGCCTCCGTATGGGTGGGGTCGAGGCGCAGAACATCAAGATAGCCGATTCGGGCCTGCTCCAGTTGGCCTGCCCGGTGGTGGCTCATGGCCGTTTCCATCATGTCAGAAATGTTAGGAGTCATCGCCATCACCATTCAAACGATCTGATCGTGCGTAAAAAAAGCGCATTCGTAGCAACCCGTCAATAAAATCCGCCCATGAAATGGGGTTTTTGATATAGTCGCCGCCTGTTTCCATCTTACTCAACGAGGCGTGTCGTGGAATCCAATCTCGTCAAGGGCATTATCGGTTTTGTTATCTTCATGGCGGTCGGGTTCATCATCATTGGAACGACCCGCGAAACGCAACAGGAGAAGGTCCAGGGCGCCTTCCTGCAGACATCCGGCATGCTCAATACCCTGGCGCTCGACAAATGCAGCGAAGCCGTTGAAAAGGAAGTTGGAAGCCATCCCTACACCCCCTCGGAGTCCAACAGCGACGGCATGACCTATGTGACGCTGGCCTGGAACAACATCGGCAGCACGAAGCGCGCGGAATGCCGCTACATCATTGACCAGGGCATCACCCTGCTGCGGGTGGATGACAAGACCCTGATCGAAAAAACCGAGGTGAGTGGTACCGCGCGTCCGGAGACCCCCACCGGGATCCGTCTGCACCACTAATTGCGGTCACCTTCGGGAGAGCCCCACCCACGGGCTTTGCCGAAGGGTTTTTGCGGCTCGCCAGGGCTAGTTGCCCTCGCGGGAGACGGGCTCTTCCGGAAGCACGATATTGAGCTCAAGCACTTCCCCGTTTTCATCTTTTTCGGTGGACACCGTGATCGCATCGGGGCTGACGTTGACGTACTTTCGAACCACCGCCAGAAGGTCTCTCTGCAGATCTTGAAGGTAGGCCGGTTGCTTGCGTTGCCCGCGGCGCTCATGAGCGACCAGAATCTGCAGGCGCTCCTTGGCAATCGATGCTGATTTAGGCCTTGAGCTTCTAAAGTAATCCATCAGGCTCATGCTTTACCCCCGAACAGGCGACCGAGGAGCCCCTTCTTTTCCTCATCGATGAAGCGATGCGGGACATCCTCGCCTAAGTAACGGCTGACGACGTCGAAGTAGGCTTGGCCTGCATCACTTTTCTCATCAATCACCACGGGGTTACCGGAGTTCGAGGCATTGAGGACCGCCTTGGATTCTGGAATGACGCCCAGAAGGTGCAGCGAGAGGATTTCCTGAACATCGTCCACGCTCAGCATTTCACCGAGTTTGACGCGTTGGGGTGAATACCGGGTCAGCAGAAGGTACTCACGGATCGGCGTCTCGTTCTTTTCCGCGCGGCGCGATTTACTGGCCAAAAGGCCGAGCATCCGGTCGGAGTCACGGACGGATGAGACTTCAGGATTGGTGACGACGATTGCATCGTCGGCAAAATACATGGCTAGATGAGCGCCCCGTTCAATACCGGCCGGTGAGTCACAGACAATGTAATCAAAATTTTCCGACAGCTCGTTGAGGACCCGTTCGACGCCATCGAGCGTGAGTGCATCTTTGTCGCGGGTCTGTGAGGCTGGCAGAATAAAGAGGTTCTCGCAACGTTTGTCCTTGATGAGGGCTTGGTTAAGGCTCGCTTCGTTGTTGATTACGTTGACGAAATCGTAGACCACCCGCCGTTCGCAGCC
>CAYLUS010000089.1:0-3933 GCA_964386975.1 uncultured Methylococcus sp.
GACGTTCGAGTTGCAGCCGCGCGGTGTCATAGGCGGCAGTCGCCGCTTCCAAGGCGTGCCGGGCCGCCGTGTTTCGCTCCTCCGCCATACGTGCTCGGGCGTCCGCTCCAACCACGGCCATGTCCCGCGACTTCTCCTGCAAGCTGGTCTGGTTCTCAAGTGCCAGAATCCGGGTGCGGATGATAACGATTCTTTCCTCGAGGATGCGCATCTCAGTGAGATTGCGGCGCTGCAGTTCTGGATCAAAGTCGTTGATCTCACCAATCGCATCACCCGCCTTGACTATCGATCCCTCCTGCACGAGCCAGCGCGTGATCCGACCCTCGACCGTCGCTTCAATGGTTTGTTGGCGTTCGCCCGGAGAGTAGGCCACGACCCGACCGTAGCCTTGAATGTTTTGTTGCCAAGGGGTTAGAGCAAGCAACAGAAGCAGAAACGCAAGGCACCAGATCAACTTTCGGGCGAGACGACGGGCAAATCCGGTCGTCTGGGTTTTTCTGATCACGGGCAGTGGGTCCTGCCATATCTTTGGACCGGTGTTGCCATCCATCTATCAGACCTCTGAATGCGTTTCAGAAGGGATTCGAATCACCTTGCCATGGTCCTGAAAGCGTTCGGCCAGTCGCTCTTTTTGGGTGGTGATAATGAGCGAAAAGGACCGGTCTTCAGCAGTCAGATACTCAATCAGCGGTTGCGTCTGTGCCTCATCGAGCCTATCGAGCAGATCCGCAATCAGCAGCATCTGCGGCTTACTGGCCAAGGCTCGGGCAAGGCTGAGTAACCAGCGCTCTTGGTGCGTCAGGGGGTGTCCGCGCTCATCCAGTTCGGTGTTTAGTCCCCTTGCAAGGCGTGAGATGGGGTTTTCAAGCCCGATCAGTCGATTGATCTGGTGGATTTCCTGGAGGCTAATCGCCGCGCTGCCCATTTGAATGTTTTCAAGAATGGAGACCTTGAACCATTCCGGCCGGCTGATGATAGCGAACTGATGATCGACTTCGGTCCATCCGGATACTCTGGAATCGACGCCATTGATGAGCATTACTCCGGCGCTTTGAGAGCGAAGACCTGCCAGGGTCTCGACTAGAAGAGTCTTGCCAGTGATGGCTGGGAGCTTGATAAGGAGCTTTTCCCCCGGCTCAAGGGTCAAGTTGGGAACGCCAAGTTCGGGTGAATGATCCCCTCTTTGGATTCGAAGGTCCTTGGTCTCAAGTCGGGGGGCTTTGTGATTCAGAGTGGGCTTCAGGGCTTTTGGTCGCGGTTCTTGGGGGGTTCCGGGCAAATCCAGCAGAGTGCTGATTTTGTCCATGGCCGCCATGAGGTCGTAATAGCTGGTGACGGACTTCCCAAGTCGGGTCAAGCCCGAGAGCATGGCGCTCACAATCAGCTCCGCTGCAACCAGTTGCCCAAGGGTGAGCTGTCGCTCGATCACCATCCATCCGCCCAGGCCGAGCAGTGTGGAGTTGGCAAGTGCATGCAGGGCAAGGATGGCAGACTGTTGCTTCATCACGACCCCAAAATGATCTGCCGATCGTTCAAGATAGGTGGCAGACAGGCGGTCTGATCGGTCTTTGATCCAGGCTCGCTCACTGGCCCCTTTTGCCAGAATTGGATTGCGCGCCAGATCTTGAAGCCAGGACCCCATTGCATATTTAGCCGCAGATTCTGAAATGGCGGTTTCGGTTCCTTTTTTTCCCAGCACGCGAAAGATGAAATACACCGAGGCGATGATCATGACATCAAAGGCGAGCAGCGCCGGATGATAAAAGGCCAGAACGATCAGTCCGATGAGTGTCTGTAGGCCATATCCCAGACCGTCAAGCAGAAGGTTGGTCCAGGTCTTCTGGACGGTCATGACTTCAAAATAATAATTGGCAAGCTCCGAACCACGGCCAGCTAGCGGCTGGGCCAGTTCCAGATCGGCCAGATTAAAGGTGATCTGGCTGACGAGACGGACGAAAAGGCGCCGTTGAATCATTTCCACCAGAAAGATCTGTAGCGCATTCAAAATCCCGTTCAGGGCGAGGCAGCCAAACAAGGTTAGCATCAACACGATCAGGGGCTGAATCAGGATGCCAAAGGCAATGGTGTTGACCAGTGCCTGAACCGCGATGGGAGATGCTAGTGCGAGAAAGCCCGCTGCAAGCGCGAAGGCAAGAACGGAGTAGAGGTCCTCCGCTTCGAGGCTGATCAGGCGCGCCAGGTGCTCTCGAGGGTATTTTGGAAAGCCAGGACTCAGCGCCATTTTGGGATCTCCCTCCGCGGCGCGCATGGATGGCCGGCTACACCTAGGGATCGTCTTTTACACCTGATGGTTTGGAAGGGCATCCTTGGCATCAGAAATAACCTGCTTTTTTGCGTTGCTCCATGGCCGTTGATGACACTTTGTCATCGAGTCGCGTGGCCCCTCGCTCCGTCTGACTGGAGGCCAGTGTCTCGAGGATCACCGCCTCTATGGTGCTGGCAGTTGAAGCCACCGGAGCCGTGCAGGTGATGTCGCCTACGGTTCTGAATCTGCAGGACACCCACTCGCGTGTTTCCCATGCCTCAGCGGGCGTCAGGTCAGTGACGGGCACCATCAGACCGTCTCTGAGAGTGACCTCTCGGCGATGCGCAAAGTAGATGGCGGGTAGCGGTATCGATTCAGCTCTGATGTATTGCCAGACGTCCATTTCAGTCCAGTTGGAAATTGGAAATACCCGAATGTTCTCCCCTTTTGAGGTAAGCGCGTTGTAGAGGTTCCAAAGTTCTGGCCGCTGGTTTTTAGGATCCCAGGCACCGTGCGTGTCCCTGAAGCTGAACATACGTTCCTTTGAGCGGGCCTTCTCTTCATCGCGTCGTGCGCCCCCGATACAGGCATCCAGCTTGAACTCCGAAATCGCTTCAAGAAGGGTGATCGCCTGATGGGCGTTTCGGGGTTCCAGAGCCGTTTTAAGCACCACCGACCCCTTTCTTATAGAGTCCTCGACAGAGCGAACAAGCAGGTTGGCGCCATACTTCGAGACCATGTGATCCCGGTAGCTAATCACTTCCGGGTAGTTATGACCGGTATCAATGTGTAACAAGGGGAAGGGAATCCTGCCCGGGTAGAAGGCTTTCATCGCAAGGTGCAGGGTTACCGCTGAATCCTTGCCACCCGAGTAGAGAAGGGCTGGGCGCTCACAGGTTGCCGCCACCTCCCTCAAGATGTAGATGGCCTCGGCTTCAAGTGCTTTCAGGCTGGGTGCAAGTGACGGTGTCATGGTGAATCTTGATGAAACCCGGCATTCTTTGGTTGGCCCAAGGCCAGTCACTGAGGCACTTGCCGTCGTGACTAGCCGGTGTTGCGCATTCCGGCCGCAATGGCGTTAATCGTTCTCAGCATGGGATTGAGCCACTCCTCGGGTTGGCCTGCCGCCCCCTTCTCTTTGCGCAACTGTCTCAATAGTGCGACCTGAATGTAGTTCAGTGGACCCAAAAAAGTGTCTCTCCAGGCCATTGAGTGATCGAGATCTGGATTCTCCTGAAGCAATCTCTCCTGACCGCTGACCTTAAGCACCCACGCCTCGGCTGTCTGATGTTCGATCGCGATCATGGCACCGATCCGGCGTGCAACCATCTGATCCTGGCACAAGGTGGCGTATTCACGGGCAATTTCGACATCGGTTTTTCGAAGCGCCATTTGGGAGTTACTGAGCAGGTTCCGGAAGAAGGGCCACTCATCGTGCATTTTTTGCAAGGTCTCCAATCGCTCGGGATCACTGCCTACCCACTCAGCGAGGCTCATGCCGAGCCCGTACCAGGCTGGAAAGGTCTGTCGCGACTGGGCCCATGAAAAGACCCAGGCGATTGCCCGAACGGAGGCCTTGGATGGGTCGCTCCGGTTCCGGTGCGAAGGTCTCGATCCCATGTTCAGTCGACGGATTTCTGAAAGCGGGGTGGACTCATAGAAGTAAT
>CAYLUS010000090.1:0-3922 GCA_964386975.1 uncultured Methylococcus sp.
CGTTCGGATTTCGCTCCCGTCTCATCTGGGTTACCCGGGTGACGATCTTGCGATTAAGGGCAACCAGCTCTTCCTCGCTCAGGTTTTCAAGATTGATATTCAGCAAGGATCATCCCTCCAAAGTTTTGGGCTCCAACCCCCTTAGCAGAAGCAGTTCATCGATTCGACCGACCCCAGAATGAAACGCCTCTTGATTGCAGACTCGAATATCAAGGGGATGGTGAAAAACCACCGACTGGCCTGCGTTGCCTCGGATACGTAAAGCGAAATGCTTGGACAAGTCATCGAAAACGAGGCCGATTTTCATGGTGGTCAGGTCATTCTGGCAAACCCAAGATTTCCGGCTTACAGAGTGTGCTCTGCCCACGCTCAGATTCAGGATCAGGTTTTCATTTTCGCACGATGGAATGCGACTGCGGTAACCTCCGAATAAAGACCTTTATGCCGCGAACAACCTTGAACAGGTTACTTACCTCTCGTTACTCGGAGATTGGAAACTCACCCAAGTGTCGAGCCAGACCTTTCGGTGGCATCGGCAGTGACGGTGTGATTATGTTTGTGAAGATTTGTTCAGATAAGTGAGGTACAAACAAACAGGAACGGCAAAAAGAGAATCTCAACCAGAAACTATGCTAATCGCTCAATGCACCAAATCGCAATGAGCGGCACCAGATTGAAGAGGAAGATCGCCAACTTGTAGGCGCCCATTAAAACGTAGTGGGCATAATCAAAGTGACTGCGCTCGAAGTCGAACCATCGACGATGCAGATGGTAAAGGCCATCATGCCACAGAATGAAAATCAGAAACCAGAGGATCATTAGCGCGTAATTCAGCGCAAGACACGCAATCAGAATTTGCTTGATTGTCTCAAGGTTCATGGCTTCCTCATCCGGGTTCCCCCACAGGAAAAGCGAGGGTAAAGGGATAGGCTCACCGCATAAGCCGGTTCTGACAATCCGTAGGCAAACGTATCATTGACGAGTTGCCGCCCCATTCGCTCCTGCAACAGATCCGTAGCCCATTAAAGGGCTAAAGCCATAGGGGACTCCAAAAGCGAACGGGTAGCCATAGCCGTCATAGACCGGGGTATTGCCCGGTGGCGCCGGGTTGTCTGACTGACCCGGCCCGTTAGCATCTCGAATGAGATCATCATTAGTCGTCTCTTCCCTTTGCGCACCCGCATCAATATCCTCGACACTCACGCTATCACCGCTGTCAGCCCATCCTTCGGCGCAAACGTTGGTAAAGCTGATGATCGAGATGAAGCAAAGGCAAAGGGCTCTGATTATTGTCATAGATCGGGTACCGGAAAGATTGAACCACAAATGGCTTCATTCGGACGGTTTTCAAGGCCACCCATGTTAATCCCAAATGTTTCATCTTGCCGAACTTAGGACCCAAAAGCACTTGGTTTGCAAATGATCGAAGGTATTCCAATCTTAATGGCCGAAAATGGCCTTGTCGTCGCTGATAAACCCAGTGGGCTCTTGTGCCAGCCGGGCAAGGGGCCGCATCTGCGCGACTCATTGGTTTCTCGCCTAAGAAGAAAATGGCCGACAATCGAGCTCATCCATCGATTAGACCGGGATACTTCCGGACTCATCCTGCTCGCGATTGATCCAATCATTCATCGCGATATCAGTGTTCTCTTCATGAATCGACAGGTCTTCAAACGTTACGTCGCAGACGTTGCAGGCGTCCCATCAAAAACCCAAGGCAAGATTGATCTACCGCTTGAAAAGGTTAGTAATCAACCACCCCGCTATGCGGCCTGTTCTTCCGGCAAACCCTGCCTTACCGAATGGACGCTTTTTCAAAGCCACGCTAGCTGGAGCCGGCTGCACCTCTACCCCCACACCGGCCGGTCACATCAGTTAAGGGCCCATATGGCTGAAATGGGGCATCCAATCTTAGGTGACGCTATCTACGGAGACAAAGTGACATCCATCCGACTTCGACTGCATGCCTGCGAACTCTCATTCATTCACCCATCATCAGGTCAGAGGATCGAACTTGAATCTGACCTGCCGTTCTGATGAGTTGCTGGAAGGGAGAGCGGACCCGACCGCTCCATGCGGACCGTTCTCTTTTTTCGGCGTCAGTTCGCTCCGTATATGCGGGCGAATATTTCCTGACCGTTAGATATCGATCGGCGTGGCTCTCGGGATAAGCGTTTTGATTCCCACTTTTTTGCGTAGAAAGACCTAGATCCAATGCGGGATCAGTAGACTTTCATGATCCCGCCAAGTACCTGATAGTCATAGGGTTGGGGATAGGTCACCGGAATCTCAACCGCACCAAGTAAATACCAGTTATCCGCCACATGTGTTCTAAAACCGGGACCTATGGTGGTGAAATTTCGACTGCTCGGTCCGCGATTGTCGATCACCTGAGTCACATTGGTCGCCACGTAGCCAACCAGATCACCGAGGAATGGCGCGTAGTTATGATCCGTAAAGTAATAACCCACTGCCAAATTGGCGATGTAGGCTGTTCTGGCTCCGGACTGTTGAATGTCCCCTGCATAGGGAATAAGGAATCCGGTCCCCCCCCTCACAACCAGCCCCTTCCACCAGTTACCCCAAAATTCATACTGGGGAGTGACCGCTGCAAACCCGGCGCCATTGATGGGATTCCCTGTAGGCATCCTAAAATTGACGTTGAATGTCTGAGTGAATTCCTTACTTTCTGAAAGCATGATCTTGGGCTGGACCTGGAAATCACCGAAATTGGTCTGCCGGCTTCCATAAAGATCATTGGATGCCATTGGGACCGTCGTCTCGATGTTCAGCCGCTGATTAATCGGGGTGAAGTTCACCATCGAGGCACTGTAACCATCGCTGCCCTGCCCAGGCAAATTATGTTGCCAGCTGAAGATCGCGATCCCCAATCGATAGAAAACCCCCTCAAAAGCCAGAAGCCAGCCCTGTCTCGGTGCACCCCCCGCACCATCGGGTGGACTGACCCACGGCTGATCCCAACCCTTCGAGAAAAAATCGCCGTAGGACAGTTCCTGCCAGTCTTCAGGGTGGGCATAAACGTCCCCCCAGATCGATTTTCCCATGGCCTCAGTGAATGTGTATGACTTCTTGGCGTCCGCGGCTTTCGATGTCAACGGATTTCGAACCGGCAAAGAGGTGTCTAGCGAAGGTTCGGCAAAAGCAGGGAGACCTGCCAACAGGAGAATGATCAATGCAAACATGCGAGACAGAAGGTGGATCTTCATGCGGCATTTATGACAACGCAGGCCATTGGCATTGCAAGCCGTCCTCCTCCATTCGACACCCAAAGACCCCCAATCCAAACAATCTTTGACAATAGCGGTTCTGGTGTAGATTTGCACTGAGGCTAGATCACTTGAAGCAAGAATTGGCATCAAAACGGGGCTAGGAGCATTTCCCTGCAAGCGATGACTCAAGAAAAAGGGCTAGGCTTTGACACCTAACCCTCATTCCTTTTTAAGTGGTGGGCCCCCTCGGGCTCGAACCGAGGACCAAGGGATTATGAGTCCCCTGCTCTAACCAACTGAGCTAGAGGCCCGAAATCGTTACTACTCGATATCGAGAAAACTCTTGAGCTGCTCAGACCTCGAAGGATGGCGCAATTTACGCAATGCCTTTGCCTCAATCTGCCTGATACGCTCTCGGGTAACGTCAAACTGTTTACCAACCTCCTCCAGGGTGTGGTCGGTGTTCATGTCTATTCCGAACCGCATCCGCAGCACTTTAGCTTCCCGTGCCGTGAGACTTGCAAGGATTTGTTGAGTCGACTCTCTGAGACTTGCAACCGTTGCATGCTCTACCGGGGACATCACCCTTGAGTCCTCGATAAAGTCTCCCAAATGGGAATCTTCATCATCACCAATGGGCGTCTCCATCGAGATGGGCTCCTTGGCGATCTTGAGAACCTTGCGGACCTTGT
>CAYLUS010000091.1:0-3772 GCA_964386975.1 uncultured Methylococcus sp.
GTGAAGGCTATGAGGCGCTGGAATCCAAGCTGAATCAGAAGATTTCCGATTACGCCAAAAACAACGCTAACTGAACACCCAAAAGTACCCTGTGCCAGAGGGATTACCGTTTCGGGTTGCACGTCCATCGAGGCCCCACTCCGAAACCGAGCGCTCGGGGAGTCATAAATCGCCCTGGGGTTGAATGAGCGGAGCGGCATTACAAAAAGAACAACAATTAGGTATCCGTTTGGAGGTGTCATCCATGAGCCGCGAAGTATCTCCCCTTATCTCACTGGTTATCCCCTGCTACAACGAAGAAGCGGTCATTCATGAGACGCTTAGGCAGTTGAATGAGCTGGCTGAATCCCTTGCCGGGTATCGCGTCGAATTTGTATTCGTCGATGATGGCAGCCGGGACAAAACCCGATTGATCCTGACAGCCGCCGCCACAGTCGATCCCCGCATCAAGTTCTGTGTGCTCTCACGCAATTTTGGTCATCAGATTGCCGTTACGGCTGGGATTGATCTGGCGATGGGTGATGCTGTCGTGCTGATCGATGCCGATCTCCAGGATCCCCCGGCGGTGGTCGTTGAAATGGTCCAACGTTGGCGAGAGGGTTACGAGGTTGTCTATGGCGTTCGCACCGATCGCGCGGGCGAATCTTCCTTCAAGCGATGGACTGCGAAGATTTTCTATCGGGTACTGAACCGGATCTCTGATGTGCCGATTCCGCTGGATACCGGTGATTTCAGGTTGATGAGTCGGCGGGTCGTGAATTGTCTCAAGGCCATGCCGGAGCATGACCGATTCATTCGTGGGATGGTGAGCTGGGTTGGTTTCAAGCAGATCGGCATTCCTTACAAGCGGTTGCCGCGGTTTGCGGGCGAAAGTAAATACCCGCTGAGAAAAATGATTCGTTTTTCTCTGGATGGAATCCTCTCCTTCTCGACCAAGCCGCTGAGGATTGCGATGACCTTGGGCTTGTTGTCATCGCTTATTGCAATGGCTGGCATCCTCTATGTGCTCTACGTCAGGCTTTTTACGCAGACTTGGGTCGAGGGGTGGGCCGGCGTGCTTTGCTCCATTCTTTTCCTGGGCGGCGTACAACTCATCTGCATCGGTATTCTGGGCGAGTACATGGGGCGGAATTACCATGAAAGCAAGCGACGGCCCCTCTACTTCATTGAAGAAGTGATCGGTTCTGATGCCTGAGTTCACCGTTCAGGTTCGTCCCTGGAGATTGACCCTCACTTCATCGCCTGATTCGTGAAACAGCAGATCCGACAGTTTTTGAGATTTTTGAGTGTTGGCCTTCTCAACACGGGGACCACGCTCGGACTGATTTTTTGTCTCATCCATTTTGTGCATCTGGCGCCTCTGGTTGCCAATTTTCTGGGCTATGCGGCCGGAATTTCGGTCAGTTTTACCCTGAATCGTCGATGGACATTCAAGGACCAGGGGAGCCTCACGGCCACCGGTCTTAGGTTTCTTGGGGCGGCGGGGGTGTCCTATCTCCTGAACGTAATTGCGATTGAGAATGCGCTAAGACTCTTTGCCATCTCGATCTATCCGGCTCAGGTGGTTGGTAACATGGTCTACACCGCCGCTTTTTTTCTTCTCTGTCGCCTGTGGGTGTTCTCCAATGCTCCGGAATCCAAGAATGCCCCTTCCCCTTGGCGAACGATAAGAAGCGCTTTTCGCGTTCCTCGCGTTCCTGGGTTCTCTGTTTTAAGAGCCTTCGTGATGGTGGCGATGGTGGTCTGGCTCATCGATACAACGGGGTTCAATCCACTGGACGACCATCAGTTCGCGCGCACCCTTTTTCAGGGACAGCCCTTCGGGGTCTATCTGAATCGGGAACTGGGCCGTTTTTATCCATTGGTCGCTCAGGAATATGTCCTGATTTCCAAATGGTTTGGTCATGAGGCATCGGTTTTTTACCGAATCAGTGTTCTAAAGCTTCCGATTTTTGGATGGCTCCTCGCCCTGGCGATCGATCGTGCGGGAGCGAAGGGATTGGTTGCCTTCCTTTTCTGGCTGCTGGGTATTTTTTCCCTTGGTGTCGCCGGTACCCTTTTTCGGCTCCACGCCGGGGATTTAAATGCAGCGATCCTGCTGATGGGTTACCTCATTCTCATGCAGGACGCCACCTGTAGGGAAAGTTCGGCTCCTGGAGCAAAAGTCTGGTTCGGGTTGTTGATCGCCGTTGCAGCGAGTCTCTACAAGGAATCGATTGCGATTTTGCTTCTGATGTTTAGTGGCCTGGAATTCGTTCGTCTTCGGTTTTCCGGAAAAACACAGGTGGCCTTCTGCCACCTTCCTGTCTTTCTTTATGCAGTCTCGTTCCTTTTGATCTACAAGCTTTGGGCCGGAAGCCCGGGTGATTCCAATTATGCGTTAGCACATCAAACGCCTCGCCTGATTACCCTGTGGCGCTTTCTCGAAACCAATCCCCCCATCTTTTTGCTGGCACTCCCGGTTGTTTTGATTCGGGTCGTCAGCAACGGGGAAAACTGGGGGCGCTACCGGGACTTTGATTCGATGCTGATTGCAAGCATCGGCTATGTTGCGCTTTTTATTTTTTTGGGTATCTACAATCAATACTACCCCCTCCCCGGGCTGGGGTTTGCCTTGGTGGGCCTTGCCGGTATTCAGTCTCAAATCCAAAAGGATCGTTTGTTGGCAAAAAGCCTGCCTCTGCTTGCCGCATTCATCACCCTTGAGAATGGGCCGGCGGTTCTGTCCGAATTTGCATACCAGCGCCAGGTCATCATCAATCACGGGAAGTTCATCCAGTTCATGGCGAAATGGTCGCCGAACCATTGCCAGCAATCGGAGACGGCTTGCACGATCCGCCTGAGTGGTGTGCCGCCCGCACCGGACTCAGAAATACTGAAAAGTCTTGAGTCCTTCATTCAGGGTTCCAGAATGGGGCATGTTAATTTTAAAAGTGACGGGGGTGGACCGGATCGACCGGATTGGCAACGCCTTCTGGAGATCGGACCCAAGGGAACATGGGTGCTTGAAAATCCCTATCATGAGGGTCCGCTTCTTCCTGCAGGTCCCTCGCTGGCTCCTGTGTTCGACTCTATGAATGACACTCTCTTGCCGGGCTGGCGATTGCATGAGTGGATTCAGTTCTGTGGTTTTGGTCGGCCCACAGATTGCCTCGATCATGTTGTGGCGCATGCCCGTTTTGCCGGCTACCAACTGCTCATTAAGACGCGGGATAGCCTGCCACCCTCACCAGGCGTTCCACTGAAACATCGGGTCCATCAGCTAACGGCAGGTGATTTTCCAGGGGTGATGAAACCCGATGAGGCTTACAACCTCAATGTCCGGGTGGAAAATACGGGGGATGAGGCTTGGCCCACGGATTTTGGTTTTTCCGAGCCTCGGCCAGTTCATCTCGCTTACCGCTGGCTGAATGCCGAAAATGGCCGGCTGGTGCGAGAGGGTAACCGCGTATCCATTCCTGAGACGATGCTCCCTGGAGAGAGTTTTGATGCGACTCTGAGGATTGCTGCGCCCCACGCGCCCGGTTTTTATCGGCTGGAGGTGACCATGGTCCAAGAATCCGTTGCCTGGTTCCCAAGCCACTATGTTCGCGATGTGGTCGTTACGCCCTGAATGGTGTGATCGGCGACTTCCTTTCTCCGCACGGAAACCCCTGCCTCAGCCCTCACAGACAGTGAGCGTCAATGAGTCTCCTTAAAATTCGGAGCATCGGCGGTACTTGCTCCAAAGGCAGAAACTCATCCGGTTGATGGGCCTGGGCAATGTGGCCGG
>CAYLUS010000092.1:0-1361 GCA_964386975.1 uncultured Methylococcus sp.
TTTGGCGTGAATCTCCTCCAGGCAGTCCTGCTGCCAGGATTCCAAGGAGTCATGTTGGTAGCGATAGACATCGATCCCCAGGAAACGAATATCGAATTGGGCGTGGCTCTCCAACCGGCGCCGCTCACCCTGATCTGAGAGCGTGAACCGATGTGAGCCTACAAGGGATTCATCCAGGTAGACCTCGAAGGGCCAGTTCAGCGTTTGTGCGTGGCACACCCCTTGACCGAGACACAAGAGGATCGTGAGTAAGTTCCAGCGCATGGGGATCACCTCTGAGTTGGACGCCGGGGCCAGAAGGCCGACGTGGTTTCGATGTAGCGTCGATAGTTCGGATGACGACCCGAGAGATCCGCTTCAAGCAGCGGGACCCCGGACACCTTCAGCAGCAGGAAGGTCATGAAAATCGGTGACACGAGAATCCAGAGCGGGGCGCCGGCGGCCACAGCCATGACGCCAAAGCCCCACCAGAGGAGGGCTTCGCCAAAATAGTTTGGGTGCCTTGAATAGTGCCAGAGCCCCTGATCCATGACGCCGCCTTTCTGCCTTGACGTTGCCTTGAATCGGGCGAGTTGCCAGTCGGCAAGGGTTTCTGTCAGAAATCCAGTGGCAAATATCAGTGTGCCCAGTCCATCCAGAACGGAAAGCGGCAGTTCGGATGTCACCGCAGGCAGGATCGGCAGCGAGACGATAAACGCGAGCCCTACCTGCAGGTAAAACACATAAAACAAGCTCTTGATCCAGTAGTGGGGTTGGTTGCGGGCCCGAATCGTCTGATAGCGCCGATCCTCCGGTTTTCCCCAGTTTCGGACAGTCAGGTAGACCGAGAGTCGTAAGGCCCAGAGCATGATCAGCGTGCTGACCAGAATGGCCCGCGGGCCGAGTTGTTCCAGCGGGGGAAGCCAACAGAACAGCGCCGCTACAAAAAAAAGGCTCCAGAAGCTGTCGACAATGCTCGTATCCCTGAGTGACAGGCTCATCAGCCAGGCCAGGGTCGCAAGTCCAAGCATGGATGGCAGGGCAAGTGCGAGGGTTGAGATCTCAGGCATCGGCAGCACCTTCTTTTGCATCCGGTAAGTCGGTCGGTGCCAGGGATCGGGCACGCCAGGAGAGGAGGGGCATACACACCGCCCAGCCAAGCGCCAGACTGAGGTAGCCGCTCACAGGATCGGGGATGACCAAAGCCCCCAGTTTCTGGCCTGCATACCATGAAAGCGGCCCGCAAACCGCTCCCAGGAGACTTGCCAGCAGTAACCTTGATTGAAACCAGCGCATAAACCCATTCAGGGTCGCCCCAAAGGCGGCCCAGAGGATCAGGATCCATGGCGGGACCTTGCTAAAGGGGAGGGTTCCCTCGTAGA
>CAYLUS010000092.1:1461-3745 GCA_964386975.1 uncultured Methylococcus sp.
GAAAAGAAATACTCGCTCATCCAGTCGTTGGCATCTGCCACTTCAAACAGATAGGGGGCGTCTTTATGGGTAAAGACATGCATGAAGAAGCGGCCCTCAGGTTTGAGCCAGTTAGAAATGCGGTTCATCAACTGTTGCCAGTTGCGCATGTGCTCAAACATCTCCACCGAGACCACCCGATCAAACCGGCGTTCTGTTTCGAAGCCATTCATGTCGGCTGTCTCGATATCAAGATTGGACAGACCCTCGCGCTGGGCGCGATCAAGAATCGAGGCTCTCTGGCTTTGAGAATTTGAGACGCCCAGAATGTGGCTGTTCGGGTAGTGTCGTGCCATCCAGAGCGACAGGGATCCCCAACCGCAACCCAGTTCGAGAATCGTCTGGCCATCAGCCAGCTGGGCGTGGGCTGCGGTCTCGCTGAGCGCAAATTCCTCGGCCTCATCAAGGGAACACGGGCTTTGCGGGTAGAGGCAGCAACTGTATTTGCGTTGCGCGCCGAGGACCAGTTGGAAGAATTCTGCTGGCACCTCATAGTGCTGCGCGTTGGCCTTATCGGTCAGAACGGCAATCGGACTTTGCGCCATCTCGGCCACGAAGCGGCCGATGTAAGCCTCGAGATCATCACCATTGTGTGGTGGCAACGACGCAAGGCGCTCCTTGGCCAGTTGTCGGATTCCAAACCGGATTAAACGGTCTGGCAGGACGCCCCGTTCAGCCAGACGGATGGCGATGGATGAGGACATGGTGTGGAACTCCCAACATTTTGATGATCTTGGACGTTGGCCAGAGAGTCAGAAGTCCTTCGGCCAACCGAAAAGGAACCTACCTTGTCATTGTAGTGCGGTTGTGCAAATACGTAAGGATTCCTTATCCAAAGCGCAATATGCCAAGCGGATGCGTCGACGGGATGGATGGAGCGCAGCGCAGTCTCACTCGATTTTAGGGGGCATCATTTGCTGAGGGTCTTTTTTTCGGGCGGCTTCCCTGCGGCAGCGCTCAGAGCAATAGCGCACCTGCTCCCAACAGTTTGCCCATGACTTTCTCCAGACCATCACCCGATCGCAGTTCTTGCAATGCTTGAAGGGGAGATCGCGCTTGTTTCCCTTGAACCCTGAACGCCCTGGTGCTGTGGGTGGCATCTTAAAATCCAGCGTCTCGATGATCCCCTGCGGGTCAGATTTAGGCGTTGTCCTGCCAACCCTTGAGCCAGGGCCGGACGGGGGGCTCAGGACGTTGGGTCAAAGTCATAGTCAATCCGCGGGAAGGGGTGATGGGCGCCATCCTCGCGTATATGGCTGAATTCGCCGGAAGAGAAGCGGAAATCGGCGAATGCCCGATGATAACTGTTCAAGGCATCAATATAAATCATGGAGGCATCCCCGGTCTGCAACTCCCGAAGGTTGATCAGCATCAGGTTGCTCTCACCGAGTTCATAGCGTGCTTTTTCACCTTCCTGAAGTTCAAGCGCCATGCTCCGTTGCGCCTCCGCCAGACCCACTCTGCGGGACGCCGCATCAATCGCTGAAAGGGCATCTTTGATCTCGTTGCGTATCCGGTCCTCGGCCAAACGCATTTCCGATTTAAGCCGCTCCACATTTGCTTCGGCAGAAATGCCCTTGCCCTCGGCAACGCGTTGCTGAACCGGAAAATCGATGACCACACCGGCATAAAATTCCGAGCGGTTAACCAGATTGGATTGACTGATACCGAAGTCCTGAGCGCCGCTGATGGTCAGATCAACGCCTGGCAGCCGTTGATTTTGCGCCAGTTTGACCTCCACCTCTGCATGAGCGATCTGGGCCTCAAGCCGCTTGATTTCCGGGCGTTTAGCAAGGGCCTCATCAAAGAGGTGATCCAGCAACTTGTGGGCATGTGGCTTGGCTTTGGGAAATCCGGGGGGTAAATCGGCCGGACTTGGCATCAGGGTGGCGCCATCGGGGGTCCTGAGATATAGCGAAAGCTGGATCGCGGCCTGCTCAAGTGCCCGCTCTGCCGCAACCAATCGTTCCTGCCGCTCGGCAACAGCGCGGCGGTTCTCGGCCGCATCGATCGGTGGCAGGTCGCCCATGGCGATGCGAGTATTGAGTGCTTCATTGCGAGATTCAGCGATACGTAGAAGATCCCGCGCAATCTTGACGCGCCGACCGGCGAGTACCCAGTCCCAATAGCGATAGGTCGATTGCCGCTCCAGCTCAAGAAGTTGCAGGTCATACTCATGGCCTGCAATCATCTGGTTGAGTTCGGCTTGCGCGAGGGTGGCACGCCGTCGATCGATGGTGCGGTT
>CAYLUS010000093.1:0-1697 GCA_964386975.1 uncultured Methylococcus sp.
TGATTTTGGTGATTCAGGTGTTGCCTTTCTTGCCATGCCACAAATCCCACCCCGCAACATTCAGTGGTCCTCCCGTGGAAAATGGGTTCACCTCGCGAAAATTGCTTATGAAAAGTATTTCATGCGCAAGGTTCGCAAAGGAATCAGCGAACCGATCTATGAACGACTTGCCCTCAAGAGTGCCGGCATCCATCGTCTAAAAAAGAAGTAAGATTCATAGGCCATGATTCCAGGTTTTTGGCTGGAGAACTGGCATAGAGGACAGATCGGGTTCCATCTTTCTGGTGTGAACCCTTACCTCTCCCCCTGGGGGGGTCGGATGACAGAAATTTTCGATGGTCATTACAAAAGATCGAAGATTGAGACTCAGGAGGTGCTGGACGACAATCCCGGGCTGACTGCCAGAGGTTGGAAAAAATTCACTGAGTCAGTTTGTATGCTGAGTCCAAAACCAACCCCATAGCTCAGCTACTGATTGAGCCCCCAAGTTCAGCATTGGACTCAAATCCCTTCTTGCTGGTTAGATGTTGCCCCCTCAACACACATTTGAATGAAAAGTGGCGCACATCGATCTCAGCCACGATCCGGCGATGGGACTCTTCCATTGTCATCTGTATTATTGGCAAGACCGTCAACCTAAAAGCCCATATAGTAGGGAGACTTCATGCCAATGTTTGCATTCATAGTGACATCTCCATCAAACAGCTTGACGGAAAGATTGCCATTAACCTTCTTTGAAAACGGATAGAGTAAGCCATCAATATATTTCTGTGCATTTTCAGCAGAATCAAACTCATAGAACCCGCCGACCGTATTATTGTTTAGGCCGCTCAGCCACGTTTTTGAAATCAGGCCGGAATAAGTCTTCATTTCAGGGTTAATGGTTTCCCAATCAACGTCATTGAAAGGGATTGATACCTGAAATTCAGCGTATAAAAATACCTTCATAATTCCTCCTTCTTAGATTCGTTATTCTCTTTTCAGTCAAAAGGACTCTTTAAAAGGGCGCAGATCCAACTCATGTGTCCACGCGCTAGGGTGCTGCTGATGAATTGCCCAGTACGTTTCGGCAATTGCCTCAAGCTCCAGAAGCCCATCAGGCCCTTTTGCCTCGGCCAAAGCTGCGAAGTTATGCCGCGCCCGATAACCATCGATTACTCCATCAATAATCATATGCACCACATGTATGCCTTGTGGGCCATATTCACGCGCCATTCCTTGCGCGAGTGCTCTAACGGCAGCTTTAGCCGCAGCAAACGCCGTAAAAGGCGGCTTGGCTCTTCGCGATGCGGTTGCGCCCGTGAAAAACAATGATCCTGAACGTTGAGGCAACATATACCTGACAGCTTCTCGACCGAACAGGAAAGCCCCAAGACTGTTTTGTTGCCAAAGGCGGGTAAACATTTCAACATCCGTTTTTAAAAGCGGCGCAGAAGCAATCTGGTCGACGTTGTACGCCGCGATTTCCAGAGAATCTCCGGTGCTGAATACAGCCTTGAATAACCGCTCGATGTCCTGCTCGCAGGTCGCGTCGGCCACAATGGGTATGGCAAGCCCCCCTTGGCGTTCAATTTCCTCTGCAACGAGGGAAATCTTGTCCCTGCTCCTTCCTGCAACAAATACTTTAAGCCCATTTGCCGCAAACTTTTGCGCTAAAGCAGCCCCCAAGCCTTGCAAAGGGCCAACACCCATAACCA
>CAYLUS010000093.1:1797-3694 GCA_964386975.1 uncultured Methylococcus sp.
GAGAAGTTATTAGCGGGCATGTCAATCACTTCCTGCAATACCATTTGATGGTTGGCAGCAGCTTTTTTCAGGTCTGCAACATCTTTTAATCCCCACTCAGGAACCTGATGGGAAGCAAGGGTATTATGGAATTCTTGGTTTGATTCGGTAGTAAACCCACCTTCCACCTTGAATGGGCCATAAATAATTAGAATGCCATTCTCACCAAGGAGCTGGGACGCACATTGCATCATTCCATCTGCAATCGAGATTGGCGCAACCTGAAATATGTTGATGCAAAAGATAGCGTCAAAACTTGCCTTTTCACCAGGGTTAAACCAAGTGCTTGGGTCCGTCAGATCCAAGTGCACGGGATCGGCAATATTGTCATTACCATTTTTGGTCGTGAGTTCCCTGATGTTGTCAAAGACCTCCCTATCCTTATCCGTAGGATGAAAGTGCAAGTGCCCAAAATGGGGGGCAAAGAAGTTGATATGCATGCCACTGCCGCTGGCCATCTCCAAAATCCTTCCAGCATCTTTAGGAAGCTTCTCTTTAAGGACCCCCAAAATCGGATCTTTGTTGCGGTTGCCTGCCCAAGCAACATACTCACTCAGCGGATGGGGATTCAAAGGTGGCTTGACGTCGGTCATGATAATCTCCTCATTGATTCTTGTAGATGGTAGAGCCTCAGCAGGCTCTTTGTGCTGCCTTGTATTGGCTCACTTGCTTAAAAAGCAATTATCAGGCCACCTAACCTTCGCTAAAAACCAATTCATAATCAGCTAGTTGTATGTTTGGCAAGAAAGACATGTGAAGCGTGACTTCACATTCGAAATGCGCCTTCTCTTTTAGTCAAAAGGCCGTCAGGTGAAGTCATTTTTTACTGGCCAAGAATCCCCCCTCATCATCCACGCACACCCTATCGCGGACAAACGCACATCGTGCTGGGAGAGACCATCAGCCAAAGACATGCGGCTGGGTGGATGGATGATCACGCTAAGGATCAGACCGAGAACCCACCGGTTCTGCGAGGAAAGACGGTCTCTTAAACAAACGATGATAATTTTCAGCGGTCTGTCGCGCCACTTCCTCCAAGGTGACTCCACGGAGCATCGCGAGACATTCGGCCACATGCAGGACATAAGCCGGATAGTTGGGCTTTCCCCGCTTTGGAATGGGTGCCAGATAAGGCGAATCCGTCTCGATCAGTATCCGGTCCATGGGGAGCTTTCGAGCGACCTCTTGAAGATCGGCCGCGTTCTTGAATGTCAGAATCCCGGAAAGGGAAATATAAAAATTCATTTCAATGGCAGATTTGGCCGTTGCCCAATCTTCCGTGAAGCAATGGAGAACCCCCCCGACGTCCCGGGCCTGTTCTTCCTTTAGGATGGACAGCGTGTCCGCCCGGGCCTGCCGCGTGTGAACGATGATCGGTAGCTGACTCATGTGTGCGGCATGAATATGCCGCCGAAAACGGTCACGCTGCCACTCCAGTTCACCGGCGCTGCGGAAATAATCAAGACCGGTTTCCCCGATCGCCACCACGCGTGAATCCGTGGCGAGCGCCGCCAACGCTTCGGCTGTTGGCTCCTGACAATGCTCTTCATTCGGGTGAACACCGACTGAGACTGACACACCCGGATATGGCTCAATTAATTGGCGCATCGCGGGATAGCGCTCCAGGTTGATCGAGACGCAAAGAAGCTCGGATACTCCGGCCTCATGGGTTTCCCTGATTAACTGCGCAAAATCCCCCTGATAGGGCGTCAGGTCCAGCCGATCCAGATGGCAGTGAGAATCAACAAACATCGGTGTCATATGTGCTTTCTATAAGGTCCCCGGAGGGGGGAAGCATCCATTTAAAAAAGGCCCTGTTCCTTTCGGAACAGAGCCTTTTGGATCCCTTTCAGGAAAA
>CAYLUS010000094.1:0-2222 GCA_964386975.1 uncultured Methylococcus sp.
CCGGGAGTTGCGGGATCGTCAGCGCGAAGGTTCTTGAAACCCCCTGCAGGAGGTGGTCCTGAAAGGCCTCATCGTCGAGGGCCGCGATCGGGTCAGACCGGAGGGTCGTTGTCATGCCGGAGCGTTTTTTCCTGGGCTGTCCTGAATTCGCCGTACCCTCTTTGGAGGAGGGTTGCGCTGAGCGAGCGCGGTGGAATCGGGCGAGAATGAGACAAAATTTTAACTTTTTTGTGGTTTCCGTCAAGGCGTGTTGTTTTTTTACGGAATGGAGTTGATAAAAATACAACTCGTGATACCATCCTCGCGTCCAAATTCTCTTTAAAAGGTGAGACGTCCGAGCGCTCGCCTGAAACTGGTGTCCAGCCCCGTGTCGGCTTCGGATCCAGTAGCCCTGCGGACCGCACCCGCCGGGTATCCTGCTTTCGATGAATGCTTAACTATTTTCTGTGGAGGTCATATGGGCGTTCCGTTGCGACAACAGTTCACCGTAGCCAAGTATCTTCTCAAGCAAAAGCTGGCCGGCAACAAGAAATATCCGCTGGTCCTGATGCTCGAGCCTTTGTTTCGTTGCAACCTGGCCTGTGCCGGTTGTGGCAAGATCGACTACCCCGAAGAGGTCCTGAATCGCCGACTGAGCGTCGAGGAGTGCCTGGCTGCTGTCGATGAATGTGGCGCCCCGATCATCTCGATCGCCGGCGGCGAGCCGCTGCTGCACAAGGAACTCCCGCAGGTCGTTGAGGGCATGATTGCCCGCGGCAAGTACGTTTACCTCTGCACCAATGCGCTCCTCCTCAAGAAGCGGATTGACGACTACACCCCATCCCCTTACCTGACCTTCTCCATCCACCTTGATGGCAATCAGGACCGCCATGATACGTCCGTCTGTCAGGACGGCGTTTACGAGCGGGCGGTGGAGGCCATCAAGCTGGCCATCGGACGGGGTTTTCGGGTCACGGTCAATTGCACGCTGTTCCAGGGCGAGGGCGCGGAAGAAGTCGCCCAATTTCTGGATTCCTGCAAGGCGCTGGGCGTTGAGGGTGCCACCATCGCCCCTGGCTTCAGCTATGAGCATGCGCCGCAGCAGGATATCTTTATCAAGAGCCGTGACAGCAAGCAGCTGTTCCGCGATGTCTTCAAGCTGGGCAAGGGTCGCAACTGGGCCTTGAACCATTCAAGCCTGTACCTGGACTTCCTGGCCGGCAACCAGCGTTACAACTGTACGCCCTGGGGCAATCCGACCCGCAACGTGTTTGGCTGGCAGAAGCCCTGCTATCTCCTGGTCGATGAGGGTTATGCCCCTTCCTTCAAGTCCTTGATGGAGGACACCCCGTGGGACAAGTATGGCAACTCAAAGAACCCCAAATGTGCCAACTGCATGGCGCACTGTGGCTTTGAAGCCTCCGCGGTTGAGGATGCAATGGCCCATCCCCTGAAGGCGGCGTGGGTTTCCCTGAGGGGTCCCAAGACCTCAGGGCCCATGGCTGAGGAACCGGTACCGGAATACGAGATGCCGAGCGCCTCTGACAAGGCCCGTCGACACATCTCGATCGAAGCCGTCGACTGATCGGTTGAATGCAAAAAACCGGCGGGGACCCTGATTGGATGGGTCCCCGCCGGTTTTTTTGTGTCCGTAAACCCTTAAATCCAGCGATTCACTTTCTGTTGGTAGCGAAGGTAATCCGCACCAAAGACATCCTTGAGACGCGCTTCTTCAGCGGGGATGTGGAAGCGATTCATGATGGTGAAGAAGGCGGGCGGCACCAGCCAGTAGGGAAGGGTGCCTTTGAAGAGAGCCAGGCCAACAAGTGAAGTCAAAAGCCCGAGATAAATGGGGTTTCGGGTCCAAAGGTAAGCGCCGAAGGTCACCAGTTGGGTGGGCGTCCCGTTCGGAAGCAGCGTGGTCTTGAGGGTGCGAAGCTGGAGGATCGTGGAAATCGTCAGGGCCAGCCCCGTGACCAGCCAGGCAGTCCCGCCTTGCGCCGCGTGCAAAAGTTTCAGGGACACGGTCGAACTCAGGAAGGCCGCCATCAGGATCAGAAGAAGGGCGATCACCGGCGGCGGGAGAAGTTGAAGGATCTTGTTCATGACGATCAGGAGTTGATATTAGGAGGTTGAAGCCGTTTTTGGAGATCTTCGCGCCAGGCCGCCGAGAGGGCATCCACCTTCAGGGCCCGATGGATCCAATCGATCTGCTCCGGTCCTTTGATGAGGCATTTCATGGC
>CAYLUS010000094.1:2322-3626 GCA_964386975.1 uncultured Methylococcus sp.
CGGGTCGGGTAGCCTTTGTGAACCTTGAACCCATAGCCTGGAAAAAGGGCATCGGCCAGGACCATCTCCTGATCCCGCGCCACCTTGGCCAGGATCGATGCTGCTGAAATGGCAGGTTCAGTCAGGTCCCCGCCCACCAGGGTTTGGGTCGGGATCGGAAGGTCAGGTGCATGGAGTCCGTCAATCAAGGCCAGATCCAGCGGGATTTCAATGCCGCGAAAAGCGCGTTGCATGGCCAGCAAGGATGCCTGAAGAATGTTGACGTGATCAATTTCAAAAGGCTCTGCCCGGCCGATGGAAAATGCCTTGGCATGCAGGCGAATGGACTGCGCGAGGGTTTCCCGACGCTTTGGGGAGAGTTTCTTGGAATCCGTCAGCCCCTCGAAGGGAGAGAGGTCATCAGGAAGGACCACGGCGCCAGCAATCACAGGTCCTGCAAGGCAGCCGCGCCCGGCTTCATCGAGGCCCACAGCGATGATCGAGGTTGAAACGGCCATCATCGATCTTATGGGGAGACCAGCGACTTCGAACTCAGCGGATGATGCTGCGGCCGCTTTGTTTGAGGAATTCAAGCATGGGCTGAATTTCGGCCGCGGTCTCTGCCATCTTGCTGAGTTGCTCGATGGCCTCCTCGAGTTTCAGGCGGGATTTGTAGATGATCTTGAAGGCGCGCTTGACCTGGAGGACTGCCTCGGCGTTATAGCCCCGCCGCTCCATGCCCACGGTATTGATGCCGCGCGGCTTGGTCGGGCTGCCGCCGACCATGACATAAGGCGGAATGTCGCGACTGATCACGCTGCCCATGCCGGAAAAGCTTTGACGGCCGACACGGCAGAACTGATGGACCAGTGAGAACCCCCCCAAGATGGCGTCGTCATCGACCCGAACATGTCCTGCAAGGGAAGCGCCGTTGGCCATGATGACCCCATTGCCGATGATGCAGTCATGGGCCACATGGGTGTAGGCCATCAACAGGTTGTCATGGCCGATGCGGGTGATGAGCTTGTCTTGCACCGTGCCTCGGTGGAGGGTTGCAAATTCACGAATGACATTGCGATCACCGATTTCAAGACGGGTGACTTCACCCCGGTATTTCTTGTCCTGAGGATCCTCGCCGATCGAGGTGAACTGAAAGATCCGGTTTTCACGGCCGATCCGGGTCGGGCCGCGAATCACGACATGAGGTCCGATGACGGTCCCCTCGCCGATTTCAACCTCGGGCCCGATGACACTGAAGGGGCCAACGTGTACCCCCGGTGCGAGGATGGCACCGGGGTCGACGATGGCGGAGGCATGAATCAAGT
>CAYLUS010000095.1:0-3482 GCA_964386975.1 uncultured Methylococcus sp.
TTTTTGCGATCCAGTGTTGAAGCATCGCTTGCAGAATTAATTGCCCGCGGGCAGGTCACCTCGGACAGTTATGCCGGTTTACGAGCCCTTCTGATTCCAGAGCAAAAAAAACGGCGCTTCCGACATCTGATACAAGAGCTTGAGAATGCCGGACGCTGGGTGCTTTCAGGAAACCGGCGGAGAGAATCAACGGTAGGTCGAGAGGAGATGCGCGAAAATCTCGAACACATCACGGGGGTACTGCTCAGCCGCTATGGCATCCTCTTCAAGGGGCTTTTGAGCCGCGAGCATCACGCGCCTGGCTGGACGGAACTCCTACCGCACCTCCGATCACTTGAGGCCCGCGGGGACATCCGGGGGGGCCGCTTTGTGGCGGGACAGGCGGGAGAACAGTTCGCACTTCCTGCTGCACTCGACTTCCTGAGAGCGCTCAAAAACAAACCTGCCGATACCCGACTGATCATTCTCAGTGCAGCCGATCCGTGCTGCCTCCAGGGCATCGCGAACCCGGCAAAACGCATCAGCGCCCTACCGGGAAACCGCGTCGCTTATATCAACGGCTGCCCTGTCGCGACTCTCTCGGGAGGCGAGATTGAGTTTCTAAAGGATCAGGAGGACCGCGCCTGGGAAATCCAAAATGCGCTCTTCAAACACATTGCCCCAGCCCGTTTGAGCGGATACCTCAACTAGCTGAATCCAAAGTCCATGATTCACTCATGACAAAAGGTGCAACACAACGGATGCCTCTAGGCATCTGGATGCTCGGCATGGTGAGCCTTTTTATGGACATCGCCTCGGAGATGGTTCACAGCCTTTTGCCCCTCTTTATGGTCGAGTTCTTGGGCACGAGCGCCCTTATGGTGGGCGTGGTAGAAGGGATTGCGGAATCTACCGCACTGATCGTCAAGGTATTTTCCGGGGTTGTCAGTGACTACCTTGGAAAGAGAAAAGGGCTGGCTGTCTTTGGCTATGCCTTGGGCGCCCTTTCAAAGCCCCTCTTTGCAATGGCATCCAGCCTCGATATCGTGCTCTTCGCCCGTTTAATGGATCGGATCGGCAAAGGAATCCGGGGTGCGCCGAGGGATGCGCTGGTCGCGGAAATTGCGCCGCCCACGCTCAGGGGTGCCGCCTTTGGATTGCGCCAATCTCTGGATACGGTGGGCGCATTTCTCGGCCCCCTGATTGCCGTCGTCCTGATGTATGCCTGGCAGAATGATTTCAGGGCCGTGTTCTGGGTTGCGGTAATACCCGGGGGCATCTCGGTTGCCTTGCTCCTTTGGGGTGTCACGGAGCCAAAGACATTCGCACAGGGGAGAGGCTCAAACCCGATCCGGGCAGAAAACCTCAAGCAACTCGGGAGCGGCTATTGGTGGGTGGTAGGCCTCGGAGCGATCTTCACCCTTGCGCGTTTCAGTGAGGCATTTCTGGTGCTTAGGGCCCATCAGTCACAGATTCCGGTTGCGCTGATTCCACTGGTCATGGTGGGTATGAATCTGGTTTATGCCATGGCGGCCTATCCATTCGGGCGCTTGTCTGATCGCAGCAATCACGAGCGTTTGCTGGCATTGGGGCTGAGCGTTCTGATTGCAGCCGATCTGGTCCTGGCTCAAGCGACACACTGGCCTTCCCTGGTGGTGGGTGTCTCCTTATGGGGCATTCACATGGCGATCACCCAGGGCTTGCTGTCGACCATGGTTGCAAATCATGCCCCAAAGGCGATGCTGGGAACGGCGTTTGGCGTCTTCAACCTGATCTCGGGCCTTTCGATGCTGATCGCCAGCCTGTGCGCGGGCTATCTCTGGGACCAGATGGGAGCTGAAGCTACATTTCTTGCAGGTGCGGGATTTTCAGCCCTCGGCCTTTTGGCACTGTTACGCAGAATCTGGAGGCGACAAACGCCTCAGGTTCTCCATCTTGATTAGGTCGGCAATCGAATTGAGATTGGCCATCGCTCGAGGATCGTCGCTGAAGTCAACCACGGAGAACGACTGACGGCGAATCCACTCCTCGACCCGCCGCCCCCCCTCATTGAGAAACTGCTCGAGATCTTGGGCAAGCTGCGTGCGGACGCACATCACCAGGGGGTGAATGCGGGATCCATCGTGAGCAACAATCAGGTCCTTTCCCTCCGAAGCCTTTGCAATCACGCGCCTTAAATGCGTGCTTTTAACTAAAGGCATGTCGCAGGGTAAAACCAGGATCCAAGGGGTTGCGGCGGCACGCATCGCCGCCAGAATCCCCATGAGGGGACCCTCAAACTCAGGCGTCGGATCAGCAATAAGCCGGCACCCCAGCCCCCTGTATTCCGGCGTGGATCGCGGTGTATTGATGAACACCTCAGCGACTTCGTCCTTCAGCGAGGCGAGCATGTACTCGATCAGGGGGGCGCCCTCGAATCGAACCCAAGCCTTGTCCCGCCCCTGCATTCGCCGCGCCTTACCTCCCGCAAGAACGACCCCAGTTATGAGCTGTTTTGGCAGCGCCCGCTTGGGCTGGATGTCCGCTCCATTCAAAGTTTGCGGCTCGCTCACTTGATCTCCTTGTTGGCCCGGCCGATCATGGGGTCCCAGATTCAAATCCGCTAGAGACCCTTAAACCATGAACACCATACGGCCTGTTTACGGGCTTGTCACACTCGTCTTGCTGGGGGCGCTGTTTTTTTGGTTCGAAAACGAACCAGAGGCCTTTTCTCTCTCTACGGATCAGAAAAGCTATGCGGATGTGATGCAGGAACTTGAATTGGCCGTTACCCAACGCAACTTCAGGATCACGGGCCATAACAAAGTGGGGAGTGTGATTCGGGAGCGCGATCAGATTGAATTTCCTGACTTCGACACCCTCCAGTTCTGCAACCTGACCCATGCGAAAACCCTGTTGGAACTCTCCCCATCCAGCATTAGCTGGATGCCCTGCAATGTGGCCGTCCGATCAGAGGGCGCTCGGGTAATCGTCACCACCCATCTTCTGCCAACTCACTCCACAAACCTCAGGCTCAACGCCTTTGCAAGGACCATGAATGAGGAGTTGAAGGCAATCGTGCGTTTTGCCGTGGAGTAATGCGAATTGCAGCTTAAAAGCCGGCTGAATATGATGGGACTCTTTCCATCGTCAAACGAATGTCCCATGCCAACCCATCGCCTGTCCTTATTCAGCCATCTCGCCGTCATTGCCGTGCTTTTGATCTGCCCTGGCCTTTCTCAGGCAAAAGCCAAGGCGGGCAATTCAGAGGCCTGCAAGTCGGGAGCATCCCAAACTACTGTCAACGATTTTCCGACCCAGGCACGCGTGGAATCGGTCAGCCAGTGCATGGCCGAGCACGGAGGTACCAACCTTGACAACATGTATCACTGCGTCTGCGCCATTGACAAAATTGCAGCACAAATGAACTTTCAGGATTATTCCGAGGCACTGACCTATACCTATATGTTTGACACGCCGGGTGATAAAGGCGGCGAATTCAGGGATCCCCCAAGGTCCAAGGA
>CAYLUS010000096.1:0-3442 GCA_964386975.1 uncultured Methylococcus sp.
AGGTCCTTGATGCCTTTGCCCGGTTTCAGGTGCTGTGCGCGGTTCGCGAGGGCCCTTATGGGGTCGAGCACCTCAACCGGATGATGGTCGAACGCCTCGAGCGACACCAGAAAATCCGCCGCCTCAAGGGCTCCGATCCCGAGTGGTTCTCAGGCCGACCGGTAATGGCGACCCGCAATGATTATGAACTTGGGATCATGAACGGCGATGTGGGCATCACCCTGCCCTTTCAAAACAGGGACACGGGGGAATTCAGCCTCCGGGTGGTCTTCAAGGATCCGCAAAATGAGAAAAAGCCCTTCAAGATCGTGCCGCCGAGCCGCCTGACGGACCTTGAAACCGTGTTTGCGATGACCGTGCACAAGTCCCAAGGCTCCGAATTCGGGCATGTGCTCCTGATGCTACCCGAGCCCGGACAGGCCCCTAACCTTTCACGGGAACTCCTCTACACCGGCATCACGCGGGCACGAAAAAGGCTGACCCTGATCGGCGGTGATCTCAAGCAGTTTCAAACGATCATCGATCGCAAGACTCGCCGCTCAGGCCGCTTGGGAGAACGCCTGAGGGCGAATACAACCACAGGCGTTGCTGGCAAGTTCCTTTAGAGCAAAATCACTGAGATTGGCATTGCAACTGCGTTCCTTTTTGATCGCAGTTGGCAAACTCAGAACCGTCCGGAGCATAGTGGGTCCAGTTCCATTCACCCCGCACTCTTTTTGGAGTCGCTATTGCAAACCCGAAACGTCGCTCGGTCCATATGGAGGTTGCCATGGGGTAAGGTGTAACGCCAGCCGGCAAGCCCGCGACGGGCTGCCCATTTGGATATTGCAGGGGCCCATAGGGTAAGGCGGTCGGATACGGTACCCCGACTTCCTGCAACATCGTACCGCCATTGCCGACCACCAACTGTCCTGGTTGACCTGGAATTTGCACCGCCTGTGCGAGATGGATATGGCTTGAAAGAACGAGATGGTAATTCGCTAAAAGACCATAGGCTGCGGCCGTCTGCGTTTCAGAGACCCATTTGCACTGATCACCGAACAGAGACTGACCCGCGATACTGATGGTTTCGGGCGCGCAGTCCAATCCGAAGAGGGGTTGATGCACCAGTAGCCAGTTTTCCGGGACCCGTCCCCGGACACGAACTTGAGCACTGGCCAAGTCCGAAGCCCGTTGATACTGCGCGCGCAAGGCAGGATAAATGGCCGAATCCACTTCATGGTCATAGCCGTATGCGGAATCGACAACAGATACCCGCAAATAGCGGGCAGGCCCTACACGGAGGCTCGTCGACCAGGCATCCGTCAAGAGTGGATCCGGTGTTTTCCACTGAGGATGGCCGTCACGCACCACCTGAGAACCGGAAGCGTCTGTTTTGGGCACCGGCGCACAAAGGTGCTGATTCCCCTGGTGGGGATCAAAGAATTTGAAATAGCCATTGCCGCCACGCTGGCAAGACTCATGGTTGCCCCTGACCACGACCAGCGGAGCCGCCGATAGGAGCGTTTTCATTGGGATAAACACATCGGCCACCCAGCCATAATCCGAATCTGAAAACACATATTTCGGGAAAGGATTGGACACCGAGTTGTAGTCGAAGTTGATATCGAGTGGAGCCGGGCTAGTGCCGCAAATCAGGGTTTGCGTTGGGTCACAGCTGTGGTCTCGATAGAAGAAATCGCCCATAAAAAAAATCACGTCAGGTTTTTTCTCGGCCAGACTCTTGGCGACCTGGCTCAGAGGCCACCCTGAAGGACTGTCGCACGCTTGATCGAGGTTCTTTTTCATTCGGCAGCCGGTATCACCAAGGACCCCTATCCGCCGGATGATGCTGGGGATCCGTGCCGAAACGGACAGGTCGCCTACCTTGGCGGTCCTGACCCCACGGGGCATAGGAGCCTCACAGACCGACAGATTGCTGAAAGCCGAAAAGGTATTTGCCGGATTCGAGCGTTGCGTCATGGGAATGCGCCGGTTCGCCCCGCTCTGGCTGACCTTGAGTTGAGGACATCCAATCCCAACCGGCAAGACTGCACGGGTCAGAAGACCCGAAGTTGACTCATCGGTGGAGACTACCAGCGTATAGGCGGCCAAGACACTCTCATCGGTCGAATAAGCAGACGCGAGGATTGGGATGATCCAGCCGAGTAATGTGAGTGCAAATAGTCGTGACGACATCGTTACTCCTTGGAGTTCAAGGACAAAAGCCGTTAAAAAGAGCCCAGCAAATGGAGCGTTATTCTGGGGCTTACCCATCCCTCTGGTGGAGTTCCCGCTGCCTTAAATCCTGAAGGGGGCTCTGAACTCCAGGCTGGAGATAGAGACAAGGCGTCTACTTCAAGGCTACTTGAGGTTTAAGCGCTGCGAAAGCCACTGGGCGATGCGTCGATTCCCTTCCGGGCTGTAATGACCTGAGGAGGATTCAAAAAGGCTGTCGTAAGGCAGGAGTTGCTGACCTTCAAGGAACGCGTCCATCGCGTCCCAGGCCTCGATTCCCAACTGGCGCGATGCCTCAAGAATCGGGGCATAGTTGCGGGTTCGCGTGAATCTGAATTGCAGCACATCGGTTTTGTTGGGGAACAGCACCAGAATGGGACGCATCTTCTGGTGGGTGACGGCCGCTGCAAATTCATGCACCAGTTTGACCGTCAGGCGGGGCCCTTCACTCGCCATGTCATAGTGAAGAAAACCACTAAGAGGATCCTTCTGGCCTTTGTCGATGCGATCCCTGACCAGCCAGGTGGCCGCGCCTAGGGCGCAGGGCGATTTCAACAATCCACAATCATCGGCCGGCGCCTTGTGGTTGAAGAAATAATCAAACTGACCCACCTGTTTCAGGGTGTTTTCGGTGTCTTTCAGCAGCAAGCGGTAGTCATCCAGACTTTTAAAGCCGCTTGGAATCAACCGAAGGGAATCTGATCCATCCTCGATGAAACGGGGCTTTCCAAGTGGGAAGCCCTCCCCTCGCTGGTAGAACTTTCGAAAGGTGTTGATGTGGCGATAGACATTTTCGGACATCATGCCCATCAGGACAGTATCCGCCCGTACCTCGCGCGAAACCTGATTGAATCGAAGCAAAGCCTGATCCAATCCGTAGGCCGGAACGCCAAAGTTAGGGACTTCAAGATCGGGATGCATGGACTCCATGAGGGTCGGCCATGCATCCCCGGTCGCCACATCATCGCAGTGGGTAAAGGAGTCACCAAAGGCCAGAATCCGGTGTATGCCGGTCGCCGGTTTTTGTGGCGTGTACTCCCGCATCGAGCGCGCACCCAGACGATTGCTCTGATAGAGACCGACCTTCATCTCCGGGCGAATCGCCCAACCCAAGGTCGGGTCAAAGACGATGTACTTGGTGCTGTGATCGAGCAGTGACTCCAGGAGCGTCTGATCCCGCGGCGAGAGGCGAATCGGGGCATCGGAAATGCCATGGACGATCGGA
>CAYLUS010000097.1:0-3428 GCA_964386975.1 uncultured Methylococcus sp.
CCAGCCGCATTTAACCTGGACCCAAATTCCGTTGGCTGATCACGCGCAGACAGCAGAATCAGATTTGTTCAAGGATGCAATTGATGCCGTTGTATCGGCCTACCGAGCCGGGAAGAAGGTCGCTTTCCACTGTGGAGGTGGAAGGGGACGCACGGGTGCGGTCGCGGCGGGTGTTCTACTTGAGCTTGGACATTGCAGCACCCTTGAAGAGGCAGAGGCAAGGGCTAAGTCGATCCGGCCTGTCCTCAGCATAAAACCTCAACAGCGCATGGCCCTTGAGGCGCTTTATCCTCAGGCAACCCTTCCAAAGGAATCATCATGAGCATCATTCATATTTTTGACCCCGCATTGTGTTGCAGTACCGGAGTATGCGGCGTCGAGGTTGATCAGACCCTGGTCGGTTTTTCAGCTGATGTGGATTGGGCTAGGCAGAATGGAGCTCACGTTGAACGTTTTAACCTTGCTCAGGAACCCGTTGCGTTTGCTGAAAACCCAACAGTTAAGGCGTACCTCGAACGTTCAGGTGAAAAAGCCCTTCCACTGATTCTGGTCGATGGTGAAGTCGCTTTGGCTGGACGCTACCCCAATCGTTCAGAATTGGCGCGTTGGGCGGGTATCGATGAAAACGGAAGCATGAAGCCGCAACAAGGATGTGGTTCCAGTAGTAGTAGTTGCTGCTGATGGTTCATCGCCATGATGCGTTTCCTGGATAAGCCGCCCCGCTTTTTCTTTTTTACGGGTAAAGGGGGGGTCGGCAAGACTTCCATCGCTTGTGCGGCAGCCGTACAGCTTGCGACTGAAGGCAAGCGAGTTCTCCTTGTGAGTACAGATCCAGCCTCGAATGTTGGCCAGGCTTTCGGGATAAGCGTTGGAAACCGGATTACGCCAATTCCTGCCGTACCAAACCTTTCGACCCTCGAAATTGATCCGCAAGCAGCCGCTCAAGCCTATCGGGATCGTATTGTCGGTCCGGTTCGGGGCGTTCTGCCAGAATCCATTGTCAAAACCATCGAAGAGCAACTATCCGGGGCCTGCACGACAGAAATAGCAGCTTTCGATGAATTTACAGCCCTTTTGGTCGACCCGGCGCTGACTCAGCACTACGACCATATCATCTTCGATACGGCTCCCACCGGCCATACCATTCGATTACTCCAACTACCCGGCGCATGGAGCGGGTTTCTTGAAGAAGGCAAAGGGGACGCCTCCTGCCTTGGACCCCTCGCCGGATTAGAAAAGCAGCGAACCCAGTACAAGGCTGCGGTCGATGCCCTGGCGGACCCTATACGCACCCGTTTGGTACTGGTCACACGAGCGCAAAAGGCCACCCTCCGTGAAGTGGCGCGGACCCATGATGAATTGGCAGCCATTGGGCTTTCGCAACAACACCTCGTCATTAATGGCGTGCTTCCTTCAGAGGAAGCCGCCCAAGATGAACTGGCGGCGGCAATCTATCATCGGGAGCAGGCCGCGCTTTCCGACATACCTCTGGCGCTCCAAGGGTTGCCGCAGGATCAGATCAGACTGAAACCCTTCAATCTCGTCGGCCTTGATGCGCTAAATCACCTTCTCATCAATGGCGCGGCTTCACTTCATCAAAGTCCTGTCGAACCGCCTTCCCAAGCTCATGCGCCCACTCTCTCATCGTTGGTTGAGGAACTCGCGGGGGATGAGCATGGTCTGGTCATGCTGATGGGCAAAGGTGGCGTTGGAAAAACCACGATGGCGGCAGCGATTGCCGTGGACTTGGCGTCTCGCGGATTCCCCGTGCATCTGACAACCTCAGATCCTGCGGCCAACCTGGCGGATACGCTGGAAGGAACGCTTGATCATCTGACGGTGAGTCGAATCGACCCTCATGTTGAAACAGAGCGGTATCGGAATCACGTCCTTGAAACCAAAGGCGCTCAGCTTGATGCTGAAGGTCGCGCGCTGCTGGAAGAGGATTTGCGCTCTCCATGCACCGAGGAAATTGCCGTATTTCAGGCCTTTTCCCGCATTATTCGTGAAGCGGGCAAGACCTTCGTCGTGATGGATACGGCACCGACCGGCCATACCCTCCTCCTTCTCGATGCTACTGGAGCATACCATCGGGAAGTGACTAGGCAAATGGGCCAAAGCAGCGTTCACGTGACAACCCCGATGATGCAACTGCAAGATCCAAAACAAACCAAGGTCATCATTGTCACGCTTGCTGAAACCACCCCCGTTCTGGAGGCTGCGAATCTGCAATCTGATCTTCGACGAGCGGGTATCGAACCATGGGCCTGGATTGTCAACAACAGTGTTGCAGCGACATCCACCGATTCACAACTCCTTCGGCAGCGCGCCCATAACGAACTCCGGGAAATCGATGCTGTGGCCCATCAGCATGCCAAGCGCTATGCGCTCGTTGCGCTCATGAAAGAGGAACCCGTTGGTGTAGATCGACTGCATCTTTTGGCCAACCGGACCGACAACCAGACTTAAAAAAACGTGAATCGAACGATGAGCAAGAAAAAAGTCACCAAGGCGCAAGCTAAACAAATGAGCTTTTTTGATCGCTACCTGACTTTGTGGGTCGGGCTTTGCATGCTCATCGGCGTCCTGATTGGGAAAATCATGCCAGCCCCTGTTGCCGAATTGCGTGGGCTTGAGATTTCCAACATCAACTTGCCGATCGCCGTTCTCATCTGGCTCATGATCTATCCCATGATGCTCAAGGTGGATTTTGCCTCTGTCGTTGGCGCAGGCAAAAATCCAAGGGGTCTTTTGATTACGGTATTCGTGAATTGGCTGGTGAAGCCTTTCAGCATGGCGTTTTTGGGCTGGCTGTTCTTCAAGCATCTCTTCTTCCCATGGATGGGTGCGGATGCCGCAGACCAATACATTGCAGGTACCATCATTCTTGCCGCTGCCCCCTGTACCGCGATGGTCTTTGTCTGGAGTTATCTGACCGATGGCGATCCGGGTTATACCCTGGTTCAGGTTGCCGTGAACGATCTCATCATGTTGGTCGCATTTGCACCCATCGTGACCTGGCTAGTGACGGGAACGTCGAACCTGACCGTACCCTTTGATGTGCTTCTTTACTCTGTACTGATTTTTATCGTTATCCCGCTTTCAGCCGGAATCATCACACGGTCGCTCCTGGTAAGGATCAAAGGGAAGGCATGGTTTGAGGGGGCGTTTCTTCCCGTACTCCATCCAGTGGCAATTTCCGCACTTCTCGCCACCTTAGTTCTGATCTTTGCCTTCCAGGCGGATAACCTCGTTGGAAAGTGGTTCCATGTAGCTCTGATTGCAGTACCTATCATCATTCAGGTCTACTTCAACTCGTCCCTGGTCTACGGCCTTATGAAGGTCTTTGGCGTCAAATACGCGATTGCTGCACCCGGTGCGCTGATCGGGGCCAGTAACTTCTTCGAGCTTGCCGTGGCGACGGCGAT
>CAYLUS010000098.1:0-3350 GCA_964386975.1 uncultured Methylococcus sp.
TCAAATCCGATGGCAGGCTATACAAGATCCTCTTTGAAGTAGTCTGATCGGCCGTGTTACGTCCCGCTTTATCTCCGGCCTTCCATCCCGCCCTGTTTGAGGTGGGATTCTGATGGATTTCCCGCACTGAGCCAGGGAGGGTGAGTCCCCAGCTCAGCACGGGACGGATGCCACCCTATTTGGGTAACCTCTCCGAGAGGGACGCAAAGTACCGCTCGTTCGCTTCGTTCTCCTTTTGGATCTTTTCGAGCCGTTCCTTTTCGATAATCACCTTCAAGTCGGCAATGAGCGTCCTGAGCGCTTCCCACTGTTGCTCGTTCAATTGGCTCAGATGCTCGTCAAAGTCATCCTCTTCATAATCCTCGTACTCCTCGTTCATCGTTGTTCCTCAATCGCTTGTTGGATCAGCTCATCCGGCAGATGATTAAGTCCTCTGGGGACAGCCAACTGCATCGCATAGCGGAGGATCCGGCCGATATGACGCGGGAGCCCCAAAGAGGCATTCCTGAGGAGTTCCATTCCACTGTCTGACAGCAGGGTCTGCTCACAACCCGCGACCTTGAGACCGTGACGGATCAACTGCTCAAAGCGCTCGCGGTCATTGATGGCCTTGAGGTGGACCCGTACATGAACGCGCCCTGAGAGGGCGGCATAGGGTGCACGATCCAGAATATGGGTCAGGATGGGGTGCCCCACGAGCCAGACCGTCATCAGATCCCGGGAATCAAAGGCAAAGTTGAGGAAGGACGGGAGGTCCTTGAAGAAGCTGATCGGCAGGTTCTGACTTTCATCGATGATCCAGACCGGGAGCCGGTGCTGGTTTTCAACGCGATCGTGGATGGCTTCCTTGAGATCGCGCCACATCTGCGCCCGCCGATACTGAGGCTCCAGCCCGAAGTGCTCGCCGAGGGATTTGTAAATGTCATTCCGTCCGAAGTCGGTCTCGGCAAGGTAGATGACCTGGTAGCGGTGGGGGTTCAGGGTCTGACAGAGTTGCCGGATGGCCGAGGTCTTTCCGACGCCGGGATCACCGGTCAGAACCCCGATACCGGGACTCTGCAGTAGCCAGTTGAAACGCTCCTTCAGGAGGACGATGCGGTCATCCTCCCAAAGATCGGTCGATCCCTTGTCAAAGGGTGCGGCCTTGAGGCCGAAGTGCTGAAGGTACATGGTGCCCTCCTATTCCTGGATGCGATAGTGCTGTTGATGCACTATCTCAACGAGGTTCAGGGCCTCTCTGGAGGGCGCGGCCGGCGCACGAGTGACCTTGTCTTTTGGCTTGCGTCGGGGGCGATCCAGATTGGCGATGGCATTGAGCGGTGTCGCCATGCCGAGCGATTTGCCCTGATCATCCTCGATTCCGAGGATCGTTCCGCTATGAGGGTCGACCAACAAGCAGATGGTTTTGCCCGAGAGCTCAAAGGGAACCTCAAAGAACCGCCCCTCAAAGGAGAGGGTGCCATCCTTGCGGACCTTGCGTTGGACCCGATGCTGGAAAATGGCATCGATCAATACCGCTTTCTCGCCCAACTGCCGGATCTTTGGGAGATCCTGCTGATAGCGTTCCAGGGGTGTCCGGCCCTCCAGCCCGGCGTGGGGACGGGTGTGATAGATCTGTGCGAGCCAGGACCAGAGTCTGGCATTGAGATCCTCGACCGAGAGCATCCGTCCCGGATCGAGTTCGCTGAGGAAGCCGGCTCTCAGGGTTCGGTGAAAGCGTTCGAGCTTTCCCTTACCCTCGGGTGCATAGGGTCTGCAGTAGATCAGGCGGATATCCAGGCGGGCGCAGATGGCCTGCAGGGTCCTGGAACGATAGGCGGCGCCCTGATCGACGATCAGTTTGCGCGGCAGGCCCCGCCGGAGGATGGCCTGCTTGAGAACCCCCTCGATATCCAATGCCGTCTCCCCGGCACAAAAGGCGCTGTGCGTGATGAGCCTTGAGGCATCATCCATGAGACTGACCAGATAGGCCTTACGGACTCTCCCCCGGAACAGCGCCTTGGGCCCATGCATCACATCTCCATACCAGATCTGGTTGGCATGCATGGCTTCGAAGCGCCGGTATTCCTCGGGAAGGCTCTCGGAACCGCTGGGCCTTGAGAGGCCCTGCTGCTGTAAAAAACGATGCAAGGCCGAGCGGGAGATGGATCCCTTGGGGATCGTGCCCGAGCGCTCCAGAATCTCGAGGATCTGCTGGATGGAGCGCTTGGGGTTGTCTCGCTTCGCCTTGAGGATGAGATCCTGGGCGGACTCTGAGATTTTTGAAACCCCCTGATCAGCACGGCTCCTTGGGGCTAACCCATCGACCCCTTCTCGACGCCAGCGGTAATACCATTCCTCGATCGTCTTCTCGCCAATCCGGCAGCGTTGACTCCCCGGGATGGCATAGTCCTTCTGGGAGAGATCCCTCAGGATCTGTGAGAGTTCGCCGTGCGCCAGATGATCACGACTGATCAGAGGGCCGAGCACCGACAGGCGAAACAGCGCCATGGGATGAATGTCTTTCATGTGATTCTCCTTGATGAAAAAAGGAGCGCACATCAAAAAACATCTCTCCCCACTCGGGCAGAGGACAAAGTCTGTGGGGTCTTAATCGATCCAGAAAACCGGCATCCCAACCCCCCTCAGGGTCAGAACATCATGGGACCTCCACCCCTGCCTGGTCGAGAATCACCATGGCGAAAGAAAGGCTGCCGCCCTTGAAGTAGGTGATCCAGAAATGACGACGATCCAAGGTGCGACCCAAGTCCGGAAATCGGTCCTTGAGATAGAAGGCAAAGCGATCGGATTGTCCCTTGAGCCAGTTCCACCAGCGACGGCCGGTGCTGCGACCTACACCGATGAGGCTGGAGGCATACCGCATGGAGCCCCCCGCCAGGAGGCAGTAAAGCAACACCTGCTGGATTTTCCACTGATACCAGCGACGCGGGGGAAGGCACTCGGGTAATCGTGAGCACGTTTTTCCACAATGCCGGCAATAGAACCTTGGGATCGGAAGGAAATCAGGAACCGCCGGGTCCCTATCGCGGTTGGCTTTTCGTTCATACGATCCATGCCCCCAGAGCCTTCCGCCCAGCCCGCAGGAGGGACAGCGCGCGGGCCGATAGATCTGAGGTGCCTCAGCGAGAGAAATAAGATGTTGAGAAAGGGTGAGGATCTGGGGGACAATCCGAGACATAGGCTGGGCTGGTCTTGTTAATGTGGAGCTGTAGGAAGTCCCACGATAACAGAGGAGCACCAGCCTTTCTTATGCCTGTCGTTATCACGCGGTTTTTAAGGGAATGAATTTAAAAAGGCCCTGAATGATCCCGAGATCAAAGAGCCTCAGCAGAAGGAATCAGTTCGGGACG
>CAYLUS010000099.1:0-3301 GCA_964386975.1 uncultured Methylococcus sp.
TACTCGTCGGCGCGACCCAAGACAGCACCAAGGCCCAGATCCACGAATGCGCGACCTTTTGGATTCCAGGGGGAAGGCATTTCATAAAATCGGTTGCCCGGATTTCTTGGCACTCCCAGATTGTCATAGCTGTGATCGGTAAACAGGGGTCTATCCCGTCCATTGTTTTCCGGCAAGTCCGGATGGCACGCCGCGCAGTTGCCTTTGTCTTTTCGCTCAAAGATCTCGCGGCCTCGCCTTTCTGCAGGCGTAAAACGCGCCCTGCCCTCAAGATATCGGTCATATCTGGAGTTAAAGGGGTTGAGCCGTTTAGATGACTCAAATGCACTTAAGGCATCCGTGATTCGAGCGTACGCTGCTCCCACATCATCCAAGGCATTAGCGCCATAGACCTTTCGAAACAGGTCTGCATAGGATGCCCTTCTGACTTTATCAACTACCTCTGCGGCATCGTGATTATTCATTTCCAGAGGCTCAAGAAAGGGTTGCCTCGCCTGAATATGGAGGTTACTGGCCCGACCATCATCAAACTGACCGCCAATGAACAAACCCTCATGTTCGTCAAAATGAAAATCGGGAGAACTCGCCGCATATAGGAGCGTGGGGGCATTCCGACTGCCGTAACGATCCTCAATGACGCCCTCCGAGGTAGGTTCTGAGTGGTCCGGATCAGTGAAAGCATCATTAGGGCTATGACAGCTGATACAGCCCTGGCCCTCAGGTGATGAAAGCGTTCTATCCCTGAAAATCTTTTCTCCTAAAAGCGCTTTTGCGCTAGTGGCCTCACAGTCCCTCACTCCGGCCAAAATCAGGGCCGTAAAGCCAAGAAGCATGAGCCCAATAGGCTTATTAGTTAATGAGATAAACATTGTTGTTGAGAATCATTTGCATATGCGTGTGATTCATATTAGCATACGCACTAGAGTTTTATCTAGTGGTGAAGCAAATGACCGAAAGACGCCGAATCAAACCCAAAAACACGCTAACGCTGCTATCCATGGCCATGAGCCTCCTGATTTCAGCAGGCGGGGCCGAGGCCAAAGTAAAACCCAAGGACGAGCGTCTTGAGGAGATGTGGAAGATCATTGAAAAGCAGCAAAAGCAGATCGAAGAATTGACCCAGAAGGTATCCGATCAAGACAAAAATCAGAAAGTAGCAACCGCTTCTTCCGGCGGTGAGGCAAGCAGCACGGGTTCAGCCATATCGCCAGCCTTGAAAGCCAATGGCAAAAAAAGCGACAAGAGTGAGGTCGAACGCAAGACCGACATTCTCAGCTCTGAAGTAGAAAAATTGAAAGTGCAGCTGCACATACCGGAAAAGAGAGAGTACAAGGTTGAGTACGGCCTCGGCCCGGCGGCATCTGAGATTTACCGCATCAACCGGGGGCTTTCCATCGGCGGCTACGGTGAATGGGTGTTTTCCGACTACAGCCAAGATAAAAAATCCACCATCGATAATCTTCGGGCCGTCATCTATGCCGGTTATAAATTCAACGACTGGATCATTCTTAACAACGAATTTGAGTTCGAACACGCAACGACCGGTGAAGGCGCGGAAGAGAAAGGCGAGGTCTCTGTGGAGTTCTCCTACCTCGACTTCATGTTGAAGGATTACGCGAACGTCCGCGCCGGTTTGACCCTTGTGCCGATGGGATTCATCAACGAAATCCACGAAGGTCCAACCTACCACGGCAACTATCGGCCCCAGGTGGAACGCACGATCATTCCAACCACATGGCGCGAAATTGGTGCTGGAATTTTCGGCGAAATCCTACCGGGCCTCCAGTACCGCTTCTATGGGATGAACGGACTTAACGCACAAGGCTTTACCTCCGCAGGTATCCGCGATGGCCGTCAGTCCGGGAGCAAGGCTGTTGCAGAGGATTTTGCCTTCACAGGGCGAGTTGACTACTACTCGCCGGATATACCCGGGCTTCTGGTTGGCGCCTCTGCCTGGGCTGGCAATTCGGGCCAGGGCTATATGTACTCGAGCAAGACCTATGGCTCGCAGGAACTTAATGTTATGACGCAGCTGTATGAAGGCCATCTGCAATACCGTTGGCAGGGGCTTGAGCTTAGAGCCTTGGGTGCCTATGGGTTTGTCGGTAACGCCGCACAACTAAGTGCTGCTAAAGGAGAGACCATCGGCAGCCAGAACTATGGTTGGTATACCGAGGCTGCCTATAACTTGATGCCGATTGTTTGGCCCGAAAACCCGCAATACCTCGCCCCTTTCTTCCGATACGAGGCCTATAACACACTGGCAGGCGTTCCAGATGGCTTCGATGATTATGGCGGACTTTATAATCGATGGATCTATCAGGCGGGTCTCACTTACAAGCCAATTGAAAACGTGGCGGTAAAGTTCGACTACCAGAATTTCAACTCACAGGCCAAGCAATTGCCGGATCAGTTTAATCTAGGTATTGCCTTCATGTATTGAGCCTGAGGCAATTTGATCAACCGATAAAACGACATATCGGCTAGAAGTGATCGCTTGTCAGCAACCTTAAATTAACAATTAAACCATGTTCTCAAAACGACTTTTTTTAATTGCCTGCTTTTCTTTTGGGTGCCTCTGGCTCCTGATTCATGGCGGGTGCACACCCGCACCGCGCGTCAAGCAGAACGCCAATAACACCTACTCCATCTCTGAAACGGGTGGATGGGGTTATAACGAAGCGGTTCTCAAACGTCAGGTCAGAGATCAAGCCGAGGCTTTTGCTCGTGCCGCTGGAAAACGACTGATTATCTTGGACGAGGGGCTTGCCCCGGATGAAAAGGTCGATGTTTACCCCGCGGATGAGGATACGTATACACTGACATTCCAGCTGGCTGACCACTGATCACAACCCGACCAAACATTTAGGGCTCGTCCCTGTTTCTCCACTGCTATCCATCATATGAGCGCAATCAACCTTAAGTGCGGGTCTTGGTTGCGCTTTCGGTGAGCAGCTAAAGCAAGTTTTGGCCTTCAATCGCCTAGGCTCCATTGCTTACGAATGACCCTGCTTTTGTCTTTAGTCCCGCTCTCTCAGTCGCCAATTAAGGACCGACCTGATTTGGATTAGATCGATCCAACCATCGATTTAGGAATAAACCCATTTATTGCATCTGGCCTGATGCGATTTATTGGGGTTATGCTTTGGTTCAATCAGAATCCCACTCTAATCGGATTGAGGAACTGAAATGGCTTTCAAACTCTTTACCCAGAGTCTAGACACTGCTGCTCAGAGCGCAGTTTTTTGAGCAGGAGCAGAAACTTTGATGCCCTTTCAGGGCTTGATGATCATTTTGAATG
>CAYLUS010000100.1:0-3089 GCA_964386975.1 uncultured Methylococcus sp.
ATGCAACCCCCCAATTCAGGGCATGGGCCAAGCCCTTGCTGGAGGTTCTGGCGGGCATACCCACGGTGGTTTACGGATTTTTTGCGGCGCTGGTAGTAGCGCCTTTTGTGCGGGACGTCGGAACGCACATCGGCTTGGATGTGTCTTCTGAGAGTGCGATGGCGGCGGGTCTTGTGATGGGGGTCATGATTATTCCGTTTGTCTCCTCTCTGTCAGACGATTTCATCAATGCCGTTCCACAGTCGCTTCGCGATGGTGCCTATGCGCTGGGCGCAACCCAGTCTGAAACCATCAAGCAGGTCGTTCTGCCAGCCGCTTTACCGGGTATCGTTGGTGGCGTTTTATTGGCCGTTTCGCGCTCAATTGGAGAAACCATGATCGTGGTAATGGCGGCCGGCTTGAGCGCCAATATGACCTTCAACCCGTTACAGGCAGTCACTACGGTGACCACCCAAATCGTAACGCTTCTGATCGGCGATCAGGAGTTTGACAGCCCCAAGACGTTGGCAGCATTTGCCTTGGGTCTTCTGCTTTTCATGGTGACGCTGGGACTCAATGTCCTTGCGCTACATATCGTTCGTAAGTACCGTGAGCAATATGAATAAGTCAACGCCAGATCCGCGTTTGAATGGCACAACGCAGGAGCGGGTAGCCCGAGGCCTCAAGCGCCGCATATGGGCAGAGCGACGGTTTCGGTTTTATGGTCTCCTCTCGATCTCAATTGGGCTGCTGGCGTTGGTCGTGCTGTTCTCGAGCATTATTTCCAAGGGCTATCGCGCATTCGAGTACACCCAGATTGGTCTTGAAATCGAATTTAAGGCAGACGTCATCGATCCATCAGGTGAGCGGAAGGCCCAGGCCCTCGAAGAGGCAGATTATGCCTCGCTCTGGAAAGCGGCTATTGCCAAGCGTTTTCCTGATGTGGAGGGCCGTCAGGCCAAGCGTAACCTGTATGGCTTGGTGAGTGGCAGCGCCGAGGATGAGCTAAAGCGCTGGGTTAAGGCGCATCCGGACAAGATCGGATCCACCCAGATCATCTGGTTAAGTGCGGATGATTCCGTGGATGTTCGCTACAAGGCCGGTCAGGAGGCGGGCGCCGAAGACGGGGACGAGCGGGTGGTCCAGCAGCGACAATGGATTGCAAAGCTGGAGGAAAGTCAGCAATTGAGGTTGGCATTCAACCGGACCTTTTTTCAGCGGGGGGATTCCCGCGAGCCCGAGTCCGCCGGCATCCTGGGCGCCCTCATGGGATCCCTGCTGACCCTCCTGGTCACCTTGGGGCTGTCGTTGCCGGTCGGAATGGCGGCGGCGATTTACCTTGAGGAGTTCTCCACGCGTAACCGATGGACCGATCTGATCGAGGTCAACATCAACAATCTGGCTGCAGTGCCATCGATTGTGTTCGGGCTTCTGGGGCTTGCGGTGTTCATTAATCTTTTCGGCGTGCCCCGATCCTCTCCGCTGGTTGGTGGTTTGGTGCTGACCTTGATGACCTTGCCGGTCATTATTATTTCCGGTCGTTCAGCCTTGAAATCGGTCCCGCCATCGGTCAGGGAGGCGGCTTGGGGCATTGGAGCCTCCTCATTTCAGACCGTCTTTCATCATGTGCTACCGTTGGCAATGCCGGGCATGCTGACTGGAGCGATTATCGGGATGGCCCGAGCTCTCGGTGAGAGCGCGCCCTTGCTCATGGTGGGCATGGTGGCATTTATTGTGGATGTTCCGGGTGCGATTACGGATCCAGCAACCGTTTTGCCGGTCCAGATCTATCTGTGGGCAGACAGTCCTGAGCGGGCATTTACCGAAAGGACAGCTGCAGCCATCCTGATTCTGTTGCTTTTTTTGATCATGATGAATGGGGCTGCAGTCTACCTTCGAAAGAAATTTGAAAGACGTTGGTAAGGGGCCAATGTAGGAACCGCCGTGGCTTGGCGGCAATATGAAAAGTACCCAGCGAGATCAGGCTAAATGAGAGAAAAGAACAGCGGTGTTCCCGATACAAGCTTCAATCGGGAGTATCGGGACACGGTCGGTGAAGTACGCTCAGCGAATCCGCGCATTGAGTGCCGTGACGTCAATGTATTTTATGGCGAGAAACACGCGATTCAGGATGTCACGGTTGATATCGGCCGAAATGAAGTGATTGCCTTGATTGGGCCATCTGGCTGCGGAAAGTCAACCTTCATTCGATGCCTGAATCGGATGAATGATACGGTACCAGGATGTCGCGTTGAGGGGGAAATCCTCATGGATGGGCGCCCCATCTATGGCGAGGATGTGGATGTGGTGCCACTGAGAGCGCAGGTCGGGATGGTCTTTCAAAAACCCAATCCGTTTCCCAAAAGCATCTTCGAAAATGTCGCATATGGCCCAAGAATCCATGGGCTTGCGCCAACCAAAGCCAGCCTTGAGGACATTGTGGAGTTGTCTTTGCGGCGGGCCGGTTTGTGGGAGGAGGTGAAGGATCGACTTAATCACCCGGGTACGGGGCTCTCCGGCGGCCAACAGCAGCGCTTGTGTATCGCGCGCACTATCGCCGTCAATCCGGAGGTGATTCTTATGGATGAACCGTGTTCTGCGCTCGATCCCATAGCAACCGCCAAAATCGAGCAGCTACTGGACGAACTCCGCTCACACTTTACGATCGCCATCGTGACGCACTCGATGCAGCAGGCGGCCCGCGTTTCACAGCGGACCGCATATTTCCATCTCGGTAGACTTATCGAGGTGGGCGAAACCGCTCAGGTCTTCACGAATCCGCAGCATCAGCTCACCGAAGATTACATTACGGGTCGGTTTGGTTGATTTTGGTACCAACACTGGCGGCGCGCGGGTGTGCAAGACGAATTTCAGCGGCGCTGCGACAAATTGTCGCAATTTTTCGTTGACAGTCCGTTTGCGGGTGGTAGACTTCGCCACACTCCTTAGGATTGGGAGTGCAGTCTGGGGCCAACTGCCCCCTACTGATCGTTTTAGGGATGATCCTTCGAAGTGTGAAAGCACTTCATCTTTAAATGTTTAAGAGGTAACTACTATGGCAGCTACAACTGCAGGTATTGCGGCAGATCGTCCGCTTCTCGACAAAGGTT
>CAYLUS010000101.1:0-3068 GCA_964386975.1 uncultured Methylococcus sp.
TGTACGACAAGACCGATCAGGCGTTTGCGGTCTTCCTTCCCGTCAAGTCCGTTGGTGTTATGGGCGATGGCCGCCGCTACGACTATGTAATTGCGCTTCGAGCGGTCGAAACCATTGATTTCATGACGGCCCGCTGGGCTCACCTACCCTATGATTTTCTCGATTTAGTCTCTCGAAGAATCATCAACGAAGTGAAGGGGATCTCACGAGTAACCTACGATATCTCGGGAAAACCGCCAGCCACCATTGAGTGGGAATAGGATCCGAAAGGGGTAAACGGTAACAAAAACGCTGGCCATTAAATGCCAAAAGTCTATCCAATAGACAAATGGGCCGGCTGCTCTCCACGACGATATTTCTCGATCATTGCCTCATAAAGGCGCTCCAACCCTGAGACAAAGTGTACGGAGTCATATAAGCGTGAAGCGCTGACTTGGCTCTGGAGCTTGTTTCGAAGGTGCGACAACGCTTCAGGGTTATTGCCTAATCGAATCGCAAGCGCCTGATACTCGTCTTGATCCATCGCGATTAATTCGGGCATACCAACCGCTGAAAGCAAGCTTCCAGCGACGCGGCTCGCAAAAGTCCTTCCCATTTGGGTCAAAAGTGGCAAACCCATGCGAAGGGCATCGCTACAGGTGGTATGCGCACCACATGGGTACGTATCCAGCATCATATCCGCCAGTGACATTCTGATCAGATGCTCTTCAACAGGCACCTTTTCAGAAAAGATCAGACGACTCGCGCTAACCCCCCTCTTTTCAGCATGCATCCTTAGGTTTTGTTGAGCCTTCGGGTTTGTCGAGAGCAACCATAAGACACTGCCTTCAACGTTTTTTAGGATATTCATCCAACAGGAAAAATGAGATGGAGTGATCTTCCAATTCGCATTGAAGGAACAGAACACAACCGACTCTGGAGGCAGATCAAAGTCCGATCTAACGATTGTTTTTTGGGAAAAAGACCGTTTCTGACAATTAGGTTGGTAGCTTCCCGGCAAATAGGCGATTTTTTCAGAAAAAAAACATTGGTTGCCCTCAGGAATGAGGACGCGATCTGCTATTAGATAATCAATATAATCTGCACCTAACGTACCCGGATATCCGAGGAAGTTCACCTGAATAGGTGCTGCACGCCTGGAGAAGATTCCAAGCCTTGACTCCTGTGTGAATCCTTTTAAATCAACGGCAATGTCAATGCCTAATTGCCTTGATCTCTCCGCAATGGCCTGATCGGTAAGATCACCCACATCATAATAGTTTTCAAAGGAATCGATAGCCCTTCTCTGCCATACATCATGAGTTCGCGGACCAAAAGAAAAGGCATAGACATCAAATCGATCTCGATTATGACTCTCGAACATTTCCGCCATAAGATGCATGGTGGCATGATTGCGGAAGTCTGAGGAATAGTAGCCAACCTTAATTCTTTTTTGGTGCTTATGATTGCAATCTATAGGCGTACTTACTGATGCAGGCGCAAACTGATCAGCGCAAAACAGTTCGGCGCTTTTTCTCTGAAGGCTCGGACAGTCCAGCACTCCGACCAAGGGGAATGGAGTTGAAACCTTAGCCCCCAGAGTTAGGTTTTTTTCGATTCCATCAACGATAGAGTCGAAATCACTCCAATGACACACATGCATGGCAGCATGCTGGCGCGCTCCCAGACAATATTCAAATTCAGGATTAATTTTAAGGGTATTATCATAATTAACAAGCGCCTGATCTGGTTGATTTAAATCTTGCTGCAGATTCGCCAGATTGAAGTAGGCCTTAGGATGACCCGGACTCAGGATCACCGCAGACTCATAACTCTGAAGCGCCTTGTGTCGCAATCCAAAGTCTTGCAGGACATTACCCCTATTTAAGTACGCATCCGCATTTTTTGGGTTTAGCCTGATGGCCACTTGATACGAATTCAATGCCTCATCAAGCCTTCTCAAGCCACAAAGAACATTGCCACGGTTGCTGTAATACTCTGAAGACCCTGGAGAGAGGATAATTGCATTGTTGTAGCTGGCCAACGCCTCCTCAAACTGACTTAATACCCATAAGACATTGCCATTTCTGGAGTAAGAATCCGCGTGATCGGGACAGATCTTAATGGAATATTGATAGAATACATTGGCTTGCCCAGGATGATTCAATTCCCAGTGAATAGCCGCCTGATTGAAATAGGAGGGAAAATGATCAGGCCGAATAATCATCACCGCCTGAAAATCACATAATGCCTCATTTAACTTCTTTAATCGCCATAGAATGTTGCCCCGACTCAATCGGCTTTCAATCAGTCCTGGATCATGGTTTAGAGAGAGGCTATAGCTGCTTATCGCCTCATTCAAAAGACCCAATTCAACTTGAACATTGCCGAGATTCAAATGCGCATACGGATTTCTATTATCGATATTCAAGCAACATGCCAGCTTGACCTCGGCTTCCTTGTATCTTCCTGCCTGAGCCAGAGCCGTTCCAATCAAAAACAGAACGTGTGCATTACTTGAATCAATGAGCAGCACCTCCTCATAAAGAGCAATCGCATCTATCAGTTTTCCTGCCTGATGAAACTCAAACGCTTTTTTTATTTTCTCTTCTGCCTGGCTCACGTCCAGCTCCTGTTTAGAAGTTTGTATTTCAACGTCAGCTTTTCACCATAACCTGAATAGGTGCGCTTCGATCAACAATCCCTTCCATTTTGTCTTTTAATGAAAATGGATGCTTAAATTATATAAGACCAAGGCCTGCACATGCTTTGTATGCCGATCCGCCCAATCGGGCATCATTGAGTTTCGTCTTGAATCCAGTCAGTCTTTTCAAGACCCCTCTCTGGATAACTTAAACGATGCGTATACTGAGGGCTTACCGAAGACCACGCGTTCTATTTTAAAATAGGCAACCGGCCATCTGGCAGGATCCGCATCGGCTCAATTCGGTAACTGGTGAGTTGGATATGTCCCTCAAAAGCCGCATCCGTGGATCTTTTGCTAACACATTGGCCTTGATGGCCCTTTCAACCGGCGGGCTCTAAAATCTAGTGCAACACCTACCGAGGTAGGATGTTGGAATGGAAAA
>CAYLUS010000102.1:0-974 GCA_964386975.1 uncultured Methylococcus sp.
CTGTGGATAGTGGAACTATTCCAGCATCCGTTGCGGCACGGCTTTTACTAAAGCTACTATAGAACTTTGCTTTTTTATGGATAAACCTTTCACGATTCTTGGGATCCAGCAAATTGCGCTTGGGAGCACAGACAAAAAAAAACTCAAGCGCTTGTGGGTAGATCTCCTAGGGGTTCCCGTCACCGGATCCTTTCAATCAGATCGCGAAAATGTTGAGGAGGATATTTGTAGCATCGGTCCGGGTGAGCATCGCATTGAAATTGACTTGATGCAGCCCATCGATATCAATAAAAAGCCATCTGTTCATACGCCGGCTCTCAACCATATTGGCCTCTGGGTAGATGATCTGGACGCGGCGGTTTTGTGGCTCACAAACCAAGGTGTAAGGTTTGCCCCGGGCGGGATTCGAAAAGGAGCAGCGGGTCATGACATAATTTTCATTCATCCGAAAGCGAACGAAAACTTTCCGAGCGCAGGTGAGGGGGTTTTGATTGAGCTCGTTCAAGCGACTGCTGAAGTGATAAAAGCGTTGCGCGAGTCTCGATCAAAAGGCGCTTAATAGCGCGGACTCTAAAATCTGATCGACGCGCCGACCAAAGGACGAACCCAGAGGGAGATCTCAGCTCCAGAGGCGTAGACCGCAGCGTAACCGGAACCGAAGGCTGCAACCTGACGGGCAACAGAGAAACCGCTTTTATGGATTTGGGCACGGGATCAACTAGATGCGCATACCCCCGGATCCAGCGAACAAACGTGCTGACTACCCCTTTTCGACATGATTTTGGCCAAAAGGTCGAATATTGCCACCCCAGCGCTAGCGCTGCTATCCAATTGCAATTGCTTACGTGATTTCTGAGCGGTTACTTCCCAGAGGCCCTTGTAGGATCCAGAATGGGTTTCTGGCCATTGCGTGGGGCATGCCGATATGGAGATGAAAGATGGCTGGCTCGCTGCTTTCGAATCATTATTCAGCT
>CAYLUS010000102.1:984-3066 GCA_964386975.1 uncultured Methylococcus sp.
AAGTCTACCCAACTTTCCCCCCTCGCGAAAGGGGGGGGGGGGGGGGGGGGGGGAAGGGGGGGGGGGGGGGGGGGGGGGGACATGGAGAAAACGGGGGGAGGCAGTGACGCGCTCGTGGGCCCGGGGAGGCGCGCGGACGGGCAATGTGTGCCAAACGCTTATCGCGGAAGAGCCCATGTTATGGCCTTTCCTTCAATCGCCCGACGCTGATGACGGTCTCATAGAGTTGCCGGAGTCTTGATTTTTGCGCCTACACCTTGCTCCGAGAAGTCTGTGAGCAAGGCATCCGAAAACAGCCGATCGGAACGTGTCAACATGTTTTGGACCATTGGCGATCAAGTTAACTTCGATTTGACCCTCTCAAGTGTTGGGAAATTGACTGCTGCGGTTGGATCAGGCCGACCCTCGATATCAAGGACGGGATTGATATAAACGACCGTGGGTGGCATCTTCACCGTTGGAGGCCCATTCACGAATCGCTCAGGGTTTCGTTCATAGGAGAGGCTCAAAGCCTCCTGACGTCGCTGGGCAATTTCATGATGCTGGTCTGTAAACACCTGTGCGGGTGTGAAGTTCGCGATACCGGAGTGATGGTGCGAAAAGTTGTACCAGTCCACATAGTCCTCGCACCACAGCCGAGCATGCTCGAGTGACTGGAAGCGCCGGGGATAGTCCGGCTGATATTTCATGGTCTTGAACTGACTTTCGCTCATCGGATTGTCATTTGAGACCCGGGGTCTTGAGTGACTGGCGGTGATGGACAGGTCGCCCAACAAGTCCAAAAAGGCATGGGCCGTCATGGGTGCGCCACGGTCTTGATGGATGGTGACTTTTTCGATCTGGTATCGATCGGTCGCCTCCCGAAAGAGTTGCTGAGCCAGTGCGCTGTTTTCTTTTTTAGAGAGCATCCAGGCGACGATGTAGCGACTAAAAAGGTCGATGACGACGTAGAGGGAAAGGTAGGCGCCGCGCGTCTCAAGGGGCAATTTGCTTATGTCCCACGTCCAGACTTCGTTTGGTCTGGTGGCCATCAGCCGTGGAATCGGTTGGGTTGCAGGCGCTCTCTGGGCTCTTCGGTCACCATTTTGCTGACGGCTTCTGAGCAATCGGTGCATCGTGCTGATGGAGCACAAATAGATCCCTTTCTGCAGAAGCTGGTGATAAACCTGTGAAGGCGTTTGGTCTGCGTATTCCTCGCTGTTCAGGGTTGTGATGACCTGCTTTCGCTCCTCTGCTGACAGCGCTCTTGCCGGGGTGGTCACTACCCTTGGGGCTTTCTCCACGGAAGCGGACCGCCTGGCGCTCGCGCGTCTTGCATAGACCGTGCTGCGGTGAATGCCCAACGCGTTGCAGGCCGTTCGAAGAGGGACGATGGGTGGCCGGGATTCCAGCACCGTGATCATGTCGACTCCTTCTGGTTGAAGGCCTCGATGAGTGACAAGGTTTTTTTTTGCAATTCAAGGCAATGCTCTTTTACCAAGAGCTCGCGCTGCAAACGCTGATTTTCCTTTTCGAGCTGGGCAATCCGTTTGGCATCGGCGGAGAGGGTGGGCTTAGGGCCGGGAGCCGTCTTGGAAAGCCCTTCGACGCCTGATGCTGCGAACTCTTTGCGCCACTGACTGAGTTGGGCGTGATAGAGCTTTTCACGACGCAGAAGCTCGCCGAGATCACCGTGGGCACAGGAATCGGCCTCGCGAAGAATGCGAAGTTTGTAGTCCGTGGTGAAGACCCGACGAACGCGTTTCTCGAGAACGGGATCTGGCGTGACCTCTTGGGGAGGTAATGTGGTTTCCGGCTTTGGCATGGCTACATCCATAAATAAGGACGCCCTGAAAACTATCTTATCTCACGGGGTGAGTGTCCAATGCCATGTTGACACACAGGGGCTTTGTATTCGACCTGCGTCCTGAACATCCGCATACCGGCATCACCGACCGAGCGCCCGAGCGTCCCATTCCGGGACATCCCCTTGACATTGAGGTCTTCGATTCCGATGACGCTAAATTCAGTCGCCACGCGATGACTGAGCTTGTGGACGGCATCCTGCCGAATGTCTGCAATCCGTTTATGGAGCTTGGAAAG
>CAYLUS010000103.1:0-3029 GCA_964386975.1 uncultured Methylococcus sp.
CAAGGTGTTGGCATGACATGCCAGACTGTTGGCGCAGCCTGATGACGGTTCTTCTTAGCTCATTTCGGGCCTCGGGATGGAGGCTTCTGGTGTCAATTCTTTCCATGCCCGAATGATAACAGGTCGCAACCTATTTAAAGATCTGATCAATATTGGTCTTTGCCTTTCTCCAAAATATCGCCCCCTTGACTCCTTTTTCATCAAGTACCAATATTTGGTAACGGTGATAGTTAGATAGAGGAGCCTTTAATGAGTCGAAATACATCCGTAGCCCTCGGAGAGCACTTCGTTAGCTTCATTGATGCCCAAGTGCAGGGGGGTCGCTATGGCTCTGCGAGCGATGTCATAAGGGCCGGACTGAGATTGCTAGAAGAACATGAAACCAAGGTGAAGGCTCTGCAAGATGCTCTGAATGATGGACTTCAATCGGGAGAGCCACGCGCCTTCGATAGTGATTCGTTCTTGAGCCGAATGCACGCCAAGCATGGGTAAGTTCTACCGACTTTCACCCTTAGCAGAGGTAGACCTTGAGGAGATCTGGCTCTTCACACTCAACCGCTGGTCAATGGAGCAAGCCGACACCTACCACCGCTACCTTGTGGCAGCCTTCGAAGGCTTGGCAGCAGGCACCAAGCAAGGGCGTCCTAACGATATTCTTCCTTCTGTGTCGAGGCGCTTTGACGCCATGCCGGTCTGCTCCTGTTGACGACGATGACCGCGTGTGGAACGCCACCTAGCGGCGCGACATCCACCGACTGGCAATGCGCTACCACTGAACTTAGCCCGTTTTCTCGGCACCTTCCTTGATGGCCCAGCCACTGGGCTCGGTGCTTCATTCGCTAGAGTCCCCGCCCGGTATCTCTGACGCCGCCTGTTGGCCTACCGCCAGGGCGAGCAACACTGCCGATAAACGACCGAAATTTGTGCCCTCTTAGGCTATCGTGAATGTGCCGACGGCAGCATGCAGTTTCTTCCTTGGCCACTGGCTGTGTGCGCTGTGCTTTACAGTGACCGAATCGTCAGGAAGCCCGCACACGCAGGACAATGCCCCCGATATGCTTGACCTCCCGCATGCGAGCTATTCACCATGGCCGAAAAGGGAGTGAGAAAGGTCTGGTAGCGCTCACTCTCGGTTGGCTTTTCGGTTGCTGTCCCGCCCCCTCTGCCCTCGGATGAAGGGTCCGGACTTGAAACGCCTTCACAACAGAGAATGATTCTTGTTTAGAATAGGGAAAAATCGTCAGACACACTCGGTCAAGGAATCCCCTATGCGCAGCCTTACCCTCTTGCTGCTGACCCTTGTGGTCACCGCACTCTCTTCCGCCCACGCCATGGTCTATTTCAGCAAGGAAGAAGCTTTCGAAATCGCCTTTGGTAAAGGGGCTGAGATCGTCGAACATCCGGTCTACCTGACCGATGAGCAGACCGCAGATATCGAAAAACTCTCGCAGGTCAAACTCGACAGTCAACTGGTCACCTTCTATGAAGGACACCAAAAAGGTCAGCTGATAGGGTATGCGGTGATCGATTCCCATACTGTGAGGACCCAGCCGGAAACCTTCCTGATGGTGCTTTCACCCAAAGGGGATCTGGTGCGATACGAGATCCTGGCCTTTCATGAACCCCCCGAATACAAGCCCTCAGCGGCCTGGCTTCAACACCTTGTGGGACATCCCATGGCTGACCTCAAGGTCAATCAGGGCATTGATGGCATCGCCGGGGCTACCTTGAGTTGCCGCGCGGCGCTCAACGGCATCCGCAAGACGCTGGCGATCTATCAACTGGCACTCAAGAACGAGGTGCTCTAGATGCGTTTTTTTGTAACCGGTGAGCAAAACCGGCAGCGGCTGATGAATACCATCGTGCTGCTATTCTTGGGCTATATGATCCTGCAATGGCTCACCTTTGGGCTTATGTACTTTCACCGGATGGACTTGACCCCGGTCTCGGTCACTAGCTACTACCTTGGCGATCCCGAGCGCTATACCGAGCCTCGGAGCTATCAAAGCCTTCTGGAAGTCAGTCATGCCCACCTTTTTGCCATGGGCATGCTGGCGGTGACCCTGACCCATCTACTCCTATTCACCGAGATCAAGCCGCAACTCAAGATCGTCTTGAGTCTTCTGGTTTTCTTCTCTGCTGTCGGTGATGAACTATCTGGCTGGCTTGTGCGCTTCGTTCACCCGCTGTTTGCCTGGGTCAAGATCGGTTTTTTTCTTACGCTCGAAATCAGTCTGGCTGTGCTGATTGTTCTGGTGACCCTGGGCCTCCTGAAACAACGGCAAAAAGTCTTTCAAGACAAACCGGCTCGCCATGTCCGGCATCGAAAGCCAAGTCATTCCACCCATTAACCACTTCGCATCAGGTCGGCTATGTGTCTGCGGATGGTCGGCTTCCCATTTATCGCCCGAAAAGCCTCTGCTCGAAGATACGGGCTTTGATCACTTACTGAATGCTCAGGAAAATCTCGATAATCTGTGATTTTCTTGGCCGTTTTCACACCGTTACTGTCGATGCAGGGCGAAGCTCCGTCTGACTCGACTCTTGGGCGCGTTTAAGGCCTTCTTGTAACGCCAGGCACCCACCCTCTTCTAGGTTTTTTTCGGCGTTCAGTTCTCTATCCATCAGGGTGTCGCAGTCGCACTCCATCATGCGAAGACTCAACGGCGTTTCGTGAAGCTGACCGCTGACGGAACACGTTTTGGGAGACTTCCTCTCCGCTCCCCTCAAAAACTGTAGTTTACGTTTCCAGGGAAACCGATCACCTATGCTGACAGAGGGGGGTCCGCCGTCATATCTGGCTGGCTCGTTCTCTAAGGTTGGTCTGGAGAGATCTACGTCAGGTTCGCCGGTTGGGTGGATGCCAAGCCCAGCGCCTGGTCTGACGAATTTGGAATCAACAGGACTTGGTCCAAATACTTGGAAAAGTTCGCCCTGTTGGCAATTCCCTGTGAGGACTGGATGGAAAATGGGGCGATCAAAAAGGATGAGGCGTATCCGAAGACTGACCAGTGGCATATTCACTCCCT
>CAYLUS010000104.1:0-3008 GCA_964386975.1 uncultured Methylococcus sp.
GCATTTTCACCATAAAGCAAAAAGAAAAAGTTTTCGGGATCCGGGTAGTCGGCATTCCAGCCCCAGCGGAAAATTTGCGCGTTGCCATGACTCATTTTCTGCTGGAATTGATTGTAATCCGTGGTTCGAAACACCAACTGGATCCCGATTTTGGCAAATTGTTTGCGATACCAATTGAGGAGGGACTTGTCATCAACCCCTGAGAGGGTGGAGTCCATGAAAAGGACTAGGGGCTTCTGGGTTGCAGGGTCGATGCCCTCAGGGTAACCCGCCTCTATCATCAGCGCTTTCGCTTCGGTCAGCGGTTTACGGACTGCCTGTCCCTCCACCCAGTCATAGACCTTGGGATTCATCCCTTCTTGCCCTGACTTCGCGCCAAAAAGTCCCGGAGGAAGCGCGCCCTGGGCGGGCACACCGCGGCCATTCATGAAGATCGAAATGTACTCTTCCTGATCCACGGCAATACTGATGGCCTGGCGCAATTTGCGTTTTTGAATGTCCAGGCCCCCGACCACCGGATCCAGCATGTTGAAGCCGAGATAATGAATCGAGGCGGACACCGCGGTTTCAAGCTGTATGCCTTTTTGCTGCATCTCGGGCGTCAGTTCGGCATTGCCGATGGCATTGAATTGAACCGCCTGATCAAACTGATCGGAACTGATGCCCGAGGCATCGTAATAACCCTGAAGGAATTTATTCCAGTAGGGAATGGCCTCCTTTTCAAGGGTAAAGACCACCCGATCGATCAAGGGCAGCCGCTGTCCTGCATCCTTGAGTAAACCTTGGACCCGATCTTCAGCTTCCCCCTCTTGTGGATACAACTCCTCATGGTAGTTGGGATTTTTGACAAGCACCATGCGGCGGTTCGGATTGTTTTCGACCAATTGATAAGGACCCGATCCGACCGGATACCAATCCAGCGTCACATTGAGCGCCCTGAGCCCAGGCTGCGCATAAAAGGCCTCTGCCTCCCAGGGAACCGGAGCGAAAAACGGCATGGCCAGCCAGAAGCGAAATTGGGGATAAACCCCTTTGAGCCGTATCGAGAGATGGTGATCATCCTGGACCTCAACGCCTGCGATCGAAAAACCCCGAAGGTCCAGCCACGCCGTGTCCTCTTTTTTGCGATCGAGGGCCGCCATGAGTTCCTGATTCAAGGCGCCTAGCCCCACGATCGAATCCGACATGAGCTCGGCAATGGGGGAGTGAATCTGCGGGTCAGCAAGCCGTTTGATGGCGTAGGCAAAATCGGCCGCCGTGACCTTTCGTGTGTCCTTTTTTTCAAAATCCGCCAGCGTCCGGATGCGGGCCAAAGCGGAAGGTTCCAGATGATGATAGAGATAGCGCCCGTCAGAATCTTTTGAAAAGGCCGGATGCGGCGCATAGCGAAGGTCAGGGCGAAGGGTCAGCCGATAGACCGTATAGGCAATTTCAGAGGAACGCGCCGTTGCAACCAGTCGACGGCCTTTGTCATCTTCAAAGTCAACCTCGGGCATCGCGGCGAGGGCGAGGGGTTCCAGTTCCGGGGGGCGCTTTAAATACGCGTATTGCAGGGGTGGCTCGTAAACCGCCCCCAGGATTTCGAATTCATTGGCGCTGTAGGCCCTCCCCGGGTCCAGATGTTTGGGCCGCTCCTCAAAGGAGGTATAGAGACTGACCTGACCGGGTTTTTCCGGGGGATAGGGGTTATTCGGGGGGGATCCACACCCTGCAAAGAGCCCAAGCACGCCCAGAAGCGGGATCCGCATGGCTTTCCCCCCTGCAAGAACTCTAGCCATCATGATCGTGCCCTGGAACCCACATCCTGTCCTCTTAGAGGATTGGAGTATAGCGGTCTTCATCACGCCCAAAGGAAGGCCATCGCCACACTGTTGTATAATGCACGAGAGACTCAGGGGGAGTCTCCTCGTCGCGTCGGGTTGCAGTCAAACTGCATGCGCAGCCCAATCACCTTCTTCAGGGTAACAAGCCATGTCAAAGAATTATGTCCTTGCGTTCTGTGGTCTCATGCTGGCCGCCGGTGTCGCATCCGCAGATCTCAAAGTGGGCGTTGTCGATCTTCGCAAGCTCGTCGATCAGTCCGCTCAGAGCCAAAAGTCACAGGCTGACCTCAAGAAGGAGTTCCAGCCCCGGGAAACCAAGCTGGTGAATGAGCAGAAGGAACTGAAGAAACTCGAGGAGCGGCTGGAGAAAGACGTCGCCGTCATGAGCGAAGCCGACAAGCGCAAGATCGAGAAAGAGCTCATCGACCGCGGCCGCGAATTCAAGCGCGCCATGGATGAAATGCGCCAGGATTACAGCCTCAGAGCCAATCAGGAGATGGCCAAGATTCAAAAGGTCGTTCAGGAAGCCATTCAGGGTGTTGCCAAAGAGCAAGGCTTTGACCTGATCCTGGTGGACGGCGTGGCTTTCGCCAAAGACGGTCTCAACATCACCTCGGAAGTCGAAAAGAAGCTGGGCGGCGGAACCAAGAAGTAAGTCATCCACCCACCGTCCCATCACGAAAAAGGCCAGTCATTTGGATATCCAAGAAATCAAGGAATACCTCCCTCACCGATACCCGTTCCTGTTGATCGACCGCGTGCTTGAGGTGGAGCCGGGAAAGCGGCTTCTCGCACTCAAGAACGTCACGTACAACGAGCCCTTCTTTACCGGACACTTCCCGGCCGTGCCGATCATGCCCGGGGTTCTCATCATCGAAGCCCTGGCACAGGCCACAGGCCTTCTGGCCGGACGCTCCGTTGAGGGGCTGATGGGCAAGGGTCGCACCTATTATCTGGTCGGACTGGACAAGGTCCGCTTCAAGCGCCCGGTGGTACCCGGTGACCAGCTGCATCTGGAGGCGAGTTATCTCCGCCACAAGCGGAACATCTGGGCCTTTGAGTGTCGCGCAGAGGTCAATGGCGAATTTGTCGCCAGCGCTGAAATCATGTGTGCCGCAGCGGAGCAGAACACTTGATTCATGCCTCCGCCATCGTCGACCCCGGTGCCATCCTCGCACCGGGGGT
>CAYLUS010000105.1:0-2976 GCA_964386975.1 uncultured Methylococcus sp.
ATACAGGTTTCATAATGCACCTCTTACTGTAGCGCTTTGGAATACGAGTCGGACTTGATTCTGCTCGAGTTCTCGATCCAATCCCTCAAGCTCCGCTCTTGCTTCTCATCGAGCTTGATGAGATGGGGTCTGTGCGGATCCGTTCGGTGGCTGGGTACGATACCTCGCTCAATCCAGTAGTAAACGACATGGGTGCTGACACCGAAGTGCTCAGCGGCTTGCTTGACGGTCATTCCTCCTTCAGTTTGGGTTAATACAGTCGGAATCTGATGGCGATATCGGATCCAGCTCGTCATGGACTTGGTGAAGGGCTTGCCTGTGGCACTGAGGCGTCCCTCCTGATTCAGGCGTGATGCAATCTGGCTGTCCGTCAGTGACTCGTTGGCCAGGGTTCGCACGCGTTCCACCAGGCCGGGGGGATAACGCAACCTGTCGGCGGGTGGCAGTGGTAATGCCACGGCCAAATCCGTGGACGCACCTCCATGCCATCGTATGTGCAGGATAGCCTCCGGCGCCTTTTTTTCGCGTTCAACCGTGATATCGCGAATGAGTAATCGCAACATGCGTTTTTTATCCTTGGCCTGGGTCGTCGGCGCATTCCACAGGCGAGGGAAATCTCTGGCCAGATCCATGAGTCCCGCCTTCTGCTCGGGGGTCATCGCCCGCCCTTCCTTCTGGGCTGCTTCGGCGTACTCCCCCTTGAGACTATCCAGTCGCTGCAAGGCTTCGTTCCAGCGTCTCTCCAGGGTGGCTGCCACCAGACGGTTGCTGGGGTCGACTTCCTGGTAGCGCCGTTCGGCCAGTTGCGTTTCGTATTCCGCGCGCTCCAGCCGCATTTGCCATTGCTTCATCAGGGATTGATCACGCGCCTCAAGCTGCTCTAAAGCCTTGAGCGCCAGTTCAATTTCAGCCGGGCGCAGTGCTATGAGAACCTGGTCGGCAACCGCCTGATCCAAAGCATCACTTCTGACCGACATGCAAGTGCTCGTCGCTCGCCCCTCCCGGCGCAGCCAGTTGCACTCATAAGCCGGTCGGATCCCGCCATTGCTTCGATAGCGAACAGTGAGTCGGCGACCACAGCAGCCACAGATCAGAAGCCCCTGCAAAAGCGCCAGACCCTCTCGTGAAGGCCCGCTCAAAATGTTTGCCTCCCCATTCGTCTGATTTCGTGCCAAGGCCTCCTGGTTCTGCAAAAACGCGTCCCAGGTCAAGTAGGCCTCATGATGATCCTTCAGGCAGACCCGCCAATCGTCCATCGCAACGGGTTGGGATTGCGTTTCAATTTCTCCTCCGGCGTTGATCGTTTTCTTCGACTGGTAGCGTCCAAAAACGTAGGTGCCTGCGTAGGATGGGTTTCTCAGGATCCCAAGGATGCGACTGTGGCTTAAAGGGGCCCAGACCAACTGGCCTGCCCATACTCCACCAAAATCGCGCTTCGGGAATTTCAGGCCCATTTCCGCAAAACGTTGCATCACGCCATAGGCACTGCCGGTTTCCTGAAAAAGCTGGAACACAAGCCGGACTGCCCCTTGGACTTCCATGTCCGGATCGAGAATGATCTGCCCTTCCTCGTCGTGGCACAAGCCGACTGGCAGAGGAAACCGTAAATCCCCTTTCCTGGCCTTGTTCAGCTTTCCGCCCTGGAGGCGCGCGCGCAGAAAATGCAACTCGGCCTGGGCCATCGTGCCCTTGAGCCCCAGTAGCAAGCCATCGTTGAAGTTTCCAGGTTCGTAGCAACCATCCTCGTCGATGACCAGCGTTCCCGTCATCGCACACAATTCGATCAGTCGATGCCAATCGAGACTCGAACGCGCCAGCCGGGAAGCCTCCAGCGAGAATACAGCGCCCACTTTCCCCATCGAGACGTCGGTGACCAACGCCTTGAAGTCCTCGCGGCCGGTCTTCTGGGCACCCGAGAGGCCAAGGTCGCCATCCAGAGTCCGGATCTGCGACTCCCTCCAGCCCAGTTCGATCGCTTTGTTGCGGAGCGCATATTGCCGCTCCGTGCTCTCCTGATGAAATCGGACCTGCGCAAGGCTCGATTGCCGGACATAGACGTATGCCGGCTTCTGCAGATGATGCTCTGCAATCTTGGTGCTGATCATGACCACTCTCCTCCGAACAGGGTTTCAGGGATTTCTCGGCGGCCAGCCAGTCTTCCAACATGTTGGCGATCAGAACGCCCGCGATTTGTAGATCGATCACACTGCAGGCTGAGGCGTCCTTCTCGCGCATGGCTCAGAACACCTCCCTGCGCCTCAGGAGTTCTCGGTTGATGGCGCAGACTTCGTCCAGGATCTGGCGTTGTCGATGGTAATTGTCGAGATACTCGCAGACCTTGGCGTACTGGCCCTGGGGGACATACTCCATGGAGGGTTGCGCGTTCGAGCGACTGACCGAGAGGTAGTACTTGGGTCCATGGCCTGGACCGTTCGCGCACTTGCAGTTGGGCTTGCCGCAGCGCTTGAAACGCTTGATCAGGGATCCACGCAAGATGGCATCGAGGGGCGGCAGCTCCTTGAGCAAGTCGCCACGTCGTTTTCGAAGAGATGTGGTGGGTTCGTCTTTCAACTGCGTCAGACCACATTGTTGTGTGGTCTGATTCTGGCCAAATCGCGTTCATGCGTCAACCCCCTTCCGCGCAAGCTGATGCATCAACTCAAGCAGTTGAAAAAGATGCTCGGCATCAAGAAGTGCGGGGGCATGTGGCGGACTGTCGGAGAGCGCGCACTGGTCGGTCCAGTCCCGCGCCACTGTCACGGCACCGTACTCCGGGTGTCGGAGGCTTAATGTCTCAACTCCTGAGACATGACGGACCTTGAGGATCTCGCAGCGCAGTCCGCGGAGAGGGTGGAAGGGATGAGTGACTTCAGCCCATCCCAAAGATGAGTTGGGCGAATGTGCAGTTCGAAAGGGTCGTCGGTATCCCAAGTTCCCGCTTGCCCCCACCCGGCTTCGGAATCTCGACGCGACGCA
>CAYLUS010000106.1:0-2824 GCA_964386975.1 uncultured Methylococcus sp.
TTTGCAAGGACATGGATCTGAGCGATTCGGCAGTCAGAAAGTGGGTGAAACAACTAAGTGCTGAGGCACAGGGCCTCCCTGGAATAGGGAAGCCGCTGACACCAGATCAACAGCGAATCCGGCAACTGGAGCAAGAGAATCGCCAGCTCAAACTGGACAATGAACTGTTAAAAAAAGCTTCGGCCTTCTTTGCCAGGGAACTGAAATGACCTATCGGTGCGTCGATCAGTTACAGAAGGAGGCCGGTGGAATTGCACCGATCTGTGAGCTACTGGATGTGAGTCGCTCAGGCTATTACACGTCCCGAAAACGGCTTCGGGAGCCGCAACGAATCTGCCCTGTGACAACGCAGGTGGAAGCGGCGTTCGAGGCGTCAGGCCACAGCTATGGGAGTCGAAGGCTGAAAGCGGCACTGGCTAATCAGGGACTGGCCATCGGCCGGCACAGGGTGCGTACCATCATGCGCAAGAGAGGGCTGCGTCCGGTATGGCGTCGCAAATTTGTTCACACGACAGACAGCCGACATGACTTGCCTGTGGCTCCAAATCTCTTGAATCGGGAGTTTGATCCAGTGAGCCCTAACGCGGCCTGGGTAGCGGATCTGACCTATATCCGAACAGGGACGGGATGGATGTACTTGGCCGCGGTGCTGGACCTTTTTTCGAGGAAGATCGTGGGCTGGGCGATGGCGCCATCAATGCCGGCGGAGTTGGTTTGTCAGGCACTCCAGATGGCCATTGGTCAGAGAGGGGTGAGCCCTGGTCTCATCGTCCATAGCGACCGGGGTAGCCAGTATGCCAGTGAGCTGCATAGGGAGTTACTGGGTCAATATGGCCTGACGGCCAGCATGAGCCGAAAGGGCAACTGCTGGGACAACAGCGTCATGGAACGATTTTTTCTGAGCCTGAAAATGGAGAGGGTCTGGCGGAGGAACTATGCCAATCAGGCCGAGGCAGAAAAGGATGTCGCGGACTACATTGTGGGCTTCTACAACAGTGTCAGACTGCATTCGAAATTGGGGTATCAGTCCCCCAACACCTATGAGCGATTAATGACTGAAAAAGAACTTATCGGAGTGTCCGAAAAAACTTGACCACGACAGAGGGCCTCCTTGGCATGCAATGTCGACTCTTTTGCATCATCCTGTTTGGCCGCGCTGACGGCCGCTTTTAGATGCACGATCCCTTCTGCCGTATGTAGGTTTGCCTCCGCTTTTTCTAAAGCCTTGGTATGTTCCAAAGCCGCATTAAGGTTGCTGACCGAGAGTGGTACCTGCTCAAACTCCCCCCCATGATTGATGGCTTCGCCATGAGCATTCGTGCGTCTAACCGCCAGAATTACGCGCTTTTCAACAGCCAACTACAGGGGGCAGATGCACGGACTCTGAGAAGACGAATCCACTGCTCAGTAGGCATATCATGCCTACGGCGATCATGGTTTTTTCCATGATGATCTCTCCTGAATTTTTTGGTAACTGAGGGCGACCGGACTCGCTACCTCAGCGAGCAGCGAATGATGGTTTGGGATCCCCTTTATTGATCACTCAATCGCCGAGTTGCTATTCGCCAAACCCATGGCTTTCCAGTGCAGCGGTTGGGGGTCGCTTGATGCTCTCGCTCCAAGCCGTCTCTGTGGTCGGCTTTTACGACCGATTTCTCTGTTACTGAGCGGCAACACGTTTGAGCGCGGTGATCAGTCAGTCAGCAGATTCGAGTCTGTCATGACAAGGCCGGATCCAACCAGGGATTGATAACGTCAAGGCCTTGATATTGGAAATCCTTGCTGTTCCGTGTGACCAGAGAGAATCCATGGTGAAACGCTGTCGCTGCGAGCAAGCTATCGATTGCAGGAAGAGGTCTCACTGCGGTTGCCATGATCTGCCCCCCTGGCATCGACGCTCAGAATTCGACCGGCAAAGAAATGTGGAAGATCGGCCTCTAACCAATCAGTCAGTTTCCCTTTCCGCGTTGAATCCCCGAGTGCTTCAACACCTTTGCGGATCTCTCCCAGCGCGAGAACACTCAGATAGGGTGTGGAAGGAGGGCGGTTCGTCACCCAATTCACAACACTAGGATTGGGGTCCTTGCGCCTCAGTTCGGAAAGGACGTTGGTGTCGATGAGATAGCTCAAAATGAAACGTCTCGAGTGGTGCTCTGGTCCCTAATGAGCGTCACGTCATCTTGATCATAGAGTGGAGAGGATCGCATGAACTCAACCAAAGATTGCCCAGTACCGGCAAGGCGATCGTACATGTCACGAGTGATCACGATGGCAACCGATTGACCGTGTAGCGTAATTTCCTGTGGCCCTTCTTTCTCCGCACACTCAACCACCTCGGAAAGTCGTTCTTTTGCCTCTTGCATTTGCCATGTGTGCATTGTAGTTTCTCGGCTCTGACTAGACAGGGCAAATCATAGTTGAGATTGATTCATTTCGAGAGTTTTCAATCATCGAGATGAATGATCGTGAGCAAGGAGAATGATTTACAAAAATGGTCACTTCTCAGCCAGGGTAAAACCTGACGGTCTTAAATCCTCGAGTTGGATAACCTCAAGCAGACATTCCGATGGTCCGATGAACGGAAAGTATAAGTCGGCCAACATGCGGCAAGGATTCAGTGAGGACATTCGCAAGATCGTCATCTGACACGTAGGATTCGGGGAGAGGATGGCCGTTTGGTCTCCATTCAAGACTCTCTGTTGTGAGCAGGAGCAGAAATTTTGATGCCCTTCAGGGCTTGGTGATCATTTAGGCTAAGGGTTGAGGTGTAAACAGGCTGATTCGGAAAATGCTCCGGGCTTGGATTCCAGAAACACGAGTGCGC
>CAYLUS010000107.1:0-2736 GCA_964386975.1 uncultured Methylococcus sp.
CCGTAATCACACTTTCCAAAAGGACTAGGCATATTTCTAAAGTCCCGGGATCCCCCCCTCTCCATCCCACTGCAGCCTGCGAATTTTTATAAATCTGCCATCGCAAACTTTATACCGTCACCTGCTGGGTTCACGATTATCGATCACCTGAGAGACATTGGTTGCGACGCGCCAAACCAGATCGCCGAGAAATAGCGCGTATTGTGATCGGTAAACTAATAGCCAATAGCAAGTTTTGCAATGAAGGCCGTTCGTGCTCTTGCATGTTCAATGTCGCCCGAATAGGGAATCAGGTTCCTCGATCGAACAGCCCTTTCCAACAGTTTCCCCACTATTCGTATTGGGCGTAACCGCTGCCGCTCTGAAATGTCTGCCCAACTAACGAATCTGGACAAATCTCTTTTTGCTTCAAAGAGAACTGCCTAAGCCGCAAGCGGCGTTGGACTTACACTCTCCCCAAAGACTGCCACGGCAGAGCTCGCCCCTTGATTTAAGGTCGCAACAAAGCCACTTGCTTGAGTTCGACCATTTTAGAAATCGAGTGCGCACCAATCTTTTGCATCACTTGGGTCTTGTATTGCTTTGCGGTTGCCAAGGAGATCCCGAGGTCCGCCATAATCTCGGTGTTGCTGTACCCTTTTGTCAGAAGCCAAAAGACCTGAATTTCACGCGGGCTTAAAACACGGAGCCAATTTTCCAGGGCTTCTGCAAGAAAAGCCGCATGGCGATTATCAAGGGCGATCTCAATTCCTCTGGAAACGGCCGCTAAAAGCCTCTTCTGGGGAAAGGGCTTGATCAGGAATTCAAAGGCTCCCTGTTTCATGGCCGTGACGCTCTGTTCAACACTGCTTTCGCCACTAATAAAGATAATCGGAATTTTTATTCCACGCTCTAAAAGCGTCGCCTGCAATTCAACCCCGGACATCTGGGGCATTCGCATGTCGGTGATAATGACGGCAGGAGAGTGATTCAGATGCGCGTTCAAAAAGTCGATTGCTTTTGGAAATGCGTGGACGACAAAGCCAAAGTTTTGAAGGATTTTGATCAGACCCATGCGTAAGTCATCATGATCCTCAATCAGATATACATGACCTCCAGCCGGAGATGGCAAACCTGGACGCATGGTCCTCTCGTTCACGCCAAGATAATGCTCAGCCATGATTCATTCCTCAGGCCTGAGGTTCGTTTCACTCGCGCTCGCAGTCAGGATGTCTGCATTCGACAGGAAGGGAATGGATACTTTAAATTCAACGCCACCACCCGGGCTATTCGAGTAGCTGATGCACCCATGATGCTTTTCCACGATGTGCACCGAGAGCCACAGACCCAGCCCTGTACCATGGTTCTTCGAGGTCTGAAAAAGGCTGAATACATCCCCTGCCAGCGCCTCGTTAATGCCTTGCCCATTATCGAAGATCGAAAACTCAAGTTGCCCATGGGTGATTTGGCTATTGATCCGGATCAGCTTATCGTTCCGTGAAATGAGATCCAGCGCTTCGATGGCATTCACCAAAAGGTTCCCAATGACTTGTCGCATCAAGGGCCTCCATAGGGTGACCTCTTCTTTTGCCGCCAAATTCAATTCCAACTCAATCTTCGATTTCTTCAATCGATCGCGATAAAGATCAATCGCTTCCGAAATGAGTTCATCGATGACACCGAGTTGTGGCACGTCTTCACGTTTTGAGAAAAACCTTTTCAAGCTCGAAATCAGGGTAGCCGCCGATTGGTTGGACTTGATGACGTTTTCAACATATTCCTCCACAACCTCAGGCGGCTCGGCTTTATGAAGCGCATGAATTGCAAGCTCAGAATTCACCTGAATCACCGAGAGGAACTGGTTGAGTTCATGAGAGATCCCTGCAGAGAGGGCTCCCGATTCGACCAAGACATTCGCCTTCAACAGATTCTGGATAAGAAGATCTTTCTCCTGCAAAAGTCCTGTAATTCGTTCATTGTCCAACTTGTATTTAAGGCTGGCCTTGGCGCCCTCGCTGGTCCAGTGAAAGCCTAGCGTCATATAGATAAATATCGTGATGACAACCTGAATATCCATGGACTCAATAAAGGTCTTTACAAGATACTCCGGCACCGCATCAGAGAATCGATAATCCAGGAAAACCCATAAGTAATAGAGGGAAAAAACAAGAAAAATGATGGCCGAAAAGAGAAGTGGTTCCGCCTCTACTAATGTTTTCCTCGCCCTTAACGACATGACTTTTCGCAAGAACCAGAGCACATAAAAAATCAACACGATATCTTTGGCGATCAAACGATCGACAAAGGTCCCCCCGGAGCCTAACACGAGGTTCCCCACAAAAAGAAAGATAAATATCTCAATGAGGCTTTTTTTCTTGGAAACGCCTTGAAGATCATCAAAAAGGTAAAAGACGTTCATCGCACCCAGAAGGCAAAAACCAAACCCCACCTCAAAAAATGGTCCGTCCGGATTGAGATTGGTCGATAAGTGATAAAACTGATGACTGAGCATCAAAAGACCAATGGAGAGACAAGCACAACCAAAGACCCAGATTTTCCAGGTTGTGCTTCTGGCATGGGACGGAAGATGAAGGGATGAACTAATGAGATAGCCGATCTGTAAAGCTGCAGCAAAAAGGAGAAGATTGGCGTTTTGTTGATACATCAGCTCCTCACTCAGACGCCAATAGGATATCGATTGGGACGGACAAAGGACCCTCGACTTTTCACCGCAATCGAATTCGGCACTGGAAACCC
>CAYLUS010000108.1:0-2701 GCA_964386975.1 uncultured Methylococcus sp.
GCAATGTAAAGCTCGCCCACCGATCCCACCGGCACAGGACTCAGGCCCGCATCCAACACATAAATCTGCGTGTTCCAGATCGGTGAACCAATGGGAACATTAACGCCGTCAGGTGCTGTTTCTCTTATGACATGCCAAGAAGAACAAATGGTGCATTCGGCCGGCCCATAACCATTGACTATCAGCGGCACCTCAATCACAGAACGTAAATCACGGAGAGCCTGACAACTCAATGGCTCAACACCTGTAAGAATCTCCTCGGCGTTAATTGTTCCTTGAACCATTTTAGCGGTATCTGAGAAAATACTAACGACTCCCGCAGGGATATATATCGAATTTATTTGATTCTCTTGAATGTCATTGACAAGCAGGTGAATGTCATCAATGCCTGATATACCAATCGTGATAGAGCTACCGTTGAGCAGGCGTGAGAATACCTCCCAAATGGATACGTCAAAACTAAGACCGGCATTTAAAGTGCCCCTAAGCGATGGCCTTCCTGAAGAAATCTCATGATAAGAAACGAGAAGATTGATTAAGGAGAGATGACGAATCCCTGCCCCCTTGGGTCTTCCGGTACTGCCAGAGGTGTAAATCAGATACGCCAGGTTCCAGGGCGTCAGCGGCCTCACACGCTCCTCATCACTCAGCGACGTCCGCGGCAGCCCCTCCAGATACCGCCGCATCTCACCTTCATCCAACACCAGCGTCTCCAGACCCAGATCCACCACGCCCAGACGCTCCAGAACCCCACCGCTCGTGATCAGCCCCTTCGCTCGACTGTCACTCAACATAAACCTCAGACGCTCCACCGGGTAATCCGGATCCAGCGGTAAGTACGCCGCTCCAGACTTCAATACCCCCAGCAGCGACACCACCATCTCAATCGAGCGCTCCAGCCCAATCGCAACAATGTCTTCCGCTCCAATCCCCCGTTCCACCAAAGCATGGGCCAATTGGTTCGAACGCCCATCCAGCTCCAGATAGCTAAGCTCCTCCGACTCATAAATCAGCGCCGTCGCAGCAGGGCTCCTCCTCACCTGCCCCTCAAAAAGATCCGGCAGTGTCTGCGCAGGAAGCGCGTGAGCCGTGTCATTGAACTCAAAAATCACCCGCGCGCGTTCGTCAGCCTCCACCAAAGGCAACGCAATCAGCCGAGCCGCCGGCGCCGCCACCAGCCCTTCCGCCATGCGCACCAGCTGCCTCGCCCACGAGGCCACCGTCGACTCCGTGAATAAACTCGCGTCATACTCCAGCTCACCGCGAATCGATCCGTCAGACTGCGGGGCAAGACCCAGCGTCACATCAAACTTCGCCCGTTCCAGTCCCGTTGGAACACCGTCGATGACCAGCCCCTCACCCAAGGTAAAGTGACCCTCATCCTGGTTCTGCCAAGCCAACATCGCCTGGAATATCGGCGTATGCGACAGCGAACGGGTCGTGGTTAGATCCTCTACCAGTCGGTCAAAGGGCACCTCCTGATACGACAATGCTTCCAGGTTCACCCGCTTCGACAGCTCAATCAGGTCTTCACCACGCAACGCCTTCGACAGCTCCAGTCGTAGCGGCAGCGTGTTCACAAAGAACCCGACCAGATCGTCGGTCGCCAACATCGTCCGGCCCGCGATGGGGAAACCAATGACCACATCGTCCTGGCGCGACAGACGACCCAGCAAGGCTCCATACAGTCCTATCAACACCGCGAACAACGTCGTCCCGTGCCGCTGGGCAAGACCTTCCAACGCCTTCGCCGTCCGCGACTCGATCTCGACAGCCACCGCCCCGGCCTGATGACTGCGGTCGGCGGTACGGGCGTAATCTGTCGGTAAGGTCAGAAGCTCCGGTGCATCACGAAGCGCCTCTCGCCAATAGGCGAGCTGCCGATCCAGCTCACCATGCTGTTCCAACCAGCGCCGTTGCCACGCCGCAAAATCGGCATAACGCATCTTCAGAGCGGGATAGCTGGGTGCCACGCCCCGACGCCGACTGGCATAGGCCTGCTCCAGGTCCCTCAGGAAGACAGCGATTGACACTCCGTCGCCGGCGCTGTGGTGCATCACCAGAATCAGTGCGTGATCCGCTGCACCCAAGTGAATCAGGTGCGCCCTTAACAGGGGGTCGTGGGCAAGATCAAAGACCCGGTTCGCCTCCCTGCGTAGGCTCTGTCGAACCTGACGCTCCTGTGCTTCGGTCTCCAGACCGCTCAAATCCTCAACGGACAGAAGCGCCGACGCCTCAGGCAGCTCCAGGAGCTGGCCCCTGACTTCCCCACCGTCCTCAACAACGACGGTCCGCAACGGCTCGTGCCGCTCCATGACATCCGCCAGGGCGGCCACCAGCGCCGCTCGGTCGAGATCACCCTGCACCCGGAATCCAGCCGGCATGTTGTAGCTTGAGGTGCCCCCCTCAATCCGATCCAGCGCCCACATCCGCAGCTGGCCATAGGACAGCACGCGGGCATCCCCCGTGCCCCCTTCGCCGACTTCCACCTCAGGGCGAATCGGCTCTGCAGCGGCCACCGCATCCTCTTCCAGCGCCTCCGCCAGGGCCGCTACCGTGGGCTTGGCAAAAAGCGTTCTGAGGGCCAAATCAACCCCCAGCTGCTCCCGAACCTTCGCCACCAACCGCATCGCCAGCAGGGAATGTCCCCCCAGCGCGAAGAAGCTATCATCCAGACCCACGCGTACCGCTCCCGTCAGCT
>CAYLUS010000109.1:0-2697 GCA_964386975.1 uncultured Methylococcus sp.
AACCCAACAAGCCATCCGCGTCTAATGGATCCAACGTTCAGGCGGCCAAGGGCGCTGGCATCTGATCAGCGGGACGTTATAGGAAAAAAGGCGGGCTTAGCCCGCCTTTTTTCGTTCAGGGACACGCCACGACCAGGGGAACCCACATTTCATCGGGACTGACCCCCCCATGAACCCCGACCATCGGCTGACGGCGCTCAAAGGGCAGATAGTCCCTTATGAGCATCGGCTGGCGCATCAGAAGCGCGTAATCGCCAACGCGTTGTAGCAGCGCCTTGTGGGGCGTTCCAAGACCAAACCAGCCCTCCTCAACCAGCTGATGGGATGGAACCAGATGCACCTGATCCCCTAACTCCAGGCGGATCCGCTCCTCAAAGCGATCTGTCCAGCGCGGCCGCACATAGGCATAGGCAAGGCGACCCTCGCCGCAGAGGGGCATGGTCAGGCAACTGCGTATCGCGGGATGGTGATCAAGATCCACGGTGTCATTCGGACCGATATCGACGAACCCATGGTCGGCAGTAACCAAAACCACGGTGTCCGTCCCGGCAAGCGATTCAAGAAAGCGGGAAAACGCCTGATCAAACGCCTCAAAGGCATCAGCCCAGGCGCCGCTGAGGCTGCCGGATGTGTGCGCAATGTGATCGAGATCCGACCAATACCCGTAAATCAGGTGGCGTTTCTCATCCGGCGAGAGGCTGGCGCGCATTCCATCAAAAAAAGTCCCAAGACTGCCATAAGGCCTGGATTCGGCCGATCCGACATGAACGCGATTGAAGGCCGAACCTTCGATGGCCTTGGGCGAAAAGACGATGCTTTTCCCAGAGAGCCCATCGAAAAAGGAGGGGTGATTGAAGAAGGCGGCCACATCGATCCCGGCGTCGGCCAAGCCAACGCCCCCGTAGCGGGCGCGTCCCGGCAACACGGCGAGAATGGCACCGAGCTCTTGAAAAAACATATGCCAGCCGGTCAGGCCATGCTGTTGAGGTGCAAGACCGGTCATCACCGTGGTGACGGCGGTGGCCGTGGTCGAGGGGGTCACCGAGGTGAGCCGGCCGAGGCGATGTGCGCCCAACACGCTGCCCCCGCCCACCTTTTGCAAGAGCGCATCACCCAAACCGTCCACCAGGATCAGCACCACATTCTTTGCGCGTGACAGCGCCACATCCGAAAGTAAGCCCAGCGGCGGGTAATCGACCGCGGGCCGACCGAAGGCCTCTCCGAGGGAGACCATGAGGTTGACGAGGCTGTTACCGAAGTAATCCGGTTTGACCATTGGAAATTTTGTATTCATTCCTGAGCCTTTTAGGAGCGCCTTATCCGGAGTTGAAAGCCCCCGCCCTCTTGGGGGGAAATGCTAGAATAATAATCCTTCGGTTTCCTCCTCACCGACCCTCTCATGTCGAATTCCCCAACCGCTCAAGGCGCCATCGAGCTGAAATCAGGATCGATCACCCTGCCTATTTTAAAAATTCTGAATCCGGATCTGGCCGATATCTCGACCCAGCTGGACGCCAAGATCGGCAAAGCGCCCGACTTTTTCAAAAATGCCCCGGTCATCATCGACCTCGGCGAACTCGATGAGAGCGGGCGCGATTCGCTGGACTTTGGCGCCTTGCTCGAATGCATATCGGCGCATGCGCTCTCTCCAGTGGGCATGCGCGGGGGCTCACCTGCGCAGCAAAAAAAAGCCAAGCTTGAAAAGGTCGCCGTGCTGGCCGAGGTGCGGACCGAACAGCCATCCCAAGCCTCAGGCTCAAAAAACCAGCCACGCCGACCCCTGCCGCCACCCCGGCCGCAAACGGCCTTGACCAAAATCGTCGACCAACCGGTGCGCTCCGGCCAGCGCATTTATGCGGCCGGCGGCGATCTTATCGTCCTGTCGCAAGTCAGCCCCGGCGCGGAAATCATGGCCGATGGCAACATCCATGTGTACGGCGCGCTCATGGGACGGGCGCTGGCGGGCGTTCAGGGCAATCTGGAGGCGCGCATTTTCTGCAGCGACCTCAAGGCGCAGCTAATTGCCATCGGAGGGCATTACCGGACCAGCGAGGATGAGGACCGTTCCCATCAGGGCAGACTGGTTCAGGTCGCCTTTAATGGCGATGGCCTGGTGGTCACCCCGCTTTAAAACCCTTCACGTCTTATCGAGAATCAGGAGACTATTTGTGGCAAGAATCATCGTAGTGACCTCTGGCAAGGGGGGCGTCGGCAAGACCACAACCAGTGCGGCCATTTCCATGGGTCTGGCACTCAGAGGGCACAAAACCGCCGTCATTGACTTTGACATCGGTCTTCGGAATCTTGATCTGATCATGGGCTGCGAGCGGCGAGTGGTCTACGATTTCGTCAACGTGATCAACAACGAAGCGAGCCTGAACCAGGCACTCATCAAGGACAAACGTTGCGAAAACCTCTTCATCCTGCCAGCCTCACAAACCCGCGATAAAGACGCACTCACGCTCGATGGCGTCGAACGGGTTCTCAACGAGCTGTCGGAAAATTTTGACTACATTGTCTGTGACTCACCGGCCGGTATTGAACGGGGCGCACATCTGGCCATGTATTTTGCCGACGATGCGATCGTCGTCACCAATCCTGAAGTCTCATCCGTCAGAGACTCCGATCGGATGCTCGGCCTCTTGGCCAGTAAATCGCGCCGCGCGGAAAAGAACGAGACGCCGATCCGTGAGTACC
>CAYLUS010000110.1:0-2596 GCA_964386975.1 uncultured Methylococcus sp.
TAAAATGAATGCACGTCAGTCTGCAGGGTCAACCATCACCCTAAAGGTCAAATACAAAATTTTGAGACAGTTACTCGGTCGATAACCATTGCGCAAAGGTTCTCATCGGAGTTGGATACATTTGAATATCTTTCTGCGCTATTCGAAATTGGGGGTCCCCCAACACCTATGAGCGCTCAATGACTGAAAAAGAACTTATCGGAGTGTCCGAAAAAACTTGACCACGACACCTATGGATGGGCGAGTTCTTGCCGACATGAAGATGATGAGGATGAGGATGACTTCTAGCCATCGAAGAGAATGACGCTTCGAGGAAAACGAATCATCTTCAGCGAGGGCCTAAGCAACGCGCTTGGCTCTCGCTACCCCTAAGAATCAAAGGCTACGATCATCATGATCTTGATGATGGCCATCAAATCAGTTGAAAACGGAAGTGTGCATGTTCAGCTTGAGTGATGGCCTAACGGCCAACATCCAACTTGATTACGGGACCATCAGATCTCGTGATCGCACTCATCTGGAGGCTTCATTCTCCTCAAAATTGCTGTCTTTTGTTTAGATCGCCTTGCCTTGAATTAGAGGTCGCCTAGCACCATAATGACCGCTCTGGTCATTATGATCTCAGTGGTGTCACTATGATTACTGAAACCAATGCGGTTGCCTTTCGGCAGAACTTGGGCGAAATGTTAAATCAGGTGCAATATCGGCATGACAGTGTCCTGATTAGCAAGGATGGTAAGCCCGTGGCGGCGTTGATTGACACACGCCTTTTTGACCGGATTCGACGTCTTCAGGATCGGTTTGATGCTCTGTGTCAGCGGGTTGAGTCTGGCTTTGAGAGTGTGCCTGAGGAGGTTGGGCTAGCTGAAATCAATGCTGCGGTCGAGGCAGAAAGGTCTACCACCCACATTGGCGCGGAATAGGCGTCTCCTCAATGCCGACATTGCGAGTTGTTTTAGATACGAATGTTCTACTTTCAGGAATTGCGTACCCATCCAGTATTCCTGGGAAGATCATTGCATCTTGGCGACATGGCGCTATCGAAGTCCTGCTCTCCGATTTCATTTTGGATGAATTGCGTCGTGTTTTGCCGCGTCTGGCTCACCGCCATGGATTGTCAGAACTTGAAATCAACGATCTGATCGATATCTTATCCATACAGGCCGAGTCTGTTACACCAGAAGTTGGTGAAGACAAAGACTTACGTGATCCTATGGATCAACCGGTGCTTGGAACCTTGTTGGCAGGGCTAAAGTCCTCGAAAGCCGATTACCTCATCACCGGTGACAAGGATTTATTGATGCTCTCAGACCGTTATCCGATCCTCACGCCAAGCGAGTTCTGGTCCAAGCACTCTTGGATTTGATTCCCCTCCTGATGACGAGGTAAGAGACGGTTAGGCTTCAAAATCCACAATACAGATGAAGTTCATGAGGAAAATCATTCATGTTGACATGGATGCTTTCTATGCCTCTGTGGAGCAGCGTGACTTTCCCGAGTTAAGAGGGAAACCGATCATAGTGGGTGGGTCGCCGGATTCCCGTGGTGTTGTTGCTACCTGCAGTTATGAAGCCCGAAAGTTTGGTATTCGCTCAGCCATGCCTGCGAGTTATGCGCGGCGTCTTTGTCCAGAAGCTATCTTTGTACGCCCCCGATTTGATGTTTACCGGGAGGTCTCTTCTGAAATTAGAGATATCTTTCTCGGGTTCACCGACAGGGTAGAAGCGATCTCTCTCGATGAGGCATACCTCGATGTTACTGGCTCAGATGTGATGCAGGGATCCGCAACACTCATTGCAGTAGAAATTAAACGTCAAATCCGGCAGAAGACAGGGCTTACCTCATCAGCAGGCGTGTCCTATAACAAGTTTCTGTCCAAGATTGCCTCAGATCGACAAAAGCCGGACGGACTTTGCGTCATCCTTCCCGAGCATGCCATTCAGATCATCCGCGAAATGCCAATCGGAGCATTTCATGGAATTGGCCCCGCCACGGAGGAAAAGATGAAACGTCTTGGCATTCTCACTGGATCAGATCTTGGGAGGCAAACATCGGACTTCTTAACTGAACAGTTTGGTAAGTCTGGCCGTCATTACTATCTGATAGCACAGGGTGTAGATGATCGTCCGGTCAATCCTGATCGCATAAGAAAGTCATGGGGGGCTGAGATTACCTTCGAGCGGGATTTGTCGGATGTGTCAGAGATGCTGGAACAACTCAGCAAACTCTCAGAGAGAGTGCTCTACAAGATGAACGCGCGCCAGTCAGGAGGATCAACCATCACTCTCAAGGTGAAATACGAAAACTTTGAGACAGTCACGAGGTCCATCACCATTGCGCAATCGTTCTCATCAGAGTGGGATACAAGCGAATATCTTTCAGCGCTTTTAGCTAAAACTGAGGCTGGGAACCGGAAGGTTAGGCTTCTAGGTGTGAGTTTCTCAAATTTGGATAGGGGCCACGGAAGGCAACTCGATGTGTTTCGTGATGCGGGGATCAGGTGAGAGCATCAATAAAGCTTCGGAGACTCAAGGCGACCCAAAGCGGACGCCGATCCGTGCTAGAGGGCCTCAGATGATATACAATGGTCGACGTA
>CAYLUS010000111.1:0-2593 GCA_964386975.1 uncultured Methylococcus sp.
GGCTGGAGCCCAAGGACATCACACCGAAAAACCCATCCCACCAAAGCGACCTCTTCATCGAAGATAAATAAAGGTCAGATCCTAAAAGTCAGTGGCAGGATACGGTAGGTGTATCCGTTGGAGGCTTACGAAAGAGGCTGAATCTCCTCAGTAGAGTCACGTGCCGGAATCGGAGTGGGGTGCTTCTCCTTTTTGGGTTTTGGGAGTGGAGGTTCAATGAATTCCTCACGCCAGAACCATCCACGTTCCTTATCATGAAAAAACGTGGATCTGTCTGCCTCGAAAGTATGACCTTCGTGTTGAAAGGCTGAGAAAAGAAGGAAGGGAATTCGCATTTTCATGATGCGAATTCTTAGAGGATTGATTACGAGTCAGGGAGCTTTCAAATGCCTCGTTTACCAATCTTGGAGCGCAAGGTTCGGAATCTGACCTACCCCATGCGAAAGGGTTCAGATACTCATCCAGCATGAATTATGAAGTCTGTTGACTCAACAACCGGACGCACGAAGTTTTTTTCACGTCTCATCTCAACGAAGCCGTAGTGAGACATTGTTTGAGTGTTCATGAGAGATTGCTGACTTTTCGACCCGTTACGGTCGTAAGTGATGAGATAGAGTGGGGCTACTGAACATGGATAACCATCAGCAATGCACGATTGTCATCACTTAGCACTTCAGCGAGCGATCGCATTGATGTGAACCAGATCTTAGGGTCACTAGGTTGCGGTTTCATCTCCCCACGCGCAATAGCGAGAGTTCTCTCCCTGATTTTTTCTTGGGGCATGATCCCGATTCTGATGACTTTCATTTGTCAATCTCCGACAGGAATGCGTCGACATCCACAAAGAAATCGGTCAGCAGCTGGTGGGCGCTTTGATATTCGTAAGGGTCGCCCTTGTTACTCATGTTCCGATGTTTGTGCTCATATGGAAGGTTTCTTTCAGCCTACTTGAACTTTTTGGGAGGCTTCACGGCATGAGCGTTGTCATAACAGAGCACATTCTTGCCGTAAGGTTCATGAAGGGTGAGTGAATAGCGAATGCCATGAGGAAGATCCTTTGAAGGCACCATTCCCATGCTTGGATTACTGGACCTGTGGGAAGTGCTGTGGTTAAGCAACCAATTCCTTCGGCTTCTTGGGGCGACCACCCAGCTTGCCATTCTTCCGCGATGCGGCTGCTTTAGCCTCCGTGGAGGCCGAACCACCCTTTTTGCCTCTCTCTGCAGCCATCCAAGACTTCGAACCTAAAAAGCCTTCAAGGAGTGCGGGCAAGTAAATGTCGGCATCAAGCCGGGGGAAGTGAATACCAAGGCCGGAAGGGCTAATCTCAGCATTCGACAAATCATCGGGGTGCGCTTGTTCAAGGCCTTGGGCCAATTTTGGAGAAAAAGCCACTTCCAGCCCTGAATCCAGCACGATCACAACGCGTGAAATTCGGCGGTCATATCGCACAGATATAGCGGCTGGGAACGTAGCCTTCTTTTCAGTAGCCCGATGTTTCGCCGCTTCCAGCACATCGTCAGTGATCTTCATGTATTTCCCTCCATCGCTTACAAAGGAATTCCAGGTTGGAATCCAGTTCATCAGCAATCTTCACCAGATCTTTACGCGAGAACCCATAGTTCTCGCGTAATTCAGGTATGCCTGCGGGACAACACAAGTTGAAGACAGCCTCACAGCCGTTCCCGATGACATGAACGTGGGCAGGTCGATGATCATTCGGATAGATCACTACGCGCAGCCCAAAAATGGTCAGTACGGTAGGCAGATAGAAAACCTAAGGGTCTTGGGTTTTATTGTCAAGACGAACATATCTTCTTTATCCAGTAGCCGAACGACTGTTCAATCACCTGATCGTGAAGGTCAAGCAGATTTTCGAGGCCATCAAAAGATGCCATCCTATGTTCTTATCATCTGAGGATAGATAGGAGAGGCCTGACCCCAAGTCTGGAAGGGGATCTGGGGAGCGACCAGTGTCGCGTTGATACAGTAACCTACCAGAGACGTTGAGCTAGGTCTGATCCTCGAAGATTCGAATACCGACGAAGCATCCTAGGGTCCCTGTGACCAGTGATTAGGGAGATTTGTACGTCTGAGAGCTTCATGCGCTCGAAAAGGCGACAGGTTGCTTCATGCCTAAGATCATGGAATTTCAGATCGGGGCATCCTGCAGTTTCTGCCATGACGACGAATTGCCGTGAAAGTCGCATGGTCGTGAGTCGTTTATCTCCGCAGAATGATTTAAAGACATGCCCTCTCTTGGGGATGTGTCGGCCCCCTTGCGCATGTCGACCGGTTCTGACGCAAGCCAGACCGCGACGTCCCCAAGCTTCATTCGACCCTCCGGATCACGGAAGCAATCCAATCCGGATTGATCTCCTCAGGGAAAATCCAGGCCCGGCCGGAGGGACACTCCAGGCGCACGGTCTTTGCTAAGTTGATCCGAATCGGAACCAGCGCCTTTGAGGCGACGGGTTTGGCAGTGTCTTTCAGGTAGGCGTAATTGCCGATCCAGTTGCGAAATGTGGAGGGGGCTACCCTATTCTCCACTGCATAAGCATCCCGATCGAGATCGCTCTGCATCCAGGCATCA
>CAYLUS010000112.1:0-2553 GCA_964386975.1 uncultured Methylococcus sp.
GTTCGTCATGGTTCGAATGGCAGAAGTATCGGTTGGATTGCCGTTTCAAGGGTTGCCATTGCGATGCGAGCGAACCCATGAGGACTTCTATATCTTGAAACAAGGGGCTTCAGGGTTTTCCCTGCTTGAGCGCCCCATGACCGCCACTGTGAATAAAGCCGTTCCACCAGCCCGAGTTGCAAGCAGAGAGGCTCAGCGCAAGAACAAGAAGGAGAACACCTCGAATAATCGGAAAATGGGGTGTCGCTTTCATCGAAAAAGACCTCTTGTGGATTGAAATCGTCGATCGAGACTTCCCACCCGATGGGGCCACCCTGATCTGCACGTGAAAAGTCCGATCAGCGCCACTTTAACCGCCAGTGGTGACAACCATCAAGCGGGAGCCAGTGCCGTAACCGTTCACGCCATTGCTACCTTGGTTGATGATTGGCATTATCCCAATCATGAAAAAGCCATCCTTCAGGTCCATCCTCACCGCTAAACCCGCCATGCCAACATCTCTGGATGCGGCTGCCGAGACAATCCGACTTCTCCATGAAACGATTGCCTCTCTGAGGCGAGCAAGCCAGACAGCTGCAGGCGACTCAGGATGCGGGCGCGAACGTCCGGACCCTCAAAAAGATCCGATCCAAAAAATAATTCGCAAAAACTGCAATTAGGGCTTGACAGGGTTTTTGCCTCGAAACGGCCATTTTTGCAGACCCCACCTGATTAACCTGTAAGCCCCTCTCCGGCCCCGGGTGCCAAACGCTCGTCGATTTCCGCGAGATCAAGCACACCCTCCGGCGCCTCATTTTTTTCAGGGCTATAAACGCGGCTCAGGAGCTAAAAATCGCTGAAAAAATCAGGCCTTACAATAACGCATGGCCCGTAAGCAGCAATTCCTCGAATGTCCAGAGCCCCCTAAAACGCTGAAGGAGGCGCTCAAGATCATTACCGGTCTATGGAATCTGGTTCAGCAGCTTCGCGAGACCGTCGAACGCCTTCAGGCCAACTCACAAAACTCATCCCTGCCTCCGAGTCAGGATCGCCTTTCCGGCAAAGCCAAGCAAGAACGCCACCGCAAGCCTTCCGAAAGGAAACGGGGCGCCCAACCCGGCCATGTCCGTCATACCCGCAAAGTGGTGCCTCAATCCGAGGTCGATCAAATCGAGCGCCATTTCCCGGATACCCGCTGTCCATGCGGTGGCGAGTTCGTTCTCGATGTGGAGCCCAAGGATCGTCATCAAATCTTTGATCTCCCGCAGATCCGCTATACCGTCACCGAACACCAGCGCTTCGGTGGAACCTGCCCCTGTTGCGATCGTTCCATCATCGCGAAACTTCCCAGAGAAACTCCCTCCGGTCAGATGGGGCCTGGCCTGATTGCCTGGATCGCACTCATGAGCGGTCAGTTCCGCATGAGCACCCGTAATATTCAGTCGCTACTCGCCATGCAATGGGGGCTCGAGTTCAGCACCGGTGCCATCAGCGAATCCCAGGAGCCTGTGGCAGCGTGGCTTGAGCCCCTCTACGACCATATCGGTGAAACAGTCCGAAAGGCCCCGGTGGCACATGCCGACGAAACAACCCACTTCCGGGAAAAGAATCGCCTTTGGCTTTGGGTGCTCTGCACAGAACAGCTCGCCTTCTATACCGTGCATGCCTCTCGGGGCAAGAAAGCGGCAAAGCTCTTGCTCGACAGTTTCGCTGGCATCCTCGTGTCCGACCGCCACGGGGCCTATGGCACCCACCCTTCCAATCAGCGCCAACTGTGTTGGGCGCACATCATCCGAAATCTGGAACGGATCTCCGGTCGCAAGGGCGACCCTGGAATCCTTGGTCTCTGGCTGGTTCGATTCGCCAGAATCATCATTCAACTCGAGCATCGATGGCGAAAGAGCCACTATCAGTCCGAACATTACCGAAAACGACTACTGGATGCCCGCGTCAATTTTAGGGTCACCCTTGAGCAGAGCATGTCCCAGCACAAGGGGCTACGGACCGGGAATGCCTGCGGGGATCTGCTCAAAGTAGAGCCCATGCTATGGCGATTCATGGAATCGCCGGGTCTCGACCTCACCAACAACACCGCGGAGCGGGCACTTCGGCCGTACGTCATCTGGCGTAAAACCAGTTTCTTCAGTCAGTCCGAGCGGGGTGATCTATTCCGTGCCCGAGTCATGACGGTCTCTGAAAGCTGCAGACGCCTTGAACTATGCGCGTATACGCTCCTCCGTGCCGTCTGCGAACAGGGAATCAGAAAAGAGCCTGTCACAATCAGGCTGCCAATCGATCATCTCTATCAAATCCCGGAATCACATCGCCTGGAAAACTGTCAGGCCGCCTGATTCGCGTGAACGGATACGGTTTCAATCGGCAGTCATCCTTCTACCTGAGGGTCTCGTGACTGTCACCCCCGCCTAATTTCCTTCCCCTTAAACCTAAAAAAGGCCCCATCTGGGACCTCTCAGTATTTGTGCGTCTAACCGCCAGAATTACGCGCTTTTCAACAGCCAACTACAAAAGGCCCTGAAGCGGCCTTTTTTTGATTTGGCGGTAAAGGCAACTGAG
>CAYLUS010000113.1:0-2536 GCA_964386975.1 uncultured Methylococcus sp.
AACCTTTGTCGAGAAGCGGACGATCTGCCGCAATACCTGCAGTTGTAGCTGCCATGTTAACCTCCAAACGCTTAGTGTTGACTTAAAAGTTGGTGATAATTGCCCACCAACATCGTCTCTGACTGCCGGATTCAAAAAAAATTCCAGCGAAGCGGAGATTGATTCGGGATCCTACCTCGGAAATTCGTCATTTAGAAGCGGTGGACTGGATCCTGGGTGATGGGCGGATGTTCAAAATGTAGCGGGGGGATGGGTGATGGCAACCAGAGGCGGGTTAATCGTTTTCTTTATTTGGATTGGGGCGACCTCTTTGGCGCTGGCGGATGGCCCTCTGCGCGGCCAATCGCTGTTTTTGCCGGTGTTTTCAGAGGTGCCCTATGGCAGCCGTGGGGCCACCGTCCCCCTTTCGGCCACGGTCAGCATACGGAATCTCGACGCAGATGAGGAAATCCGCTTACTTCGCGTCGACTATATCGATGGGGGCGGGCGGGTCGTTAGGCGATACCTCGATGCACCTAGGATAATTGCTCCGATGGCGGCAAGCACTTTCTTCTTGCCCGAGTCGGACCGTTCCGGCGGCAGCAGCGCGGGATTTACCCTTGAGTGGTCATCGGTAAAGCCGGCCCGTCCTCCATTGGTTGAGTCTGTCATGGTGAATGGTGCTTATAACCAGTCGCTCGCCTTCAGGACGGAGGCTCGGGCGCTTGAGTCCCGTCCCTGATAAACGGAGGCATCAAATCGATCACGTCCTGTATGTCCCTTGGAAGCGTCGCCGTGATTTCAATCCGGTCCCCGCTGCCTGGATGCGTAAAGGTCAGCGTGTGGGCGTGGAGCATGAGACGGCTCACCCCAAAGTGGGCCCTGAAAAACTGATTCTGGGCGCCGTCTCCATGGGTTGTATCGCCGACGATGGGGTGAAAGATGTGCTTTAGGTGTCGGCGAATCTGGTGTTTTCTACCGGTTTCAGGGTTGATTCTTGCGACTGAAAAACGCGCTGTGCGATAGCGGCCCGCCGGGGCGCTGACTTCATGCGCGCTCAGGCGCTGTATTCGGGTCAGCGCCGTTTGCGGGGCTTTGTCTGGATCTGCCTTTGAATCGGTGTATCGGTCAAGTGTCTCCCTGAGCGGATAATCGATGCGGCAGTGGTCAGGCAAAATGCCTCGCGTAATGGCAAGGTAGGTTTTTTCGACCCGTCGCTGAGTAAAGACGTCGCCCATCTCACGCGCCATGTCGGCATCAAAGGTAAAAATCAGCACGCCGGATGTGGGTTTATCCAGGCGATGGACAGGATACACGCGTCGGCCAACCTGATCCCTTAGAAGTTGAAGCGCATTCCGTGTCTCGTGGCGATCGATTTCAGAGCGGTGTACCAAAAGACCCGAGGGTTTGTTGATGGCGATCAGTCTTGGATCCTGCCACAGGATCTCAAGGTCCCCCATGATCAGGATCAGTTGCCGCGTAGAAGCGGTTCATGCGAATAGCGCACCCAGAGCCTGTGGGTGTCGCCGGGAGCGATTTCGATGCCGGCAGGATCCATGTTTCCGCTCTCGACGCAGAGCATCTGCAAATAACCTTCGGTACCTAAGTCGCCCAGCGCAAGCCCCTTTTCAATCCAGGGATTCCAGACAACCGTTGAATGGCTTCCGGACTTCTCGATGAGGATTCGGCGTCCAAGGAGGGGGTCATTGATTCTGAGCGTATGCGGGGTGTTGAGATAGATGCGATCGATCTCGCGATCAATCGTTACGCTTCCGTCCTGTTGGGCGGGGGTGCCATCTTGAAGCTTGTCGATGAAGCGGGTTCCCTGGAGGCCTTCCACAGTTGTCTTGCGGACATCGCCAACCCGGAAATAGGTATGGAGCGCTTCAGTGATGGTGATGGACAGGTCTGCTTCGTTGTGGGTCAGCAGTTCGACCTCAAGTGACTCCCGAATCTGAATGGAGAGCGAGAGCCGCACGGGCGTGGGCCAGTAATCCGGCTGGGCGGCAGCCGGGAGTTCAAAGCGAAGGCTCAGTGTCCGGCTGGCCGGGTAGCTGATCTCGCGAAGTCGCCAGAGCTGGTTTCGGGCAAAGCCATGCGCTGGGGCCGTCTGAGGCAGGGGGGGCATCGCCGCGCCAAACCAAGGCCAGCAGATTGGGATGCCCCCACGGGGAGACTTGCCGGGCCGTGGCGGGGAGTCAGGTGAGAGGTACAGGACCGAGGGAGAATCCCGAGGAGTCCATTCAAGAATCTGGGCACCTTGATCGAGAATCGACACGCGCCCGAGGGGAGTGCTCGCGATAATCTTGGTGAGGCCCCCATCCATCGGCGCAAATTCGACACTTGGAAAGTCGGGCAGCGGATTGCTCATCTGGAGGCTCCATTCGATCGTGTGACGAGACGGGAGTGTGAAGGTAAACGCCCGCTGACTCAACCGAGCGCGCGTTGGGGAGGCTCATGGGTCGGCCTTTGAGAAATAAATGCGATCACCTCTTGACCTACCCTACTGATCTACGCATAATGGCGGGCTTCCCAGGGTCATACGGTTTTGGGAAGG